>NZ_JAUSXM010000001.1:2548497-3185622 GCF_030815985.1 Paenibacillus sp. W2I17
GCTTCTAAGTTAAATCCAGTAGGTGGTACTGCTGTATCTATAGCTATAGAATATCTTGAAACTTTGACTTGATTGCCGAAGTCAACCCTGAACCAACATGATGGAGCTTTCGCATTTGTACTCCAATAAGTAGAAGAGTTTTTATCGACTGCATACCATACCAATCCACTGGTCACTTGTTCGTTAGCTTGAACAGCGTATGGTGTGGGTACGTTTACCGCAGTCATTGCAGGGAGCAAATCTTTATAATACCCCATAAACGATTCTCCTTTCTAGACAACATCATTATTTTAAAAACAAAAAGAAGTAGAGCATCTAAGCCCTACTTCACACTTACACTTGTTATTTCGAAATACTTTTTTAGATCGATTCTTTCTTTAAATAACTTGCCTGATCCTAGCGATCCGTTGGCAGTCATGGTCTGAACGAAAACTTCGTTCTTCCTATCAAATACAGATAGATCATCCATTCCGTCATTAATAAAAGTGTCTTCTGAAGGCAAAGTTGCGGATATTGTATTCCATCCAACTACTTCACCTTTTGGTGTTTTCTCAAACATTTTCAACTCTGCAATTACTGTTATTGTTGCATTCCCCTGATTGGCACTCACATTAACTCTGTAATAGGTGTAAGCATCTGAGTTATTAATTCTATACTCTTCTACCGATCCTCTCGCTAAAGTTGCATTGTTTGTTTGAGTGTCCAAAACAACCCAACTGACACCATCATTAGATCCTTCAAATATCCATGTTTTTGGCGGCTCACCAGTAGCATAATAGGTGACATTAGTCCTCATGGCTAGAGAATACTTATATATAATCTTCTTAGTTGGGAATTGATATTGCAACCAACTTATAGGCGTTAAAGAAGCCCATCCATATCGTTCATCCTGAATGCCATTGAATGCTTGATATGCATCAAAGCTTGCACTGTTAATGCTACTAGCACTTGCAATACCTGATGGAGAAGTGTTTGATGTTATAACTGGAATTGCGTTATCATTCGACTCTATAAAAACTTTTGGCGCATATTTTTTATAGGCTCCATCATGTTTGACGAAGGATTTAAACATTGGCAAAGTTTCTAGTTCTACTAATGGTCTATATCCATTTGTAGTTATTGTGGTATCCGAAGTTAGCCATGCATTTGCAGATGTACCGCCACGTCTAACCCTATTTGCGCTAGCTCCCGGATTAGTTGTACTAGTCCAAGAATATCTCACATCCCAATTCCAAACATTATTGTCTCCTGCAACTATCGATCCATTAAGAGTGGAGTTAACTATATATTTATCCCACTCATTTTCTTTGTCAGTAGAGGATATGCCACCAGTCAATAAGCGAGAAATGAAATTGTATCCTGTAATATCCATATTAATGGGGACACCAAAAACCAAACCGCTACTACTCAAAGTATTCCACGAAATACTATGCTGAATGTTCCTATCGGCAATAAGTCGCTTTCGACTATTCCAGTCTTCTACCATAATAAAATAGAAGTCTCCATTTGGCGTTGCTGAACCTATGGAAGAGATAAAATCAGAGGTTTCTTTGCCAAGTCTGCCGAATGAACCAACAGCTCCTGAAGTCGCAACATAATTACATCTGATGCGTTTACCAACCTCAAGTTCTCCAACACTTGTTACTTCATCTGGATGAAATAACCGACCTGTGGAATCAATATCAATTGCATCGAAATGCCAATAGCTAGATGATCCATTACAATCTATAACTACATCGTGATAACCTTCTATGAGATTTGTCTTCTCATAGCAAAGCATTTGAGAGACATTAGCAGAGGAAGTCGAAGAGAAGGTTTCAGATTGTCCATTAATAGTAATTCTTATTGACATATTATAATTCGGGTCGCCATAACCTATAAATCTAAGTTTCGATCCAAAAAATCTAAAGCGAATTTCACCATCAGTTAAGGTGCTATTAAAATAAATAGAACTTCCCTTCCATAGACTTGCATTAGAGAAAGTTGTCCATTTCCCATTTATAATAAATTGAGGGTCAAGATTATCATACCTTCTCCAACCCTCATCTGGTGTAGTCAATTGGGTTCCAATAAGTCTTACCATGCGTCCAGTTACATTAATGTCTATTGCATCAATATGAAAATTACCTGTGCCACTAACTTTTTTAACTATAACCTCATGAACCCCATCAGTTAAACCTAATTGTTCAAAAGCGATCCTTTGAGGTTGATATTGAATAGAAGAAGATGAAGTTGTTAGGTCGATATATTTTATTACTCCATCAATGCTAACTTCAACATTTGTATCATATGCGCTACCATACTCTGCAATGAGTCTAAGCTTGTCTCCTGTAAAAGAAAATTTTATATAATTCCCAATTACATTGCTATACCTAACTGAGCCACCTTCAAATACACGCCCCGTGGAATTCGTTACTGTCTTCCAATCTGTACCCAAATACAGTGCGTAGTTATCCGTGTCATACCTCTTCCACTCTGGCTCTGGTGTTGTCAGTTGTTGTCCGACACGTGCTACCAAATAACCGTTATCATCAATATCTACAGCATCAATATCCAACCTCCAATCTCCGTTCGTTCCGCTGATAAGATTAACTTCATGAATACCTAATGGTAGATTGGTTTTTTCATAGGTTACTTTCTGTCTTTCGTCTGCTGTTGTTGGCATTCTTGGATTAAACTTCTCAGTTACTCCATCAATGACCACTGAAATATCATTTGCAAAAGCCGGACCTATGCTTGAAATTAGTCTAAATTTGGTTCCGTAAAATTTAAACCTAATTTCAGTGTCACCTTTTCCTTGAGATGTATAGTGATGACTATTATTGTAAATACCTTGATTTGCCCCTGTATAAGCAATCCAATTCGCTCCAAGATAAGCAAAAGCATCGTGTGTATCATCAAATCTTCTCCATCCTGTTTCAGGGGAGGTTAGAGCGTGTCCATACAGATACCCCGTTTCATCAATATCTATAGCATCTAAAGTGAAATTTATCCGATTATGACCTGTTGCAATAGTAACCGTGTGAACTGCAAGAGGTAATCCAGTCTTTTCATACACTATGGATTGCTGAAGGTTAGGGGAACCTACTGCACGAAACGCACTATACATCTCTGTTACACCATCTATCGTGATAGAGTTATCAGAATGCCTATCTGAGTAAAAGTCAGAGATAATCCTAAGCTTTGTTCCGAAAAAAGAAAATGTAACATAGTTATTGTCGACAGCTCGGCTAGTTACTCTTATACTGCCACCATAATAAACTGTATTGGATGGGGATGGGGTGGTCCAAGTTCCTGTATACTTTAAGCCAACATGTGTATCATCATAGCGTCTCCACCCTGATTCGGGTGCAACTAATTGATCTCCTAATACTGCCATCATTACACCTCCTTATATTCAAATACTGGACGAAAACCAATATAGTTTTGTGATGCCGAAGAACCTGTAAAAGCTACACCTCGATTGTCTGACCTTGATTCATATCCACGTACAATTCTTGAAGTATTAGTTGCACTTAATGATGTTCCAGCATTTGTAGTCCATGTGCCAATAGCTGGAGATTCTTTAGTCCAAGAAAAAACATTTAGATGATGCCAAACATTATCGTCATTGGGCTTTACCTTTCCACCCAAACGACCATTTTTGATATACACATCCCACTCATTAATTGTAGGGAATGCTCCCAATCCTAAGTCCTTCATACTCAGTTTTCCATCCTTATCTGCATATCCTACTCCACCAGATATACTACGGACAATTCCTGAGACACCACCAAAGGTTTTAGGCAACCCTTCGATAATCTTATTTGCATTCATTGAATCCCAAGTGACAGTATGATGTCTAATGCGATCAGAGATTAAAAGACCTTTATCTACTTTAATAGCGTACCAGTAGTAGTTGTTTAAACTTGTAGTACCAACCAACCCATTTACAGGTATTTCGTTTATTCCTAGAGTGCCATCTATAAATTGCTCTCCAGAAGAATCATATCTCCATACAATATAGTCGCCAATCTCCATATCACTTATATTCGATCTCAATACGCCTGTAGTCGCTGGAACTGCCATAAAATCACCCCTTACTCACTCTGATTCTATCTATTTTCTTAAATTTCGCTTTTTCAACCTTCTGACGTAACACCATGCCTGTTGGAGTGTCAGATGCTTGTTCCATGTTCAATTGATATATTTTCTTTAAGCCTAGTGAACCAGATTCACTTTCAATAAAGGGATTACTGTATTTATCCTTCTTATTAAAATCGTCTATGTAAAAGTTCGAATATTTCTTTTCTGCAAAAATCTCAATTTTCACCTTCGCATACTTGGCAGGAGATTTGGACACAGCGCTATTAGCTGAGACTTCCTCATACTCCAACCACTCAAAGCCGTCTTCAGATGTACTCCAGTAGATCTTGTATGCTGCGCCCCCCGCAACATCTACCTTTGAAGCCACACCTTTAAATGATGCGATCTTATCCTGAATTCGAATCGCGGTGGACTCCCAAGATCCAGTAGCAGTATAAATTGAATTCCCGTCCGCATCATGACCCAGTTCTCTTAATTTCAACCTCTGATCCTCATATATCGTATCTTTAAAAACACCTACAGATAGATCTATATCTAGTGCAATTTCTTGAATTGCCATATTCTCACCACCTATCTCATCTCAAAATCCAGCTCAATGAATGTCCCAGTTAATGATCCCTGCATGATTTGCCTTCAGAGGGGCTATGATTCGATCTATGACAAACCCGTTTTTACGAATTACGAGTTGCCCAGGCAAGTCCAGGTTAGAGGAAATTTTTATTTGAAAGAATACGGATTCCTTTAAAGGCAGAGAACATACGCATTGAAAATTAATTTGTGCATCATTCAGGTTCATTGTTTTTTTGTAACCAAAGTTAAAACATTCAATCGTATTTCTGAAAGCCCCTGAATTCCCTTGCCCTGAAAATCCAGCCATATTCGCTTCTGAGGATCCATTTTTGAATTGGATGATGTCATTGTATACAAACGTTCTCCCGGTTAAAGGGTACTCCTGCTCCTCACATTCATAAGATATGGAGTAACGATCAGCATTAATGTGAAAGACCCCATTGGCAACATTGTAATAAACTTGGGATCCTTGACCCATCAATCCGAATAACACCAACTTCTCTTTGTTGATGTCATAAAAGCGGTGTGGATGTTGTGTCTGAAGATCATACTCACTCAGATACGTTCCATCATAATAATCGGCAATCCATATATAAGCTTGAGATACAGGTGAACGAGAGTACTGTTTCTGACCTAAAATCACAGTTTTTCCTCCTCATAGATAAATAAAAAGACAGGCTATAATAGCCTGTCTGCATCATTAACTTTTCTTAAACGTAACGATAGGAGATACGTTTCTTGAACTCTTGTTTACCACTACGAGCATTCAAGGGTACTTCGCATTGAATAGACAGCGTTACATAGTTACCTGCGGCGTCTTCTTGATTTCCATTATTATTGACTCCCAAAATCTCTTTTGCTCCCGGTACTAGCGGTGTTGCATAAGGTATTCCTGAATAATCCACCGTGGTTTTGCCCGTAGTTCCAATAGGCTTCGAAAAGTCTTTGCCTACACGAGAGCTCTCTTCATCCAAGTCGTTCTCCCCAAGTGAGTCCACTTGCACATGAAACCAGTTGTTTTTAACAGCTTCAATATCGTGTTTAACCGTATCACCAGTGCCCCCGTCCATATCCCGCGTTGTAAAGGTGCAATCCTCCATTTTTGACACATCCGTCGCACCACCTTTGTTGTTCCACACATTAAAAATACGAATTTCACTTTTGGTATCTGCATCAATAACACCATAATCAAACGGTGCTACAATCTCCTTGCTATGTGTTGCGTCCATCCATGTAATAATTGGTTGTGTCATTATAATCAATCTCCTTTTTTTATGTTCTTATGGTTAATTGAATTGTAAGATGTTGAATATCAAGTCCTGCTTTGATAATTTGAATCCGAAATACATCCCCTGCCGAAACTTGTTTGTTACTAAACTTTGCCTTTTTATTGTCAACATGAGCTAGTGCATTAAACTCCAATGGAGCGTCCATGATATCCACCCAGTGGATTAGATCTCTGGATTTCTCAATTCTGATCTCTGTTTCTGTTTCTCCATAGACACCACAAAAACCCTTCACATCCAGGATCTCTCCATGAAATGGGAAAGGAGCTACAACCCCTATGACTTCCTGAAAGACATAAGACTCTTTGCAGAATACAATTACACGGTCTTGGACTTCCAGTGGAATTTCGTTTAACTTCAAATGCTCCGCTACACTCATTAAGCCATCTCTATACGGATTAACTACCTGCAAATTCTGGCCAAATATATCAATTTCAATCCAGTTGTTTCCATCATAACGATATCTTTTGCCATCCTTGTAGGTTTGGACCGTCCAGCCTGTCTCAGGAAAAGGATAGGTGTCCCGCAGTTCACGAAGATCCGATACCGGACCTTTATACACGAGTCGAGTCGTTTTATAGGCATCTTTGGCTCGATTAGCAGCTTCTAACGCTTCATCTGCTGCCTGGTTGGCATGATCCGTGGCACGCCGGGCTTGCCCTGTCTGGTCTATGGATTGCTGAATGACTTCTTCTACTCGTTCCATCGCCAGCTGCGTCTCATCCAGCTTACGCTGTGATTCTTCTATAAAATCTTGCAATGTTTTGATAACATCCGGATTACGTGTAATCATTGCATAGATTCGTGAAGCAGGATACATAATGAGTCCTCTACCTTTATAGCGACATAGATGAACCCTCCCTTCTTGAGAAGGGTGAAATTGAATGGTACCCATGCCATAATGAACGAGAAACTCATTCTCTGCCAACTTCTGTTTTTTCTCATATACATGTTGGTCAATCTCAACAAAACCACTAATAACAACCTTATCGGTAGATGAAGGGATTTCAAGTAAAGTGATCATGCTATTAATGACAGGTAACGAATCTGTCCGATCCACAAATGGATCTACAGCATCCCCCTTGCGGGCAATAATTGTGAGGGGATCATTATACTGCATATGTGTATGTAAATTTGACAATAGTTCACCTCCTTTCGTTTAATACTCAGTTTGTATATACATTGCTGCTTCCAGTCGTGATTCGGGCAGAAGTCCCCAATGATGTGGTAACTGTTGAATTGACACTGCCAATGGCTTTAGCTCCTGCAAATACGGTCGTACTCCCTGATGCAACTCTTCCCTGTCCACTGCCCGATGTAGAGGGTCGTATGTTAATATATCTTGTTGAGCCATTACTCGTTGGTACAGCAGGACTTGCGGTCCATGTATCTGGAGAAGGGTCGTTCACACAGGTAACTGCCCGTCCGTTCACATACACCGTGGAGTTGGATGCTGTCCCCGATGAGGTTATGACTGCATTGGTGCTTCCACTGCCACCTGAAGTCCAAATTCCACCGCCCCAGTCCAAGCATGAACCTGTTTCTTCGTCCCTAACTCTACAAAAAGGTTCTATCCAATTTTCAATGTCGTATGTAACATGCCCACTTTTACTTGTCTGACTTACACTTGAACCGTTATAAGCTACTCCAGTCATATAACCTCCTACTGTAACAACTTGAATTGATATCTGAACTGGATTCGTGCATCTCCACGAACACGCAAAATATTTTTCCCCACAGACAAACTTAGAAATTGATCGTTAAAATCCTTATATCTGTACGTTACAGGAAGAGAGGATTCTATATGTTGTCTCTCGTTATCCACATACACTTCCTCATCATGCACCAGATTCTTGAAACGAAACTCTTCAGCATGCCGGGATTGATTGTCAATCTGAAAGTCACCGTTCCCTTGCTTGTGAATCCAAATTTCAGGCTTACAGACCTGATCTCCTTTATTGAACAGCACAAGAACCGGTTCAAACGAAAAAGTGATTTCTTTCAATTTCGGTGATTTACTCAAGTCATTTGTATCAAACAAGACACGATACATAAAATGGTGCTGATCGACCGCTGTGTCTTCACTCAGTCCAGGTACAATTCCATCATTAATGCACGTTTCCCAAGAACTCCATTCCATACCATCCATTGAATGTCTCGTCTGTACGGTAATTCTGGAACTCTCCGAACTAGCTTCACTAACCCAATTCACCCGGCTAAACACGCCTCCCGATTCAATAGGAATCTGAATTGGACGAGATACATAATGACCTTTTTGATGTGTTACTGACAGCCAATTAGCCATATAAACACCTACTCAATCTTCCCAAAAGGTCGAAACCAGGCAGCTGAACCGATTTCTTTCCATTTTGCGATTCGATGGGTGGACCAGACTGCATTCTTATCATACGTTGTTGTTCCATCAATCGTAGTCCAAGTTGGCTCTTGATCACCGGACTCTCCTGCCTGGATACATATGTAGTACCTGCCGTTATCTATTGAAGGCAACACCATATCATTTTTCTGATACAGGGTGGTTGAAGCCCACTGACTCGTTGCCCGAATATCCTGAAATTCGGACCCTTCTGATATTGGGAAAACAGGTTCCCGATAACCGGAGTAACCGGACTGGATGCATTGATACACATGACCATTATCCACCGTTGGCACGATGTAATCTCCATTTTTGTAAGAATGCACACTCTCCCATTCGGGAGCAGCTTTACCAGAACGTGTATTTACCCAGCCGTAATAACTGCCATATACGCAGTTGGCATTACGTAATGTCGCATTTTGCAGATAGTCTCCGCGGATAGGGATGTCTGTAACAAAGTCATCGGATATCTGGTCCAACTTTTGAAAGTTTTCACCCAAATCTCGAATGGTGTTCTCAATCTCATCTGTAAACGCTGGTATTTTTAATTGAAGCTTGGATGTATTGGTTGACATAATTCTCTCCTTCCCGAATTCAGTTCAGTTCAATCCATGTTGTATATTTGGGGTAATCGCTCCATTTAGGTCGGTTCGTATTTAAGGTGAGATGACCTTCTGAATTCACAATCACCGATTTGGAATCTATCCCTGTTTGAAAAGTCGGTTTCCACTCATAGATCCGGTCTTTCCATTCATACGTTCGCGTTGTCATTACCGGGGAGTAGGCATACGGTGAATCACACCTGAACGTCAATGTAATGTAACCTTGCCTCAGTCCATTGTGTATCAGTGTTGCTTCATCTACAACGAGTGCATAAAAAATCCTTTCAGGATTCACCCCTTCCTCGGTAGTAAATGTTAATTCCTGATAATAGTCATGCTGCGTTAACCATCTCGCCACTTCCCTGATCTTGTCTGAGTCCCAACTCTCTTCAAATGCAAAAGAGACCGAGAATTGTAGCGGTTCAACCTCAGTTCTCATAAAATAAGGTTGATCCCTTCCCTTGATCTTCTCTTCTACAATACTCCGGGAAGGAGCAAAGTTTTCTTCCAACATACCACTGCTAAGATTGACGTTAATGATGCCAAAATCCACAGATTTTTGGCCTGCATACGAAAAATATAGTGCATCCCGAATGGTTATCGTAATCACCTCCTTTCCAGATATACTGTTAATTCAGGTCTATACGTTGGCCGTTAATTTTAATATTGCGATTAGCTTTGATTTCAATATCACCATCGTTTTTCATATGAATGGTTGAACCAGCTTCTGTTTTGAAAATAATTTCTTTGCCACTTACTTCAACTGGTCCGGATTCAGACTCCATAACCACTTTGTCATCCATGAATTTCAGACTTCTTCCTCTTCCATTGGATTGTGCCGAATATAACAGTTCGAGGGACCCATTGGGTTTGGTTATTAGACCTTTACCATATTGCCTTGCGTCTCCCTCACCCATACTGATAATCGGATAGGCCGTCTGTCCATCTCCTTCAAAATACAGCTTCATTTTGGTCTTGTCTGTCATTCCATAGACCATCACTGGCCAGCTGGTTACATCTGTTGTCATTTCACCAGATTGACTGGCATTACGCCAATATAACTTACGCCCATCTGATAACGCTTTATGCGTACCCGTTCCCGCCTCAACCATACTCGTCAGAAAGGTTAACTCTTTCCCTTCAATCTTGATGTAGTTGGACCATCCTTGTACTGCTGCGCGCGTCAAAGTTGAAACTTTGCCAGAAACGATTGAACTTATGAAACCATCCTCTGCAGTAACCATCGTTGCTGCGATCAGTTCTGCATCGATCGCTCCCGCACCAACAATGTCCCATTGATTCATGAATATCTTACGTTGCTCCGAATCAATCAACAGCGTGTTTTGATTATCCGTTATCTTCAGCTTTTTGAATTTAGCAGTACCGTCCATGGCAATGGATGCAACAGCATCTTCAAACTCTTCTGCGCCAGCCCAGAATCCTTTCAATGGGAACATTTTCATCACACCTGCTCCATCTCGCAAGGTTAATGATGATCCTTCGATCTGGCCATCTTTGAACAAAGAGTTTTGAATCTCTGCTGAATCTGCATAGAGTTTATTCATCCAAACATTTCCGTAATAATCCGCATGAAAAGGAGCCCTCGCCCATACACTGGACCCGAGAGCTAAACCATTTTTATCTATTGTAAAGACCTGATCATCCACGCCAGCTTTGACAAACAGATCACCATCAAGCGAAGTACCGAATGTTTTATCTGCAATCCCGTTACGAAAACGTTCGATAATGAATCCTTCATCCGCTGTCATAGAAACGCGATTAACTTTGGTCGTATCATTACAGTTAGATGAACCGTACCTGTTCAGGAAAAATCCAAAACTATCCGGTTGCTCCGATAGCAATCCGAGCTTAACGACTTCACGTCCACAACGGTCATCGATCATCAATCTGGACCCCTCAATGGTAAACACACCTGTTGTATCCCCTATCACAACCCGCTGACCCAGAATGATCTTGCCCAGCACCATTTCAGCAATCAGTCCATCTGCCGTAATGGCCGTTTCATATCTCAGCCCCCCTGATCGTGTCAGGCCCAGTGCACCATTTGTCAAACGTAGAAAACGTAATGGATCATCCGGATCAGTAATGGTAATCCCCTTGTTGTTAATATCCACTGTGTTGTTAATGGACATATTAATTTCATTTGTAACCTTATTCCAGAATCGGTCGAACAGCTTGCTCATATCAGATGAATCAACAACAGCTTGACCCCATTTTATCTTATTGGTATCAACAATGATCGAGGTGTTCTTGGTTTCATTTAGAAACTTCTCAATGCGGGTAGATTCATCATTTACATTTTTAATGTTGGATAACGTTAGACTGATGGAAGACGAATCATAGTTATATTGAATCTCACTAATACGGGCGGTCACCTTAATACCAACTGATTCATATTTCACATTGACATAATCCCCAAGATTGAGTTTATCCCAATTAAGCTGCTCCTCCACAATCTCCAGAAAGTTAACAATATCTATATCCACAGATAGTTGAGGTACCTGTAGTTCCCTGAATTTTTCGAGAGCTGCCTCGTACAGATCCTTTTCATCAATGTACTTGTCTTCATTAAATTCTCGTTCAATAACAAAGTAGTTGAGCTCCTGTAACTGCTCTGAGGAAAAGTTGTTCTCGGCCGTTAATAAGGTCTGTAGCTGTGTAATTTGTTGCTTAACCGCTATAATCTTGCTATTCAGGTTTGAGATTTCGACCTCTTTCAGGGAGATCTGGTTCTTTTTCTGATCCAAACTATATCGATCCACAATGATAGCTTCATTGGAAGAGGTATCGTATTCACCAAGGCTTATGGTGTTTACCTGAATGAAGCAACTTGCTGCACCCCCGTTTAAACTCACTGTAACCGAGTCAGTTCCCTTAGATCTGGTTAGCATCGTCCATTTTCCAGATACTGTATTGACCCATGTTCCATTCACTGAAATGGATACTCCAGCAGCAGGCTCAAGTCTTATCATGACAGCATATGCATAATCTGAGTTAAGTTGAAACGTTCGAGATGAGTTGCCCGAATGAGTATATTTTTCAAAAAACATTTTATCAGCAAACTGTTGGGAAAGTGTCACTTCCTCCAAAACAGCCTCGTCGTTTTGCAACTTGTTCAGATCAATCTGTAATGGAATCAGATCCTTTTCATACTGTTGAAGCTGAGCCAGATACTGATTGAATTTCTCCTTGTTAGACTCAACTAGGTTATTGTAATCAAGTAAAGCATGGCATAGTCCATCAGACATCCAAAGACTTGAAGTAATGACTTTACGAGAAGAATCGCGTTCAAACGGATACAACCAGTATCCAAAATTCTCAATATAATTTTGTCCTGTAGGATTCACTTTCTGAATTCCTAAACCATCTCTGCCACTGGCATATAATCTCGTAACCATTTCCTCAGCACTTGTCTCTCGATTCATGCTTTTTAACAATTTCCCATAACCTACGGTGAGTCCTCGATTAATTCCCGTTAGTTCTGGCTTGGTCATACTGATTAGTCGTTTTTCTGTATTAAAATGAACAATCGCGTTATATGTCTCTGCTACCGAGAATACAGCCTCAAGCACACTGTTAGATGAAAAATCGAATGTCCTGTAACTTAATTTAAAATCGGCATCCAGGTAATCAATGTTCCAAAGCGTGTTGGCCAGCAGTTCCGTCAGCACTTGTTCTGCATGATACGATTCTGCAAAATAACTATGGATACGCTTGTCTGACAATTCCCTGGCTAGTGAGTAACATCGGACGTTTAGCATGTCCGCATCACCCAGATCATCCCCTAGGCTATTTACCGTAAACCACTCTATCTTGGTACCTTGCACCATTTTTATTAAATATCGTTCTTTGATCAGATCTACATTTTTGTTTCTGCGCAAGACATGGGCAATATCCAGCTGGTACGGTATAGAGAACGATAACTCGCTAACATCATTTAAGCGTAAACTCATGGAGTCATGACAAATCTCACTCATTTTGCTAATGATCTCCCGATTCGGTTTTGCTAAAAAATATTGGGGCTGTATAGGCTTTCTAAGATAATCTATAACACCTGGCATTCGGCTTCACTCCTTTCTCCAAATATAAAAAGGAAGGGCTTCTGCCCTTCCCTAAATGGTTCTCCACTTTAATTTGTTATTCAACGCTTCTTCGAATTTCCCAAGCAAGTTCATTCCGGTATCGTTATCTTTAGCCATAATTTCAACTTTATCAATCTGGATTCGGTTATCCGTATTTCCGGCAACTCTATTCTCAGAAAATTTGAATGTACTGAAATCAAGACCGGTTTTGATTCGATCTGTGATCCCCCGAACTACATCTACAATCTTCAGAAGATTGGATGTATCCGATTGATTCAGAATCAACTCTTTCTCATGGGCAAGCAAGAATTTTCCTCCTGCAAACGACGGAGTCATACCACCAGTATTCGCTGAAAAGATATTTAGCTTAGCCAGTTCCGCAAAGCTATTGTCAGGAAATTTATATTTGTCCCGGTATCCCTGGTTCTCCTGTTGCAGTTTTTTGAAATCCTTCTCCAGTTGCTGATATTTATATGAGTCTGTATTATATAAAGACATTTCTTTTCGGATTTTTTCAGCTTGATCCTTATTACTCAAATAATGTGTCCATGCTTTTCTTGTTTCCATCGTGCCTTGAATTTTAAATTCATTGGCTGATCCACTATTATTGTTACCCTGTGATCCTGAATCGGATGATGAATAGTCTCCTGCTTTAAATTTCCCTATGCCTTCCATCGATTGCTGAAAGTTGTACGTCATGTTCTGCATTTCTTGAGAGGTTTCAAAGGCATGCTGCTTAATGCTAGCAAATAATTCGTTATACCTGTCTCCTATTTCGGTTAATTTTGCACTGACGACTGCAGCATCATTACTCATCAATCCTTGCTTCAAATCATAAAAATACTTTTGGTCCTCAAGGATGTCCTTGTAGTAACGTTCTGTTTTCTTCTTCTCATCATCCAGATTAGCTAGCGTTGCCTCATGAAGATCGCTATCTTCTTCTTTTAGCTTATCTGTGTAGTTCTTATGATCATCAAGTTGGTCTTGTAGTCCCTGCTTAACAAGTTCTCTTTCACGATCACGTTCGTACTTAGCGATTTCTTCATCTACGGTTGAGAGTTGCTCTGTCAGATCTTTTCGTTTTGCCTTAGCCTCCATGGAGTTATCCAAAGACAAAACGTTAAGTTTGTCCACAATTTTCTGACGTTCGTTCTTTTTCTTGGTCAACTCTTCCTCATAATCGACAGAAGAATTTTCACGATCCAGTGCTTTTATCCGTGCATTAATGTGCGTTTCGAACTTCTTCTGCTCATCATCCAGATGTTTATTTCGCTCTTTATGACGTTCGTCTTCAGCCTTCCGCTGCTCATCAATGGCATCGATAGCAAAGTCACGCTGCTGCTCAATGACTTTTTTGAAATCTTCAATAATTTTGTCTGCGGCATTTTCACGCAAGGCTTTTAATCTCTCATTTACGTCACTCATCGCTGAATTGTTGTCTATTAGCGCTATGTTTAAATCTTTCAGCATATTGGTATATTTTACGGTCTGATCAGCGTTTAATTTGCCACCTGAAAGTAGATGCTCAACATATTTAATCTCTGCTTCTGTGATACGGTTTTTCTCTTGTAGAAAAGGTATCTGGCTTGCAAGTTCCTTATTATATTCTGCAGATCCTTCCGTCATGGTCTTCAATTTTGCATTTGAAAGAGAAACTAGATGATCTTGTTCCGAAAGCTTGTCATTATAACTTCCGATATATGAATCTATCACTTTCTCTCTTTTAGCATAAATTTGAGATTCATCCTCTACGTTATTTGATTCCAGGTCTGCAATTTGCTTATTATACGTTTCTGAAGTTATTTTCTTATCTTTAAGCAGTTGCTTAATCTTGGCTATCTCTTGCTCTCTCAATTTAATTTGTTGACCAACATAACTAATTTGTGATTGTTCTTCTTTGCGCCATTCATCAGAATTAATATATAACATGGATTGTTTACTTGTGGATTTTGCGATCTTTGTCTGTACTTTATCGATTGCCAATTCGTAATATTCAGTCCAGGAATCGATTAGCTTGTACCGATTATCGTTTTGTAGGTTAGAAATATCTTTTAATTCATTCTGCTTCTCTTCTACTGCTTTATTCTTTTCATCTAACGTCGCTGGTACAATTACGGACGTATTACCTTTACTTTTTGGGGTGGATGATTCAGAGTTTATAGATGCTACTCCCGAAATAGAAGCATAGTTATTAAGTACATTGGGAACGTATTTTTTCGTCTCATAAAAAGGAATATTATGTATTTCACCATTATTAATCCATTTATTCACATTCCCAGGACCCGCATTATACGCAGCCAGAGCATGTTCAACATTACCTTTATACATTTTTAGAAGATCCGAAAAGTATTTGGTTCCCCCTTTAATATTCTGTTCAGGATCAAAACTGTTTTTTACCCCTAATCCTTTGGCTGTAGGAGGCATTAACTGCATAAGTCCTGATGCTCCTACCGGAGACATGGCATTAGGCTTGAATCTGCTCTCTGTTTGTATAATTGCCGCAATCATATTCGGGTCGACCTTATACAGCTCAGCATACTTGTTAATATAGTTAGCATATTTTCCTGCGTAACTACCTGTTGTTTTCGCTGCAGTAAAAACGCTCTCAGATGTTGCATCTTCTGATTGCTTGGTTGTTTTTATTTTGGTAGATACTAATTTCTCCGGGTTCTGTATACCTTTCTCAATAAGGTTTTTCTTCTGTTCGAGTAAAGAGTTTTCTTCCATCAAAGATTTTCGATATGCAGCTGAACTGGTTTCCATATTCTTTTGTCTGTTGTGAAGATCATCCAAGGATTTATCTACACCTTGAATTTGTTTCTGAAGTTCGGTCAGAACCTCCGTGGTTTCTGTATATGTGTTATTGGCTTGTTTGGCGGAGTTTGCAGCCTTATCAGAGGTCCCCGCGTTTTTCTCATTACTAATGCCCAAAGAATCCAGTGATGATGTCAACGCACTCATAGTGGCATTTGTGTTATGTACAGTTACTAAAAATTCTTCATAAGGGGCTGCAAGATTCTGGAGATCCTTATTAAATTTGTTACGCATCCCCTGATTTTCAGTTCCTAATCCTGTGTAATCCTCAACTTCAACGTCTGCAGCCAGTTTTAACCTGACTTGGGCTTTTGCGGCATTTAGTTCCGCAACCGTCGTAATGGCTTTGATTTCAATTCCCCAAGCTTTCAGTTTACTTGCCAGTACTTGGTTATTATTAATCAGCTCATTTTGACCTAGCAATTCTAATGTTTTGAAATAATCAACCTTGGTTTTCTTCAAGTTTTCCAATGCTGATTTTTCAATTGTATAGCCATCTTTGGTTTGTTTCACATGCTTAGCAAGTTCGGGATACTTCAGAATTAATGCATTCATCTCATCTGCAGACAGAGACTGCCCTTTGGATAGATCATGAATAACAGAGTTCAATTTGCCAATCTCCGAGGTAACACTATTGACCTCACTGGTGAATTTACTTAAATCGGTATTTACCTTGATAGGTTCCTCTAATGGTGCTAAATTAATCTCCGCAATTGCTTGATTAACTTTATTTAACGTATCAATAGTCATATCACCAACGTTAGGCAACTGCTGTAGAAAAGCCATCGCTTCTTCGGGTGTTTTAAATTCTTGATTCTGGAGAGCGTTAAATATTTCTTTGGCATCTTCACCAATTTCCGTAGCTGTAGCTTCACTTTGAGCAGCCATTTCAACATAGATATCGACAAACTTTCGGGTTGATGCCTTAACCTCTATCCCTTCTGCTTCTTGTAGATCTATATAGCTCTGATAAGCTCCTTTGATCGCATCGGCTTTAATATTAATATCTTGTTGGAACTCTTGATTTAAATCGGCAAGTTCTTGACGCAATTCTTCATATTTTTGAGCAGCAAATTCACTTTCATTTACAGCCTTATTGTAATCAGTCTGATTATAATTTTCTGGACCCATCCGATTATATTTCTTTAATTCATTTTGCCAATAATCATAGGTGTCAGACTTGTATTTCTTTACTTCTTCTTCCTTGTTTTTAATTTCTTCTTTATTACCAGTTATTCTTCCCTCAATGTCCCTTGACTGTTTGTTATATGCCAATTCAGCCTTGAATCTTTCGTTCTCAATTTCTGTCTCGAGTTGTTCGATTTTCCCTTTAATTGCTTCTGTATTCTCACTCAGAGATTTGGTCTGACCATTAAGTGACTGAGTTGTAATTCCGTATCTGGTAGACAATTCACTTTCAAGTTGAGCAAGCCTTGTTTTTTCTTCATAATTAAGCGAACTCTGGTTTGAGAGTTCCTCATACTCTGCTGATAACGATTTCAAACCATTGAGATCGTATACCTTCTGATTCAACGCTTCTGTTTTATCAGAAAAATCCTCGGTGGCTTGAGTCGCGTTTGAGAACTTATTCATTAACCACTCTAAACCGGTACCAATTAGCGCAAACACAAGTCCTACACCAGTGCTAGCTAGTAATGCCTTAAAAGAATTTTTTAATATAGTAAGACTCATGCTCAACGCTTTGGTACCCGCACTCGCTGCAATAGTTGCAGCAGGAATTCCCATTAAACCAAGAACGGCCTTCGCAATCTCCATTACTAAAATTCGTAAAGACGCGCTTAACAAACCTACGGCCATGCCTAAGAGACCAAATAATGCAAAGCTGCTATTTAGTTGTGCCATCCAGTTCAGTAAACCGGTAACAAGTGAAGTAATGGTGATAATGCTGTCTGATACTAATGCGTTACCCAGTGCTAGTGTGAGTGACTCCCAAGCGGTCTGCATATTTTGAATTCGTGCGCCGAGTGACCCCATATATTGCTCATTATCTTTCATTGCCGCCCCTTGGGAATGAAGGGCTGATTCCGATGCATTCACGGATGTTTGCCAATTCTGCATCAACGCAGTGAACGTTGTTGTCTGATCTTGTCCTGCCAAGCTGAAAGCCGTATTTTGTTGCTGAGCTTTCGTTAACTGATTCCATTTTCCCGCCAGTTCATCCAGTACCGTGATCACATCTTTGTCAGCTTTGGAGATCCCTACGGATTGTAGAGCCCCGGCAGATTGTTCATCTGAGCCAACTCTAGTATATATCGCCTTCAGTCCTCGTCCGACGACATCTCCACTTTCCCGAGTAATACTGCTAATAGCCGCTGTATTTCCCAGTAGCTCCTCAATCGAAACTCCAAAGGATTTGGCTGCTGCGCCAGCTGAAGTTAAGGATAATGCCAGATCCTTACTTGAAACACCGTAGTTCCCACTAACCTCCTTGAGCTTATCTGCAATCCCCATACTCTTATTAGCTTCGATGTTAAATACAGCCATTGCCCCAGTAAGCGTATTTACCGAATCACCTGGCGTCAAGTTGGATATATTCTGAAGCACACTTGCAGCTTTCCCAAGACTCAGTGTATCTGACTCGTTAAATCCCTGATTGGCAAAGCCGATTAAATTCCCGTTCACCTCAGACATGCTACGTCCCGTAGATTGAGCAATATGGATACTACCATCCATCATTCGATCTTCGTTGAATGACTTCCCTATTGTTCGTCCTAACTGATTCATCTGACCATCCATTTGAATGATGGATTGAACTGCTTTCCTTAAGACATCCATGGGCTGAATCAATGAGGTTACATTTCTCATCCATCCCCCAGCCATGGTTGAGGCACCCTGCATAACTTCACCCAAGGTTTTGATTTCTCCACCTGCTGCAGAAGACGAGCGCGTCGTTGCTTTAAGCTGCTCATTGACTCTAGCTAAATGCTCCGCAGATGCTTTATAACCAACCGTAGACATGGATGAGTTAAGCGTCAGCATCTCATTGCTTAGTGATCTTAACCCATTGGATACCCTTCCATTCAAACTGTATTTTTGACTTGCCTGAGCGATTCTTTCTTCTGTTTCCTTAATGGAATTACGCAGGTTTGTATCCATTTTTGCATTCTGTTGTAGCGCTTGCTGATGTGCTCGATCTTTGGACTCGTTGTTTCGGCTTGTTTGCTGTTCCAAAGCTCTGCGCGTGGCCTGTTCTTCACTGAGAATGATTTCACGTTGCTGGTTCAAACGGTTTTGTTGATTAAGGATACGTTGCTGTTGACCTACACGCTCCATCACTTTATCGTAATTTCTTACTTCACCGTCATTATTAGTATTCACTGTAAGAAGTTGACCTGCATCATTTTTATATGTTTTAGAGTAACCGGTAATTTCACCTAATTGATTTTTGTTTGCTTTACTCTTGGTCACTGTATAGCCTTCTAGTTCTTGTTCCAGACGTTTAATAGATTTTCGTTGTTTCTCATAAGCTGCTGTCTCAGCATCCGTCATATGGCGCTGACGTTCTTGAATCGTCTGAATACGTTTATATTCATCCATTGAACTTTGCATCATCAATTGATTCTGAACCATGGTACGATTCAATCTGTTCATGCCCTCTGCATAAGAGTTGATTCCTTGTACAAAACTTTGATCAAAATCTACTTTGACCTCAAGTTTGTTCATTTTATTTGAAAGTTCTCGAAGGGCCTTATTCAGATCTGTAATTACTTGATTGGTATTTATATTCAAATCCAGTTCATTCTGCATTCATGCATCGCTCCTCTTATAACAAAAAGGAGCAATTCAATGAATTGCCCCTATTGTGCGTATTGTTCGAACTGTTCACACAGTTGGTCGTAGACATCCGCTGTTTCTCCCTCCAACTGCAATGAACAATTCTGCAGGATTCGGTACATCGCTTGTAACATTGGCATACGTTCAGCATTTGACTCGATCATCACTTGCTCTTCCAGTAACTCCTGCAACTCTTTTTGAAGTATTAGTGAGTCTCGTGGAACCATGCTGCCATTTCTCATGGCAAAACTGCCGTCTTCATTCTTTAACATGTGTTGATCTTTCAGCTCTTCCATTTCTTCATGAAACTGCTGATAATGTTCAACCAATAGTTTTTTAAACCGAGTCCGTATACGGCTTTCCTTGGCTTCCAGCTTGAGCTGGTGAAGGAATACAATGTGTTTTTCCAGATTTGCTTTCAAAAACACTAACATGAGTATTCTCCTTTTATAGATGTATTTCGTTAAATAATCTCATCTGTTGATTGTTGTGCACGTGTCAAGGCCAACTCAGATACCATTGCTGCCATTTTTTCTTGCAATGCCTTAAACTGTTCTTCAAGTTTTCTAAGTTCCACATCCGGAAACTGTGTTAGTACTTCTTCCATAATTCCGTTATCTAGCAACATGTTGGTTACCTTGATGAGTTTCTCCACATCCAGCTTTCTAGGAATCGGAAGATCTGAGAACTCTTTTAGAAGAAGTGTGTTATACAACCCAACTGTATCTTTGATAACTTGATCCGTAACATCTGTTTTCTGTCTAAGTTGATCGATTAGAGATAAATAATTGGTGTTCACATTATCAATTAGCGATTTCCGAAAAAAGGTATGAATCTGGACTTCATACTGCTGGTCTGTTACATAAATCGTTTTGCGCTGATTGTTTTTAGCATCTAGCGTACTTAAAGCTGCCGCCGTTAATTTTTTTGTTTTTGTCGTAGTCAATATGATCACTCCTGATTCTGATTTAATGGTCCCATTAACATGAGAATTCCCTGATATTACGGCTCTGTACTTGAGCAAATTATTAATGATATCAGGCGAAACATAGAAAAAGCCGCATGATCATGAATGAAGACACGCAACATTTCAAGCATATGACGAGGTGATATAATTCTGTAAAATGCTCAAGCTACTTGGGATAAACACAGAAAAGGGCTGAACCAATGCTAGGTCCAGCCCCATCCTTGCATCTAAGTTTTAGTCTTCCAGTACGTCGATAACAACCATGGCTTTGGAATGCGTATCCTTCAGCACTTCACAAGTAAATGTAAATGGTTGCGGATCGCCCGTTGATGCCATACCAATCGAAAATCCAGGCATGACTTTCAGCTTAGGAATAGTGTACACAGCCTCCACGTCGAAGCCATCTTCATTCTTCCAGTTAGTCGTGCCTTCAAGAAGGTATGTTCCTGGGAACACATCCGAAGCAACCGTCATACTTTGCGTAGTATCTGGCGCTGCATAGTAATAATCAGCAATAACTTTATCTCCCTCATTGAGAGTGGGTTCCGTAAATGTCACAGTAGTACCTGTAATAGGAGATGCAGTGAGTTTGGCATCCATAGATGATCCGTTTGATGTTTTGAAGAAATGCGCCAACTTGGATGTAAGTGGGGCATGACTAAGTTTGATTTCTCCTGTCTTAGCCACTTCAAGAACCTCTTTTTTATGCACAGGTTTAGTTCCTTTTACAAATTTAGATCCTGTAAGAACAGCGAGGGATTCTTTGGAGATCAAAGCATCTTCCATTGTCATGGTTACATCTTTCTCGGAATCCCAGCCAATTAGCTTCGGATGCCCTTTTCCACCACGTGCATATACGGTCTGTCCAGCAAACTCCATCGACGATGTCGTCAAACTTTCCAAATAGACAACCGGTTCCCCAGTCTTAACATCTTTCAATACTACATCCAAAATTTCACGTGATCCATATCTGCTCATAAAAAAATACCTCCGATAGTTTTATATAGTTTAATTTGATTGGTAACTCTGCTTTTTAATTTAATGGAGAAATCCAATGTTTTAACTTGATACTTTTGGAATCCGCCCCATGCAATAAAGCCTGAATGTTAACTTCATAATCATCTAATAGCTTCATGCGATTAAACTGATCATTGAATTGAAAGAAATTCAGATCAAATACATTAAGAATGTTGATTCCATTGGCGTTAGAACTCAAGATGGATATCAAATCGGTAAAAGTTAAAGCGTCCTCCGACGATGAACTTTCTTTTAATTCACGCACTCTGCGTTTTCGTGCAAGCATCTTTTCTCTTAATGCACTTGCTCGCTCATTGAGCGGATTGAAATCATCATCCTGCTTAGTCACTACACAATGTTGAATCTGAATGATTTTGACGATATGTTCCAGATCCGGATAGGACAAGCTGATGTCACCAGCCATAATACATGAATCCGAATAACTGAATTGAATGGCAACGTTAAGAAAATAATGAAAGGCATTCAGATAAGTAGCAACCAAGCTTTCGTTCCTGCTGTACAATAGTAGTTCAATCAACGTACCATCATACTCTTTCAGTGAAAGCGATGGATAAATATCCTCTATCCTAAGACTGACCAGATTTAGCTTTTCATTAAAGTTCTCATATCCTTCTTCAACGATTGCATCCAGTGACTTGGGAAAAATATTAAGACCTTGAAATACGATAGGCTTGTTAGCCAGCGTTCTTAATTTGATGTACTGTACATTCATCAAGCAAAATCCAGCATGCGATAGGCAATGCTATCCCCATAGTAGTTAGAGTTTATATCCAGAACATCCATCTTATAAAACTCCAATCGTCCCAAGCCCAAATCTTGATTCCTGGCGAAAAGTTCATCAATTTTACTGATAATATAATCCGTGCGTAACAGCTCACTATTGGACTGACATAGCTGACGATGAGTGTATACATTAAAACACAGAATGCCCGCTTTATACTGATGCTGAACAGGTAGAATATTCTCTAGCGAGATAGAAACTACAGTTTTCAGTACATCTTCATTTTCACCGGGAATGCATCGGTGCGGGAAAATCCGTTTGTATATGTATTGTTTCGGATCAACTACAATGGATTGTTCTAGATAATCCGCTGTATCATAAGCAACAGCCTTCATCAGATCCTTTGACGTCAGCAACTTGTCAATAATCTTTTCTCTCGTGCTACTTAATTGAATGAATGTGGATCGAACCATACAGCACCTTCTTTTTTGAGTGATGGAGCAGCCCTGACTTGTGTCTGCTTAAAATAAATTTTGACAGAGCAACTAGGATTCATTTCCAATTAACGTCCCCCTTCTACCTAAATGGTAAGTAGACAGCAAAGGTCCCTTCATGGGAGTCTTTTCCCTTGACTATCACTAAACACTCTCTTGAACAAACGTGGAAACCCTTAGTGTGACTGGCTTAGAGGTTATTTTCTAATGAAGCGCAGACCAGAAAATAAAAAAAGCAAACCATGATCAATACGATCATGATTTGCTTCAGAAACTGCTCATTCAGACAAATGCAAGGTAAGTACGGCCCGCTTGATGATATCCAGCTTTCTTGCAGTCCTTACAATACTTCATTCGATTGGACTTGGCCAACATGCGTTTTCCACAGATGGTACAGATCTTAATATTCTCGCCTTTCCATCGTAGGTACTCCAATACAAAATCATCGAAACGCTCCAAATAAAAAGCAATGTTATCATTCTCGCAAGCAAACTGCACTTGTACATTTGTTGAATCGACTCGCTTGCTTCCTATGAGATAACCCTGTTGAATCAGTTTATACACCAACAGCCCTTGATCCTTTTTACTAACTGCCATTTGACTATCACTGTATACTTCTTTCAAATCGTTATTAACCCAATACGTACTATTTTCGTTTATAAGATTGTTGATTTTGCTATATACCAGCATTACAAATGCTAATTTCTCTAGTCTTATGCTTTTTAATGCTTTGATCTTCTGGAGTTCATCAACCGTTATCGGTATTTTATTAATTTCAATCATTGTACTTTTCTGATCTTCTTTTCTCTTTTTTATCCAGTTCATGGTCTGACTGATGACACGTGTTAGATACGTATCCCATTGAACAGTATTATAATCTGGATAGTGTTGAGCCATAAATTGGTCTAATAACATATGAACTTCATGCTCGCTCTTCCCTTGTTCAAATTTATATTTGACCAGACATGCCAACGTTTTGGTTGGCTTCTTATCCATTTTCCCATGTGCAATGGCTTGCTCGGCATGATGACGTTCATTCAGAATAATTTTCAAGACGCTGCTCCTTCACATGCATTTGGGTCATTTTAAAGGTTCTTCCCGTGTATTCAATATCGCCCTCCGGATCTCTAACCGGATAATGGATGATGTGATCATTGCTAAGCAATAGATTGCGAATAATTTGATCCCCCGAGACATCCCATACAAATTGCTTTGATTTCTCCGCATTTCGATAACACATGTCCACAATCATATTGCACAGATCTTCTTCGTTATTGCAGATCTCCAGTGCCTGCTCCTTGAAACGTGAAACAAACAACTGCCATCGGGCTGATCTTTCTTCCTTTTTCACCTTACTCTTACGCAAGTTAGTCATATAGCTACGTAGCTCTTCGTTATGCATCTGATATAAACGTTGAATCTCTTTGTAACGAGCTTGTGAGTATTTTTTGGTACTCATCAATATCGTATGATCAAATGGACTCTCGGACTGTTTTAGCTTTAACTTGTTGAACTCTTCTTCCACTTGATGGCATAACCGGTTCATCACAGAAGGTGCCGTGGATACAGGCATTCTCTGTTCATACTGTGCCAGGAACTGTTCCTGATCCGGAGATAACTCCTTCTTCAAATACAACTCAACAACAGTCATGCCAAATAACTGCAAGCACTTCTGACTCGTTTTTTCTACATAGGTTGTATATTCTTTTTTCTGCTCCGGGTCATTGTATATGAAAAAATAAGGCTTCTTGTGTGCTACCATTTTCAAGGCAGACTCGTCCTTTACCGCAGCGCGAATATCATACCAGTGCTTCGGCATTTTTTTACATTCAATCCCTTTGGCCTGGTCAATGGCATTTTGTTGATAATGCTGACCACATTGAATTCGGTACATCATTTCCTGATATTCTGAACTTTGCTCATCATAATTGGCTAATACATCGAACATTGATGTGATTTTGTTCGTTGTAAAACCGATCAGATCACCAAAGCTGTCTTTGTTCGCCTGGATTAGATCCTTTTCATCCGGAATTTTTTGGGCTGAGGTTTTCTGTACACATACAATCGCATCAAGCTCCTGTATTGCCTCAAGAATCGTTTTATTATCTGTAGTTAAGACCTGATCACTATCCATATCTGCACCATTTAAAGAATGTGTCGTCGTATCCCATGAATTCAAGATCGTGACCGTGTTCATATAGCGATACCAATGCTGCATCTCATCTGTATTTTGAAAACGAAGCACCTTGATATTGTTATGACAAGTCATCGGAGCTCTGAAGCAAGCTACGCGGTCCTCATGGCGTTCATTCCAATATCTGGAGTAGAACTCACCTGAACTTAGCAATCCTGTTAAAGACAAGCCAAATATGCTCTGACACAATGTATAGGGATCACCAGATATAATGCTGAAATTGCCTTTAACTCTCAGAACTCCGATCTTGGCTTCATTCATTCGCTTACGTATTAAAGTATGAATTTTGCCCCGCACAAAAGGATCATCTATAAGTCGCGGGTCTACCATCAGCCCTTTAATATAATCATCTGGACTATTTCTATAATCGTTCTCATGGATGTGAATTCCTTTGAGAAATAACAGTGCCTTGCGATAGTCTTCACCTAGTACATCTTTAATCGAGTCTACCGTGGGACGAATAAGTTCACCAATCTCGTTATCATCCAATTGGAGCGACTGAATAAACTGGTAGTTTAAATGACGCTCATCCTCCAGTTCTTCGGGTGTAACCTTCGTTACGCTGAACGTGTAGCCATAATAACCGCAACATAACAGATAATCGTCGATACTGTTGTATGAACTCCATAGTTTGAGCATAGACGTTGTGATGATCAGGTCTACCTCTCGAATATCCACAGGATTACCCCAAGCATCGTCCACCATATACTTGCCTGCAACTCGATTAGCAAATTCGTGATAATCAAATGTAAAGACCATACCTTTACAGAAGCTATTACGAATACAAAATCCACTCGGGATATATGCATGTCCCAGCTCGGTTGCCCAGAGTTCACTAAGTGCAGGAGAGATAAGACCGAACCCGTCACTCATATTCATCTGAATAGGCTCATTTTTCCTACTCTCAATGCGAGGGTATTCTGTCTCGGTATCATCAATCTGAATAATATCTGCGCCAAATTCGGTTATACAATCATGAACAACCAATACCCGCTCGGGATGTGATACAGGCGTGCTTGTACTGCAAGCCAAGGCCTTATATGCCTCCAGTTTGGCAGGAACCAGCTCTTTATTGGGATCTCTGCCGTTATTCAATCTTTTCTCCAACAGCGGATGAATATCCTCACTCACATAGATGACCGTCGAACTTTTGGCTCCACCTGTCGTAGCCAGTAACCGCTTATATTTCTTGCCGTTGATGGAGAAAGCTTTCGATGAATTCAGCCGATCATAGTCTTTATTATTTTCAATGACCACCAGCAAGTAATCATCGGAAAACTTCAGATTTTTCAGTTCTTCATGCAATTTCTTCATTGCTCTTTTATGTTCAGCATTGGTTTTCAAGGCTTTTAATCGTTGGATTTCCAGCTTGATTCTAGCCAGATCTTGTTCCCTCTCCTTGTAGCCTCGAATACGATCTATAAAACGAAACACCTGATGGTTTCCAATAGATGCCACTTCTCCATTTACTGTCGCTTCTTGATAAGTAAGATGCAGATCATAATCCGCTTTTCTAATTCTGGAAGATGTAATTTTATAAACGTATCTCAATCGATCCTGATATGCATTGCCCATTCCCGATTCCCCCTGTTGCTTCCTGTCCTGATTAAATAAATTATAGAGTAGACCCGCACGATTGGCGCAGGCAAACAGGACGATCAGGGGATGAAAAAAGAAGAATATTTGTTCTATTCTGGGGAGAATTTAAGGGTCACTCCGGGGCTAGATTCATTTCGTTTCGGCATATTTCTGCGTCTCTAGCACTATGATAATTTCCTTTTTAATGATATAGTGAATTGAAGCGTTTTTTTGAGCTGACATACTTTTTAACGGGGCTGGGATGAATGAAAGAAACCTTATCCAATCAAGAGGACATCGGCTTTTTATTTAATGTCGATATACTTATTAAGAGCCGCTCAAATGCATTGGCACTGCAGTCCCTGTTGGAGTTCATAAACAATGAAGAACAAATTGCGGACTTTCGGATTCAATCCGGCATAGAGCTAGGCAAAATTATTGAAGCGACACTCCAGTCCAAGAAGGACTCTTTCGTCACACTTCACAACGAACGCAAAAAAGCCAACGCAGCACAGAAGGCGTCCACTGCAGCTCAGACACCTGCCTCACCTGCTCCAGTCAAAATACAGAATCAACAAGAAAAACCGGTTAGCGAGAAAAAGCCTGCCACCCAAACATCCAATGTATCCGATGGAAACTCGTTTGACGCGTGGATTGACACGCTCATTAAAGAGAATAAACTCACCCGTATTGTTGTCAATAACAAGAACGGTAAACATCAGAGCATTCCTTGCCGTATTCTGAATTTTGATCGAGATACCAGTATTGTGAGCATCTACCATGTCGATGAAAAACAGGTGTATACGTTCCGAACCAATGAAATCGATGAGTTTCTGTAACTAACTTCATCGGATTAAAACAAAAAGCAACTTGCGTTAGAATGACGGGACATTCTAACGCAAGTTGCTTTTTTAGTTCTATGGTTCATGTAGGTTGAACCCTCCGAGATTTGTTTGGACCCATCAGGAACGATCCTTACCTCGCTGCCACACATCTAATGCCAATAACAACCATCCGGCAATGAAGGCTACCCCACCAATCGGTGTGATGGCACCCAGAATCTTGATGCCAGAAATACTAAGCACATACAAGCTGCCCGAGAACACAATAATTCCGATAAACAACAGACGCGCTGCCCACTTCAGTTTTGTCGATGCTCCAAGTTGACCAGCCGTCAAGCCAATAATGAGCAAGGCCAATGCATGAATCATGTGATATTGTACACCTGTCTCATATGTAGCTATGGCCGCGGGCCCAATTGTATCCTTGAGCATGTGAGCACCAAACGCACCAATCGCCACCGATAGCATGGTCATTACAGCTCCAAGCATCATCCATCTTCGTTGCATATAAGTTCTCTCCCTTAATTTAACTACAATTCACTCCTATTATTGTAGCGAATCCACTCCTCCTTTACCAGTCGGGACGGAGCTTCAAAGATCATATGTCTGTTTATACTTAACAATCCTATCCCTGCCCTATAAATTGTAGGAAACCAGCGTAAATCCTTGATTTTTATCGATAATTATGGAAAAGTAAACAGGTATGTAATCGTTGTATTTTAAGTGCAAGTTCAAAAAGATTGGTTTTCAGTACCAAGAAGATGGGATGAAGCTAGAAATGGAGTAGCGGAGCGTAGGGAAACTACGTGAGCAACGGACATTTCGGGTGAATCCCATATTCGATGATGATGATGCCGTTAGGCATCTTTCGTAATCAAAAGCGGACTTTTTGAACAACCTTTATAAGAAGAATCATTACTCATCGATTAGGTTAATAACACTCAGTACGATGATTAAGGGAGGCAAGTCAACATTATGGATAATCGCGATTCCTATAATTCAGGTTATAACAACACGGATCAGAATCCTGGCCATGCAGATCCATACAATAACAATGGGTATGAAGCATACCCGCCAGATCATGAGAGGCAACCAATGGCACCACTGAAACATTCCGGACCTGGGATCGCCAGCTTTGTCATTGGATTGGTTGCAATCTTGGGTTATATTCTGATATTCTTTATTGCCACCATGGCTGTAAACGAGTCCATCGGAGTTCTAAGCCCGTTGCAGACAGAAGAGATAGCCTTGCATCCAGCAGTGGTTCTGGCTTCATTAGCCATTCTGGTCTGCCTGATTCTCAATCTGGCCGGAGGCATCGTCGGAATTATTGGTCTTGTCCTCAAGAATCGAAAGAAAGTTTTTGCCATTATCGGAACCATATTAAATGGGATCATGATTCTGTTATTCGTTGGACTTATCTTGGTAGGCATGACGCTGATGTAACGCTTTGCATCAGCGTCATGTTTCCTTATAATTAAAATGAATGGGTTTACACATAAGTATAATCTATATTTTTTGCCAAAATCATTGTTTTCAAAGGAGATTGACATGTCACGAATCAAAATTTTTGCCGACAGCACAAGTGATCTGGCTCCAGAATGGATCCAGCAGCACGATATCGGTATCATCCCCTTATATGTCGTGTTCGGTGAAGAATCACTGAAAGACGGTGCTGAGATTAAGCCTGAACAGCTATATGAACGTGTCAGCCAAGATGGGCGTCTTCCCAAAACAGCTGCACCTTCCCCCGCTGATTTCATAACGGCATTTCAACCTTACATAGATCAAGGGGATGAGATTTTATATATCAGCTTATCTTCTGAACTTTCCTCTACCTATCAAAATGCACGACTAGCGAGTTCCGAGTTCCCGGAAGGGCGAATTTCGGTCATTGACTCACAGAATCTCTCATCAGGAATTGCGCTGATGGTGATGAAAGCTGTACATGCTGCTGATAAAGGGCAAAACCTGACTCAGATTACACACCTGATTGAGGCGATGAAATCAAATGTACGCACGGAGTTTGTCATCGATACACTGGAGTATCTGCATAAAGGCGGACGCTGTTCGGGCATGCAGAACCTGATTGGAAGCCTGTTGAAGATTCGTCCTGTCATCCGGGTAACAGATGGCAAGATGGCACCTGCCTATAAAGTGCGCGGCAAACGGGAGAAAGCTCTGGAACAAATGCTGAATAATACGCTCAGCCATAAGGATCAGATCGATCCAGACCTGCTGATTGTTGTGCACACCATGGCTGAAGAAGATGCGCTTGATTTGCAGAAGTCTTTGCAGGAACAAACGGGTGCCCGTGTGGAACTAACCACTGCTGGTTGTGTAGTATGCAGTCACTGCGGCCCGAAAACGATTGGAATCATCTATAGTACTGTTTTATAGTATTACACGCTACATCGTATCGTATTACCCAATCCAATCCTTTCTTCTAGATCTGTATGTGGTACATCCAATACTTGGACTGGCATACCGTTATAACTAAAAAGGGCATTCCGAGCTTAATCGCTCAGGATGCCCTTTAATATTTTTGCTAAACTTTTGAATGACCTACACTTGGTCCATTGCTCATTATGATAATGGATCAATAACTTTTGGTCCGCAGATCATCCAGACTTTTGAATGCGTATCCTTGCTTGCGAGCCTCATCAATGATGGAACCCAGAGCTTCCGTGTTATCTTTGGATACCGAATGAAGCAAAATGACAGCGCCCGGATGGAGTTGTTTCAACACCTGTTGATGAGCATATTGTGTACCACGCTGCACATTGGTATCCCAATCTTTATAAGCAACAGACCAGAACACGTTCACGTACCCTTGGGCATGACTCTCTGCAAGCGTACGATTGTTAAAAATCCCGCGCGGTGGCCGTAAAAAGGTCGCTTGTTGACCCGTCAGCCGATTGACCTCCGACTTGACCTTCTCGAGTTCCTCTCTAAGCTTTTCATTGGAGATGCGGGTCATATCCGGATGACTCCATGAATGATTACCGACAATATGACCTTCAGCCGCCATACGTTTGACCAACTCAGGCTGATCTTTCAGATAATGACCTGTCACAAAGAAAGCAGCTGGTACCTTCTTGGTACGCAAAACATCCAGTATGGCAGGTGTAAATCCATTCTCATACCCGTTATCAAACGTGAGATACAATTCCTTCTGTTTTGTATCCCCCAGGAAAATGGCATCGTTATGTTGTAAGATCGATTTAAAGCCTTCCTGATCAATGGAGGGCAGTTGACCGTTTTGACTTTTTTTGAAGCCAAAGTGATACGCTCCGGTAACCGGTGAGGCTTCAGTCTGTGCCGGTACCATACTGATGGACAACAGTCCCAACAGTATATATAGAACCATTCGCTTCATTCTATCCGCTCCTGTTCCTGAAAAATTCGGTTAGTCGTTTGCACACACGAATACCTTCAGGTAATATGCCACAGGAACGGCTAATGTATGTAAATCATCAACGATCGAAACGTTTATTTTCAGCTTGTGGCGGAGATTGATGGAACAATTCAAGTAAGGTCTGAGGTTTGCCACTGGAAGCAAGCCATTCCCTCACGGTCTGTATGGCACGGGTCTGTCCATCTCCCCGATCACGCCATGTAAGCAGCTCGATAACTTTGATAATCAAGGCCGACATATTGTGATTATCCAGTTCAGACCGCTCTGCCCTCAGCTTGTGATACAAAGCCTCCTGCTCCCAATCCAGTAGAATCTCATCACCGATGGTTGGCTTCAAAAGTGTATACGCTCTGTCACAACCTTTACAACGAACCGTGCTGACCTGTTCATCTATAAATTCCGCTCGGATATCCTGCTGGCAATCCGGGCATTTGAACCCAACTTGTATGTTTTGTATGTTTTCGTTCATGACATTGTTCCTCCTGCGATATGAGCATTTTGCATCATTCGATGCAAAAACTCCTTGGATATATGCATAATGCTTATGTATGTAATACATCTATACCCGATATTTTGTCGATTCACGCTTATTTTGAAGAAATCTGTAAGGTGCTATAATCTTGTAAATATGTTAAAATATTATACATATCATGGTAGGGAAAAGGCGGGATACTCATGTCGAAGGAAGAACGCAATATAACCTGGCAATCATCCAGCATCAACAGACAAGACCGGGAGAAGCATAATGGGCACCCTAGTCGTGCCATATGGTTTACCGGGTTATCAGGTGCAGGAAAGTCATCCCTTGCATTTGCCCTGGAGCAGTATCTCTACGATCAAGGCGTACGCTGTTATGTTCTGGACGGGGATAATGTACGTCATGGACTGAACCGTGATATCGGTTTTACAGCAGGGGATCGTCAAGAAAATCTGCGGCGAATTGGTGAAGTATCGAAGTTAATGGTAGATGCCGGGTTGTTTGTACTTTCGGCTTTTATCTCTCCTCATGAACAGGATCGGGAGATGGTTAGACAGTTATTTGAACCAGATGATTTCATTGAAATCTATGTGCGCTGTTCAATCCAAGAATGTGAGCGTCGTGATCCCAAGGGTCTATACAAAAAAGCCCGCAATGGTGACATCCCGCATTTCACAGGCATTTCCGCCCCCTATGATGTACCCAAATCTCCTTCATTTATCATCGATACAGAGCAATGGTCCATTGAGGAAGCCGTGCAAGAGATCGTACAGCATTTGGAGCAGATTGGTGCTCTTCAACTGCCGCTTCCTACGAAAACAGCCCTCGTTCATTAATTCTTGCTCATTATACTAACTACTTACATGAAAGGCGCACCAATCGTGGCGCGCCTCTTTACGTGATACCATTGCTGTTTATACCATAGATAAATGAATAAAGAGAAAAAGATACATACTCTATCATCACGTTTGAACGTCTTCTGATGTCCACTCACTTACTGCCCCACAACACCCGCTTGCATGTTCAAAAGTTTGCTGAAAGTCCCTACCGGATCAGTAGATAACTGCTGGTACCCGCCCTCTTGAATCACCCGACCTTCATCAAGCACAATTACACGATCTGCCGTCCGAATCGTGGACAATCGGTGTGCAATCACGATAATGGTCACATGTCCTTTTAGCCGTTCTAACGCCTCATGAATGTACTGTTCATTCTCGCTGTCCAGCGCACTCGTTGCTTCATCCAGTACCAATACAGAAGGATTCCGCAGCATGGCCCGGGCGAGCACCAATCGCTGACGTTCGCCCCCCGATAGCCGAATACCCCGATCACCGATAATCGTATCCAGACTCTGAGGCAGCTTCCGCACAAAAGCCGCAGAGGAGGAAAACTGCAAAGCCTGCCACATCTGTTCTTCACTTGCATTTGGATCAACCAGACGCAGATTCTCACGAATACTCGTATGAAACAGGAATGGGTCCTGGGAGACATATCCGATGGAACTTCGCCAGCTCAATAATCGTTCTTCTGACAGAGGCACACCGTCAATCAGAATACGACCAGTTTCAGGCCTTACGAGGCCCATAATCAGATCTATCAGCGTGCTTTTGCCTGCTCCGGATTTACCTACAATTGCGGTCATGCCCCTTGCTGGAATCGAAGCTTGCACATTTCTCAATGAGTAAGCATCACTTCCCTCATAGCGATAGCAGACATCCTCACAGGTGATAGATTCCTTCAGTTCCATAGGTTGAATCCCATCAGTTCCAACGTCGCCTGCTGAAGCAATTTCTGCACTAATCTCACGACTCTTCGCCGTCTGCGCTTGCAGTTCTCTAACTACCCGAAACGCCGGCAGCATGGAGCTGATGTACTCCAGATTGGACTGAATTGCCGTAAACCTTGGCCATAAGCGGGAAAATATAAGGATGATGAGCAGCAGACTTGCTGGAGGCACCGTCATTACACGGAGAGAAAGATAGATAAATGCCGCAATAATGATTGCCGCGGACATCCGGTGAATAAGCTGTGTCCCACTGTTCAATTGGCTAAATTGAATGACATTGCGTTCTATCTGTCTGCACATGCGCTCAAACCAGTTCATGTGTGAGCGCTCAAGCATGTTGCTTTTAATATCCTTAATGCCGTTAAAATGCTCGGTAATGCCGTTATAATAACTTTGGGAAAATTCAGAGGTCTGGTCTCCGATCTGCTTGGCCCGCTTGACGAATTTTCTCAAGACAAAAAATAATAACAATCCACAGACCAGCACAAGTGCCGTCAACTTGGCGGACAACCAGAAAGCAAGACCGATCTGAATACCCGTAAAGATCAGAGAGGCTGCCATTTGCAGCATAATGCTCGTTCCCTGGCTCACACGTGCAAGTTCAGTCGTTAATATATGGTTAAAATCGGATTTTCGTTTTTGGAGAAAAAATGACCACTGCGCCTTAATGATGGCACCATAGGTTTCCATGCGCAGCGTTCGTACAAATTGCTGCTGGATTCGCGTATTACGGATCGTCTGGAGACGCTGCATCCAGGCCTGTCCAGAGACAATCAACACAAAGGTGAACAATACGAGTAACAATTGGCTATTTTCAGAAAAACGATTCAACACTTCGCCAATCCAGGGAATGTTTAAGCCTGTGAAGCCCATCTCAAATATGCCAATCAGACTCAGCATCGGAACAAGCATGTAGATACCGATCCCTTCCATGAGACTGATACAGATCATCCCAAGCAGATTCCAATATAAAATGGGCCCCGTGACATGATGCAACTTTCGCATGAAATACCTTAATTCCGAGATCATACTTTACCCCTTTCCGTCACCGTATACCTTTTAATTCGCCGCCAGAACCAGAGAAACGGACGTAACGGAAAGTACAGAAAAAACAAAGAACGCGGAAGTGGCAGTTGATCCACATCCCATGTACTTGGATATAAACGTTCAATAAAGAAAAACCATTTCTGTTTGGTACTTCGAAGTTTAAACAAATACGATTGATAAGACTTCATATCAGCCGGACTTTCCAGCATGTCGTTCATGAACTTTGCGCCTTCGTTGGCTAATCGCTTGCCTGTACGGTCACTTAAGGACATCAAGGACCTGTACTCTACATCAAGCGGCGTATTCAGCAGATCTGAGGCTAAGTGAAGAGCCTGTGAACCGATCGATAAACGTCCCTCCGCTTTCAGACGTCTCTCTACTTTCTTCACATCGAGTGGCATGCTGCGGATCATCTGGTCGATATCCAGTAACCAGCGCAGTCTGAACCAGCCGTGTCTTGCACCATGGGTTACGAGATAGGCCCATAGATCTTCTTGTTCAAGCATACGGACAGGTGTCTGTGTGTATGAACTGAACCGGCTTCGTTTCCACAGCAATTCAAAATCGGTTTCTCTGCCCGAATCCGGATTCAGACGCCAATGGATCTCCACTTGAGTCATTTTGACCGGATGTGTGTAACAGATATGATGTTCCCGCCATTTCCAGCTGCGCACCGTAGGTGCCCGCTCCGCTTCCTTGGATACGTATCCGAGGGTAGCCAGAATGCCTTCAGCCGCCTCCACATCATCAAACGGAATCAGGATATCCAAGTCTTTGGAGGTTCGCATGGATACATCGCCATAGAGATCATGGGCGAGCGCTGGTCCCTTTAGTGTAATATTGCGGATGCCGCGTTCACGAAAAGCTCCGCACACTTGCTCCATCTCAGCTGTCAGATGTAACATGCGGAACGTATTGACCGTATATTGTTGTCTCAGACTCTCCATAACATCTGCAGGAATGATTGCAGAGTTCAATTCTTTCATTTTCAAATAAAGGACAGAGTATAAGCGGTGATGATAGACAAGCCGCAGAAAGAGCTGCCAATCGGTTCCTTGCAAACCCGCCTTGAGTTCTTCAGGGGATAGAGCCGTCAGATCACCTCTAATCATGCTCAAAATCAGCTTAAGCTCCTTCGGAAACCCTGATGAATAGAGTTCACTTTCATGTATCATAGACAATCTCCCCAGATCCCTTCTCCGGACACCGTTTGCCAAACACACCGACAACCGTATATTGGTCCATAGTATCAGCTCCGGTCACGATCAATTTACCACTTCGCAGCCAGGCATGAGCCATCATATGTCCTTGCTTATTCCGTGCTGTCCCCATGTATAACGTACTCTCTATCTTGCGTCGCTCAAGCATCTTCATCCCGGCAATCGCCATTACAAGGCAGCGGCTTTCCCATAACGTATATTTGCTGGCGAGCGATATCGCTTTGGAAATATTCCGTATAGTGATGACCTCGCTGCGATCAAGTCCTGTCATCGGTGTTTCAACCATAGGTGTACCCAACCCTGGCGCGATTTTGGCAAATGGCATAGCCTTCTGTATGCGTGCCCAGCCAAGGAGGATATAGGCCTCCCATACCAGTCGACGCATCGACCGCGGGAGCGAGAGATAAACCTTTATTTTTCGCAACATGGTTCTACACTCCGCGAGTAACGTCGATTAAACCTTCACGGGACAGATGTTCAAGGAATTGCACCACCTGCTCACGACATACATCTGGCTCAATTTCATACTCCGCAGCAAGTACCTCAACAACTTCACCCAGCGTGCGTTCTTCTGCGATCAGGTCCCAGATTCGTCCACCGGTACTCCCCAGATTGTAGTATTTTCCAGAGCTAATGCTCATCATAACTTTCTCACTGCCCATATCACTGACCAGATTGCCTTCTTTCCGGGTTACCCGGTCTTCCACATTCATCGGCGTAGTCGCTGTCATTGTCCTGAATGCACTCCTTTACGTATATGATCTGTGATCCGATCCACCATCTCAAATGCTGTAAACTCAGCACCCGTTCTGACCAATCTGCCAATCTCCACACTTGCTGAAAGTCTTGAAGCCGTCTCGAACAACCACTGTGCCAGCCCCTGTCTTGCAACGAGTCCACCACGGAACGTATGCGAGCATAACAGATGCAGTCGTTCTAGCCCCGTCACTTCAATCAGTTGAACAGATGTATGTTTTTCCTCCGGTTGTGGAGCAAGTTCGAATATTCCACCTAGTGGCACAGCCATCTCATGAAAATAGTGCTGAACAGGTATCGCATACTTGGTAATCTCCGCGTGAACCGTTGCATAATCCTGTTCCTTCATTCCGAAGCCATCCAGACTGGGCTGCCATAACTTCTGTTGCGGGTAACCAGGTGATACGATAGCTCTTCCTCCGGCATCCCAGGTCAGTGCAACAACATCATCGGTGAGAAGCGGATATCCGCGTGATGCCAGTGCGGCCGACAGTGTCGATTTGCCTGCTCCCGAATGTCCGACAAATGCGTAAGCCCAGCCATCAATAACCACTGCACTGCCATGCAATGGAAGAATACCACGCTGCATCATAATGACCGCCATACATGTGCCCAGGATGAATAATCTGACCTTTTTCTCATCTGCACCCGGTATGGGGGATACAACAATGCGCTTTCCTTGTTCCATTAGAAACAGACCTGTATCTTCGATTTTGAAAAAAAGACTGCCCTCTCGTGCCACAAAGTTGTCGTTGCCTACATCCCAATCCTCCCACAATGGGGTCAGATCTGCAGACTCGATGTGTACATCCACTACATCATAATCCGTCTCCGCATTCTTGGGTGCAATCTGAAGTTCAGGCATTCGAATTTGGCTCGACCAGCGCAGACCATACGCTACATAATGCACAAGCAACAATGAACGACGCCTCCTTCGTAATTAAATGTAAAAAAAGCCCTTATATTCATGTTGCTCAATATAAGGGCGGAGGCGAAAAGCTGGATTTGTTGCATTTCCGCCCTTTAAGTATGATGACACGTTTTGGAACTAAACAACTTAGGAAGTTGGATCGTACAGATCGGCATCGTGAACCGTGATCCAGTCAATTTGTCTGTAGCCAGTACCGGCCATCGTTTGATTGACTTCCAACACTTCAAGAGCTGGTGCTTGCCATTCCTTTTTTTCCATTTGCATCGTATTCACCTCCTTTCATGTGCCCTCATTCAGAATTTTCGAATGAACCGATAGACGATCAGACTATGCATCATCAATCGCAGATCTGGATGTGAAGCAAGTTCAGGTCTTGGACTCGGAAAATTGGCCAGGGCAGACTTGATACGCTCCGTGTTTAATATGCCAGCAACCTTGCTGTCAGAACACAAAGCACGTAACTCAGCCGTAAAGGCATCCCAATTCGGAATGATGCGATGCAGCCAATCCGCCGGTTGTACACCCCGTACCCGTTGATTCAGCCTGACCTTGTCAGGTAACTCCGGTGAAGTAGCCCGGCGAATCAATGAACGATCCGTCCCTTGTTTCACATATTGTTCAATCGGAACGGACAGACAGAACCGGATGACTCTGGCATCACTTGTCGGATCACGTTCCCAAGCGCGGTAACGCAGAGAACATTTTGTAGCTACAGCACCGTTTTTGTTCGCAATGGCCAGATTATTGAATTTCTCGGCACGCACTTTGAGTGCATCAGCCTGGGCACCGCCCTGCAGAACAATAATGGATTTGAGTCGTTCCAGTACACCCGTTCTCTGCGCAAAATCAGGATGAATCAACTGTACGGATGCGGCCTGGCTGGCTCCTTTGGACTGAGCCTTGAACCAATCCGGATATGCCTTTTTCCCGGTGATCTTGGCTATACGGGAGAAAGGCATGCCAGTGCGTTCACTGTACTGCTGCATCTCACGGAACCAGCGGTACCAGCGGCCACTTTTCAGTAGACTGGCGTAATAATCCAGAGCCGGTCCCCAGGAGATGGTGAAATTACCACGTGCTCCTGTGAGCAGAATACCTGCATCCTGCTGGCTCGCTTTTTCATAGAATCCGCGAATCCAGAACGAATTTTCAAAGTATTTATAGGGCATTTCCATAATGTCGAGCCAGGTGTCTACTTCACTGAGAGGACTTCTGCCTTCAAAATCCAGATAGTTCTCTGTGATATTCCCGACGTGGTTAATGGTCGAACGTATGAATGGTCTCTCGTCAGCAAGCAACGTTTTCGACGTGTAATCCGTAAAATCCGGCACGGGAACATAGCTATAAGCATGCAGCCGTTTGCCCTGACTTCTCAGTGTACCGGAAGCAAAACCAAACCACGGCTCCCGAGTCCAGCCCGCCACTTAATGCAGCAGCCACCTGCCTGTGAGTTCGTAGTCGTGATCCGACCGCCTGCCCAAAGACCTCTCGAAACGCTTCTACATACTCACCATCGGATTTCAGCCTTAGAGGTTCGACTTCATTCCAACGATGATATTGCTTCAGCTCCAGTCTCCCATCCCGGAAAACAAGTGTATGTGCGGAAGGCAGCTGGCTTATTCCCCGATATACGGTTGAATTGATATCTGCTGAATCATGCATGTCAGGAATGGCAAGGAATTCGGACAGCCAGGTCTCATCAAGTTCTTTATGTACCCCTTCAAGCCCGAGCAACGGATTCATCAGTGTGCAGAAAGCAAAACGTGAACCATCATGTCGGTAATAAAAAGCTCTCATGCCTGTAATGTCTCTCGCTGCATACAGTTTTCGATTCCGCTCATCCCATATCGCGAATACAAAATCCCCCAGCAATCGGACAGCTACATCGTCTCCCCAGCGCTGATAGGCACGCAAGATCAATTCACTATCCGATAACATCGCCAGTTCAGCTCTGGAGATCTGTAATTGATCTGCCAGTTGTTCCCGGTTATCCAGAATGGCATCTGCCGTGATGGTCAGACCACTTACCTCATCATATAAAGGCAACTTCTCGCTAACCGATTCCGGTGTAATCCATTGGGCATGACAGCTGAGGAACGCCTCATTGCCTTTCCACACCCCTGTTGTATCCGCAGGGACATGCCCCAGGCTTGCGTACAGACGCCAGCTGTCTTCCCATAGCGCCTGCTGACCATCGTTGTGTACAATTCCTGCTATAGCGCTCATGACTTGCCTCCCCGTAGAATCTTGCGCTGTGAAGCCCAGGCGCTAATCTGATGACCAAATGGTACCCATGATTTGATACGCTGTATTTTGCTTTGAGCAGAAGCCAGTTGGACTTTCAAACGTTCTCGCTCAGTGTATCCTCGTTCCAGACGATGATCTGCCGCCCTTAGTGCGGCCTGCAGCTGCCTAATCGTTGCCAGTGCAGCCAGTGTGGGATCTATCTTCTCAGGTTCTTCGAGAGCTGAATCATTCCGATTTTCATGGGAATCATGGACGAGTGAATCAGCTGGCTGCATCCGATAGTGCTGCTGCCAGTCGCAACCAGTCGCTGTCGTCAACTGATGCGTAATCCGCTCGATGACCTCTTGATCCGGACTTGCATCATAATGTACACCCGTCCATTGTTCGGCTTCCGCCAACTGTTCACTGTACCCCATTCGATGGAATAGATCCGCTCCCATTACACGGCAATACAGTTCAACTTCATGCGGTTCTAATATGTTTTTCCAGTTGTTAACAGAACCCTGATGTGCCTCTTGATGCGAAGAGAGGAAAGGATCACCCACGCCCATACTGTAGAACATGTCAGACTTGGCACTGTCCAGAAAATGTCCATACTGCTCCATACCCTGTTCATATCGAATTCCCAGAAACGCGCATAGTTTTTCAAGTTCTTCCTGTGGATTGGAAACCAATCGTTCATATTGCAATTCATACGCATTGGAGTGTGGTTCGGCAAAATAATCATTCAAGCGGAGCATACCCAGTGTGAGATCTACAGATTTCATATTTAATTTGGAGCTCTGTAAACTATGAGTCAGGTCGAATCCTTCACCTGTATGGCGGTTTACCTTTTTGAATGATGCTGCTATGGCCAGAGGATTACGCTGGAGATGAATGCGCTTGGACTGTGGGAACAGACGATCCAGCCATTCTAGCATGTAATAATAACGCGGAGATTTATCAACGACGAAGTCTGCTCCGCTCCCTTCCAGGAATCCATTGTAGATCTCAAGAGCAAAACTTCTGCACGCCTTTTCGAAGACATCCTCGGATACCATGGCATTGTAGAACTGACGCATGATGGAGCTGCCACCATAAGCACGTGAATCGGTTTTTGGCAGATCGACAAGACTCATCAGAAACCACATTTCCTGGGTGGCGAATATACGACTGTGATTTTGCAGCATGACTGTGGATAATGAACTACCACTGCGGGGAACACATAGTAAGAAAACAAGTCCGTTACCTTGAGCGTCGATCAATGGCAGCCTCTCCTCTGTTCAATAAAATAAGCATGCAGCCGGGATAGACCAGACTCTACTTTTGTGTTTGGCAAAACGAATACTACGCAAACTATTAGGTCAGTATTTTGCAACATTCCGTCGGAACCTTACCCGAGAGTGATGCAAATACATGTATTCTTTCGACAACTCTCAGATACAATATGTATTTATAGTTTTACTCTATGATACAAAATGTATCATGTCAATCTTTTATTTTCACCTTTTCATAAATTCTTACTCTTTCACTGTATTCTGCTGTCTGTCGTTTAAGCACTTATTCATGATCAACTATGTTCTGATTGCACAAACGCGAATAAGCTCCAGACATGTTCTGTGAGGAACAATGCCTGAAGCCATACGTAATCCGTTGAGAAGCTTACTATGAAAACCGTTGGACAATCATCAGGTCAATTTTACATTTGAACTTTTCCCAGGAGCTCTGAAGCTCCCATTACGCCCTTCTTCCTGATCTGCCAGTGTAGCATCCTGCATCCCCTTCTGTACCTTCACGGTTAACAATACAGCAATGCCAGCGACGAAAAAGAAGATCAGCGACAGAATGCCCCAACGCGTGGAACCCGTGATCTGTCCGACATAACCGAATACAAATGGACCAAAGATCGAAGAGAATTTGCCTGTAATATTCACAAAACCAAAATATTCGCCTGTTCTGCCAGCTGGCATCAGATTGCTAAACAAGGAACGAGCTGTGGATTGACTCACACCCTGCACAACACCAACCAGCCCGGCGAGCACGTAGAAGTGGATCGCTTGTGTCATGAAATAACCGAGAATCACAATACATATGTAGACCGATAAGCTAACGATTAATACCTGCTTTGCTCCCCAACGCTGTGCCCATGCTCCCAGTAACAATGTACACGGGAACCCGATGAACTGGGTTAACAGTAGCGCGAGCATCAGGTCGGTTGTGCCGATACCTATACTTGTCCCATAGATTGTAGCCATCAGAATGATGGTATTAATGCCGTCATTAAAAAACCAGAAAGCCAACAACATGCGGATTAACTGGGGAAAACGCCGCATCTGACGAAAGGTCTGCCGCAGTCTGCGCACGCCCACCGCAGCATACCCTGTCCACGAGCCGGGCATGTCCGGTGATGCAGGCCGTCTCGGAGCATGACGAAAGATCGGTATCGAGAACAGCAACCACCACAACGAGACGGAGATAAAAGCAAGTCTTGTGCCTGCCAATGTACTGGTCATCCCGAACCAGCCCGGTTGCTGAATCATCAGCAGGTTCGCCGCAAGCAGCAAGCCTCCTCCAATATAACCATAAGCATAACCTTTGGAGGATATCATGTCCCTTCGTTCCACGGGTACCAGATCAGGCAGCATTGCATCGTAAAAGGTGTTCCCACCCGCAAAACCGATCGTGGATATGACCAGCAACGCGGAAGCAAGGAACCAGTCCCCTTCACCGATTGCGCTGAATCCCAATGTGGCAAGGACGCCTATAATTGCAAATACACGCAGGAAGTCGCCTTTCCGTCCTGACAAATCAGCTAGCGTGCCTAACAACGGTGTTAGCAGAGCTACGCACAACATGCCAATGGAGTGTGTATAGGCCAGGTAAGAGGCGGCGGTATCCGTATCCAGCGTTGCTGCAGCCACCGAAGCATAGAATACGGGCAGTACTGCGGCCAGCACAGTTGTCGCGTAAGCCGAGTTGGCCCAATCATACATAATCCAAGCCTTGATCGCCTTTTTATTCACATAAATCCTTCCTTTACATGCAACTATTATAATGATTGATGTCTTTCTCCTATTGTAAAGGAAGGATATCACACTTGTTCACTGTTTCTGTAAAAAATGGTGCAGTTCTGTTCTTACGACTCACCTTACCTCTGTGGTGAACTTGCGTAATTGTATCATTTTATATCCACTCTCATCACATATCGTCCTCGCCCGTGAATATACTTAATTACCGACAGGCCAAACTGTGCCGCGTAATCAATGGGGGGTGCCTACATGTCAAATTCACACCAGCCTTACTCGTTCGTCGTGTCGAAAGAAGATTGGTCGCTTCACCGCAAAGGGTACCAGGACCAACAACGCCATCAGCAAAAGGTGAAAGATGTCATCAAGCAGAATCTGCCTGATCTGATTACGGAAGAAAACATCATCATGTCTGATGGAAAACAAATCATCAAGGTACCAATCCGCAGTCTGGATGAGTACCGTTTTGTGTATAACTACCAGAAGCAAAAACATGTCGGTCAAGGAGACGGTGACAGTCAGGTCGGAGACGTCATCGGTCGTGATCCCTCTGCTTCGCAGAAACCCGGCAAAGGCGAAAAAGCTGGCGATCAGCCTGGTCATGATATTGTGGAAGCCGAAGTGAGTATTGAGGAATTGGAAGATATGCTCTTCGCTGAGCTGGAATTACCCGATCTGAAGCAGAAAGACAAAGACCTGATTGAGACACATACGGTAGTTTTCAACGATATTCGCAAAAAAGGTATGCAGTCCAATATTGACAAGAAACGTACCATTCTGGAGAATCTGCGTCGCAATGCAACGACCGGTACGCCAGGCATCCATCACATCAGTCCGGATGACCTGCGCTATAAGACATGGGAAGACAAAATCATTCCACAATCCAATGCCGTTATTATTGCCATGATGGATACATCCGGGTCCATGGGTTCATTTGAGAAATACTGCGCGCGCAGCTTCTTCTTCTGGATGACCCGTTTTCTACGCCGTCAGTATGAGAAAGTTGAGATTGTTTTCCTCGCCCATCATACGGAAGCCAAGGAAGTAACCGAAGAAGAGTTCTTTACCCGTGGCGAGAGCGGAGGCACCATCTGCTCCTCTGTATATATGAAGGCACTGGATATTATTGACAGCCGGTATCCACCTTCCAGCTACAACATCTACCCTTTCCACTTCTCTGACGGGGATAATCTGACCTCGGATAACGAACGGTGTGTTAAGCTGATCGGTGAGTTAATGAAACGTAGCAATATGTTTGGATACGGCGAAGTGAATCAGTACAACCGCAGTAGCACACTGATGTCGGCTTACCGTCATATCAAGATGGATCAGTTCATGTATTATGTGATCAAAGAAAAAGGCGAAGTGTACAAAGCTTTGCGCAGCTTTTTCCAGAAACGGGAAGGAGGCAGCGTTAGATGACAGATGAGATCCGCGACCTAGAATACGCTATTGCCGAGATTATGGAGATTGCCAATGGTTTTGGTCTGGACTATTACCCCATGCGGTACGAAATCTGCCCATCGGATATTATTTATACATTTGGAGCCTACGGCATGCCGACCAGATTCAGCCACTGGAGCTTTGGCAAAACATTTCATAAGATGAAAATGCAATACGATTTTGGACTCAGTAAAATTTATGAGCTTGTCATCAACTCCAACCCTTGTTATGCCTTCCTGCTGGATGGCAATTCCCTTATTCAGAACAAATTGATCGTAGCCCACGTATTGGCACACTGCGATTTTTTCAAAAACAATGCCCGCTTCTCCAAATCCAACCGTAATATGGTCGAAAGCATGGCTGCTACGGCGGATCGGATCAGCAATTATGAGATGGAGTACGGAACGGAAGCGGTTGAAGCATTTATCGATGCCGTGATCGCAATTCAGGAACATGTGGACCCACAGTTGATTAAACCCCGCCATTTGGACAAACAACGTTACATGGAGATGAAAATGCGGGAGCAGCGCGGTGAGAAAAAACCACGGCCGGAAGGTCGCTATGATGATCTATGGTCGCTTGATGATGTGAAGACCGAAGAAACACCCGCCGAAGGTATTCAGGTCCATCACTTTCCGCCTGAACCGGAGAAGGATGTCATGTGGTTTATTCAGGAATTCTCGGAAGTGTTGACCGACTGGCAGCGGGATATCATGAGTATGATGCGTGAAGAGATGTTATATTTCTGGCCACAGATGGAAACCAAAATCATGAACGAAGGCTGGGCATCCTACTGGCATCAACGCATTATCCGTGAACTCGATCTGAACAGTGAGGATACGATCGAATTTGCGAAACTCAACTCCTCCGTGGTGCAGCCATCCAAACAAAGTCTGAATCCGTATTATTTGGGACTGAAGATTTTCGAGGATATTGAACGACGCTGGGATAACCCAACCCGTGAAGAACAGGAACGTTGGGGCCGCAAACCGGGGCAAGGTCGTGCCAAAATGTTCGAGGTGCGTGAATTTGATTCCGATACCTCCTTTATCCGCAATTACATGACCAAACAATTAACCGAGGATCTGGACCTCTACGTATTTGAGAAAAAAGGCCCGGACTGGAAAATCACCGACAAGTCCTGGGAGAACATACGGGATCAGCTCGTATTTTCACGTGTCAACGGAGGTTCCCCTTATCTGGTCGTGCAAGATGCCGACTATATGCGGACCGGGGAACTCGTGCTGAAACATCAATATGAGGGCATCGAGTTGGACCTGAAATATATGGAGCGCACCATGCCTTATCTGTATCGCCTCTGGGGACGTACGGTACATGTGGAGACACGTGTCGAGGATAAACCGATCTGGTTTACGTATGATGGCAAGAAGCACCACCGCAAGTTTTTGTAAGGTTTTCAAGTATCATTAATTGGAAACGAAAATATAAATGCTCTTATCATGGATGAGTTTAATGTTTAATAAAAGATACGACATAAAAAAGCGGCAAGTTCCTGACATACACGGGAACTTGCCGCTTGGCATACATAAAATTAGAATGGTACCGGCGGTGTACCATTACCCTGCAATCGCAGCGGTACAAAAAAGTCATGCTCCACTTCACTTGCTGGCAGTGGACGACTGAAATAATATCCCTGAATCTCCCGGCAATCATTCTGCATCAGAATATCCAGTTGGCCTTTCGTCTCAATGCCTTCCGCAATGACTTCCATCTTGAGATTCTGTGCCATTGATATAATGGTCGCCACAATGGCTTGATCGCTGTGACTCTCTGTAATGTCCGTCACAAACGAACGATCAATCTTGAGCTTGTGAATCGGGAAATGCTTCAGATAACTGAGTGAACTGTATCCCGTACCAAAATCATCCAGGCTGATCTTGACACCCAGTGCTGTCAGTTCATTCAGGATCGCCGTGGATACGGCTGCATCCATCATCATGCTCTCTGTTATTTCCAGCTCCAGATATCGAGCATCCAGCCCTGTCTCCAAGAGTGCATTCTTGACCTGTTCTACCAAGTTGGATTGGTGGAACTGCTGGCTGGACAAGTTAACCGATACCGGAATGAGTGGTCCGCCACTGGCATGCCAGAGTTTCATCTGCCTGCATGCCTCCCGCAGCGTCCAATTGCCAATCTCATAGATCATGCCTGTCTCTTCTGCAAGCGGGATAAACACATTGGGTGCGAGCAGACCTTTGAGTGGATGGTTCCAACGTATAAGAGCCTCCACACCAATCATTCGGCTATCCTCGGTACGAATCTGTGGTTGATAGTACAGGACCATCTCATCGCGTTCCAAAGCTTTACGAAGATAACCCTCCAGCTCAATGCGTTCATATAGTTCCGAATCCAGTTGGGCAGTGTAGAATTGGAAACCATTTTTGCCGTTTTTCTTCACTTCATACATGGCGGAGTCCGCATGTTTCAGCAAAGCATCCACGCCCACTCCATGATCCGGATACATCGCAATTCCAATGCTGGCGGTTACGTAAAAGTCATTCTCCTTCAGTCGATAAGGTAACTGAATGGCTTCAACAATCTGTTTTGCAAGTTCTGCCACTCGTACTTCTGTCGCTTGGTCCTGGGTCACAACGAGTGTGAACTCGTCACCGCCCATCCGGGCCAGCATGACATTCTCCATAGCCAAGGGATCAGAAGTTTCTATGGCTTTCATGATCCGGTTGCTGACTTCTCTTAGAAATACATCTCCAATGGAATGTCCCAGCGAGTCATTAATCATCTTGAAACGATCTATATCCATCACCATAACGGCAAAAGAATTCCCTTTTTCTGCTGAATCGTTAATCGTACAAGCCAGCACATCATCCAACTTGCGCCGATTGGGCAGCCCCGTCAACGGATCATGCAAAGCTTGGTGACGAATCTTCTCCTGAGCCTGTTTCTCCTCCGTTACGTCTTTGATCAAAATGTGACTTCCCACATGTCTGCCATCAATGACAACAGGAACTACAACAATACTAAGGTCCAGAAGTTCACCCTGTACGTCTCTCATTTTGGCCATGTAGTGCGCCTGCTCCAGCCCATGATCATCCCAATCGATGGAATCAAATTCACTTATCCACTCTATATCGATTTGCTGAGCAATCTCATCAATGGAACGATCCATGACCTCTTTTTCAGGATATCCGGTGATTGTTGTTACAGCAGCATTAATCCCTTTAACAATACCTTCCTTGTTCACTGAAATAATGGCATCTGAATGGTTATGATACAAGGCCTGATACCATTGCTCGTTCTCATGAATCCGTTGATCTTTCTGTGACATTCGCTGATTGATAAATATGCCAAACAACGTCAAGCCCAAAGCAATAAATGTGCCCGAAGCGATCAAGTAGGCGAGAATGCCTGGCTCAATCTGCATACCTGAACTTACCATGGAGCCATGTGAATGATGGAAATGTGCGGCTGACATCCCGGTATAATGCATGCCAGAGATTCCAATACCCATAATGAGACCGCTGCCCACCTTGTAAACCCAGGTATGTCTTGATTGATGATAACGGAAGAAAAACATGAGCCACAATGCCGCAAATGAAGCAAGCGCTGCAATCAGAATGGATAACACCACTCTGCCTGGTTCATACGTAACCGGAGTTGACATCGCTGCCATTCCCACATAATGCATCGAGCTGATCCCTGCTGTCATCAGTACTCCAGCAATCATGAGTTTGCTTATCCTGCCCGACTGTCTACCCGCAATGTTCAAGGCCACCCCCGATGCGACAATAGCAAGTAGAACAGATAAAACAACCTTACCGGTGGAATAGGAGACTTGCGTAGGCAGAACAAAAGCCAGCATACCTACGAAATGCATGGACCAGATTCCCAGCCCCATCGATACTGCACCGCAGCTAAGCCATACATTCCGCGCCATCCCGCTAGCCTGACTTACACGGCCTGCAAGGTCAAGGGCAGCGTATGAAGCTAACGATGCAATAATATAGGATAAAATAACAAGTTCTAAGTTGTACGTACCATGTAGGTGCTCCACTCACTCTGTCCTTTCAACCGGGAAATGCCTTATATGTATGCAAAAATGTAAAAAAGAAGCGAGTGCGCTGTCTGGATGACAGGCACTCCCTCCGCATCATTTGACTCGTGACCACAGACTTAGTTGAAGCCGTTGTCATACATTGGAACCCGTTTATTTGAATGTATATAGTCTAAACGTCCCAGCCTTTAAAATCAACACTTATTTCCAGATATACAATGTTGAATAGCTAACATTCTCATATTCTAATTCACAACTAAATATTCTATTTACGAGTCAATAACAGACTGCCAAAACCGGAAGTATCTTGATAAGAATTACCTGATGAATCACTCCAGATGGACACACTGCTTCGCTTGCCATCTCCCGCGCCATCATCATTAACTTGAAGATCAAACCCAATCCATCTTTGCTCTTCAGCACGAACGCTATCCAGTGGGATTGCCACTTCAACTGTATACCCTCCGCTTGTTAATCGGGTAGCTGATTTGAAACTTTCTTTCCGTGCATTTCCACCAAAAGAAGTCTCATTATCAAAATTGACCCGGTACTGGGCATCATCCTCCTGATAGAATGTTGTCTGATCTTTGCTCGGGTCGATAAAAATTTCAATTGAATCCTGCTCATGTGCATTAGAACTTAATTTGCTTCGCAAAGGATCTTTCACATCTGCCAATACGTACAGGTATTTCTCATCCCATAACAGCTGTGCAGTCGCCGTTGCACCGGAGTTTCCGACCACCCAGACATCCGTTTTAACAGATGCAGCCTTTTTCCAGACGTTATCCTTTTTCGCATCAATGACAGGTTTGCCATAAGTGACCTTGGTTTGTTTCAAGACAGAACCAAGCTTCAGTTTGCCCCGGTTGGCTGGTTTGTCGGGCTGTTGATTGGAAATATCATTCCAAACAATGGTCGCTGTCTTTCCAGCAGCATATTCATCCGTAATCCGAAAATCCAGAGACAAGACCTGGCCTTCGGTAAGTAAAACAGATGACATAGGCAGTGATGCGTATACAACATACCCGGTTTTTGTCTCCTGTACGTTGTAAGTATTTTTATCTTTGCCTTTACCGCCATCCCGTTTAAATGTATATTGACCATTTGCAGACGGCGGATTTTTCTTCTTGGCAGACAGATCAGCTTCAGAAGTTGCAGCGCCTGTCCCCTTGACTTCTTCCGCGAGGAAAACCTCCACCTGATCCCCTTTGCGACGTGTAGTATCCTTCACTTCCACTCGTAAATTCACCTTTTTGGCATCCCACATCATACGAGCCTCACCCGTAACCGCAGATGTACCATCTGCCAGATGATTAATTTCGAGTCCTTTCACAGCACCCCAAAGAATGTCTTCCTGTCCTTTGTGATTCGGGAAAGAAGGGCTGGCCTTCAATGCTGTCCATTCATTACGATAGATCGGAAGGGTGGTAGGGTCCACCAGTGCCCAAAATGCCGGTTTTGCTTTTAATTTACGATCAAATAACAATGGTGCATCTTTGCGTCCTTTGACTGGATGATTATCAAGCCATGTACCATCATCCGCAAGTCCCCATACTGTAACGCTGTCCATTACACCGCGTTTTCCCAACTCGTCGAACAGGTCGAACAGTTCACGATAACGATAAGCTTGTTGCAGCATTAATTCATCTGTGACAGGCATCTCCAGTTCAGAATTACTCGAATAGATCGAAACGTCCAGCTCTGTAACCTGTACATTTACACCAAGAGCGATCACTTTCTCAAAAGCCTCACGAATGAGCTTTACATCCGGTCCGTACATGGATACATGCATCTGGAATCCAACCGCATCAATCGGTGTTCCTTTGGCAAGCAGCTTCTCTACAAGCTTCACCATATCATTCACCTTGTTTCCATTGCCCTCCATTCCATAGTCATTAATCACCAGTACAGCATCGGGGTCAGCCTCACGTGCATATCGGAAAGCCAGCTCAATGTAATCACTGTCATCTCCATCACCATCTACATCCCCAATAATATCTCTCCACTTGGAGTTACTGGCCTCATTCCGCAAGCCTCCTCCGTCTGAGATGACTTCATTGACGACATCCCATGTATGAACCCTTCCTTTGTACCGGGTCACGATGGTTTGAATATGGGTTTTCATCCGTGCAAGCAACTGTTCCCGCGTGGCAGGTTTCGATGCATCGTTTGGATCTGTAAAGAACCACTCTGGCACCTGACTATGCCATAACAGCGTATGACCTCTGATTTCCATGTCATTTGCTTCGGCAAACTTCACCAGGCGATCTGTCTCTGACCAGACAAACTGTCCTTCCTGAGGCTGCATCGCATCCATTTTCATAAAGTTTCCAGCTGTAATACTATTAAAATGTTTCGTCAACAGCTGAGAATGCGGATCTTCCGCATCCAGTGCAGACTGGTCGATTGCCGCTCCCATTGCATAGTGTTGTCCCACAACATCCACTAGATTTGGAATGTTCGGCTCTATTTCAATTTTTTCGGCTTCCGTAATCAGTACATCATCCACGTAAAAAGTAATCGTATCCGCCGGCGTCACTTCCGCTGACGTCTTCCAAGGTGTCTCTGCATACATGCGGAATCCGGTGATGCCGCTATTTTCTCCGGGGATCACCACATCCGCCTCGATTTTTTTCCACTGTCCTTTGTTCAGAGTTGCAGAGGCAAACGTAGCATATTCTCGACTTGAAGCGTCGTTATTGTACTCTTTCTCCAGTGAACCGTTAATAACCTGACTGTCCGGTCCTTCATCGTACATGGCCCAAAACGAAATATGAACCGTGCTGCCCTTCTGTACATGGTCTATTACTTCAATTAAGGGTCCATGGAACGTTTCAGTACGGGAAGAGGTTCTCAGGCTGCGTGTACTGTCGTGACCTACTTGCGTTACGATATCAAGCTTTTCACTCGCACGTGGACGCCATTGTCCCAACACACCATCTTCAAAATCAGCCTTGAACAGTACTTCATCATCGCCAGTCTTAACGTCCGCAGCCGCAGCACGTGTCCCTCCTGTTCCCACACTTGGGAACAAACTGAAGATCAATACAGCCGACAAGCACAAGCTCCACCATTTTCTCAAATGCATCCGATCTCCTCCTTGGTTGGTTGTTTGTGAAGAGTAACCTTTGTTCTGTCATGCGCCAGCCCTTTACAAGATCGTTGTGCAGGATTGGATAGACGTTATTCAATAGAAATTGTAAGCACTTTCATTATACGATTGCCAGCGAACTTTGTTTACCCGTTAAACTATAGGACTTATTCTAAAAACTTTACAATAATACAAAACGACAAAAAGCACAGCTTCTTAGCTGTGCTCCGTGTCACCGTCATTACATATTTACACTTTTAAAGGTGCTGTCGTCTGACGAACCACCAGATTGGAAGGTTCCGTCACCACGGGAGGAGAATAAGACGGATTCTCGATCATAGCAATCAGATATTCGATGGACTTAATGCCAATGGAATAGATATTCTGATTCACCGTGGTCAACCCCGGTTTGAATACCTCAGCATAATACGTGTTATCGAACCCGACAACCGAGATATCTTCTGGTACACTCAGTCCATGCTTTTCAATTTCATGAATCGCACCAAAGGCAGACATGTCTGATGCACAGACAATTCCCGTTGGTTGATCCTGAAGTGCCAGCAATCGTCGGGCAGCCTTGCTTCCCCCGTCGAAGGAATAATCGCAGATCTCCAGATATACCGTAGAATACGGGATGCCGCATTCTCGCAGCCCTTCCCGATATCCTTCCAATCGCAGATTGGCTACGGCAGGTCCAAGTGTCCCTGAGATATAGGCAATTTTGCGGTGCCCAAGCTCATGCAGATGTTTGACACCCATCGAGATCCCGTTCGCGTTATCCGTAGTAATGTAACCGGCACGTTTGCCTAACATGTCTGTATCAACAAACATCGTCGGAATCTCTGCATCCACCAGTTCCTGAATACTCGCGTTTTCTCTGCCTTCCCCGAATACCACAACCCCATCCACATTACGACTGCGGCAATGTTTGATGAACGAGTACGCCGGATCATCGAATCGAGTAGACAACCGGACCAGATCATATCCACTGTTCTCCAGCGCTGTCTTGATCCCTTCCAACAACTCTGAGACAAAAGGGTTCGTAAACGGAACTGTTAACAGTACTCCCACCGTCCATGAACGGCGTTTGACAAGTCCACGTGCGACCACATTGGGTTGATATTTCAATAATTCGATGGCTATATTGACTTTTTTGCGTGTTTTTTCACTTACATCAGGATAATCGTTTATCACTTTGGAAACGGTTGCAACAGATACTCCCGCTTCCTTGGCTACATCATGGATAGAAGCCATCTGATCACCTCAACCTCTTTCAAATCCCCTGTCTCCGGCTGCATTTTCTATAACATCGGCAGGTTTGTCTACCCATTATAGCTTAAAACAGCCTGAAACGGTATGGAAGGTTCCTAATGCTTTTAAGCTCTATTCCTGCTGTTCCAGATTCTTCAAATCCAGAGACAGTTTCTCCATTGTTGTTGCAAATACAGCGAGTTCAGCCGAGCGTGAAGCTTGGCTACGTGCTCCGCGAGACGTATGATCCGACTCCTGCTGCACACTGCTCAGTTTCTTCATGATCTGCTCCAGATTAGACTGAATTTTACCCTGGGCATCCCGGGAACTGGCTGCAAGCTTGCGCACCTCACTGGCAACTACTTCGAAGCCACGTCCAAACTCTCCTGCATGAGCAGCTTCAATCGCTGCATTCAGACCGACAAGATGACTCTGATCCGATATTTCGCGAATGAGTTCACCCATTTTTCCGATCTGCTGGATCTCCCCTGTTAATTCCGTGAGCAGAACCTGAGCCTGATCCTGAGAAGCCGCTGTTTCTTTGGCTACACTTGATATAGCCATTGCACTTTCATTTAATTCACTAATCATGCCTGTAAGCTCTTGAGTAATCTGCGTAATCGCCTGTAATGTATGTTGTTGGTCATCGGCAAGCTGATGTAACTTTTCTTTTTCTTTCTTCTCATAGGCTTCAAGGACAAGCTGTGAATCCAGATTAAACATTTTGCTGAGCGCCTGAATGACAAGATGCCAGGAATCAGGGATAACCTGTTGGAATATGCTCGTTGCAATATCCAGGTAGACCATATAGGTACCCAGATAATAATCTTCGGACAGACCAATCCGTGAATGCACAAGTCCAATCGCAATCCGTTGCTCAATATATGCGTCGTCCACGATTCCATCCGTCATTGATAACCAATACATCTTCTGTGTTTCTTTTAGACGATCAATCGTAGAGAATCGGGCGATCAGATCTACCAATTCAGGATAATTCCCCACATGATTGTAGAAATGATCCACCACTTCCTTAACGACTTTTTTAAAAACAGGCCGATGTTCGGCAAGCAATGTTAGATCCCCTGCGGTTAATCCCATGTAATCAAGTTGCTTCTGTCTTGTTGCGGAAATACTGCTCATATCTGGTTCAGTCAGCTCCTTAATAAACACTAAATTACTTTAAATTGTAAATATATGTATTGATTATAGACTAAAATACCTAAATATACATATACCATTAGAACTAATTCTCTTTAAAATTAACCTTATTTGTCAGCTTTTTAGACTAATATGACCTTCATGTAATTAAAAAGGCCCTGACCCTGCTGTGAAGGAGCCTCACAGCAGGCATCAGGAGCCTGATCCGGAATGGTTCGTTGCCGATTAGCGATTAAGCAGACTACCCACATAACGTAACAGTTCATTCGCGCTGGCTGCGGTGTATCCATGTTCCTCAATTAAGCGTTTAATGACTTCATTCATACGTTTCAATTGTGTTGCATCCGGTGTTTTGGTTGAAGTTGTGATCTTGACGATATCTTTCAGATCGGTGAACAACTTTTTCTCAATCGCTTCACGCAAACGGTCATGGCTGCTGTATTCGAACTTGCGCTCCTTGCGGGAGTATGCTGAGATCCGGATCAGAATCTCTTCTCTGAACGCTTTCTTTGCATTCTCGGAGATCCCGATCTGTTCCTCAATGGATCGCATCAGACGCTCATCCGGATCCATCTCTTCATCCGTGAGCGGGTCACGAATCTTGGACCAGTTGCAGAATGCTTCAATGTTATCGAGGTAATTCTCGAATAACGTTCTTGCCGACTCCTCGAATGAATAGACAAATGCTTTCTGCACTTCCTTCTTGGCCAGTTCGTCATACTCCTTGCGTGCAAGAGCAATGAAGTTCAGATAACGCTCCCGCTCTTCCTTTGTAATCGAAGCATGTTGGTCCAGACCGTCCTTGATGGCCCGCAGAATGTCCAACGCGTTAATGCACTGAAGATTTTGCTTGATCAAAGCACTGGAGATCCGGTTAATGACATACCGTGGATCAATGCCAGACATCCCTTCATCCAGATACTCATTTTGCATCTCGCGCAGATCAGCTTCTTTGTATCCTTCCACTTCTTCACCATCATACATGCGCATCTTTTTAACGAGATCCATGCCTTGTTTCTTCGTTTCCTTCAAGCGGGTAAGTATCGAAAAAATGGCTGCAGTCCGCAGTGCATGCGGTGCAATATGAACATGCTTCATGTCACTTTGCTGAATGAGCTTGGCATAGATTTTCTCTTCCTCGGACACTTTCAGATTGTACGGAATCGGCATGACAATCATCCGGGATTGCAGTGCCTCATTCTTCTTATTGGAGATAAATGACTTATACTCCGATTCATTCGTATGCGCCACAATCATTTCATCCGCACTGATTAAGGCAAAGCGTCCTGCTTTGAAGTTCCCTTCCTGCGTGAGCGACAATAGATTCCAGAGGAATTTCTCATCACATTTCAACATCTCCTGGAACTCCATTAATCCACGGTTTGCCTTGTTCAACTCCCCATCAAAACGATAGGCACGTGGATCGGATTCGGAACCAAACTCCGTAATGGTGGAGAAGTCGATACTACCCGTCAGATCGGCAATATCCTGTGATTTCGGATCGGATGGGCTGAACGTTCCTATTCCCACGCGATTATCTTCGGAAACAATGACCCGTTCCACCGGCACCTTGCTGATATCACCACCATATTCGGTACGGAGTCTCATCTGGCAGGATGGGCAAAGATTACCCTCAATACGGACTCCAATTTCCTTTTCCACTTCAGGACGAAGCTCCAGTGGAATCAGATGCAGCGGTTCCTCATGCATCGGGCATCCATCAATGGCGTATATGGCACCTTTCTCTGTCCGCGAGAACTGTTCAAGCCCCCGCTTCAGCAGCGTCACCAGCGTCGATTTCCCTCCACTTACGGGACCCATCAGGAGCAAGATCCGCTTCCGTACATCCAGACGGCGTGCTGCCGAGTGAAAGTATTCTTCAACCAACTTTTCAATCGAACGGTCCAGTCCAAAGATCTCCTGTTCAAAAAACTTGTACCGCTTATGCCCACCTACTTCTTCAACCCCAAACGATTCAATCATCTCATACACTCTGGCGTGAGCCGTCATTGCCGGAGTCGGGTCCTCTCTCAGCAGTGCAATATAATCTTCAAATGTTCCGTTCCATGTCAAACGGTCACTCTCTGCCCGATGTTCCGCAACGCGTTCAAAAATATTCATGCTTGGTACCTCCCATGGCTCCTTTAGTGTGATTGTCAACCATTCCGAATGGTATGAAGAAATCAATAGAATTGCGGCTCCTGCTTGAATACCAATCTTGCGGTCCTGTGTAGTACCGCCACCCTCTGTCCAAACGTCTTGTTTTGTTGTGAAAAGTGTATTACATACCTATGCGGCAATTCGGATAAGTTGACCTCTTTTTTTCAATCAACCGCTTCGAATTTTGGCTTTTCCCTGTTCTATCAGACATCTTGTGCCTTCAGAAAAAAAAGAACGAATATGATATAATGAGGGTTCTAAATTCAGGAAACCGGACAACACATGGTCAGAGACAGGCCACTTCTGGAAAGGAGCACGGACGATGGCAGTGAAATACGAAACCGAATTATATTCGCCTGTGAAGGCTTTCTTCGAGCAGCGTGGCTTCGACGTCAAAGCGGAAGTCAGACATTGTGACCTCGTAGGGGTCAGATCCGACCAGGACGAACCACTCATTGTGGAGATGAAAAAAACATTTAACCTCTCCCTGTTGTTACAGGGTATGCAGCGCTTGAAGCTTAGCCCGTTCGTGTATCTGGCCGTCGAGCGCAACCGTAGCAAACGTGGAGCCGTGAACCAACGCTGGAGCGAACTGACCGCACTATGCAGACAACTTGGTCTGGGGCTGCTGACTGTCACATTTTACAAAACCAAAGCTCCCTTGATTGATGTATTGTGCGAGCCCTCCGCCCTGATCCCCCTCACTGGCCGCAATCAGGTTGCCCGTAAAAGCGGAGTTCGGCGGAAACGATTGCTCAAGGAATTCGACGAACGAAGCGGAGACTACAATACGGGAGGCAGCACACGAAGACAGCTGGTCACAGCATATCGTGAGAAGGCTTTACGTGTCGCATCCGCTCTACGAACGAACGGAGAAGCCTCTCCGGCCAACCTTGCCAGACAGACAGGCGTAGGTTCTGCAGCAGCGATTCTGCAAAAAAATTATTATGGCTGGTTTGAACGCCTCTCCCGTGGAAAGTACATTCTGACAATTAAGGGAGTACAGGCGTTAACCGAGCATGCACACATGCTTGAGGATAATGATATGATTGAACGAACCATTAATGAACTCGATGTAACGTATTCTGTATCTGGTGAAAATAAGGACGACCTTGCACACATCGCTGAAACAGCGGAGCAGTACTTGAAAAATACAGGCCATATCTGAACCGGAATCATCTGAAGTAACGGATGTGAAAAAAATGAGAATGCAAAAAAAACACCTGTAATCTCCACTGGAGACTACAGGTGTTTTGATGTGTTCTATATAGAAGATTGTTATTAGAATTTTACTGCTACTTCGGAAGCCAATTTCAGACCTGCAGTAACGATTTCTTCAGCACGATCTGCAGAAGCGTTATGTCCTTCAACGATTACAAGCTCAGGGTTTTGAATGCCCCAGAAGTTCAATACGTTAGTTACATATTTAACGGACATTTCAGCAGATGCCATTGGCTCTACGGAATATACGCCACCACGAGCATTCAGCAATGCCACTTTTTTGTCGCCTACGAGACCTACAGGGCCTTCAGCTGTGTATTTAAACATTTTACCAGCTTGGCTCAGGTAGGAAATGTAGTTCACCAGTGGAGCCGGAACAGTGAAGTTCCAGAGCGGGAATGCAAATACCACTTTGTCTGCTGCCAAGAATTGATCTTGCAATTGTGCAGCCAGTGCTGCAGCTTTTTGCTCTTCGGCAGTTGCTTCAATGCCGTTTGCTGCTTTGTAGCCACCAGTAATTACAGTGTTGCCATAGTAAGGAATATCTGTATTGTAGAGATCCAACTCAGTAACTGTGTCACCTGGGTGGGACTCTTTGTATGCGCTCAAGAATGCATCGTACAATTTAACGCTGACTGCTTGATCAGCAGGACGGTCATTTGCTTTAACAAATAAAATATTAGACATGTTGAATTTTCCCCCGTTAGATAAAATATATGAGTGCTTTTTCTAAACCGGCCACCATTGTAGCTTATATAAAGAAACCAACAACTCATTAATTCATATTATATATAAAAATGTTAGTGGATGCAATAACGTAATCACTTTGGTCATGAACCAATTTTAATTTTTGCTACAAAATCTATTTTTGATCTGACTTAGCTACGAGCCGTAAACTCGGAAATGGCTTCACTGATCAGGTTCATGCCAAGCAGCAATTCATCCCGGCCCGGATGGCTAAAGTTCAATCGGATGTAACGTTGATCCTGTACACCTGTGGAGCATAGTGATCCAGGAAGAAAGGATACACCTTTGGGCAAAGCCGCCTTAAGCAGAGCGCCACTATCCAATCCTTCCGGCAACTGTACCCACAGATACATTCCGCCCTCAGGGGTATTGTACTGACACCCTTTCCAGCCCGGCCTCTTCAACAGTTCAAGCATCAGTTTGAGTCTTGTCTTATACTCCCGATTCAACATCGATAGGTGATCACTCCAACGAAATGGGGAATGGGCAAGCAATTGATACAACAGCCGCTGATTCATCGGACTGGACTGACCATCTGCAATTCGTTTAACCGAGGCCATTGCCTGAATCAGCGCAGGATGTCCAGCGGCCCATCCAGTTCGAAGAGCGGGCGCTACTGTTTTGCTGAATGAACCAATGTAGAGAACATGTCCACCCTGATCGGCAGTATCCAGTGCAAAAAGTGAAGGATATTTACGATAGAATTCCACCGGCTCAAGGCCATCGAAATGGAGCTCTCCGTAAGAATCATCTTCCACAAGCAGTACACCATAGCGCGAACACAGCTCAAGGACAGCCTCCCGCCGCTCCATACTCCATAAAGCACCGGTCGGATTCGAAAAACTGGGTGCAGCAAAAAGCAGCTTCGGTCTAACCTGCTGCATGTGATGCTCCAAAAGGTCTGGCAGTATGCCGTCCCGATCACCCATTACGGGCACAATCTTGGCTCCTTGCATCTCCAATACCTCAAGACAGCCTGGAGATGTGGGATGTTCAACCAGTACAGAATCTCCTGGCTCAAGCAATAGACGCATCACCAGATCGATGGCCTGCTGGGTACCAGTGGTCAACAGAATCTGCTCGGGTACCGTTCGTATGCCTTTGCGTGCATTCCAGTCTTTGTTCAACCACTCTCTTAGGGGTGTGTAGCCTGCTGGCTCTCCATATTGCAATGCGGAGGGGCCTGAACTAAAGACCGACACGGCTGCTTCTTCCAACAATTTGAAAGGAAACAACTCCTCCGCAGGCAATTCTTCTGCCAGAGAAATGAAATAATCCCTGCCAGACATCTCACGTATATCCCTCAGTGGTGATGACAAAAGCCTGTTGGTACGGGAAGCAAAGAAATATTTCATCGATCCGTTCCCCTTTCATCCCTATTCCGAAACTGTACTCGCAGTCCGCAGCCCTACAACCTATTCCTGCTCGCCATCGAATATGACCGGATGCATACCGAACTGTTGTGATTATGGGAAGAACAAACCTGTTTCGTCAGGATCCCGTCTTCACTTGTCTTGCATGCAAGGCATAACGTTCAATGGCCTGTGCTCTACTGCTTACTTCCAGCTTCACGTATATTTTACGCAGGTAATTATCAATGGAACGTCTGCTAACGTTGATCTCATTCGCTATTTTATCATAGGTTACACCCTGAACAATTCTTTCCATGATAAAAGTTTCGGTTTCTGTTAATTCAATGACACGTGCTTCTGTCGGAGACTCCACAGGTTGCGCCCACTCCGCACTGTTTAACCACGACAATGGAATGGACACATGGCCCTCACGTAACCCAGAGATCAGATGAATCAGCTGGCTAGGGGAAGCCTGTTTGGATAACATACCGCTTGCACCAAGGCTCATCAGATGACGAAACAGCTTCACATTGTCTTCATCCGTCAAAATAATGATGTGACTGTGAGCTGACAGATTCTTCATCTGGGCAATATATTGATCTGCCTGACCCTCCGGAAGACGATAATCCATCAGAATCAGATCAGGCTGGTGAATATTCACCAGATCGAGCCCTTCTGTTCCGGTCGAAGTCATGCCACGTACCGTCAGATCTTGCTGCTCTTCCAAAATCAATTTTGTACCGAGCATGCTGGTGGGGTGGATATCTATGATGACCACCTGCCATACTTTTTTCATTGTTGTTCCCCCTGTTATGTATTGGACAAATAACTTTTAAATTCTGTCATGATGATTTCATCGTCTATGCGACAATCCGAGTATAGAAGAAGCATAGGTCGGATTATGTCGAAAAACAGAAAAATACAGGAGGCAGCCGATAAAAAAGCTCTATTTTCACTGTATTTTGTTATAAAAACACCATGACGTCCATCTTCCCATTCCCGGAAAGGTCAAAATATAGTATAAATTTCCTGCATTTCTATCTAAAAAAGTCGAAAAACCTGCCCAAAGTTCCTACTTATTGCATCTATAAGAAATTGTATCCTAGGACTTCCTTCCGATGCAATCTCTTTTTACTCTATTAAGTAAAGAATTTCATTTTTGCGTAATCAATAGGGGCATGATAGAATGAGGACTGGAAATTTTTTTGTACCTATAAATGACCAGGAGTGATGATATGAAACCATCTGCCCCGTCCTCTGACATCCATCACACCCGGAGCGCCAAAGGCAAGGCTGGATCTTCAATCAAGCTGTTTCTGGTAATGTGGATTGTTCTCATTGCACTAGGAGTCGTTGGAACCTACTATTATAGTAACCATCTCCAGCAACAGATGATTAACCAGCTTCAAGCCCATAATCAGCAGCAGATTGCAGCGCTAAAAACCGACTACGAAAATCAGCTAACAACGATATCAAAGGAAGTGGAAGACCTGCAGGGACAGGTTCAATCCTTCAATGAATTGCTGACTTTCACCAAGGATAATGCAAGTGACAAAACGGATAACAGCAACAAACTGTATACCCAGCTGAGCGAAGTCAAAAAACAACTGGAGACACTCCAGAAAAAGATGGACCTGCTCAAATGATTACACCCGTCAAACAGGTTAATCGTTTTTTTATGCTTGCACTCGCTCCTTTTGTTGGATTGATATTATGCCTGCTGCTGCTTCGTCCTCCACTTGAACCCGGAGGTTTGATGCCTACCGAACTGTCAGAGGATACGATTACACCCCGGACCCAAGCAATTAGCCAAGAGCTTGCGGGGGCAAAAGATGCTGCTGTCCAGACTTCTTCTTCTATTAAAAGAACGACACAGCTCTATAATAAAACAACAAGTACGATGTCTACACTTGTGCAGAAGGCTTCCGCCCAAGCGGATCGTCCGGAAACGATCTACAACAAACGGATTTCATCCAAGCTTGGCGTTCCATTTGAACGGGTAGACAGTGATCGGCTAACGATTGAAATGTACAGAGTGAATCCTGGCAGCTATAAGGGCTATGCCATGAAGATCAAGCTAAAAGACCCTACGGCCATGCAGATGGCTCTAGACAGTGAACCTGGGCGTTCTGAGACGACCATGCAGGCTGTGAAGCGTAACGGTGCAATTGCCGGGATTAACGCAGGTGGATTTGCTGACAGTGGCGGCAAACGTTATCCACTTAGCACAACCGTCATGGACGGGAAGTACGTGAATGGTTTTCAGGCCAGTTTCAAAGATTTGTTTTTTGTAGGACTTAACGATACCGGCAAACTTGTCGGAGGCAAGTTCTTCGACAAAAACTCACTGGATCGCCTGCAACCACAATTTGGGGCTACGTTTGTACCCGTGCTGCTACAGAATGGACGTAAAACCGCAATTCCCGACAAATGGAAAGTATCACCCAAACGAGCACCACGTACAGTCATTGGCAATTATAAGGATGATCAGTTATTGATTATTGTGGTCGACGGATATAATGAGGGCGGAAGTTCCGGTGCTACCCTTGAAGAGTTGCAAGGGCGGTTGTTCAAGCTTGGGGTGATTGACGCCTATAATCTGGATGGCGGTGGATCATCCTCGCTTATTCTGAATAATCGGGTCGTGAATAACCCTTCAGATGGCAGCCTCAGACCGGTACCCACACACTTTTTATTTTACAAATAATAGGGTGAAGCATTTCTTTTCTACCTATAATGGTTATAATAGAAGAAAATGAGCTTGTGCAGGAGGTGCGAAGGGTATGTCATTTTCACTGACATTCTGGATTATTGCAATCGTATTGACTCTCTTCATTACAGGCATTCTCACTTCATCCTACAACAATGACAAAACAAAAGGCTTGTAAAGGCCAAGCCTCTCTCCGGAGAGAGGCTTTTTCTATTGCTTCATCCTCGAAATAGCAAGAGACAAGGCTTAAAAGAATGATTCGATTCTTCTAAGCCTTGTCTCTTGCTGTATTCGGGATCAATAGCTAACCGCCCGGTCATTCCGCATAGATATAATCGAATCAGACGGAATAGGCCCATTCACCGACCCACCCTCAACTAATGTCACATAAATTCGTTCATGATCGACGGGTTCTCCAGCAATAATCTTGATCAATTGTTCAGCAGCGAGCGATCCCCACTTGCGTTTGGAATAATCAATGCTTGCCAATCTCGGCTGGACATACTTGCTCAATTCAATATTGTCAAATCCGATGACATCAATCTCCTGACCAACGCCAAGTGCACTGTCTGCCAGACGATCACACAAGCCAATAGCCATCTCATCATTGAGGCAGAATACCGCTGCGGGTCCATCATACACCTGCACAATCTGATCTGCGGCTTGTTCTCCACCACTCTTCTCAAAGTCTCCCGTGATCTCAATCCATTCCACATCGGCTTCACGTTCCGCAACCTGTCTCACAGCCTTTAACCGCTGCACAGAGTCAAATGAACCTTCCGGTCCTGTCACCACGTAGATTTTCTTATGTCCCTGTTCAATAAGATGTTCCATCGCAAGTGTTGCCCCGGCCTTATTATCCAGCAGAACCTGATTAATGTTGGGATGATCCATCTCACGGTCCAATACAACAATTTTGTGCCCACGATCGGCATACTGCATTAGTTCCTCACTTGCAAACGTATGATCCAGAATGATCGCACCATCAATCATCCTCTCTGGAAGCATGCGATGGGACTGTTTACCACTGCACACGATCAGGTCATAGCCTTGAGCATTACATACGGATTTCATGCCACTCAGCAAGTCTCCATACACATCTCCTCTAAAATCGGTCAAGAAAACACCTAGAATTTTGGATTCCCTCTTCTTCAGTGTTCTTGCTGCGGCATTTGGAACATAGTTCAGTTCTTTGGCAATGGCCAAAATTTTGGAACTCGTCTCATCGGTCACTTTGTTGCTGCCATTCAGCGCATATGACACAGTAGAGATGGAAACTCCCGCCTGTTTGGCGATATCCTTGATACTGACCACATTCTTCGCTCCCCTGTTATGTTCATCAGGCCTTCCATAACAAAAGGCCTGACACATTACTCTTTACATTCACAAGATTAAACAAGTCTGAATGATTTCTTCTGAGTATCCCGACTGTTTGCACCCACAAGAATATGGAACTCGCCTCGATCACTGCGGTAGCTTAAGTCAGAATGGTGATAACGAAGCTGTTCTTCATTTAACGTAAACGTGGCTGTACCACTCTCGCCTGGCGCCAGTGCAAGCTTCACATATCCTTTCAGCTCACGCATAGGACGAACGACTTCACCCGTTACATCACGAACGTACAACTGAACGGTCTCCACGCCTGCGCGCTCACCCGTGTTCGTTACACGTACTTGAATGCTCAGGGACTCTTCGGTAGTCATCTCATTACTTGACACTTCAAGATCACCATAAGAGAACGAAGTGTATGAGAGACCATAACCGAACGGAAGCAAAGGTTCATTCGGGCTGTCAATGTATTTGGATACGTAACGTTCTTCCGTCTTCTCCGGGTTCAGTGGACGACCTGTATTGAAATGGTTGTAATAGACCGGAATCTGACCTACGGACTGCGGGAAAGACATCGTCAGACGTGCAGATGGATTCACTACACCTGTCAGAACATCTGCGATCGCTGCTCCGCCTTCACTACCTGGGAACCAGGCTTCAAGAACAGCATCCGATTCATCGATTACACCATGCAGATCCAATGGACGGCCGTTGAAAATAACGCTGGCAATAGGTTTTCCCGCTGCTTTGAGCTGTTTAACCAATTCCAATTGGGCTGCTGGCAGACGAATATCCGTGCGCGAGCCACCTTCTCCACTCATCTCGGAGTCTTCACCAAGAGCAAGGACAATCAGATCTGCTTTGCTTGCCACTTCCAGGGCTTCGGCAATCTGCTCAGCTGTAATCGTATGAACATTACTGCCTTGAGCAAATTGAACTTTCCCACCCGTCAGGCGTTCTTGCAGAGCTGTTCCCAATTTAACTGCATCTTCCTTAACCCCTTCACAGGACCACCAGCCCAGAATATCAGGACTCTGTGCAAAAGGACCAATGAGGGCTACATTAGCATCAGGTTGAAGTGGAAGCACGCTGCCATCATTTTTCAACAGGACAGCCGATTTGGTTGCCAGTTCATACGATACCTGACGGTGCTCTTTGGAGAATACAATCTCACGTTCACGTTCAGGATCAGCTGCACGAAGTGGGTTATCGAACAATCCCAGCTTTTCTTTCAGTTGCAGAATTCGCAGAACGGCTTCATCAATGAGCTTCTCATCCACTTCACCACTCTCAATCAGTTCAGGCAAATGATGCACATAACAAGGTGTCATCATCTCCATATCTACTCCTGCGCGAATGGCACGATATGCCGCTTCACGATCATCTTCCGCAGCACCATGCGCAATCATCTCGCGAATGGAAGCCCAATCCGAGATCAATACACCATCAAAGCCCCACTCGTCACGCAAAATGCCGCGCATTAACTTCTCATTGCCACTTGCCGGAATACCGTCAACCGTATTGAACGAAGTCATGACCATCTCCACGCCAGCATCCAATGCTGCTTTGTACGCTGGCAAATAATACTCACGCAGGTTACGCTCAGACATGTCCACCGTATTGTAATCCCGACCACCCTCAGCCGCTCCATATGCCGCAAAGTGTTTAACACAGGCTGCAAGACGATCTGGCTCATCCTTCAAGCTATCGCCCTGATATCCACGTACAAACGCAGCCGCAAACAAACTGTTCAGATAAGGATCTTCTCCTGTCGTTTCCATCACACGACCCCAGCGTGGGTCACGAACCAGATCCACCATCGGTGCAAAGGTAACATGCAAACCGGATACAGCTGATTCACGTGCTGCAATTTCAGCACTTTTCTCAGCCAGTTCTGTGTCCCATGAACAACCGATCGCCAGTGGAATCGGGAAAATAGTTTTGAATCCATGAACTACGTCAGCCATGAACAAAAGCGGAATGCCCAAACGGCTTTTTTTCATATAAGCTTGCTGTACATCAATGATAGCCTGCGCACCGGACAATCCCAGAATGGACCCACTGGCATCCACGGACTGCTCCGTAATTCCCATCTCTTCCATTGGCCCTGTGATCTGACCTTCCACATTCGTTCCTTCATAGAAGTTGGCAGTCAACTGAAGAAGCTGTGCTGTTTTTTCCTCCAACGTCATCTGTTTCACCAAGTCTAGCAACTGCTCGTTATTCATCAATAGTATCCTCCACTACAAGTTGTTGAAATAAAGAACCCGGCTGCGTTCGGGGAGAGACCGCGCACCGGGTTCAAAATTAATTACTGAACGATTACTAGAATTTCTCGTTTAGCTCATCCAGATAAGGTTGAACCAGGGACATTTTACTGTTCACCCATTCTTTCCAGTTAGCCTCCAGATCTCCGCTTTTCAGGATCAGGTTGGCATATTCGTTCTGGTAATCGAATGAAGCTTGACTCTTAGCTTTGGAATCGTACAGGTTGATATCCCAATCATATGCTGCAAGTGATTTGCCTTCTGTACCGAGTTTTGCTTTTTCTTCGAACAATTTCACGGCTCTATCACGGTAATCTTTTTTGATTGCAGGGTTTACAACACTGAAGTCGTCACCCAGCAGATACAGACCTTCGAAACGTGCTGGATATTTATCTTCCAATACCGTTCCTTCTGGCAACAAGCTAACGAGTTCGTTGTTTTCATCATATTTCCAATCTTTTCCTTCAAAGCCCATGTTGATGAGCAACTGTCCTTCTTTTGTTGCGGAGTAATCGATCAGATCCATGATCCGTTCGAATTTCTCGTCACTGATGTCCGGATTGAAGATCAATGCAGACCAGAAGTTGGCTTGCTCCATGTTACGGTATTTCCCGTCATCGCCTACTACGATTGCTGTGTGTACCAGTTCATCACTATCTACACCCAGATTTTTTTTCATATCGGAATCCAGACCTTGTCTGTACGAAGCCAGTCCGCCCAGACTTGTTACAGCAGCTGTACCTGTTACTTTGAAATTGTTTTGACCTTCATTGTTTTTCCATGTGTAGAACTCAGGATTGAGCAGTCCATCTTTATAGGCTTTTTGCATCAATTTAAGTCCTGTCAGCGTTTCAGGATCTGCTGGTCCCCAGTGGAATTGGCCATCTTCACCTTTGTAGAACGGAGAGTCAGTCATGGCATGCACACTGTTCGGCATAATCATGTTTGTCATGGCATCTGCCGCATTGTAGGACAGAGGTACAAGTTTGTTACCCACTTTGCCTGGATCTTTTTCTTTCACTAGTGCAGCATATTCATTCAATTCGGTTGTTGTATAAGCATCTTTCAGTTCAAAACCAACCGCTTCAGCCCAGTCTTTACGAAGCGCAATGACACCAATTTGGTTCGTGAGTGGGTCAGCTGGTTTGTTCTCGAAGTAGATTGGTCTAGGCAGGACATATGTTCCACCCGTCAATTCTTCCAACTTGTCTCCAAGACCCGTCAAATTGTAAGCTGCTGCCACGTTAGGCCAGCGTTCTTTCCAGTCATCCGGGAATTTGTAGAACAAACCTTGTTCAATGCTGTTAATGGCATCGCCATGTACGTAGTTCCATACCGCTACATCCGGCAAGTCGCCAGAGTTGATCCATAGACGAAGCTTCTCGCCCCATGAATCCCAATCAATATAGTTGTAGTCCCAAGTTACATTGAATTTGTCTGTCCAGAACTTGTGGAAGTCATTATCCAGGTTCCCGTTTTTGATTTCTGTCAGGTTAGCTACAGAGATGGTCAGGTTGTCTTTGTAATTTCCCTCTGCATCTTTTTCGTTACCACCTGAAGCTCCTTGGCTGGAACAAGCGGTCACCATCAGCATAACTACACTAAGCGTGATGGCAAAGAGAGCTCTTACTGACAACTTTTTGTTCGTTTTCATGTTTTACCCCCATGTTTTTTAGTAGAATTTTATTGCAAAATCCTATACGTATATCAGGTCTTGATTGCCCCTGTTAATACCCCTTTGGCAAAGTGTTTTTGCAGCATTGGGAAGAAACACATAATTGGTACCATGGTGACAAATACGGCCGCCATCTTCATACCCATTGAGAAGTTGCTTGCCTGGGCAGCATCCACACTGGATGCATTGGATGCATTCGTCGTAGATGTCACGATAATATTTCGGAGTACATTCTGGAGCGGTAACTGATCCGCTTTTCGAAGGAATATCATCGCATCATACCAACTGTTCCAGTAAGCCACACCGTAGAACAACGTGATTGTAGCCATAATTGGTGTAGCCAGCGGAAGAACAACAGAGAACAAAATTCTCCACTCTCCGGCTCCATCCAGTCTCGCCGATTCCATGAGTGATTCAGGCAAGGTGTAGAAGTAGTTCATCATCAGAATCATGTTAAAAGCACTGAAGCTTCCCGCCAGAATGACGGACCACAGCGTACCTGTAAGATGAAGTGATTTCATGATCAGGTACAGCGGCACGATACCACCATTAAAGATCATGGTGAACAGTACCAGGAAAAAGAGAATTTTCTTAAACGGAAATTTGTTGCGACTAAGGCCATATGCCATGCTTGTTGTCAGGAACAAGCTGAGTGGCAAGCCGATGACTAGCAATATAATTGTATTTTTGTACCCCGACAGAATTGTTCCGTCAGCGAACAATGCCTTGTAGGAATCCAATGTCCATTCTTTAGGGAACATCAAAAATGGATTGTCAGCATATTCTTTTTGTGTTGCAAACGAGATCATGATGACATTCCAGAACGGAATCAGGATCATCAGGGCAAGCACTAGTAATACGGCAAAAATAATGTAATCGAGAAGTGTCATTTTTTCTGTACCAATTCTCGGTTTTTTGTTAGCTTTCTTGCTCATCTCATTTTTCCTCCTCTCTTATCGGAACAAACCGTCTCCGCCAAGCCACTTGGCAAATCTGTCAGCAAGAAGCAGCAAGGCCATATTCACCAGGGAACGGAACAAGCTGACCGCTGTCGAGAATGAGAAATCGGTTGATGACTGGAACGTAATCCGATAGATATATACATCGAGTACTTCCGATACATTTTTGGTAGCGGCATTTGCCAAGTTGAAGATCTGGTCAAATCCGGAAGACATCAATCCACCAACCGAGAGAATAAACATGATTGTGATGGTTGGAAGGATGTTCGGTAAAGTAATTTTGAACATCTGTTGCATACGGGAAGCCCCGTCAATCTGTGCTGATTCATACTGATCCTGATCAATACCGGAAATGGCAGCCAGGAATATAATCGCGCCCCATCCACTTGATTTCCAAATATCAGTCAACAGCAACATGGGTACAAAGTTGGATTCAGACCCCAGGAAGTTAATCGTTGGCAATCCGAGTAATCCGAGCGCGCTGTTTACCAGTCCGTCATATGCCAGCACATTGATGACTACCCCGGATACGATGATCCAAGACAGGAAGTGCGGGAACGTAAGAACGGTTTGGAATAATTTTTTCCCTCTGCGCATCCGCAATTCATTCAACAACAGCGCCAGAATGATCGGGAATGGGAACTGAATAATCAGTTTCAGAATATTGATGTACAGCGTACGCCATACTGCGTCGATAAAGGTTGGATCACGGAAAACATATTTGAAGTTCTCGAATCCGCTCCATGGACTTCCCCAGATTCCCAGGTTGGCCTTGTAATCTTTGAATGCCAGAGACAGGCCACCCATCGGCATGTAGGCAAACAGAATTAGCCAGACAAGCCCCGGAATAAGCAGGGTGTATGTCATTCGGTGCTTCCAGATTTCAGTCCAGAGCGAATTGCCCTTCACGTTTCCCTTCAGCTTTTTGCTAGGTCCTTCGGCTGCAGGTTTCACATTGCATCTCCTCACTCTACTATGGTCTTGTCGTTGTACAGAAAATCAAACATCGTTCTCAGGTGGTGCTCCCAAAATCTCCATTCATGAGCCCCCGGCGTCTCCACATACCGAAAATCAAAGGCAGTCCCCTGCATGTATTTCGCATAGTCGCGATTCATCTCTACGAAGGGGTCACTATCGCCACAGCAACTGAGGATATCCGGTAAAGGAACACCCTGTTCCAGCAGCTTGGCCGACAGTGCGTAAATATCCTGATCGGCTTTCACCTGTAAACGTTCTCCAAAAACCGCTTTCATTTCCTTGATCATGGTCGCTGGCATATGGGGATCATGAAGTCGTGTCTGGATATCCGTTACGCCAGATAGAGACACTACTTTGCGATATCGCTCTGGATAAGTTAGTCCACATTTCAGTGCACCATATCCACCCATGGATAAACCGGCGACGTATGTTTTCTCCGGATCAGGATTCAGATTGAGCAGACGCTTGCATATTTCAGGTAACTCCTGAGTGATGTAGTGGAAGTAATTCAGGCCGTATTCCATATCGGTGTAATAGCTTCGATTCGCTTCCGGCATAATGATAGTACAGCCATATTGCTCTGCATACATCTCAATTGTGGTTAACCGCTGCCAGGTACTCGCATTATCGCCTGCCCCATGCAACAGATATAGTGTACCGCCTGAAGTCTCTCCGGAGTCACTGGACACAACATGTATGCTGGTGTTCATGCATAAGGTTGGCGATCCGGTTTCGATCGTTATATGTGCCATAATGTAACCCCTCTCATCATCGCCTGCTGTCTTTACTCATTCGTTTCTCTGGCGTTGGATTGCAGGCTGTTGTAGATTCCCTTGTATTACGATGGGTTATCGAAACGATTTTCTCGAATCGTTTCAAAACATAGCCAACGTTGATTCACATGGACTTCATTACAACACTTTTTATGTGGAAGCGATTTCTTCGAATCGTTTCGAATAAATCATAAGCCCGATGAGTAAATCCTGTCAATAACCTTTTTACAAATTTCGCGTTTTTTTCTCGAAAAAATGCTTTTTCAAGTCTAAATTTGCGTCGAAAGACACTATTATTACGAAAAAATGAAAATTTAGTCAGTGCTATTACAACTTTAATTGACACCAAACCAGGTTTATACTAACATGAGTTCTGATTTTGCATTCGAATTACGGAAACGTTTCACCAACCGATTTTACTCAGGTTTCACCTGATATTAGGGAGGTTAATATGTCTGAGCAACTCAAAGGTTTTATTCATACGATTACGGAGCAACAATTGAACGTTTTTTCCATTCGCATATTACAAAAAGGGCATCTGCTTGCCCATTGGGACCGGGATAAGGATCAGCGCAGGGTACAACATTCCATCAGTAAATCCTTCACGTGTATGGCCGTTGGTCTTGCGCTTAAAGAAGGTCTGTTACATCTGGATGCGACACTTGGTGATTATTTCTCTTATGATCATGCACCCACTGCACAGTGCAATCTCCCATCGCCGCAGGAATTGAAACTGCGTGATCTTCTCCGAATGTCTTCAGGCCATGACTCTCCCCCTCTTTGGGCTGATGAACGAGCTTCATTGACCGAAAAGGACTGGGCTAAATATTATATGTCTCTGCCTCTGGACCGGGTACCTGGAGAACAATTTACATATAGCAGCGGGGATACATTTATGATCTCAGCCATGCTACAGGCTGCTACCGGCCAAACCGTGAAAGATTACCTGACTCCACGGTTATTTGATCCGCTTGGCATCCATGATGTAGAGTGGGAAACCTCTCCATTGGGGGTAACACTCGGCTGTGCAGGTCTTTGGATAAGTAATGAGGAACTGAGTCGATTTGGACAGTTACTGCTGCAGGAAGGCCTTTGGGAAGGCACACAGCTTGTACCTGCGGATTGGATCAGACAGGCTACGTCCCAGCAGATCGAAACGACTGGTGACGGAGATTGGGGAAAAGGTTACGGTTATCAGTTCTGGATGTGTTCTCATGGCGCTTACCGCGCCGATGGAGCCTATGGTCAATTGTGTATCGTAATTCCCTCAAAGGATGCTGTCATATGTATTAATAGTGAGGAAGAAAATATGCAAGGTATCCTGAATGCCGTATGGAATGAGGTTTTACCCCTTTACACCAAGGGTTAGTCTACGTATTTTATCTTTTTTTCAATTTGCAATGATGCCATCCGATTGAGAATAAAACAAAAAAACGCCACGGGGTCAACGGACCCCATGACGTTATTTCTTATCCGTGTTGTGGAAGCTGAGTCATTTCATCTAAACATTGTGCGCATATGTAACGCTCTTTGAACTCGTTGACTTCCTCGATGGATCCGCAGAAAATACATTTTGGACGATATCTCTCCAAGATAATATGGTCCCCTTGTACTAAGATTTCTACAGGATCTCCCTCATTCATTTGATACCTTTTACGCAAAGATTTAGGCAATACGATCCTACCTAATTGGTCAACTTTGCGAACTACTCCAGCTGGCTTCATAGCTACGGCACACCTCTCCTATCTTACTCTAAATTTCTAGGTACATTTGTACTATGTTTATAGATTCGCCAAGATTTTGTCGAATCCTGCTGGAAATAAACATTTTTTGTCCTTTTTTTTGAAAAATGTTTTTTTACCGAATTCTAGCCGTCATTTATAACCTCAATTTATCCTTCTAACCCCGGAAAATTGAGCTGGCGCAACGCTTCATATACAATAATTGCTGCCGAATTGGACAGATTTAATGATCTAACGTCACCAGTCATTGGCATTTTCATACATGTATCGGGATTCGCAGCAATTAATTCAGGTGGCAGGCCTTTAGTCTCTTTACCAAAAACGAGGAAATCTCCATCCTGAAAATTAAAATCACTGTATCGATTCTTGGCCTTCGTAGTTGCGTAGAAGAAACGACCTTCCGGATACTTTTCCTGAACCTCAGCAAATGAGTCGTGGTATTCAATATGAACAGCATGCCAGTAGTCCAGCCCTGCACGTTTCAATGTAGCATCATCTGTTCGAAATCCAAGTGGACGTACGAGATGCAGATGGGTACCGGTTGCCGCACAAGTACGCGAAATATTGCCTGTGTTCGCCGGAATTTCTGGTTCAACCAGAACGATGTGTAAAGCCATATGTGTTCAATCTCCTTTTCATTTCATGTTGACGACAACCCTCTAATCTTAAAGAAAAGCCCTCCACACGTCAATGTGGAAGGCTCTGGTAAGGCACAGGATTAGACACGAAGGTCCATCACACCGTACCTATACTAATTATCCATTTGTCTTCTGGAAGTGGGTCATAAAGTCTGTCAGTGCCTTAACACTCTCATAAGGAGCAGCATTATAAATGGAGGCACGGAGACCACCCACACTGCGATGTCCTTTCAGACCTACAAATCCTTCTTCCTCCGATGCCTTGATGAACTTTTTCTCCATTTCCTCAGAAGCAAGACGGAAGGTTACATTCATCAGGGAACGATCTTCTGGTTCCACACAACCACGGTAGAAATCGCCGGAAGCGTCAATTGTGTTATAGAGCAATTCCGCTTTTTTCGTATTTTTTTGCTCAATACCAGCCAGTCCGCCCTGTTCTTCAATCCATTTCAATACTTCGTTCACCATATATACCGAGAAGGATGGCGGCGTATTGTACAGGGAGTTGTTATCTACATGTGTGCTGTAACGAAGCATGGTTGGAATCGTTTTAGGCGATTCACTCACCAGTTCCTCACGAGCAATTACAACCGTAATTCCGGATGGACCCAGGTTCTTCTGTGCACCCGCGTAGATCATGCCAAACTGATTAAGATCAAATGGTTTACAGAAAATATCACTCGACATGTCCGCAATCAGAGGCACTGAACCAGTATCCGGGAACGACTTGAATTGCGTACCTTCGATCGTTTCGTTGGAAGTCAGATGTACATAAGCCGTACGTTCTGGCAAACTCAGATTCGAAACATCCGGCAATTTCATAAACTTCTCTGCTTCTGAAGATGCAGCAACATGTGTCTCGCCGATCAACTTCGCCTCAGACAGAGCCTTTTTGGCCCAGCTGCCAGTCATTACGTAACTTGCAGTCTGCCCTGCACCGAGCAGGTTCATTGGCAACATCGCGAACTGAGTGCTTGCACCGCCCTGCAGAAAGAGAACCTTGTATCCTTTTGGACTGCCTAGAAGCGACAACAACCGCTCCTGAGCTTCATTATGTACAGACTCATACACCGCTCCACGGTGAGACATCTCCATAATCGACATGCCTGTATTACGAAAATCTACAAATTCCGCCTGTGCACGCTCCAGTACCTCAAGTGGTAACGCCGCAGGTCCTGCATTAAAGTTATACGCTCTTTTTGTCACAAAATCCCCCGCCCTTTCCATCCGTAACTCTGACATACAAAGTAAATATTATCGCTATGATATCAGTATTCTCTATCTGCTTCAAGGGCAATATGCACTGAAGTGTTGAATTCAGGTCATCAAATTCCTTTATCACCCTGCAAAGTTAAAGCACTACATTGTTTAATTCAAGGAAAAGCCTCCGAGAGCGTGTCCCGGAGGCTTTAAGTTGGAACAAGAACTGTTCCGACCCCGACCGATTAGCAGTCGAAGTAGAGGCTGTACTCGTGCGGATGAATGCGGATTGCTACTGCTTTCGCTTCATCACGCTTGAGGTTGATGTAGTTTTCAATGAATTCTTTTGTGAATACGCCGCCTTCAGTCAAGAACTCGTTATCCGCTGCCAATGCATCAAGTGCTTCTTCGAGGGAAGCTGGCACACTGCGGATGTTTTCTTTATCTGCATCAGACAGGTCATAGATGTTTTTATCGAGCGGACCATATCCAAGCTCAGTTGGGTTGATTTTACGTTTGATTCCATCCAGACCCGCCATCAACATTGCGGAGAATGCCAAGTATGGGTTAGCTGTGGAGTCTGGTGTACGGAACTCGATACGACAACCTTTTGGTGTCACAGCTGCAACCGGAATACGAACTGCTGCGGAACGGTTACCTTTGGAGTAAACCAGGTTTACTGGTGCTTCATAACCAGGTACAAGACGTTTGAATGAGTTTGTACTAGGGTTAGTCAAAGCGATCAGTGCCGGAGCATGGTACAAGATACCTCCGATGTAGTGCAGAGCCATTTCACTCAGGTTAGCATATCCCGCTTTGTCATAGAACAATGGGGAATCGCCATCAAAGATAGATTGGTGAACGTGCATTCCGCTACCATTATCACCGAACAATGGTTTTGGCATGAATGTTGCTACTTTACCATATTGACGTGCAGTGTTGTGCACGATGTATTTGTATGCAAGCAGGTTATCTGCTGTTTTCTTCAGTGTATCAAAACGGAAGTTGATTTCGGCTTGACCCGCTGTCGCCACTTCATGGTGATGACGCTCGATCGACAGGCCTGCTTCTTCCAAAAGGCGACACATTTCGCTACGGATATCTTGTTGTGTATCCACTGGCGCTACTGGAACATATCCACCTTTAGTGCGAACTTTGAAGCCCAAGTTTCCGCCTTCTTCTTTGCGGTTAGTGTTCCATGAAGCTTCTTCGGAATCTACATAGTAGGAAGAGCTGTTCGTGCCGCTCTCATAACGTACATCGTCGAAGATGAAGAACTCGGATTCAGGTGCGAAGAATGCCGCAGTACCTACACCGCTCTCTTGCAAATAAGCTTCTGCTTTAACAGCGATACTACGTGGGTCACGCTCATAACGCTCGCCATCCGGAGTGAAGATATCACACATAACATTCAATGTAGGGTGTGCAGTGAACGGATCGACATAAGTCGCTTCAGGGTCTGGCATCATAACCATATCGGACTCTTCAATTCCGCGGAAACCTTGGATAGAAGAACCGTCAAAAGCTACTCCATTTACGAACGTGTCTGCATCAACAGCCGAAGCTGGCAACGAGATGTGATGTGCACGACCAGCTAAATCTACAAAACGAAAATCTACCCACTCGATGTTGTTCTCTTGAATTGATTTCAATACGTTTTCAACCGACATGTATTCGTCCTCCCAAATATTCCGAACATTAAACAACCCCACTAAGAAAATGTCTAAATTCGAATTTTTTTCTGTCGTCATTATAAATTTTAAAACATGACATCGTCAATACTTATGTAAGGTATTTTTTGAAGGCATGTTAGATATACTCACACTTTATAAATAACCTAAATTCATATAACAACTAGTTTTATATACATTTAACTGGTTTAATGCGGTAAAGCGACCCCTTTTTCATCCTAAATCATGGGAAAAACTTCACATCATAAATGTTTCTTATCACTATTGATTAATAAATACGTTCAAAACTGCAAAATATGCAAAAAACCGAGCATCTATCTAATTCCGTTGCAATGAACGAGATCAGAGGAGATGCCCGGATAATGATCCAGACCTTGACTATGAAATTCTTATTACACGCCTACACGTGCCGGGAAAAATTCTGCTGGTTGTTTGGCTGTGCTGAATGATTTACCGACGATTGGTGCCAATTTCTCCAGATCCTGCAGCAGGTTGGCGAATTGGTCAGGGAACAAGGACTGCACACCATCTCCAGTCATGGAGTTATCCGGATCGGTATGCATTTCAATGATCAGGCCATTGGCACCCGCAGCAACGGAAGCTTTTGTCATCGGTTCCACCAGTTCACGTCGTCCAGTACCATGGCTCGGGTCAGAAATAACCGGCAAATGGCTCAGAGACTGCAGAACAGGAATCGCTGACAGATCCAGCGTATTCCGTGTGTAGGATTCAAACGTACGAATACCACGCTCACACAGCATAACATTTGGGTTACCACCCGCAAGAATGTATTCAGCCGCGTTCAACAATTCATCGTATGTCGCACTGAAGCCACGTTTCAACAATACCGGCTTGCCACACTCGCCCAATTTGCGGAGCAGGTCAAAGTTCTGCATGTTACGTGTACCTACTTGCAGAATATCGGCGTACTCGGCGCAAATATCTACATACTCAGGTGTCATGACTTCTGTAATGGTCAGCAGATCATGTTTCTTGCCTGCTTCCGCCATCATGATCAATCCCTCTACGCCCGTTCCCTGGAAGCTGTAAGGACCCGTACGAGGCTTAAATGCTCCCCCACGTAACACTTGCCCACCAGCAGCTTTCACAAGCCCGGCAATCTCATCAATCTGTGCAGCGGATTCAACCGCACATGGTCCGCCCATGACAACAAGTTCTTTTCCGCCGATATCTACACCTTTGATGGAGATCACCGTATCTTCCGGATGGAAGTCGCGGCTTGCCAATTTGTAGGACTTCGAGATTTTCACGACATTCTCGACACCTTTCATTTGGCGAAGATGCTCTTGCATTTTAGGTTCAACTTTACCAATCAAACCAATGATAGTACGATCCTCTCCGCGAGAGATATGCACCTGAAGCCCTTCTTTTTCAATAACTGCAACGATATCCTGAATCTGTTCCTCCGGTGTAGCCTTGCCTGCAATAACGATCATATTAATTCCCATCCTTCCTTGTATGAGAGCACAATCATTTCTTAACGTGCGTCTGATTAAATATAAAAACTCTGTCGCGCTTAAACGCTTGTTCGCTTTTAAGCTTTTATCCGTTAAAGTGAATATACCATAGTTCTCTTATTGCGTCAAGGTACACATTCCTTATCCATATACAAAAAGAATCCTACTCCACAGGCTCCGACATTCGGATCTGCGTAACAGGATTCTTCTCATTCACATCTCGTTTTTAATTCACATACACTTAGACTTACTTTTACATTAGCTGCGCCTAAGGTGTACGTGTTTTTTCTCTAACTGGAGGCAACAGTTTGCTCATGTTCACGGTACGTTTGATCTCCCACGTCTCCGGCTTGTCATGTTCATACTGCTCCAGGTAAAGGATGACTTCCTTCGTAATCGGGGTTGGTGTTGATGCACCCGAAGTAACCGCCACCTTATTTACACCTTTCAGCCATTCTTGCTGAATCTCGGAAACATCGGATACACGGTAGGCCGTAACACCCGCAATCTCCTCCGACACTTGTGCCAGACGGTTAGAGTTATTGCTGCGAGGATCACCCACCACGATAACCAGGTCCGCTTGACCTGCCTGTTCAGCAACAGCTTCCTGACGAACCTGAGTTGCGAGGCAAATTTCATTATGAATCTCAGCTCCCGGAAACTTCTCTAGCAGACGGCTCATAATGTGTTTGATATCCCACTGGCTCATCGTTGTCTGATTCGTAATAAGGATTTTGCCTGGAGGTACGTTCAGTTCTTCGATCTCTTCTTCCTTCTCGATCAGATGAACGAGGTCTGGCGCAACGCCAACAGCACCTTCTGGTTCAGGATGATTCCTTTTACCAATATAGATAATCTGATAACCTTCTGCTGTCTTTTCGCGAATGAGATCATGTGTCTTGGTGACATCAGGGCATGTTGCATCCACTGTTGTCAATCCTTTGTCCCGTGCCAGCTTACGCACTTCAGGAGATACACCATGAGCTGTAAAAATAATCGTGCCACTCTCCACTTGGCTCAAAATATCCATCCGGTTCGGACCATCCAATGTAATAATACCTTCATCTTCAAAGGAATCCGTCACATGTTGGTTATGCACAATCATACCCAATATATAAATAGGTCGTGGTAAATCCAGATTGCGTGCCGCTTGACGCGCGAGCACCATCGCATCCACAACGCCGTAACAATATCCCCGCGGCGAAATTCGTAGTACTTCCACTTGGTTGCCACCCGCTTTCTTTCTCGGCAACGTTGCCGATGTAATTGCAGTCCTGTCTATTATACCTTTATTCGATAGGCGGAGCAAAGACAACCGGCAACCAGATAATAAAGGTGGTTCCTTCTCCACGTCTGGTCACAACCTCAACCGATCCATGGTGTTCCTCAATAATCCACTTCGCAATCGAAAGTCCCAGACCTATGCCCGGTGTAGCCCCACGGGATTCATCTGCCCGATAGAAACGATCAAAGATGAACGGCACTTCGTCCCGATCCATCCCAATACCGGTGTCGCTAATGCGTAGTCCCACCTGGCCCTTGTATAATACGGCATCCAGCGTCACAGAGCCTTCAGGTGTGTATTTAAACGCATTTTCGATGAAAATAAACAGCATCTGTTGCAGATAGTCCTTGCTACCATTCACATAAATGCCGTTCAGGATGGAAAAATCTCCTGGAAGCCAGTCTGCCTGACGATCCAGAAATTGTGCTCTGCGTGCTACTTCCTGTACGAGTATCTGCAGCGGGATCGGATTCAGTTCAATTTTCTGACCCGTATCCGCTCTCGCCAGCGATAACATGTCGCTGATCAGCCTGCTCATACGTTTTCCCTCGTCCGCCATATCTTCAATGGCTTCCAGCGACATTTGTTTGACAGTCTCCTCATCCAGATTCGGTCGGTCGCTTCCTTCCTGATCCCACAGCTTCTTCAGGAAGTCTACGTTCCCGCGAATGGTGGTCAGCGGCGTACGCAGTTCATGCGATGCATCGGATACAAAGCGGCGCTGGGCAGCATTCGTCTCCTCCAAACCACGGAATGACAATTCTGTACGTTCAAGCATATTATTCACCGTTTCAATCAGACGCCCGATCTCATCCTTAGGCCCAGCATATTGAATACGTACACTTAAGTCATCTCCAGATTGAATCTGATTGGCGGCATCAATGACAGTCACGAGCGGACGCATCGACTTGCGAGCCAAGACGAGACCTGAGGTAATAGCCAATGCCATCGCTACCAGCCAGCCAAAAACCAAAATATTAAGCAACGCTTCCAGCAAGCGCTCCTGTGAACTTACATTGGCACCAACCTGAAGAATCCCACGTACTTCATTGGTTCCCTGAAGAGAAAGGGGAAGCTGATTCACCAGAAACGGTGTACCATCCACATAGATCTTGGATATGCCTCGCTTTTCAAGAATTTCATTGGCTTTTAATACCGGAAACTGAATCTCCAGTTTTTTCATATTGCCGGAAATTATGCCTGAGCGACTCTGATAATCCCAGAGTTGAATGTAAATTTGTGCCTCCTGAAGCTGGCTCTCTGTAAATGGGTCCAGATCCAACGACTGCGAAAGAGGATTTACACCAATTTGATCCGTAATCCGGGCACTTTTCACCTTTAATTGCTGTTCGACTTCCTGATAGGAATTAAAATAAACAAAGGCATAGATGACAACGCCCCAAAAAATAAGCACGGCGGCCAGAATACCAGAATACCATGCGGTTAGTCTTAACCGAATGGACATGTCAGGAGTCACCTCTCAGAATATAACCGGCTCCCCGGATGGTCTGGATTAGACGTTTGCCACCGTATTCTTCAGTCTTCTGTCTGAGCATGGCAATGTACACTTCAAGCACGTTAGACTCACCGCTGTAATCATAACCCCAGATTTTATCCATAATCAGATCGCGGGACAGTACCCGTCTTGGATTTTGCATGAACAGATTCAACAGTTCGAATTCTTTGGCAGTCAGTTCCAGACGCTGCCCATCTCGCAATACTTCACGTGAGTCATTGTCCAAAATGATATCTTCATACATTAAGCGGTTGTCCGGCGTACCCCCACTATCAGACTTGCGGCGCAGCAATGCACGGACACGTGCCAATAATTCTTCCAGCGCAAAAGGTTTTACAAGGTAGTCATCGGCTCCTGTGTCCAGTCCGGTCACCCGGCTCTGTACTTCATCCTTAGCCGTCAGCATTAGCACAGGCACTTTGCTACCTGCTTCTCTCAATCTGCGACATACCTCAAATCCGTCAATCTGCGGCATCATCACATCCAGCACAACGATGTCCGGCTCCTTGTCCATCAGTTTGCTGAGGCCTTCGGCTCCATTGGAAGCCGTCTGTACCTCATATCCTTCAAAAGCCAGCCCCCGGCGGAGCATGGATACAATTTTTTCGTCATCATCCACAATCAAAATAGTTGAGCGCATGGTCTTTCTCCTTTATCCTAACGTTTTATCCCATTGTAACAGGCAGAAGCACAATCTGCATCTTCAAGTAGGCGGTCTCCAATCCTTGCTGGTCCATTGTAACATTGCTCCATCAGGGCAAAAAAACGGAAGGGCCTTCAAACCCTTCCGTTCTGTCAATCCTCACCTGATATTTATGGTTGCTGCTGTTGTGTATCTGTTGTTTGTGAAGTATCAAAATCATTTTTATTGCCGATTTTGATTTTCAGATCCATTTTCTTACCGTCACGCACCACGTTTAATGTAACTTCACTGCCGATCTTCTGTTTCTTGATGAAATCAATCAGGTCTTGACTTGTCGCATAAGGCGTACCGTTAGCACCTGTGATGATATCATATGCACGAAGATCTGCTTGGTAAGCCGGTGATTGGAAGATCGTGCTGGCTACAACTGAACCTTCGGTAACATTTGTTCCCATTTGTTTAGCAACTTCAGGCGTGAGAGCCATCAGAGATGCACCGATAAATGGTACTGGCTCTTTGGGAACTTCTTTGTTCTCTTTGAGATATTTAACGGCTTCAGAGATGACGCTCGACGGGATTGCAAAACCAATTCCCTGTGCATCTGCGCTTACTGCAACGTTCATTCCGATAACTTCCCCATTCAGGTTAAGCAACGGACCACCGGAGTTACCCGGATTAATCGAAGCATCGGTTTGCAACAAATGGCTGTACTCACGTGTTTTTCCTGTTTCTTCATCTGGAATGCTGATTGTACGTTCTTTGGCACTCAGTACACCTGCTGTAACGGTGTGTTCAAATCCTTCCGGGTTACCAATAGCTACAAGCCATTCACCGACTTGAGTACTGTTGGAATCACCCAGTGGAGCTACAGGGAACGCATCGTCACCACTGTTTTTCTCAATTTTCAATACAGCCAAATCCAGATCAAAGCTGCTTCCCAGCAGTTTAGCTTCATAAGGTTTACTGTTGTTCTCCAGGGTCACCTGGATTACATCTGCACCCTGAACAACGTGTTGGTTCGTCAGGATATATCCTTCTTTGTCAAAAATGAACCCGGAACCAATGCCCATAGGTACAAGCTGATTACTACTTTGTGGTTGCTGGCTTTGGCCTTGATTGCCTTCCGTTCCGCCCCCATTACCAAAGAAGTATTGGTACAACGGATCACTTGTATTTGATCCACCCTGACCCAATCCTGTACGTGAGGACTGCTTTGCGAGTGTTTCGATTTTAACGACAGCCGGACTTGTACTTGTTACTACGGAAGACACATCTTCTTTGCCTGTTGGCAGTAACGACGCTGTGACATTGTTGCCTCCGCCTGTGTTTGTAGACGCTTCCTGTCCTGAACTTTGATTGTCCGTGTTCGTAAGTGCCGTCTCCGGTGTGAACATGTTTGTTCTATCAGCGGTGTACATGAGAACAGTGATGACCAGCATACCGGCAATAAAGGAAAATAGAAGTGATCTTACGGAAGAACGTGGCTTGCGGTTATTATAGTTCCAGTTGCCTTTGCCGCCATTCCCTTGATCTCCACCGTTACCTGAGCCGTTTCCACCGCCCCCTGATGATCTTTTCGCTTGTTCAGATGATTCACTATTATAGTAAGTAGGTACGGGTCTCACCGGATCAGGTTTTGTAATCTCTACATTTCCTTCTTCACGCTGATTATTGCTTCCCATGTGATTTGCTGTATCTTCCTGATTCACGGACTGAAAAGGTCCATAAGAATAATAATAGGAGGATTCGTCCGTTCCGGAAGAATTGCGGTTCTCCGTTTGTTTGGTTTCGTTTTCCTCGTCTTGACGGTTCGATCTATAGTTGCGTTCGTCCATGCCTCTCTACCTCCCAATCTCTTATTCCCAAGAGATATTCTTTAACTGTCCTTATTTTGTACTTTAAACCTTAACCGTACCTTAAAAACAATTAAAAAGGAGATAAAAGCACGTATGAATAGACTCTTTTCCCCGTCATAACAGCATTTTACCCTTTCGTTTTCACCCAACCCTGACGATGCGCATAGATGGCCAATTGTGTACGATCGTCCATCTCACATTTCATCAGCAGGTTGCTCACATGTGTTTTGACGGTTTTGATACTGATATGTAATTCTTCCCCAATGTCTTTGTTGGTCTTTCCCTCTGCAATAAGCAGCAACACTTCCTTCTCCCGTTCAGTCAGACCTGATTCACTCTCTCTCGCTGTACGTTGTCTGATTCCCCGGGTTAATGCCTGCGACACATCACCTGTCATAACAGGCATGCCTCTATAGGCCCCTTGAAGAGCATAGATCAGTTCTTCAGCAGAGACTGTCTTCAGTACATAACTTACCGCACCCGCTTCAATCGCTTGCACAACCAGATCGTCCTCCAGGAAACTGGTGAGCATCACAATTTTCATCCCTGGAAATTCAGTCATGATGGCTTTTGTTGCTTCAGCGCCATTCATTACCGGCATCATCAGATCCATCAGGATCAGATCCGGCATTTCACTATCATTTAACTTACGCAACTGATCAAGCGCATCTTGCCCATGGCCCGCTTCTCCCATCACATGAAAAGTAGGTTCCAACATCAGATACGTTTTCAACCCCATTCGTACCATATCATGGTCATCCACAATCATTACGTTTACTTTCCCACTCATTCCGTCTCCCCCTCTAGTTCATTCAGAAACATTCGGAAATTTCGGGATCAATACCCGTACCGTCGTTCCCGCTCCCGGCTTCGATATAATCTGAACTTGCCCCCCAAGCTTCTCCGCCCGTTCACGCATGGTAGATAACCCGTATGAACCCGGACGCTCCGCTTGCTGCAAAAATCCCTGACCATCATCGCTGATGCTCATGCTGATCTGATGTTCACTCTCCCGTATGGACAGACTAACCACTCCCGCCTCTGCATGCTTCACGACATTGGCAACTGCCTCCTGAATAACAAGAAACAGCTGGTGCTCAATGGCATCCGAGATTCCGCCATCCAGTTCCAGCTCTTTCACACCTTTAAGACCATTCTGCCTGCAATAATCAGGAAACCAACTATCCAGTGCTGCGGTAAGGTCACGCCCTTCCAGTTCTACCGGTCGAAGTTGAGCAATCAGTCCTCGCATCTGACGCTGTGCAATATGTGACATCTGGATTAACTGGTCCAGTACTTTACCGCCATGTTCCGGATTCATCTCCAGCAGACGAGGTAAGGACGAAGCCGACATATGCATGGCAAACAACTGCTGGCTAACCGTGTCATGGAGGTCCCTTGCCATTCGTTTGCGCTCTTCAAGCACAGCCCGCTCCGAGGCTTGCTCCTTCTCAATGACTTCCTGCTCACCGAGGCGCTGAAGCAGTCTCATCTTTTTCTCAATCGAATCCATCATGACATTGAACTCCTGATAGACACGACCAAACGAAGCGTCATCCGCTTCAGGCATGCGCACCGCCAGATTACCCTTGGACACTTTCAACATGTTGAGATCAAGCAGGTCGATCTTGCGTTGGAGTCGTAATGCAGCGATATATCCGGTGATAACGGTGGCCAGCACAACAACGGCAACATAGGTCCATGCCCGCTGACGACCAGCCCCCATCAACACCTCTCCATACAATAGATAGAATCCGCCCAGCGTAATCAGACCAGTTAGCGCAAAATACATCATCAGTTCCCATTTATTGGCCTTGAGAATTGTTCGAATCATGCGTTAACCCACCTTATTCACTTTGACGTCTCCGATAAACACACTTACAATAATCCGTACTTTTTTGCTTGCTTCATGGTAATGGGCAGTTTCAGCCTGGGCACTACTCAGGAATCCGCCGCGTTTCTGGTTCAACAGTGACATATCTCCAATGAAGGAATTTGTCGTCACCGTCACACCCAGATCCATATCTTCTGGAACAAATACTTTCACATCCCCAATAAATGAAGAAATGACAATCTTTGTCTCCCCATAAGGAATCTGTGCCTTGGTCAAATCAATTACAGTATCTCCGATAAAAGCCGAGATGTTCATTGGTTTCAACGAGAACACTTCCTGCCCCATGTACAGATCACCGATGAACGCCGATTTGTTAATGGTATTGCCACTGCCATAATCCCCATAACCATTTCCGTAGCCATCACCATAATGTTCTCCATATCCGGTATCGTTAGAGTTATACGATTGATGTTTCTTCTTATACTGTTGCCCTTGTGATGATGAATCCGTTGATCCTGTGAAATGAGGGCCATGTGCATCGTTCTTCTGTTCCTGTTTTGGTTTGCCAAATGTTTTCTCGAACTGTTCGTCAAACGACGAAGGCATCTCCAGATCCTCCGGAGCCAACGGTTTATAAGGTTGCTCAGGTGCTGGAGGTGGCTGCATCTTGTCATGATGTCTCCGATCACGACGTCGTGGCCCAATCAGTACAAATAATCCTCCGCCAATCAGCATAACCGGGATCAGATAACGAATGAACTCCCCCATGGAGTAATCAATCCATCCCAGGTTACGGGCAAGAAAGTAACCACCAATAGCCAGTACAATTACCGGTCCAATAAAGGCGTAGCCCCCGTTGCGACGAATCTCGGAGATTCCTTTGACCCCCCACCAGATTAGAAATAACGGCCAATATGTTCTGAAAATATATCCTACATCAATGTCATATCCCAATTGTCTGAACAAGATCATCGCACCAATAGCAATAAGAGGTATGCCAACCCACCAGCGGTCACGCGTCGATCGTTTCATCGGTCATGTCTCCTTTGTCTGTATTATGTATCCAGTGTAACTCAGACAAGACAATGAGAACAGCGGCGGCAGATGGAATTCATCTCGGTCTCGAGACTGAGATGGGAGGATATTAATGTAAAAAACTTCGCATATGTAAAACACCCCGGAGCTACTGCTCCAGGGTGCTGAATCATCATTAGATTAATGAATCTTCAATTATTTTTTGTATTTTGATGTTTTGCCTTGACCTTGGCCAGTCTGGCCTGTGTTTTCTACACCGAACTCGGCATTGTATTTTTCATCAGGTGTTTGGAAATTATCTTGTACTTTGTTTTGAGCGGATTGCTTCACTTTTGCTGCTGCATTCTCTTCTCCAAACTCTGCATTGTACTTCTCGTTTGGCGTTTGGTACCCTTGTGATTTCTTAGCCACAACGAATCACCTCTCTCTTCATATTTACGATGCATTGCTGCACCGCGGGGTTCGTCCCCAGTCAATATTATGTGGAGAGAGCACTTCTGTTATTCATGTTCACATGTGAAATTAAATGGCCTTGTCCAGCCAGGAATCCGGTACAGATTTGTACACATCAATCGCATCGGCCAACTCGCTGAGCATCTTTTCTGTACACTTTCCAGCGCCTTGCCTGATCACCTGTACCTCCACATCCTTTTTGCCCCACTCTTTGTACACTTGCTTGGTTGTCGGGAAATACAGATCAATCTTATTACCTTTGATCGCTGAACCGGTATCTGCAACAATTCCGTATCCATAGCCCGGAATATACAGAATGGAACCCATTGGGAACAACTTCGGATCAGCTGCAATCGTGGAAACTGTTTCTTTATCACGACGTACTTTGACACCAGAATACGTAATTCCGTATTGAGGATGTTTGGGTCCTTTTCCTGTAGACTCCACACCTGCCGTATATCCCGTTGCTGTAACCTTTTGTGTACCCAGGATTTGTTCTGAACGCGGAGCAAGCACCGGCATAGACGGATCTGCCACTTGTTTTTCTGGAAGCTCAGGTCTTGGAATGACCATTGGTTGTGGTGACCACAATAAAGCCATATACACCATGGTCGTCAGCTGGGCTTCATCGCTGTATTGATGGCTGACCTGTTCCGGAAATTCTTGACTAGACTTGCTCGAAGTTTCAATAATCGGACCTTCACTGCTGCTGCTCTGACTCTCGACATGCAGTACTGTTCTTTCCTCTTCAAATGTATAGGCATCCGCCTGATTCAGGTTAATCATCATCCCGGCGAACATCACACAGCCAACCAATAAACCCCGTATATGTTTCTTTTGAATTGAGAATTGCTTTTTCATTGTATAACCTCCCCCTCACTGCAAAGGTTTTCCAAAAAGCAATTAATCTATACTTTTTACTGCAAACACTACGAAAAAACGCCTGAATAACATAGGTCAATCCCATGTTATCCAGGCGTTATGCAGAGTGATCAGCGCAACTTATGCACTGGTTATCTGATAGTTCATATGTTCATTTATACCAAACGTGTTGCAATTTCTTCTTTCAATTGAGCGATAATTTCATCGACCGGTTTCATGCCCAGATCGCCTTCTCCACGCTTACGCACAGATACTGCTTCTGCATTACGCTCATTCTCACCAACAACAAACATATAAGGCATTTTCTCAAGCTGCGCCTCACGGATTTTATATCCAAGCTTCTCATTCCGCAGATCGGCTTCAGCAGAGATTCCCGCACGTTTCAGCTTCGCTTCCACTTCACGCGCATAATCGTCGAAGTTTCCCGATACCGGGATCACTTTTGCCTGAACCGGAGACAACCACAGCGGGAAAGCTCCTGCAAAGTTCTCCAGCAAAAATGCTGTGAAACGTTCCATTGTACTAATTACACCGCGGTGAATAACGACCGGACGATGTTTCTGTCCGTCATCTCCCACATATTCAAGTTCAAAGCGCTCAGGCAACAGGAAGTCCAGTTGAACCGTAGACAATGTCTCTTCTTTGCCCAAGGCTGTTTTGATCTGCACATCCAGTTTCGGACCGTAGAACGCCGCTTCACCTTCAGCTTCATAGAAAGGAAGGTCAAGTTCTTCCACAACTTCACGCAGCATGCGTTGCGACATCTCCCACATCTCGTCGTTCTGGAAGTATTTCTCGGTATCCTTCGGATCGCGATAGGACAGACGGAAACGGTATTCGTTAATACCGAAATCCTTGTACACTGTTTGAATCAACTCGATAACACGAGCGAACTCTTCTTTGATCTGATCCGGCCGCGCAAAAATGTGTGAGTCGTTCAGTGTCATTGCACGTACACGATGCAGACCTGTTAATGCCCCCGACATTTCATAACGGTGCATCATACCAAGCTCGGCAATCCGGATTGGCAGATCACGGTAGCTGTGCATGCTGGACTTGTACACCATCATATGGTGAGGACAGTTCATTGGACGGAGAACGAGTTCCTCGTTATCCATAACCATTTTCGGGAACATATCTTCCTGGTAGTGCTCCCAGTGTCCAGATGTTTTGTACAATTCCACGTTACCCAGAACCGGTGTGTATACATGCTGGTATCCCAGGCTTTCTTCCAGATCCACAATATAACGCTCCAGAGTACGGCGCAGCTTCGCACCGTTAGGCAACCAGATTGGGAGGCCTTGACCAACCAGTTGGGAGAATGTGAACATTTCCAACTCTTTACCCAACTTGCGGTGATCCCGTTTGCGAGCTTCTTCGAGGAAGTGCAGATGCTCGTCCAGCTGAGCTTTTTTCACAAAAGCTGTACCATAGATACGTTGAAGCATTTTGTTTTTGCTATCTCCACGCCAGTAAGCACCCGCGACATTCATCAGTTTGAACACTTTGATTTTGCTAGTTGACGGTACGTGAGGGCCACGACACAAGTCGAAGAATTCACCTTGCTCATAAATCGTGATCACGCTGTCCGCTGGCAAATCACGAATCAACTCAAGTTTGTAAGGATCGCCCACTTCTTCAAACGTTTTGATTGCATCCTCACGGCTAACTTCCTTACGTACAATTGGCAAGTTCTCGTTCACAATACGTTCCATTTCCTTCTCGATCTTTTGCAGATCTTCAGGATTGAGCGCATGTTCGAGGTCCATATCATAGTAGAAACCATCTTCAATGACAGGGCCGATACCGAGGCGTACCTCTTTGTTACCATATAAACGTTTCACTGCTTGAGCCATCAAGTGAGCTGTACTATGACGCATCACTTCAAGTCCTTCTGGTGAATCCAGAGTTACGATCTCCACCAATGCTCCCTCATGAAGTGTTGTGGACAAGTCCACCACGATACCATCCAGCTTGCCGGCTACGGCATTTTTGCGCAATCCGCTGCTAATCGAAGCGGCTACGTCCTCAATGGTGCTGCCATCCGCGTACTCACGCACCGAACCATCCGGTAATTTAATGTTCACTGCCATTTGTCTCATTCCTCCTGTTAATGTAACCTTCATGTCCAGATATTTATGGACTGATTATCTATTGCTATTCCAGTCATTTTGCAAAGGAACGCAAAAAACACCCGTCCCGGCAAAGGGACGAGTGATATATACTCGTGGTTCCACCCTAATTCAGCTGATTCATCCATATTCGGAAATACAGCCCTCATTGGCATGACGGTAACGGGCATGACCCGGCAGATCCTTACTCGCGGATAATCCCCAATAAAGGCGATATTCTAACTCCACTTTCAAAATTGCAGCTACAAAGGGGTAAACCATACGTGATATCCGGAGGAAATTTCAGCCTAGGTTCCTCTCTCTGCACCGATCTTGCGTGTGGTTGTTGTCTTTGTCAACGCTTTTGGTTCAATGGTTCTCATGAAAAATTCATGGATCAACAGTTATTATAATTGCCGAGATCACTTGCGTCAAGACCTGTCAACAATCCTGAGCGCAGCACTTCGCATTCCGGGCAATGATGACATATTTGCACTTTGTCTTCAAAGATCTGGCATATGGTTGAGATGATTGGCAGATCCGGGGTGCGTGTATGAAGCATGACCTTCTCAGGAGAGATCGAGATGAGTGTACTTACAATCATATCTTCAATATCCATCTCCAGTTCCAGACCCGGCATTTCTACAACAACCTGTTCATCCTTTTGCACGGGTAACAGATTAAGTCCAGCATCCAGGACCTGAAATTCATGCATTCCCTTGTGTACAAGATGAACCAGAGGAACTTTGGCTTCTTGAAAAAACACAAAATATTTTAACAGCCCCATAAACTCTTCATACTGCCGATCCATCCAAAATTCATCCAGCGCATACTCCACTAATTCCTGAAGTTCCTGCTTATATGGCCGTATACGGAAATTGATAATACCTTCAAGGTGAAAAAAGTGAACATCTTCCAGATCCTGCCGTAGTCCACTGGCTAACGTAGTACGGCGGCGCTCCCGAAGTCCGGGCTGATCCAGATCACCATTTAATAGAAGTGGCATGCAGATTCGATTGACCTTTTCCACCTCATGCTCATCCATGACAGAACACGCCTTGGCGATCATAGCCTCCACCATGCTCCTTTCTTGTGTCTCCATAATGAAGTCGGCGAGTCCAAGGGAGAGCAGATCACTAATCCGGGGAAGCCATTGCTGGAAGTCTTCGTGATTCTCATTCCCTCTGCACACCCAGGTTGCTCTTCCATCATTATGTTTGAAGGTGAGCCGGAATCCTCTTTTACTTATATGTAAACCTTTGGTTTTTTCCTTGACACAACGATAAAATTGATCCGCTTCCTCTTGCCCTGATACATCGGTCCATACAGCAAACAGTTCCACAAGAATCACTCCTTTCCTTCCTGTTCAAAGTATATGGCAAGGCCGATGGGGATATACGAAGCGGATTGATGGAAAGCGTGTCATGATTTCTCAGTATATTATGAAGAGGTTTGGAGTTAAGACAAAAATGTGTTATTATTTTAATAACAGTATGTTTCACGGAAAAGGAGGGAAGCCAAAATGAGACAACAACTTAGAATACTCCACTACACTATTATTATCATTTTGTGCGTTTTCCAAGCCTTGTGCTTCCCTATTCCGATGCAGACCGAATCTGCCGTTGGGGTGTCTGTAGAAGCAACTTCCAACAAGGAAGTGCTGTTGCAAATACCCGAATCCCAGCAGAAACCGGTCATTCGCAAATACCCACAAGTTATGTCCAAGCTGATTGCGGTTACGCATAATAAGCCTGTCTTTCTTGTCCTCGCATTGTTATTGATGCTGCGAATCCCTACAACGGGTCTGTCCTTTAAACCGTGGTATTGTCTGTTTAAACGCAGATTATTTCTGCTACCTATTAAGTTTACCAGCATGTATGTATCCCTCACCCCTATAGCACCAAAATACGTGAACGCTCTTCACTAGCCGTTACGACGTATTTACAGGTTGCTTTTGCATAGAGACGCCTCTGTATTTAAAGACGGTGTGCTTGTGCATAACTTATAACCCTTTTAGCACACGTTAGATAAACCCATGTTTATGACAGTACCTATTTTTGTTGTACCTACACCGACAAATTCAAATCATATGGCTGTGTCAGGAATTTCTGGCTCTGTTTACCCGCATCTTTTGATGTTCCTTTGAGCAGCAGATTAATCATTTTCGGGAAATAAGCCTGTCTTCTGTGGCCAGCCCCTAATTATAAGGAGGCAACAATCCATGGATGTACGCGAAACAGACTTGCCGGGAATCGGCAAAAAATTTCAGATTGAAACAAGCAGCGGTGATAAAATTGTCATTATTATTCACGATGACGGTCGCCGGGAAATGTACCACTTCGAGTATGATGATCCCGATCAAAGCATCTCGATGATCACACTTGACGATTACGAAGCACGACAGATTGCTGCTATTGTTGGCGGATTAACTTACAAACCAAAGCAGCTTGAAAATATTGAAGTAACGTTTGACGACCTGATTATCGAGTGGTACAAAATCGAACCATCCTTTGGGAGTATCGGCAAATCCATCGGTGAATTGGACGTACGTCAAAACTCTGGGGCAACGGTTATCGCCGTTGTAGAGAAAAATCACAAAAAACATATCAGCCCAGGTCCGGAGGTAGTTATCAGTGCAGAATCCACGGTGGTAGCCGTTGGCGAACGCAATCAGCAGAAACTGTTTAAATCCCTCCTCCTGACTGGAAGGGGGTAAATAGATGGATCATTTGATATTCGAAGTAGGTCTGGCCCTTGTGCTCATTGCGGCAGCCGGCCTTTTATCGGCAAAACTAAGATTTTCGGTCGTTCCGTTTTATATTCTGATCGGGATGGCCGTTGGGCCACATGCTATGAAAATCTGGCATCTGGACTTCCGCTTTATTGAGAGTCAGCCTTTTATTGAATTTATGGGTCGGATCGGTATCCTGTTCCTTCTCTTCTACCTTGGACTTGAATTCTCGGTAGGTCGTTTAATTAAATCGGGTCGCTCTATTGCAGTTGGCGGCTCGATCTACATCGGCATTAACTTTACACTGGGATTAATATTTGGTTTTATGTCCGGTTTCCCCGTTGCAGAAGCACTTATTATCGCAGGTATAACTACCATCTCTTCCAGTGCCATTGTGGCCAAGGTACTCGTGGATTTGAAACGAACGGCCAACCCGGAAACAGAGATGATATTGGGTATTATTATGTTCGAAGATGTATTCCTCGCTGTATATATCTCGATCTTGTCCGGACTTGTGCTTAGTGATTCATCCTCCATCGGAGGCGTCATCATGTCCGCACTTATTGCCCTCGGATTCATGCTTATCGTGATTATCCTTGGACGCAAAGCAACACCGCTACTAAACAAATTGCTTAAAATTCGATCGAATGAGCTATTCTCTCTCGTTGTATTTGGAGCCTTGTTCCTCGTAGCTGGTTTCTCTGAAACTATTCATGTTGCCGAAGCAATCGGTGCATTACTGGTTGGTCTGGTGCTTGCTGAAACAGAACATGCAAAACGGATTGAGCACTTGATTCTACCGTTCCGTGACTTCTTCGGAGCAATCTTCTTCTTCAGCTTTGGATTGTCCATTGATCCGTTGTCCTTGGGTGGCGAAGCCGTATGGTTAGCTCTGATTGCAGTTGTTATTACATTGTTCGGTAACTTCCTGGCGGGTATGATGGCCGGACGCAGTGCAGGACTATCACCCAAAGCATCGGCCAATATTGGATTAACCATTGTGTCACGGGGTGAGTTTTCCATCATCTTGGCCAACATGGGTAAAGCCGGGGGACTGTTGCCAATGATTCAACCGTTTGCCGCGCTGTATGTCCTGATTCTGGCCATTCTGGGTCCTTTATTAACCAAAGAGTCCAAACATGTATTCCGTTTATTGGATAAAATATTCAAGTTCAAAGATCCTCGGAAAAAGAAAGAAGAACCAAAGGTTTTGCAGAAAGAAGGATAATTCCCTATGTCTGTACAGAACAGACATACTAACGTACTTCGCGGCTGTTACGCCGATCTTTCTGTGACTAACCCAGGGAGAATGGCTCGAAAGCCGCACTAAGGAGGATGACCTATGAAAGCACCTCTGATATCGGCTAATCCGGTGCCAAACACCGCCAAGACCAGGATATCGTCTACCCGCCGCTGGTTAAACCTGTTTCTCGTTATTGCGGGCGGAATTCTGGCCTCCGTGGGACTTGAATTGTTCTTACACCCCAATAAGATTATTATTGGAGGCATTACAGGCATTTCCTCACTCTTCGCCCACTGGACCGAAATGAGGATTGGATTGTTCCTATTTTTATTCAATGTTCCGTTTATATTTCTATCTTACAAGATTGTGCAGAAGAAATTTGTACTGGTTACTGTTCTGGGTCTGGTTGTCTTTTCGATCGGTGCCATCGTGCTTCATCCCATGCCGCCACTTGTAGAGCATCCGCTGGCTGCCGCCATGTTTGGCGGATTATGCCTCGGACTCGGAATTGGGCTCGTCGTGCGGTATGGTGGGACACTGGATACGCTGGAAATCGGTGATCCGTCTTCCCGCCCACCTGAACGTGTATTTAGCGGAAAACGGATGCTTATCGAAAAAATAATCATGCTGCTTAACTTGTTGATACTGACAGCCGCTGGTGTTGTCTTTGGCTGGGACCAAGCGATGTATTCCGTAATCGCCTACCTTATTGCTTATGAAATGGTGTACATTGCGTTCAGGGGCTTTTCTTCCAAACGCAAAGTAAGCATTTTGACCACACAAAGCTCTCAAGTTGAAGAAGCTGTACGCAAACGGCTGCGCCGTGAACCTGGAACGCTGGAAGCCACTTCTAACTCAACACAACTTGCTATGGCGGAAGGATGGATCAGGCAGATCCCGGGTGCACTTTATTATGAGGTACATGTTCTGGAGATGATCTGGTTGAAGTCCATTGTGCGTCACATTGATCCACATGCGGGCATTGTAACAAATCCGGAAAAATAAAAAAACGCTCTCTTACCCTATGGATGAACAGTTTTGTTCAACAAGGTCAGAGAGCGTTTTTTTCTGTTATTATAATTAATTGATATTATAGTTCAACGATAGCTTTGACTACATGTGAATCTGGCAATAACCATTGGTCTATTGCAGTAGGTAACTCATCAAATTCCACTCGGTGTGTGATATACCCATCCATGCTTAATTTCTTTTGACGCAAGGTCGACAGGACTTGTTCAAAATCTTCACGGGTTGCGTTTCGACTGCCCAGGATACTCATCTCCCGCTTGTGAAATTCGGGGTCATGAAAGGTAATATCCGCTTTCACCAGTCCTACAAAAATGAGTTGACCACTATGCGCCACATATTGAATAGCCTCATTCATGGAATTCACATTACCTGTTGCATCGAAGACAGCCGTAGCATAGTCGCCTCCCGTAATTTCAGCCACTTGTTGTACAGTATGTTCATTGGCCTGTACCAGGTCATCCGCTCCAGCCCAAGTCCGGCTAAGCTCCAGCCTGTCCAGATTACGATCAACGGCAATAACACGCGCTCCCGCCTGTTTGGCAAATGCCATCACACCCAATCCAATGGGGCCAGCTCCAATCACAACCACATGCTCACTAGGTTTAATTCCTGCTCTTCTGACGGCATGGGCTCCAATGCTTAATGGTTCTACCATTGCCGTCTCATCCAGCGTCAAACCTTCTGCTGAGAGCAGATGTGAGACTGGCACGCTGATTTTTTCTCTCATGCCTCCGTCTACGTGTACACCCATGACTTGCATGGACGCACAACAATTGGTTTTTCCACTGCGACATGCAATACAGTGACCGCAGTGCAGATACGGAATAATACTTACCTGATCCCCAGGCTGTAATCCTGCGTCGTTCGGACCGATCTCTTCAATAATAGCCGCCAGTTCATGACCCAGAACACGAGGATAGGTAAAGAATGGCTGGTTGCCTTTGTATGCATGCAGATCCGTTCCACAGATCCCAATCCGCCGAATGGCAACCAATGCCTCTCCTTCTGCTCGTTCAGGTTGAGGCAGGTGCTGGAGTTTCAATTGATCTATTTCTTCACATACAATGGCTCTCATCGTTGTTCCCCCTTGGATGCTTCTGCTGTCGTGTTGCTTGGCTTAATATTATATTCAGGTCGTCCGCTTGACCACGTCTCGTTATGCAATGGAGCCAGAATGCGGAGCACTTCATCCAGCAGGCTCTGATCCATCGGTTCCTCTATCCAGGCTGCATTATTGAGGATATTGCGCTGGCTGGCACTGCTCACCAGTGTTGTCGGAATTCGTTCATTCGACGTGGAGAATTGTACGGCCAGCATGGCAATGTCACTGCCTTGTTCTGCACAGAAGCGGGCAGCCTTCAGGCAGATCTGTTTCACCCGATTATCTGCCGGATGCCAGGCAGGAGCCCCTCGGGTACTCAACAAGCCCATAGAAAGAGGCGAAGCATTGACGAGGCCAATTTCTTTTTTTTCCAACAAGGGCAATAACGATAATAACGAGGTATCATTCAATGAATAATGACAATACGAGATGATCGCATCCGCATCGATCTGTGGCAGAACCTTCTCGAATAAAGGCAAGGGTAAGCCACAAATGCCCGCATGTCGTATAACTCCCTGCTCTTTCAGACGCAGCAGCGTTGGAAAAGCTTCTTCGATAATAATCTCTGCTGGTACAAATTCAATATCATGCAGGAACAGAATGTCGATATAGTCTGTATGCAGTCGATCCAGGCTCTCTTGCACACTATTCAGAATTCGCTGACGCGAAAAATCAAACTCATTTTCCCCATACCGTCCGGCTTTGGTTGATAACATATATGAACTGCGCGGCAAACTGCGAATGGCCTCACTTAGCACCGTCTCCGCCTTCGTCAATCCATAGTAAGGTGAAACGTCTATATAGTTCATCCCTGCATCTACAGCGGCGTGTACTGTGCGAATCCCCTCACCTCGATCGATATCTCGAAATACGGAGCCCAGTGAGGAGGCCCCAAAACTCAATACAGGTACTTCAAGTCCGGTCTTTCCCAGTATTCTTCTTTTCATCAGCTTGCTCCTTCCCAGCATGTCTGCTTACTCGAGTGTCCCTTCATTGTAACAGTTCAATTTCAATATAAAATATCGCCAAATGCGTAATATGTACTGTTTGATGATCTTGATGCGGAGGAACAAAACAAAATAAAAAACATCTTAACGCTTCCTGAGATAAAATCAGGAGCTTTAAGATGCTATCATTCTACTTCAAAAAAGAATAATTCCACCTACAGCAGCCATTAAAATAACTGCAAATGGATGAATTTTATATTTCATTACAGCAATCAGACTACCTGCACACAATATTAACATTCCAAAGGTGGACCAGTTAAAAACCGTTCCCGTATCTCGCCCAACCCCGAAGTGTATCGCAGCATAAACAATTAATCCTGTGACAATGGGGCGCAGCCCATAAAAGGATGAACGCAGCCACACATTATTCTGCAGCTTTAAAAATAGGGCAGAACATGCAATAACAATCAGGAGAGAAGGAAAAATAATGCCAACCGTTGATATGATTGCACCCGTAATTCCTAAGTGATTATATCCAATTAGAGTCGCTGTATTTGTGGCAATAGAGCCGGGAGCCATGCCCGCGATAGCAACGATTTCCTGAAATTCCTCAGGCCTGATCCACCCGCGATCTGTCACCTCCCGCTCAATGAGAGTCATGACGGCATATCCGCCACCAAACGAAAACGCCCCTATTTTTAAAAATACAAAAAACAACTCCCATAGCAATGCAATCATCACCTTTTAAATGTAGTATTCGGGATAATTCAGATCTGTTTTTTTGATCTGTTTCTCCTTTTCTGTAGGTGCTGCAATGCCAATCCCTCGTTTTATCCCAATAATCAGGATGCCGACAATTGGGCCAGCCAAAATAAGAACGACAGAATGGATGTTGGTAAATAAAAGCAGGGCAACACAACTTCCCGTAATAGCTAGAGTAGCAAAATCTATGATGGAGGATTTCCCCATTTTATAGGCAGCAACTATAATTAAAGCCACAACTGCTGCATGAACACCTTTCAGAGCAGCCTCCACCTTGGGAACATCTTTAAACATCATTCCAAAGATACTTAATATAAATACGATAAAGAACGTGGGCAGTGTGATCGCAAATACAGCGGTCATTGCACCTGAAACTCCTGCCAGCCTGTATCCAACGAAAGCGGCGGAGTTTACTGCTACCCCGCCTGGTGCAGAACCGGCAATCGAGACCATATCACTCATCTCTGAGGAAGTAAGCCAGTGCTTTCTATCAACAATCTCGCGCTCAATCGCAGTAACCATCGCGTATCCCCCTCCAAAAGTGGAAGGGCCCAATTTGAAAAAAACTACGAAAATATCAATTAATTTATGGATATCCTTATTACGGAACAGATTCATAAGCGCCATCTCCAGTCGTCAAACCCATTGCGCAATGAAGTTAACCAAAAATAACGCTGTAATCACATACAGGGCGAAAGGGATTTTTTTTCTATTGCCAGCAGCAAGATTAAGAATGGTATAAATGATGAAGCCAAACGCCATACCATCCACAATGCTGTAAGTTAGCGGAATCAGCACTATGATCAGAAAGGCGGGAAATCCCTCAGCAAATTCCTTGAAATTGATACGCTGAACATTGGAGATCATCAACCCTCCAACAATGATTAGAATCGGAGAGATGGCACTGTCTGGAATGAGTTTGATTACAGGAATAAAAAACAAGGATAACAAAAACAATAATCCGGTAACAATGGAGGTCAGTCCTGTTCTGCCACCTGCGGTAATTCCTGCGGCACTTTCAACCGTGGACACCGTAGGGCTTGTGCCAAAAAGACCTGCAAAGACAGCTGAGACTGCATTCGCCTGTAAGGAGCGTTCGAATTTTTCAGGCTTTTCTATCATATTTAAATGTCCATACACCAAACCTATATTTTCAAAAACAATGACCAGGGTTAGCGTTAAGGTAGCAATCCAGAACGTCATGGAACCTATTTGTTTAAAGGACATGCTACCAATAACATTCAAAGAAGATTGTATTGATAATGAGCCCGTTTCATGTAAATTGGTATCAACTTGACCGAAAACAATCGCAAGCACTGTTCCTACAACAATTGTAATTAGAAAGCTGCCAGGCACCTTTCGCATAAACAAAATTAACGCTATAATCAGTGTCGCCAGTGTAAGGATTACATTTAGTTTGCTGAGATCACCAAGCGCTACAAATGTTGTAGAGCTCGCTGCAACAATGCCGCCTTTCTGCAGCCCTATAAAGGTGAGGAACAGGCCAATTCCGATCGTTGTTGCTTCTTTCAATCCATCAGGTATCGACACTGAGAGCCATTTGGCCACTGGTGTAAATGCCACAAGCACGAACAACAGACCCGAGATAAAAACGGCACCAAGTGCCTCTTGCCAGGAAAGTCCCATCGTATGAACAATGGTATACGTAAATAACGCGTTGATTCCCATACCTGGCACAAGAATAATTGGAGTATTCGCCCATAATCCCATCATTAGACAGCCGATAAATGAAGTTAGAACTGTAGCAACCACTCCCGCTTCCAGTGGAATTCCAGCGTCATGCAAAATGGATGCATTAACGGCAATGATGTAAACAATGGTGAAAAACGATACTGCCCCAGCAAGAATTTCCTTTTTGAGCAATTTAACCTTTTCTTTCGACCTTTCATGGTTCTCGAACACCTGATATAACCTTCTTTCTGTTACCCTCGGCTATGAAGAGGAGACTACTGAATCTTTGAATTTGACTCGGTCCTCAATCACCGGCTTGATATGACCCGTCTTGCGAATATAATCAATTACAATATCACGCATGATCATAGATGTGTCACGTACATTGCTCCCTTTGAGAAAAGCCGTGAAACCGTCTCCACCTTTGCAGGTGAAATCATCGGAAGCAATTTTATAAATACAATCTTCCTGAAGTGGTTCGCCGTTGAGCGTCGCTCCTGTCACTTGACAACCTTTATCTGCTTCAGGGTCTACGATAACTTCGATGCCCGATTGCTCCAATACGCCGGCTGTCATCCCTGCGCTCTGCTCCAGTACCTCCTTTAGTTCCTGTCCGGTCATTTCCATCACAAGGATGTTGTTGTTAAACGGGACCGCATTAATGACATCTCCAACCGTGATCTCACCCTGATCAATATCCGCACGCAAACCTCCCGGAGCAGTGAATACTGCATCAGCCCCCGTATACAAACGAACAGCGTCTGTAACGATGTTACCAAGTAACGATTCTCCAAAATAATTTCGTGATAAATTGTGCTCGGCATATCCAATCTTCTCTTCAATCAGCTCTTTTAAACGATGTTCCCAGTATTCTACTCGCTCAGCTACAATCGGGTCAGGCTCAATCTGATCCGTATAGATCGGTTCTAGGTGGCCTTCATAAGACACAATTTTTCTCTCTGCAGGGTCCACCTGCAATTTCAAATAACCTACAAAGGTTCCCAGACCACGCGTAGAACATAGCAGTGTTCCTGTCTCTGAAGCTACATAAGGTTTGACGATGGATTTATGTGCATGACCCGTGATCATCAGATCAATCCCCTTCACGTTGTTGCACATACGCACATCTTCTTCAAAATCTTCTTCCACATCAACGTCGCGATCTGTGGTCGATTGCTCAGCCGGGACACCCTCATGAGCAAGCACGATAATTAAATCTACGTGTGGCCGCAAAAGATGAACATATTCCTGAAGCAGGGACTCCTGTTCACGGAATTCAAGTTCTTTCACGAGATCTACTTGAATCGTCTCGTAACCTGCTTTTTTTCCGTGTATACCGATGATCCCGATCTTCAAGCCATCTTTCTCAATAATTTCATAAGGCTTGGCGAATAAAATATTGGTTCCTTTATAAAAAATACTTCCTGACAAAAACGGAAATTGAGCCTGTGCAATCAACTTTCTTGCATTGGGTACACCGTGGTCGAATTCATGATTTCCAACACATGAAGCATCAAATCCAATCGTGTTATACAGATCAACCGGCGCTTCCCCATTCGTCAAAAAACTGATTGGCGGTCCGGTTATAATGTCGCCTGCATCCAGTACAAGTACATTAGGTTCTGTATTGCGAATTTTGTTAATATAAGTGGCCATATAAGCAGCTCCGCCCATCATTGGACTGCCTTCAATCCATGTCGCACGAACTGGTTTGTCCTGAGCATGAAAGTCATTTGTATATACAATGGTCAATGTTTTCGGTTCTGACATTAGGAGATCCCCCATCAATTAATTTTTGTCACAGATGATTATAAAAAGAAGTGCCTTGACCTGTATTCGGAACACTAAAGTTTTCAGCCAGCGTGGCTGCCAAGTCAGAGAATGTCTCACGAACTCCAATGCTGGATGGATTGTTGATTGCCGGACTGTATAAAAGCACAGGAACGTATTCACGTGTATGATCTGTTCCCGGATGTGTTGGATCGTTACCGTGATCAGCTGTAATGATTAGTAAATCATCTGCTGTAATGTGTTCCATAATGTAAGGCAAAAGAGCGTCGAATTGCTCCAGTGCCATTGCATACCCTTCGGGGTCGCGGCGATGCCCGTACAGTGAGTCGAAATCGACCAAATTTGTAAACAACAGACCTGTAAACTCTTTGTTTAGTGAAGATATTGTTTTCATGATACCATCTAGATTATTTTTTGTAGGAATCGCCTTTGTGACGCCCTCTCCACAAAAAATATCATTGATTTTACCAATGGCTATAACATCAAGCCCGGAATCTTTCATCGCATTCATTAAAGTGGGAGCCGGAGGAGATACCGCATAATCATGACGGTTCGCAGTGCGCATAAAATTCCCTGGCGTTCCGGTGTAAGGCCGGGCAATGACACGTCCAACGCTGAACTGGCTGTGGCGTGTCAGCTCTCGAGCAATCTCACACGCATCGTATAATTCCTGCAGTGGAATAGTTTCCTCGTGAGCAGCAATCTGAAACACACTATCGGCTGAAGTATAAACAATCCAAGCTCCTGTCGTGATCTGCTCTTCACCTAATTCGTCAAGAATTTCTGTACCAGAAGCTGCTTTATTGCCGATTACTTTACGCCCGGTCCGTTCCTCAAAACGATTGATTAGCTCCGCTGGAAATCCGTCTGGATATACGTTAAATGGTGTCGTGATTTTCAGGCCCATGAGCTCCCAATGCCCTGTCATCGTGTCCTTTCCAATCGAAGCCTCAGCCATTTTCCCGTAACAGGCCATCGGATTTTCCACCGGCTCTATTCCTGATATATGAGTGATATTTCCAAGACCCATCTTTTTCAAATTTCCAAGCAAGAAACTCGGCATACGTTCTGCAATATGGCCCAATGTATGAGCGCCTTGATCACCAAATTGTTTTGCGTCAGGCAGTTCACCGATCCCGACACTGTCTAGTACAATTAAACATACGCGTTTATAACTCATAGGACCCTCCTGTGCCATATTACATTTCCTTAATAATTTCGAGTACCAACTTCAGGAACTTAGGCTTTACTTGTTCGGCTGCTTCCATTACTTCCTCGTGAGAAAGCGCTTGCTGCAGCAATCCCGCTGCTTTATTCGTAATGCATGAAATACCCAGTACCTCCATACCCGCATGTCTCGCAACAATTACTTCGGGAATCGTAGACATTCCTACTGCATCTGCACCAAGAATTCGCGCCATCCGTACTTCGGCAGGGGTTTCATAAGTTGGGCCCAGATTCCCCATGTAAATGCCTTCTCTAAAAGAATATTGCTGTTTTTCTGCTACACGTTGAGCTATTTGAATAAGTCGTTTGCTATAAGCTTCGCTCATATCTGGAAAACGTTCTCCGAAATCCTTCTCGTTTGGTCCGATCAGCGGATTTCTTCCCATATTATTAATGTGGTCCGTAATCAGCATCAGATCTCCGACCTCATAGTCTGCATTAACTCCTCCAGCTGCATTGGTCACAATTAACTGACTAATGCCAAGCGCTTTCAAAATGCGGACCGGAAGTGTCACATGCTGAGCTTCATATCCTTCATATAAATGAAAACGTCCTTTCATCATGACAACGCTTTTGTTATTAATTTGTCCAAACACTAATTCTCCTGCATGACCTTCTACAGTAGACATCGGGAAATGAGGAATGGATTCATAAGGAATCACTTTTGCATTTTCGATTAAATCTGCCAGTATGCCTAATCCTGAACCAAGAATTAAACCGATCTCCGGGCGACAGTCTATTTCCTTTTCAATAAATTGTGCGGCTTCTTGAATTTTTCGTTTAATATCTTGCATCTCATGCACCCTCTTTATGTTTGTCTTCGTGTTCATACATTCATCATAGATCACATTTGTTTCTTTGTAAATATAATAAAATTCATTTTGATAAAAAATATACGTATAATTGATTAAATATCTATTTTTAAATAGTAATCCGAGTGAATTAACTGTCATTTTCAGTGTTTGTCTTTTAATTTTTCTCATTATAAATAATAATCAGCTTGATTTTCCCTTTTTATTCCTTTAATTTATATGAGCAGGATGATTTCGATATAGGAGAGACACAAACAATAAGGTAAAATAGGGAGAAATCGAACATATTAACTATTGGAGGACTTTTATGTTACAGGAATTTGTAGGTCTAATGTCTCCTAAGACAAAAAGTTTAAAAGCTCTGTATTCATTAGTCCGCAAACATGGCCCCATACGTATTAATGAGTTGGTCGAACTAAGCGGATATAAACATTCAACCTGCTCCCGGCTTGTTGAAGAATTAGTACAGGCTGGCCTGATATACGACAGCGGATCAGCAGAATCCAAAGTTGGGCGTAAGCCTGCATTTTATGTCATTACACCTGATTCTCACTATATGGTAGGTGTTGAGATATCCAGTTTATTTATTGTCATTTTGCTCCTTGACTTGAATTTGCAGGTTTTGGAAGAGGTTAAGTTCAAAATGGATTTTAATTCTCCCCCTCAATCTACACTAAATCTGATCAGTGACAGTATTGAGGATATGCTGCTTCGGCACCATGTGCAGCAGAAACATTTGCTTGGAATCGGTGTAGGTGCTATTGGGTCGATTGAAAGGGAGAACGGTACTATCCATTTTAAAGATGATCTCTCCAATGACTGGAATCAGTTAAATATCATTGAGTCCCTGGAAAAACGGTTCTCTACGGTTGTTCTGCTGGATCATGGAGCTAATTTAGCTGCTTTGGGTGAATATCGAAGCAATTACTGGAGGGAAACCGAGAATCTTGTGTACACCTCTTCCGGCATTGGCATTCGAAGCGGCATTATCCTACAAGGACAAGTTGTCGGCAGCAAGCTGGATATGGATGAATCCTTTGGTCATATTACTGTAGATGTTCATGGGAGAAAATGCGCTTGTGGAGCATATGGATGCCTGGAAGCGTACAGCAGCCTGCCTGCTGTTCGAGAGGAAGTGATTCGTCAAATAAAGCGTGGGAAATCATCTTCACTCCTGGACACACCTCTCCAAGCAGATGACATTCAATTTCATCACATATTAGATGCCTTGAAACAGGGAGACCCGCTGTGTTCAGATGTTGTACGGGACGCTGCCTACTACTACGGCATTGGTATTACCAATCTTATTCAGTTGCTCCGTCCGGATATTGTTATTATCGGAGGCGGGCTGGGGGGTAATATTGACTTCTATGAAATGACATTAAAAACGGTGCAAGAGCGCACGAAGCAGTATAAAAACCTACAAGTCAAAATTATTAGAGCATCTAGCGGCTATAATGCAGTCGCTGTAGGAGCAGGCTGTATGATATTTGATTATTTCCTGGAAGAAAAAACAGCTCACGCTGAACCCAAACATGTTATAACTTGAAATCACAAAAATCCTCCCTATAAACGGGAGGATTTTTGTGATCGTTAGCAAAAGCGAAGCTTTTTTACGGAGATCAACATTAATATGCTATCGAATCATTCGACGCGATTAAAATTTTTATTAAATACTCTAGTGAATATGAACGTTGCAACAGCAATCATCATCATGAGTAACAGTGCCAAATTACTATACTGTGCCGATTGAGGGTTCGACGAGAGGTCCACAATTTTGTTCATCATGTATGGTTGACCATACAACATAGCAATTAGTGCCCCACCAAGTGAACTTCCAATATTAAGGACAAGTCTCTCAACCCCAACCCCCGATCCATGCTGATGCTTCGGAAGCAATTGAGTATAGTTACTAAGATATCCTGAGAAAAACAAAGCGTAGCCAATGTTAAAGAAAGCCATTCCAACAAACACGAATACGACAGAAAAACCAACTAAAAAAGCAACCATAGCTAATCCAGAAAAAATAAATAATCCGCCCAGCAGTGCAATATTACGGGAACCAATCTTACTGATGATACGCCCCGAATTGATCCCCGCAATGAATGCCGCAATATTCGTTAATGAGTAGAATACGCCGATTGTGCTGACTGGCAAGCCATAGGCCTTATGAACAATAAACGGGAAGATAAAGCCGAATCCCACCTGGGTTCCATAGAATAAACCACAGACGATCAAAGACCACACAATTCCTTTTATCTTAAATAAATCAGGTTTGATGAATGAATTTTTATTTTTCCTTGTATAGATTACAAAAATCGCAGTGCACGTAAAAGCAGAAATTAATAACAAAGGATACTGCATTTTAAATGTCATATATGTGATCAACAGTGTCGAAATTAATGTGACTAACAACATACCCATGAAATCAAAGGACCCTTTTTTGCTTTCATCCTTAGGCAAATTTTTCATAAGTGTAGGTATCCCCAACAGCGTAAGAAGCGGGAAAAGGAAGATAAAATTCCAGTGGAAATAGTCCGTTATATAACCGCCGAAGAAGTGGCCTGCTGCAGAGGCAAGCTGAAATATCGCTGTATTATAGCCGAAATATTTGGCAGCAGTTAACTTATCGAAGTATTTAAGAGCAATAATAACTTGCAGTGCAAGGGGAATAGCAATGGTTAAAGCAAACATTACCCTTGCTGTAATCAATAATGAGAAACTATATGGTGAAAAGAAACCGATCAGGGTTACGACAGGAAATACAAAACAGGTGAATAACATTAATTTGCGAGTACTCACAATATCTGATAAAGCCGAAAATACAATGGAGGCAATCCCCAAAAACAATTTCCCCAGCGTAACAATCAAACTTACAGTTGAAGGACTCACACCATATTCTTGGGACAAATTGGGTGTGATCAGATTGAATACGTTTTCATTAAACACTTGAAAAAATTCGTAGAGCAAGATCCACGGCATACACTTGATGACTCTTCTCTTGATTTCCTCGCTCTGCAAGTTAACCATTCCTTAACCTCCCTAATGTTAACATCACTCAACTCTTCTCCACAAAACCATATGAAATCAATAAACGGGTTCGATTCCTCCTTCAAGCACTATTACGATTTGGATGATATTTATCATAACGAAATCATATCCCTTTGTAAATCTATTTATTTCGTTTTTGAGAAAAATTATAGATAAAAAGATTGTTTTTAGAGTTAAAATGTAATTATAATACTAAATAATTCACTAAACCCTTATTAAACACATAATTATTTCCGATTTGAATTTAAATCAATTAAACATGGATATGTACGCTTGCTTTTTAAAATGGTAATATCTCCGGCTTTCTATGCGTCGATTCATCAATATAAAAAAAGCCCGCCAACTCTCTCCTAACGGAGCAGTCAGCGGGCTTATTGCTTAAACAAACACAGGCGAGTAATGAGTTATTAAAGTATTGTATTAGTTCTGCATCACAAAATCTTCATGAACGGCATTCTCTTCATCGAACATCCGCAGGATGTCATAACGGGTGTTACGTTGTGCCGGAATATAACCGGACTCTCGAATCAAACGCAGAATGGATTCAATGTTAACTTTGTAAGTTGCACCAGCAGCAGATACAACGTTCTCTTCAATCATCGTGCTACCGAAGTCATTACAGCCGAATTCAAGCGACTTCTTACCGATCTCCGGACCCATGGTTACCCATGAGGATTGAATGTTCTTGATATTATCCAGCACCAGTCGGCTGATGGCTACAGTCTTCAAGTACTCTTCCGGAGTCTGACGCTCCAGCTTAAGGTTGGTATTGTCTGGCTGGAACGTCCACGGTATGAACGCCAGGAAACCTTCGGAATCATACTTGTTCGCAATACATTCGTCCTGAGCTTCACGTACACGGAGCAAGTGTAATGCACGCTCTTCCATCGATTCACCAAGGCCGATAACCATTGTTGCCGTGGTGTTCATACCGATGCGGTGTGCAGTTTGCATAACGTCCATCCAATCCCGCCATGAGCCTTTCAAGCGGCTGATTTTCCGACGTGTGCGGTCATCCAGAATTTCAGCACCGCCGCCAGGCAAGGAATCCAGTCCAGCTTCGTGAATGGCACGTACAACCTCTTCCAATGTAAGGCCGTCGGATACTTCAACCATTTTCATAATCTCCGCTGGGGAGAAAGAGTGCATCGTGATGTTTGGGAAACGCTCTTTGATGGCTTTCAACAGGTCTGTATAATAGCTGAAAGGCAAGTTTGGATTCGTTCCACCTTGCATCAAAATCTCGGTACCATTCACATCTTCCGTTTCCTGAATCTTCTGGAAAATCACTTCGTCCGGAAGCACATAACCTTCATCCGAACCAGGTCTGCGGTAGAAAGCACAAAAACGGCAGTACACATCACACACGTTTGTGTAGTTGACGTTACGCCCAATTACAAATGTTCTGTATGGTTCAGGGTGCATGCGTTTCATAATGACATTAGCAGCTGCCCCGATTTTGTCCACTTCATTCGATTCAAATAGCTCAATCGTGTCTTCCAAGTCTAAACGTTCGCCCCGAAGGGCTTTATCTAAGATACGGTCTACCGTACTCATCGTAAAAAAGCCTCCCTCATGAAGAGAAATTATATAACGATCCGTCCCAACTTGTTCAAGAAAAGCAAGTTCTGGTAGCAACATCGTATTTCTGTACTCCACATATCGTAACACAGGTTACATGTGAAAAAAAGCACCTTATGTACAGGTGCTTTAAAAATAAGTAAAAATTTTTACATATGGAATGGAATTTATTCGAGATTAAGTGATACGCATCGGCGTATTCGGTCATCCACTTTTACTAGGATTCCTGAAGTGCTTGCTCCAAATCTACAATGAGATCTTCGATATCTTCCAGACCTACGGAGAAGCGCAGCAACCCATCTGTAATGCCACGGTCACGGCGAACCTCAGCCGGCATTGCCGCATGAGACATCATCGCTGGGTAGGACAGAATACTCTCCACAGCTCCCAAGCTTACAGCAACAATAGGTAGCTTCACCCGGTTAAGAACTGCTTTTGCGCGATCGCCTGAACCGACGTCAAATGAAACGACAGCTCCATATCCTGTGGACTGGCGCTCATGTGCCTCGCGGCCCGGATGATCCTCCAGTCCAGGATAAAAGACAGCGGTAATATCACTGCGCTCATTAAGCCATGCCGCCAGTTTGGCTGTGCTCCGTTCACTATGAGCCATGCGAGCCCCCAAGGTTTTCATCCCGCGCATCAGAAGCCAGGATTCTTGTGCCCCGAGTACAGTTCCAAGTCCATTTTGCAACTGTTTCAGTTGTACGCCAAGTGATTCCGTGCGAGCAACGGCTAACCCTGCCAGTACATCACTGTGACCTCCGAGAAACTTCGTAGCACTATGTACGACGATGTCCACACCAAGCTCAATTGGACGCTGATAGTACGGTGTCATAAAGGTGTTATCCAGAATCGTGATCAGGTCATGTTCCTTGGACCAGTCAGTTACGGCAGCGATATCCGTAATACGAAGTGTAGGGTTGGACGGTGTTTCCATATAAACTGCCTTGGTGTTTGGCTTGAGTGCCGCTTTTACTTCATCTATATTGGTCATGTCTACAAAGGTTGTCTCGATCTGCATACGGCTTAATATGGAAGTAAGCAAACGATACGTACCTCCATATACGTCTTCCGTTACAATCATGTGATCCCCTGCGGAGAACATCATGAACACGCTTGATATCGCAGCCATCCCCGAAGAATAGGCAAAGCCTCGTGCACCGCCTTCCAGCAATGTGATGTAATCTTCCAAAGCCTGACGTGTCGGATTACCCGAACGACTGTAATCATGCTGAGGCGGATTGAAGATATCAAAATGATGGAAGGTTGATGCTTGATAGATCGGTACACTGGAGGCTCCAGTGGTTTTGTCAATCTCATCGCCAAAATGGAGCAATTTGGTATCAAATTTCAACTGGGAATTGGGCTTATTGTTGGACTCACTCATGAGTGCACGCCTCCTTCCACTTCCTGCTGTGCAGCTGTCAGAGCATTGCCGAGATCTGCAATCAGATCATCCGCATGTTCAATGCCCACGGAGAACCGGAGCAGACGGTCATCCACACCTACGGCGTCACGAATTTCAAGCGGAATATCCGCATGAGTCTGGACTGCCGGATAAGTCATGAGTGATTCAACTCCGCCGAGACTTTCGGCAAAAGCAATGAGTTTGATATGACGCAGCAACGGTTCAACATAACGTGCATCCTTCACTTTGAAAGAGAAGATACCTGTATTACCCGTGGATTGTTTGTTCTGTATCTCATAGCCCGGATGATCGGATAGGCCTGGATGATACACTTCAACCACCGCTGGGTGCTCAAGCAAGTATTTAGCAATAGTAAGTGCATTGTGCTCATGACGCTCCATACGAAGAGCCAGCGTTTTCATACCTTTCATCAACTGGTAGGAGTCACTTGGAGATAATACCGCTCCAATGGAATTATGCAGGAACGCCATCTCTGCAGATAACGCCTCACCTTTGGTAATGATTAGTCCGGCCAACACATCATTGTGTCCACCCAGATATTTGGTAGCGCTATGAATGATGATATCGGCACCCAGTTCAATCGGACGTTGGAAAAATGGAGTCAACAACGTGTTGTCAACAATGGTCAACAAGTTGTAACTTTTCGCCCAGGAAGCCACGGCTTCCACATCGGTGATCATCATCAGTGGATTGGTTGGTGTCTCAATAAATACAGCTTTGGTATTCGGCTGACGAACCTTCTCCAGTGCTGCAAGGTCATTCGTGTCCACATAACTTGCAGTTACGCCGAAACGGGACAGAATACGTTCCAGCAGACGATAGGTTCCACCATACAGATCCAGCGACACAATCAGATGATCCCCTTGACCAAACATGGCAAAGATCGTTTGCAGCGCGGCCATTCCCGAGCTACAGGCAAACCCTGCATCACCGGACTCCAGCGCTGCGGCGGCTTCTTCCAATACTTTACGGGTTGGATTAGTCGTACGGATATAATCAAACCCAGTGCTTTGTCCAAGCTTCGGGTGGCGAAACGCAGTGGATTGATAGATCGGAAAGTTAATGGCGCCTGTTACCGGTTCATTGATGGACCCAATTTGTGCTAAGCGGCTTTCGATTTTCAACTTGTTGTTGTCTTCCATTGCTGCATCCTCCTGTAATCTCGATTAGATTTGCGGGCCAATATCGTAAGGTGTTTCTTGATACACATAGTAATTGAGCCAGTTAGAGAATAATAAGTTGGCATGAGCGCGCCAAGTAGCCGGTGGCACACGGGAAGGGTCGTCATTCGGATAATAATGTCTAGGCAATGCGATATCCAACCCTTTGGCTGCATCCCGGTCATACTCCCACTTTAATGAGAACGGGTCATACTCGGCATGTCCTGTGGCAAAAATCTGTTTGCCGTCTTTGGTAGCAACCAGGAAGATACCCGCTTCCTCGGATTCAGCCAAAATCTCTAAATTCTCATTCTTTTCAATATCTTCGCGTCTCACTTCCGTATGACGGGAATGTGGAACGTTGAATACTTCATCGAATCCACGCAACAACGGAACATGAGGTTTATTAATGGTATGTGGGAAAACGCCAAAACACTTTTCATCCAGTGCAACCTTGGGCACGTCAAAATGATGGTATAAACCTGCCTGGGAAGCCCAACATATGTGGAGTGTTGAAGTCACATTGGTTTTGGTCCATTCGAAGATTTCCTGGATTTCATTCCAATAGTTCACGTCTTCGAAATCCATCTGTTCCACCGGGGCACCCGTAATGATCATTCCATCGAAACGGCGGTGCTCAATCTCATCGAAGGTTTTATAGAACAGATCCAGATACTCCTGAGACGTATTCTTCGACGTATGGGATTTGGGATGTACGAGAACGACATCCACCTGAATAGGCGTGTTTCCCACCAGACGAAGCAATTGTGTTTCGGTCGTTTCCTTTGTGGGCATCAGGTTTAATATAGCGATACGGAGTGGACGAATATCCTGCTGATATGCAGAAGTTTCATCCATGACGAAGATATTCTCTCCTTCAAGTACTTCTTTTGCTGGCAGAGTATCGGGTATTTTGATTGGCATAGTAAGTCTAACTCCTCCTTGTGCATAGATAGATGCAGCCACCCCTGGCTTGATGTCTTCACATCAATACAGTTATAGACTGCCTTGAGCTTGTAAAAACATTGAATTGCTCTTTCATCCAACGTTACAAACAACCTCAAGTTCCTTAGCGAAAATCACTGCTGAGAAGTCGGGGCATATAACAAAGACCTTCCTCGGATTTCGAGAAAGGTCATATGTAAAAAAGATATGCGCCTCTCTCATCTCTCAGTTACAACAGTGCCACTTGACACTTAGTCGCTGCAAGAATTAGCACCGTGCGGTATACCGCCGGTTGCCGGGTTTCATCGGGCCAGTCCCTCCACCTACTCTTGATAAGATTTCGCTGTATTAGATTGTAATTAAATATGGTTCACCGTCTACTTTATTACATTAATGCCCTCACGTCAAGATGCAGTTCGATGTGTGCTTCCCAGATCGGAACCGTTCATCATCCATTGTCATACACTGCCTCAGGGCGCGAAATAGACACATTTTTGCGCTTGAAAGCACCTTGTACCAGCGGTATACTAAACAAGGTGTTATAAACCCTTATGTGAGAGGTGACATATTAAATGGATGGCGACCCGAGGCCTGACTGGCAGCCGAATTCCGACAAACTGCATAGAGAATTGACATCAGCATGCCGGCAGCGGGACGTGACTTCCGTTTGATTATATAGTGAACGCAGCCCTGATCTCCAGGCTCCGCTGCCGACCGGCTGATTTGTTCTTTTTGCGCCCATAATGATAATATCCGCCAAGTTGGCGGGTGCAGAAGGAGTAGATTAACGATGAAAATCCGGTTGGTAAACAACGGTGTATTTATTCCGGTGGACGACATTCAGCAGGCGCTGACTCCACCAGCGGAAGGATTTTACTGGATTGATGCAGACGTAGACGATTTGGCGGTACTTCAGCCGCTGTTCTTGATGCATGATCTGGCTGTGGAAGACTGTCTCAGTGACGAAGAACAACGTCCGAAGATTGAAATTTATGAGAACCATTATTTTATTGTGATTAATAGCATCCGTTTCGATGATGAAGAGATATTTCTACGTGCGGTCAACTTATTCCTCGGCAGACATTTCATTATTAGTGTTACCAAGCAAAAGGTCAGCGAATTGCGCACACTGAAACCAATCCTGTGGGAACAGGAAATCAGTACACCGGATCGTCTGCTGTATTTGCTGGTTGACTTGATTGTTGATAATTATTTCACCGTAGGTGACCGAATTGAAGCACGGATCGAGAAGCTTGAGGAAGACATTCTGATGCACACCAAAAAGTCACATCTGAATGAAATTATCGGGCTGCGCAGTGAGATTCTGTGGCTGAAAAAAGTGCTTGGACCTCAGAAAGAGGTCATTAACACCCTGAACAAAAAAGATCTGCGTCTCATCGATGATCAACTGCAAAAGTATTTCAGTGACATCTATGAGAATGCTGTAAAAATATCTGAAACCTTTGAGACTTATCGCGACCTGATGGGCAACTTGCGAGAAGCCTACCAATCCAGTATTGCAAACCGGGCGAATGAGATCATGCGTGTATTTACCGCCATCACCACGGTCTTCATGCCGCTGACGGTCATTACCGGTATATACGGCATGAACTTTACGAATATGCCAGAGCTTAATTGGAAATACAGCTATTTTGTTGTGATTGGCCTGATGGTTACTCTGGGCCTGAGCATGTTCTTCATTTTCCGCAAGAAAGACTGGGTATGAACTCGTATGAAATAACAAAGACGAAGCGTTCCTCCGGGAGAAACGCCTCGTCTTTTTTCATTTCTGATCATTAACCAACATTCTTCTCTGTCTCTGCGTGCCGACGAAAACGGATTCGAATCATGCGCAGTCTTTCATAGACCTGCTCCAGACTTCCTCCATCGGGTTTCTCTCCTCCATACACCTTATGTAATACTGGCTTCAGGAACGTATCTCCCAGCTCCTCATACGCACTCCATACGGCCTCTTGTTCGTTCTCTGGCATCACTGCCAGCTCCACATCAAGAAGACAATCGGTGTCATAACCTTCGTGATCCAGTGCCTCTAACAGCTCAACCAACTCGCGTCGGGATAATCCGGATCGATTAACAATCTCCTCTAACGTATACCCTTTCTTCATGCCTTCAAGCACTTGCTTGCGCGTGGTGAACTTATCAAGTTCCTGCTTATACTTCTGCTCTCTCTGCTTGTATAACCAACTCTCATACTCTTCTTCCTTCAGCGCCGTGTATACCCAGTCCAGCGGGAATGTCGTTGAACGCTCCAACCCGTTTGTAATCTCCATCCATTCCGTACCATACTCAGTTGCTTTGCTCTCTCCTACGCCCGGCAGTTGCATCAGTTCATCCAGCGATTGCGGAACAAAGGCACTGATCAAACGCAACAGACGATTTGTTGCAATAAAATACGGTGCCTTCCGGTCAGACACAGCTCTCTTCCTGCGCCATGTGCACAGATCCGTATATAATTGCTCATTGCCGTATAACTCACTGTAACAATGGAGCCGTTGTCCACCATAACTGCGTGACTTCAGATCATCGTTCTCATGAAATAACCCCTGCAACTGCGGTCGGTACCCCTCACTCATCTGTATGGCGAGCTGATGACGGTAAATATGAAGCAGCTCCTCCCAAGAAGTCCCTTCATACCAGATGCTGTCCTCACGCTCTCCTTCCTCGTAGCGACTCCATCCCAGCTGCCAACTATCTTCCTCTTCCCCAATCCATAGCTGTGCATACTCTGCATTCTGATCTGACATTTTGGACAATCTGTTCATGAAAATGACTTCCATTTTCTATTCCCTCCCTTTAACATTTCAGCCTATACGGGTTAGTTACGCTACCTACAGGCAGCACAAAAAAACACCCCTCCTGCAAAATCCATGCAAGAGAGGTGCTTCCTCATTAACCGTACTATGCTGTTGCCCATATCATACCACAATGGTAAAATTCGTCAATCCCTTAATGACCTATTTATTCAATGCCAACTTGGCAAGCGCCAGCGAACCACACAGACCCGCATTGTCTCCAAGTCCTGGTGACACAACATACTGGTCAATGTCGGATTGAAGCGCCGGATGCTGAACGTACCCTGCCAGCAACTCCTGCAGTTTGCTACGCACCATCGGGAACAAATGCTCCTGCTTCATTACTCCGCCACCCATGACGATTTTCTGCGGAGAGAGAATCAGAACATAATTCATCAGTGCATGCGCTAGGTAATGCGCTTCGATCTCCCAAGCTTTATGATCTGCAGGCAGTTCATAAGCCGGTTGCTCCCAACGTTTGTTAATGGCTGGTCCTGCTGCAAGACCTTCGAGGCAGTCACCATGATACGGACAGAAACCTTCGTATGTATCCTCCGGATGTCTGCGTACAATGATATGTCCCATCTCAGGATGTGACAATCCATGGACCATTTTACCGCCAACCACAGCGCCAGCACCAATGCCTGTACCCACAGTGATATACAGACAGCTCTCAAGACCTTGTGCAGCGCCCCAGGTTGCTTCTCCAAGTGCTGCACCATTCACATCCGTATCAAATGTCATCGGTACATCAAAATGCTCCTTGAGCTTGCCAATCACGTTATACTGTCCCCAATGTGGTTTCGGTGTTGTTGTGATATAACCATATGTTGGGCTTCCTTCAATCGGATCAATCGGACCGAATGAACCTACACCCAGAGCTTCAATGCCTTTGCCTTCAAAAAATGAAATCACTTGAGCCATTGTCTCTTCCGGTGTTGTTGTTGGAAAACTTACGCGTTCCAGAACTTCTCCGTTTTCTGTGCCAATACCACATACAAATTTGGTTCCGCCTGCTTCAATTGCGCCTAAGATCGTCATGTTAGTCACACTCCCAAGTTAGTTTAAAAAGGAATTTGGATTACTTTACTTGATGACACAATAATTACCCTGCTACTTGTTCTCCAGCTTGGACAATCGTTTCATTAATGTTTGCCTCCAGCTGTCTGACAGCGCAGGAATGGCCAGCAACGCCTGAATACCTTCGACATTTTCTTTCCCCTGATGCATAATTCGATTGGCTTCAAGAACCGTCATTGAGGCTGGATCGGTGCTGATCCGTCGAAATATCGATGAAGGCCCTACCTCACCTTCTTGCAGTACACGAAAGTAAAAGCCGGTATATCCACTCTCCTGAAAATAAACAGGCAGCTCCTTATAGTCATACCTCGCACCCAGCTTGAAGCAAGGTTGTCTGGGCTGACTGACCTGCACTGTGGCTTCGCCCAACTCGTACACATCACCAATCCGGACATCTTCTTCGGCACAGCCTTCAACCGTCAGATTTTCTCCACAAGCTCCCCAATCCAGCTTGCGATCCATCAGTTGTTCCAGCGCCGGATAACGACTGTAATCGTATACACAAACGGCTTTGTCAGGTCCGCCATGATGCACCAGATCCGCCTGCGCGTCCCCTGTCATTCCAGTGAATGACAGGAAAACCGCGTCGGATACAGGATGTTTCACAATGCCGCTCAGCACTTCACGCTTCTGCCCAGGGAGCGGCTGCGGCAGTCCTACATTAATGGCCAGAACAGCTGTATTGCCCTCCCCTGGCTTTCGATCAGATTTGAGTGTCATTTGCGTCATACCTCCCATAATACTTTCTTTTAACGCACAGAGCCGCCAAATACGAGTGTATTACTCAATAGCCGACCTGGAGAAGTCAGCATTTTGCCCCCGGCATACATACCCGAGGAAGCACCACCATCCAAATTCATGGCCTGTTTGGCACCAAGCTTCTGCATCACCGCTGCCCACTCCTTGATTGTTGCTCCGGAAACGGTAGCCAGCATAACAGAACCGTCCGCCATGATCGCAATACCACTTCTGGCTCCGGAAGCATTAAGAATCTTGGCATCTTTGAAACCTTCGCTCGTCGGATTTACAGCTACCTTGCCGTCTTTCACCAGACGGGGTCCTGCTCCCACAGCTGTCACTACATCTTGCCAAGGGATCTCTTTGCCTGCTGCATTCGTATACTTATAATTCATTTCTACGGTCGAACCAACGGTGAAACGGTCCGAAGAAGACTTCTGATTACCTGTGAAGACCAATACCGAGCCATTCTTAGGAATCGCTACATTGGTATTGGGCACTTTTTTGGTCACGATACCTTTTTCCATAACAACCGCAGTGCCACCTTTGAACCCGACTGTGGCACCTCGTTCAGGCGTATACAGCATTGTTATGCTCGCGTTCGCTGAAGGTGTTCGATTAATAAAGGTCGCATACCAACTGCGTGATTTACCTTTTGTATCCGTTACTTTACCTGTCAAACTCACCTGAAGTGAATCCATGATCGCCGAGCCGTCTTCCTTAAATCCGATGGATGTTCCGTATCTTCCAATATGTATGACCTTACCATTTGCTATTAACATACCGTATGGATCTGGTGCTCCGTTATATGCTTCAAAAAACGCTCCGTTAATGGCTGCTTGCGCACCATAGGCTTTCACAATCGATGGCAATGTTGCCGTCTGGCCAACTTGCTTCTTCGCGAGTCCCACGGTAACCGGTGTTCCCTTTGGAATCGAAACGGTCTGTACGGTAAAATTACGTCCTGCTGCTTTTACTTTCTGTACTTTGGTACTAATTGCTGCTTTGGCATCCACTGTCTGTGGTGCACTTACTGCTCCCGAAAGAATTACGGGCAAGGCCAGGACGAGGGCCATAGCCCCTGTCCACCACTTTTTCCCTGTTCGTACGTTCTTCATGTTGCTCACCCTATTGCCACTCCCATCCAAGAGCCAAGGCTCTTCATCTCAAGTTGTTCAAACTTGTCCATCACCATATCCGGATCAAGACGCAATTCACAGATATCCAGCGCACAGGCAACCGGAACAGCACAATGAATCTCTGCCAGTTTGCGGGACAGATGAAGCATGTCCAGATCATTCTCAATCTTGTTACGCACCGAAGGGGTCAGTTTATCCATGTTGCTCAAAATCCCTTCAATGGAGCCGTATTCCTGTACAAGCTTCAACGCTGTTTTCTCACCAATTCCCCGTACTCCCGGATAATTGTCGCTGGCATCTCCCATCAGACCCTTCATGTCAATCACTTGACGAGGTGTCAGTTGTTTCTCTGCCATGAGCGTTTCAGGGTTGTACACCATGTAGTTGCCATGGCCTTTTTTCATAATAATGATACTTGTGCGGTCATTGATCAGTTGCAACATGTCGTGGTCACCCGTCAGTACCATAACATTCATATCGGTCTCTTCGGTATAATACTTCGCAAGTGTCCCGATACAATCGTCGGCTTCGAATCCTTGTGCACCTATATTCGGAATACCCAGGCTATCCATGACTTCACGAATCAGGGAAAACTGGGGAATCAGGTCATCCGGAGCTTCGGCCCGGTTGCCTTTGTAGGCTGCATATTCTTCACCGCGGAACGTCTTACCGCCCATATCCCAACAACATACGACATGACTTGGCCCAAAAGTCTGAACCGCATCCCAGAAATAACGGATAAATCCGTAGACTGCGTTGGTAGGCACTCCTGCCTTTGTACGTCTGATATATCCGCTTGCAGATGTCGCATAAAAAGCACGGAACAACACCGCCATACCGTCTACCAGCAACAAAGTAGGTTCATTACGTTGATTCACTTGAATTTGTTCTCTCCTATCTAAATCTAGCATATAAAATACGAAACTAATTCTATCATTATAGCATAGTTCCGCCAACCATCGTTCAGCCAAAAAAGCCCTGAATTTTGAACAATTCAAGGCTGATATTCAGCGCGTTTATGCGTTATTCCATTCCTGCTCGTACGTTTCTTCCTTGAATCCAACCGTTACCTTTTCTCCATCCGTAACGATCGGACGTTTGATCAGACGACCATTGGAAGCCAACAAACGAATCTGTTCATCAGCAGACATGCCCGGAAGCTTGTCCTTCAATTGTTGTTCTTTGTATACTTCCCCACTCGTATTAAAGAACTTCTTTACTTCCAGTCCACTCTTTTGGATGAGTTCTGTTAGTTCAGATTCTGACGGCGGTGAGTCAAAAATAGGGATTAACTCCAGCTCATGTCCTTGAGCTTCAAGCCATTTTACAGCTTTGCGGCATGTGCCGCATTTGGCATATTGATATACTTTTAAGTTACTCATGGTATGTGTTCCTCCTGTGGCTCCGGTTTCGACTTCTCGCTTCCCTTGGTTTGCTTCGCAAATCCAAAAGTCGCTCCAAATCGATACCATCGCCATGTAATTTTTACTGACTTTTGCGAATGAGGATCAAAAACACACATTCGGCTATATTTTTTTGGATCAAAATCTTAAAAACTAAGAAATCAAGTTTAAGAGCTAAGCCCTTAGAACCTTTAGGACTAATGAGCCTACAATCCTAAAGATTAGCCTACGGCATGCTGTTCGGGTGCATTAAGCATTCCTCACAAGGGTAAGACAAACAGCGTTGAACTCCAAACAGGACAGGCCATGCAGGAAACTGCGATACGAGGTGCAGATCTAAGGGACTCGTCGCAGCTTCCTACAATTCTTCTCTGGGAGCTGCCTCATCATTCAAACGCTTCTCAAGCGCGGCCATATCTGTTGGAAAAGGAGCCTGGAACGTTATGCGTTCCTGTAGAATTGGGTGTTCAAACGTCAGCTCACAAGCGTGTAATGCTTGGCGTTCGATCCAGCTGTCCCGTTCTTCCCGGACAACCATGGTCTGCTCATCGATCTCGTGCACAGGTAGTGTCTTGTACATTCGATCACCGATCAATGGGCAACCGATGGACGTCATATGTACCCTGATCTGATGGGTTCTGCCACTTTCCAGCTTGAGACTTATCGCACTGGCGCTGCCCCCTGACCAACGTGTTACGGTCGTGTACAACGTTCTTGCAGCGTAACCATCAGGTGTTACGATTCGGCGGTGTGGCTCTTCAGGATCGCGATCAATCGGGCCATCTACTGACCCCTGTTCCGGGACAGGGCTGCCGTGCACAAGTGCAATATATTTCTTATCCACTGTCCCTGCAATCATCTGTTCAGACACATGCTGATGCACATAAGGGTTCTTGGCTATTGCGAGCACACCGGACGTTTCCTGATCAAGTCGATGAATCGGTCTGAATCGGAAGCGCTCGCCCTTGGTTTTCCAGTAATGAACGACTCCATTTGCCAAAGTACCCGTGTAATGTCCATGTGTCGGATGAACGATGATGCCCGCATCCTTGTTGACAATAAGCAAGTGCTCGTCTTCATACAGAACGGTAAAGGGAATAGGCTCAGGCAAAATATCATCCGATTCCTCTTGCTCCATCCGAACTTCAACGACATCACCCGCAGCCACCTTGACGCTAATGTATACGCGCTCCCCATTTAACATGACGCCTTGTTCAGTCAGCTTGATTTTGGACAAAAGCTTACGCGACACCAGCAGCCGCCGCTGAAGCACGGTCTTCAGCAGCCAGCCATCTTCTTGTTCGGTCACCGTGTAGACAATCGGCGAATAATATTGGCTCATTCTTTGCGGCGGAAGACTTTTTTGCTCCGCACATATTCAATATCCGCCACCTGTTGTCTCGCGTTGGCCGTCCGTGCAACCACGAAGAAATAATCAGATAGTCGGTTTAGATACCGTCGTACAGACGGATTAATATCTGTATGTTGTCCAAGTGTTACCGTGCGACGCTCTGCGCGACGACATACAGTACGGCACACATGAAGAGCAGAAGACAGCTGACTGCCACCTGGAATAATGAACCGTTCCACTTTTGGATTCTCTGCATCATACTGGTCGATCCATTGTTCCAGACGTGTGACCATTTCATCTCTCACCTTATATTTGGTCTCACTAATCTTCACAAAGGCCAGATCCGACCCGCAATCAAACAGTTCCTGCTGAACTTCCAGAAGATGCTCACGCAGATCTTCAAATTCCCCTTGAGCAGAGTCAATAAGGCTGATCGCCTGGCCTACAAAACAGTTTAACTCATCAATCGTGCCATAAGCCTCAACTCGGTCATCATCCTTGATGACGCGTCCACCGATGACCGAAGTCTGTCCTTCGTCACCTGTTCGTGTATATATGCCCATCGTTATCCCTCCAATTGGTAATATAATAATGAATACGGGAATGCCATTTTTTCAGAAACCCGTCTATCGCTTTACACGTATATAAGAATTGGTGTGCTCTGCCGAGTATACGACAAATCAAAGGAAACCAAAAGTAAAGGAGACGATTATGCAAAACTGGATAACCGATTTCATGGAACAATACGGCTACATAGGCATTGCACTCATTATTGCTCTTGAGAACGTATTTCCACCGATTCCATCCGAAATCATCTTGCCGTTTGGCGGATTCATGACCACCTATACCAGTCTCACTATTCCAGGAGTTATTATCGCCGCAACTATTGGCTCTGTCCTTGGTGCTGTGATCCTGTATGGTATTGGTCTACTCATTGACGTCGAACGCCTTGAGAAAATTGTGGAACGCTGGGGACATGTTCTGCGCATCAAAAAAGAGGATATTCACCGTGTCGATGCATGGTTTGACAAATATGGCATGTGGACCGTATTATTCTGCCGAATGGTCCCCCTCGTCCGTAGTCTTATCTCCATTCCCGCAGGCATGTCCAATATGAAATTTGGTTTATTCCTTCTCTTTACAACCATTGGTACATTGATCTGGAATGTCATTCTTGTCTGCGTTGGTGCTGCGCTTGGCGCATCATGGGAGAGCATTTTGCACTTTATGGACGTCTATTCCATTGTAGTGTATGTCATTCTGGCCATCATTGTCATCGGATGTATCATCTGGTGGATCAGACGTAGCAAAAAACAGAAATAAAAAGGATAGCTTAATAAATAAAGCCTCCTCGCCACCAATTCGTGGTTAAGGAGGCTTCTTTATGTCACCCGTTTATGTCATCTCGCTATCGTTCATCTTCATTTCGCATGCCCTGACTCTTAAGATCGATAGCCAGACCAGATACCAGCATGTACATCTTTTCAGCATGTATCTGCAGCATCCGATTAACCGAAGCCATTCTCGCTGTAAATATTCGTTCTTCCTCGGTAGGATGCAATGTACCATGCATTTCATTGGTAATCACAAGCAACTTCCCCTGATAAGACAATAAAGCATCAAGCAAAAGCTGTGTCTCTGAACGCTGATGATCCAGATCCTCTGTTGCCCTGAAACCGGCAGCCATCCAGGAGGTCAGACTGTCTACAATTACAATTCGCTGATCCGCCAAAAACAGATTGGATTCCCGATTAATCTGGGTGATCACCTCTGTCAGATGCTGACCGTTCCCGGCATGAATGGCACGATAATGAGCGGATGGCAATTCGGGAATAACGGGATCATGATCACCGGTGGATAAATATACACCCTCCCGGCTAATCCCGGCTGCGTACTTGAGGGCAAACCGGGTTTTACCACTACCTATGCCGCCTGTGACCGTAATCAGCAATCCGCTTCCCTCCTTCCATAGCCATTCTGAATTTTCTTTACTCTGTCAGCGCCTTCAGCACTTTTTTGGATTCTTCGACATTGGAAGATGACACTGGAATGGTGGCGAACAAATTGCTCGCAGCATATTCTACATCTTTAAACATTTTCATATCTTCAAGTGGAATGCCGTAAAGATGTGATTCTTGCTTGATGTCTGAACCTTCATCTCCTTCACCCTTCTCTACCAATACTCCACCCTCAAATACACCCCGTTCAAACATCTTGGGATCAAAGGTATCATCCAGCGGAACATTGGAGCCATTACTTCCGTATTGTTTCATGTCGGACTCAGGCAAAATGAAAATATCATGTCCTCCAGCCGCATATTCTACCATAATTTTCTGAACATCATACATCGCACTGGTGATCACTTCCACCTTGGGTTCCTCACCCAGTTTCTGTTGCAGATTGGCCTGTAACTGTTCTGAGATTACAGATGGATTTCCTTGGTTATCAATGATGAAAATGGAAAAACCATCTTTACCTCCACAACCAGCAAGCAGAAAAACGATAGAAATGATTGCAGTAAGCCCCCAAAATCTCTTCATTCCAGTTCCCCCTTTAGTCTCCTATGTCCAATATATCACAATTGTTCCACGCAAAAAAATAACCTGCCTTATCGGGGGATCACCCTGCCTTTACACACAAAAAAAGAAGACCCTCTCAGGTCTCCCTTTCGAATTCGATTAATGAAACGTTTCACTACAGCATAAACGTTATTTTCCTTTAATCGGGTTAGCCTTCATATATTCATTAATCTTTAAATCCAGCAAACTGCTGATTTCAATTACAATATCGGATGTGAATGATTTCTCTTCGAGGAAGATCTGTTCCATCTTGCGACGAAGCATATGAATTTCATCTTCCAAGGAAATGTCATGCAAAGATGCGTTATCGGGTTTCACCGACCATCGGTCGCCATGATCGCCTTCTGCCAGATAGTGCCCACGATTCGTCGGTAAATCATATTCAACACAAAACAAAGCTAACCCCTCCTTGGAAAAATGGTTTCCAAATTTATGAAAACTTATTTCAAATTGAAATTATATCACATTATTTTGTAAAAGAAAGTTATTTTTTTCAATAATAAAAATGTCACATTTGTAAAAAGATTCTACTTTAGTATTAACCCTCTTTTTGCAATTTGTAAACAAAGTTTCCGATTCGTTCCAAAGCTTCATTTAATTGGGTTACAGAAGTAGCATAAGAACAACGCAAGAAGCCTTCACCCTGAGGGCCAAAAACATTACCCGGAACAGCAGCCACTTTATTTTCCGTTAACAATCGCTCAGCAAACAGGTCGGAACTCATACCCGTCTTTTGAATGCTCGGGAATGCATAGAATGCTCCCTGAGGTTCATGACAATCAAGTCCAATATCCCTGAATCCCTGCACAATTAAACGTCTACGCTGATTATACGATTCTACCATCCGATCTTTCTCACCCAAACCATTCGTCAACGCCTCAAGTGCAGCAACCTGACCCATGGCCGGCGCACACATTACCGTATACTGATGGATTTTGAGCATGGCTGCAATAAGCTCAGGATGACCACACATGTAACCGATCCGCCAACCTGTCATTGCAAAAGCCTTCGAAAATCCGCTTACGAGAATGGTCCGCTCCTTCATGTCAGGGATAGCTGCAAAGCTAACATGTTTTTGCGTATACGTCAATTCAGCGTAAATTTCATCCGCGATCACAATCAGATCATGCTTTTTAATCACTTCAGCAATAGGCAGCCACTCTTCATACGTCATGATGGCTCCAGTGGGATTACTCGGATAACACAGAATAACCACTTTCGACTTCGGTGTGATGCCAGCTTCAAGTGCTTCGGCCGTTAACTTGAACTGATCTTTCGCGTAGGTTTCAACACCAACCGGTATACCGCCACCGATTGAAGCGATTGGTGAATAAGCCACGTACGAAGGTTCAGGAATGAGAATTTCGTCGCCAGGTACGATTAATGCTCGCAAAGCCAAGTCAATCGCTTCACTGCCACCCACGGTAACAATAATCTCATCCTTGGGATCGTATTTGGTATCAAACTGCGTATCCAGATATTCACTGATGGCTTCTCTCAACTTCGGCATACCTGCGTTGGATGTGTAGCTGGTCATACCTCTTTCCAGCGAGTATACACAAGCTTCACGCATATGCCAAGGTGTAACAAAATCAGGTTCACCCACACCCAATGTGATAATATCCTTGTTGTCTCCAACCAGATCAAAAAATTTACGAATTCCGGATGGAGGTATCTGCTGCACGAGGGGTGCCAGATAAGATGTCATTTTCTTGTTGTTCCCGGTTGTCTGTTCATTCACTATCATGACACATCTTCCTTTACGGCGAGATCATGAGACGGTTGTCTTCCTGATGGTCTTCAAAAATAATCCCGTCCTGTTTATATTTTTTAAGAATAAAATTCGTTTTGGTAGAAAGTACAGAGTCTATCGGAGACAGTTTCTCCGACACAAAATTAGCGACTTCACGCAGGTTGCCACCTTCCACTTCAACGAGCAGATCGTATGCACCGGACATGAGATATACGGACTTCACTTGCGGATAGAGATAAATGCGTTCGGCAATCCCTTCAAAACCACGACCACGCTCCGGCGTGATCTGCACCTCAATCAGGGCCGTTACTTTCTCATCATCTATTTTACTCCAGTTCACGACGGTTGCGTATTTTACGATGACGTGGTCTTGTTCTAGCTGTGCCACGGCGTTCTTGATCTTGTCTTCCGACTCCCCCAGCAGCGTCGACAGCAGTGCGGGAGTCCTTCTCGCGTCTTCCTTCAGCAGATCCAGAACTTTTAATTGCAGATCGTTCAAATCTTTCATGGTTTTCCCTCCAGCATCATCCAGGTTCCTGAAAATGAATTAATACTTATATTACATGAATTTGACGTTGATGCATAGACAAAAGACCGCCTGCCCTGAATTCAGGCAAGCGGTGGTATGGTCCTGTAACGTTAGGTGCTTCAAACCTCTTTTGCAAAGGTTACATGTAATAAGGGTTACCGTAATTCGGTTGATGCTGAGGCACATTAGGAGCTTGGCTATATGAACTGTTCTGCGTGTTCTTTTCTTGAATGAATTGCTGACACTTCTGTTGGGTCTGGTGTGCAGACTGGATTTGTTTGTCCACATCCTGACGAAGTGCTTTGGATGAAGCGGAATACATGTTGTTTTGTTGCATCAGGTTGAACAGTTCACCTTGCAGTCTTAATGTATCGTTCGTTAAATCATTGAACATTCTCCGGGTCGTGGGGCAGGAAGATTCAGTAGTTGCCGTTGTATATTCACGTGAAGTTCGTCTTAAATCTGCAAGAATCGACTTCAACAAATCTTGCTCTTGCATAAAATTCCCACCAGATGACAAAGATTGAGTGTACACGTATTTTCCTCCTATACTTTGAAATAACTTGTCATGTTTTGAACTTTACTGTGATTGCGCTGGTGCAAGAGATTGATGTTGCTGTAACGCATTGACAAGAGTATTCAGATGCTGCTCATGTGAGCGAACATAATGATTCAGCGCCTGTTGAATTTGCGGATTATGTGTGATGGAGGCTGTAGCTGCACATTGTTTGATTAACATTTCCTCATTGGAAATTGAATCCGCAATATAGTTCAGTTCCTTGGGGCTCAGTGCTTGCATTTGTGAGTTTTGCATGTATATCTGACCTCCTTAATCTAAAGTTATTGCGAATTTATTGTTACCCTAACCTGAAAAAGTATACTTCAACTACATTCAACAGAGGTGATCAATTATGGAACTTATTAACGGAAAAACATTTTGGCCAACTACCTTTACTTCCCATCCCCATTATCCTGTTTTGCAAGAAAACCTGTCCTGTGATTGTCTAATCATCGGTGGTGGAATGGGAGGCGCGTTGTCTGCCAAGCTTTTGACGGATCAGGGAATTGACACCGTTGTTATTGACAAAAGAGATATCGGTTATGGCAGTAGTATGGCAAATACGGGCCTGCTCCAATATACGAATGACAAAACGCTCACCTCTTGTATCCAGACATTTGGAGAAGAACGTGGTGTTCGATTCTACGAATTATGCCGGGATGCCATGCACCATCTCGAAAAAATTTCATCGAAGCTTGAGATTGATCCTTGGTTTGTGCCTCGCACAAGTCTCTATTGTGCCAGTCACGAGGAAGATGTAACGTTGCTGGAGGAAGAATATCGTAACCTGAAACATTATGGATTTGATGTGGAGCTGTGGGATCAGGAAAAAATCAGTGCACTATTCCCGTTCAGCAAACGTGCTGCACTATACACAAGCGGGGATGCTGAGGTTAATCCGTATCGTTTGGTTCACTCACTATTCCACTCAGCCTCACGTCAAGGAGCAAGAGTCTATGCTCATAGTGAATTCACCCATTGTGATTATGATGAAAATGGTGTCCTATGTTACACACCTCATGGCACTGTACGTGCCAAACATGTTATTTTCTCAACAGGCTATGAAACACAAGAAATCAAAAAGGACAGAGGCGCATACCTGCTAAGCACATATGCCATTGCTACCAAGCCACTACAGGATCTGAGCAGCTGGTATAAGCAATGCATGATATGGGAGACCGAACGACCTTATCTATATATGCGCACAACTCCAGACGGAAGAATTATTGCAGGTGGACTTGATGAGAATCTTCCTCGAGAAGAACAACGGGCGATCAAGGCGGTTCATAAAGGTGAGATTTTGCTTCAGAAGATTGCTGAGTATTTCCCATTACCTGATCTCGAAATCGATTACGCTTGGGAAGCTGTCTTTGGAAGCACCCATGATGGCCTCCCCCTGATCGGCACACATCCCGATTATCCGCATTCATATTTTGTGGAAGGGTATGGAGGTAACGGGACCGTATACAGCATGATTGCTGCTTCCTTAATTGTGGATGCTATTACTGGCAAACCAAACCCCGATATGGATCTGTTCTCACTCACACGTACAAGTAAGCCATCTCCTGTATAACCAACAACTGAACCAATACAACGACAAACAGGGTACAGCACACGGAAAGTTCTCTTTTCCCGCCGCTGTACCCTGTTTATATATTTGGAAGCTGCTAAGCCGAGGGCTCTTGCCCTTCCGTTCGGTTCAATAACTTGCGCATAAAGATCCATCCAATTAGCGGGAAAGCACCCAGAACGATAATAAGCCAGGTTAACATGCGCAGGGACGGACTATTCATGACCGTTATAATAAATATGATCAACCCAAAAAGTCGGCCAACCATCAGACATAACTCCCTCAATACGACAAGTTCAACCCTTTTCTCCACATTTTCGCCACTCGTGCCCATCATGTCGAATCCCGCTGATATCATAGGTAAAATATACAATGGCATCGCAACTGCACTTCCGATCCCCATGATTAACAGCGTAACATAGGTCACTTTCCACAGAAGAGGAATCAGCACAATCAGCAGAATCAGAGCTCCGATGAACATGCCTCTGGATCTATACTGTGGTTTGGACCATTTCCCTACTGCCCAATAACTTATTAATGCCACGGCAGAAGTGATGAGTGAGAACTGTCCCAACTTATACTCCTGTGCAGTGGCCACGTATACAAGCAGTGCAATCAGAAAGGCAAAGACCCCTTCACGCGCACCCTGAGCGAACAAACCCAAAGCCAAGGTCCTCCAGGGACTATCCGGTTTGGATAACTGTATCCAAGGCTCGGACCAGCGGTATGTTCCACTTACCTTTCTCTTTTTGAGAAAAAAACTAAAGACTACCGCGATAACATAAATGACGAGTGATACCGTAAAGATGAGCCGATATCCTGTATTGTCCGCCATTCGGGTAATAATCAGACCAGAGAACCATGGGCCTATAATTCCTGTCATCGAGCCAAGTAATCCGACCCAGCCATTGAATAGATCCCTGTTTTCCCGATTCGTTATTTCAAAATACACAACATTAAATGCGATCCAGAACAGCCCCAGGGAACAACCCAGTAGTATACCCAGAGGCCATATCCAGTCTACAGCTTTGGAACCGGCCCAGAGGACTATCATATAAAATATGCCGGACAGCGCAGTACCTAATCGTAGTGCACTCATTTTATTGTGTTCCTTGACCCATTTGCCAGCAAGCCAGAATGTCAGTCCAATGGCCAATTGCTGGCTGAGAGTGAACCACCCCAACATGGCATAATCCGGACGGCTTTTCCACAGAAACACATTCAAAAAGGTTCCCGACAACGCTCCGGCTAACGCAAACAATCCATTCACGCCCAAAAGCAGAATGGATTGTCGGCCTAAAGTAATCTTCATCTGCTCCTCCTTCATCCACCTGAAGTGAACTGTGTACAGGTAGGTCTTAGGGTTAACGTGCCCCAAGCAGGAGGAAAACATGATGAATCTTCAGGATTGCTTTGAAATTTGGTTTGAATCTCCGAAATGTTTATTCCTGCGTACTCAGATTCTTAATCAGACGCAGACGATCTTCCTCAGACAGACTGTATTGAACTTGGAAACATCCCGAACATACATAGGTCAATACCTTAAACGGTGGTGACAATAGTGACCCTTCGCCTGAAGCTGCGTTAGCAACTGGAGTAAAGTTATCCTGCGTTGCAGCTTGGGTACCAGCAAGAATCATGAATTCCCGACAATTCGGGCACTCCGGTACTTCTTCCTGATGATCAAGTTGCTTCTGGACACCTTGTTCATATTGAATCAGGTCATTACCTTCATCCGCGTATTTGGTTAACGTTCGCAACTCCGGCAATTTGAGCTCAACTTCGTCCCCCCACAGGTCTGAAAGATCCGTAGTCTGTTTCTCGTTCATTACATCGTCTACATCATAGATGTCGTCCTCAGCTTCATCGTTCTCTTCATCATCGATGTTAATGTTGAGCGTACGGTATCCTTTTAACTCATTGTGGCAATAAGGACACTCTTCTTCAGGACCGAGCTCCTCATCCCATACAATCTCCGTCTGACACCAAGGGCATACTGTTGTTTCCATATTGATCAACCTTTCTCTTTCATATAATCATGTATTCATTACATAGATGACACCGATGGCAAAAAACACGATCGATGCCGCAAACAGAATCCGTATCAATATCTTCATGACCGGTCCCCCTAGATAATGCTCGCGCCAATAACAAATGACAGCGAGACTGAAATAATCATGGATATCAATCCGACAGCTCGGTTATCCGCTTCGATCTCCTTATCAATGGAGAACACGGGTGTCAGGAATTCAAACAAAAAATAGGCAATGAGCAGAAGGATAAACCCTACGAATGACCACGTCATGGCTTCATACACCGAAGATTTCGCTTGTATGCAGAACCGCAATACGTTGCAGATCCCGAAGATCTTGCCTCCTGTAGCCATCGCAACGGCCACATTGCCCTTCTTGATCTCAGTCCAGCATTTATACTTGGTCACCAGTTCGAAGCAAGCCAGAAATACAAGCAGCTCCATAATCGCTACCGAGAAAAAACCGAGTACCATCCCCAAGGGATGAGACAGCAATTGGTCAATGCTTTCTATCACGCACCGTTCCCCTCTCCCCATCTGCGACCTTCATGAATAAGGTCGCAGAATATCATTGATTCATGGACCGGCTATTCCAATTCTGCGACGGTCACACCGTTCCCGCCTTCTCCGTAATTGCCCAGCCGGTAGCTTTTAATATGTTTATGCTTACGCAGGTAATCCTGAATACCGGAACGTAAAATTCCTGTACCTTTACCGTGAATAATATAAACTTGGCCCAGGTTGGCAAGGAAAGCTTCATCAATGAACCGATCTGTCTCCATCAGGGCTTCTTCCAGGTTGGTACCACGCAGATCCAATTCACTTTTCACATTGTCATCACGTGTACGTTTCATACCCGTTACCGGTTTTTGTTTCGGTTTGGCTGCGGGAGCCGATTGCTGCAGTTCCAGGTCATCCAGGGATACTTTCATTTTCATAATCCCCAGTTGTACCATAGCGTCTTTGCTGCCCGACATCTCTACAACATGACCTTTTTGATTCAAACTGTAGACAAGCACTTCATCACCAGGACCGATGGCACGAGTCTTCGGCGCTGTTGCCGTCTTCTTGACCGTTTTTCTGCGTTTCTCCGGTTCCGCCTCGTCCAGCTGTTTACGGGCAGCAATGAGTTTGTGCTCCTTCACGGAAGCACCTTCTTCCATAGCCAACAGGCGAAGATCGGTTATAATCTTCTCCGCTTCCGCGCGAGCCTTGTCCACAATGCTGCGTGCATCTTCTTCTGCTTTTTCAATCCGGCGATCACGCTGCTGTTCCAGCTTCTCCAGTTCGGTCTGATGACGACTGCGTAATTTCTCCATATCCTGGCGCAAGCTCTCTGCCTTCTCACGCTCTTGTTCAGCCGTAAGACGGTTCTCTTCAAGAGAAGCAATCATGTGCTCAATCCGTTGATCCTCTTCCTTCACTTCGCCACGGGCGTAGTCGAGAATGTAACCCGGCAGTCCCAGTCGCTCTGCAATGGCAAATGCATTACTTCGTCCAGGTACACCCACCAGAAGGCGATAGGTTGGACTCAGTGTGTTGATGTCAAATTCCATGCTGGCATTAATGACACCTTTACGCTCATATGCGTATGCTTTCAGTTCACTGTAGTGAGTAGTTGCAACCATGCGACATCCCGTCCGGTGCATATGCTCCAGCATGGAGATGGCCAGTGCGGAACCTTCAGCCGGGTCTGTCCCTGCTCCAAGTTCATCGAGCAACACCAAACTTTTCGGCGTCATGTTTTTCAGAATGCGAATGATATTGGTCATATGACTGGAGAAAGTACTCAGATTCTGCTCGATACTCTGCTCGTCCCCAATGTCTGCATAGATCGCATCAAATACACATAACTGACTGCCATCCTCAGCCGGAACAAATAAACCGGACATTGCCATCAGGCTCAGCAATCCAATTGTTTTAAGCGTTACCGTTTTACCACCCGTATTCGGACCTGTCACGATAATGGATGTGTAATCATTGCCCAACTCTATGTCGATTGGAACCACGTTTTCAATCGGAATCAGTGGATGACGGCCTTTCTTGAGCTTCAGGAACCCGCGGTCATTCATGCGAGGCAATGTTGCTTTCAGTTCACGAGCCAGACGTGCTTTGGCAAAGATAAAATCAAGTGATCCCAGCAAGTCGACATCATACAACAACCACTCCCCCTGCTCACTGACAAGTGCCGTCAATTTCTGCAAAATAATTTCTATTTCGCGTTCTTCCCGAATCCGGGTTTCGCGTAATTTGTTGTTCATGGCAACAATGGATTCCGGCTCAATGAACAATGTCGCACCCGAACCGGATTGATCGTGCACAATCCCACCAAAGTACGAACGATATTCAGCTTTCACCGGGATTACAAAACGGTCTCCTCTGATGGTGATGAGCTGATCCTGAAGCATTTTGGATACGGTAGAGGATCGAATCATGGAATCGAGTTTTTCGCGAATCCGCGCTTCTCCGCCTCGCAGTTCACGACGAATCTGCGCCAACGTTACGCTTGCACTGTCCGCAACCTCTGCATTATCGTCAATACAGATTTTGATGGCATCCTCGAGCGTTTTTTGCTCTGACAATTGATCACTGATATAGAACAATGATTCGATGGGCTCATCTTCATGCAAAGTACCAATCTGACGTTTCAATCGCCGCGCCGCAAAGGTTGTATTTGATATTCCCAAAAGTTCGTGAGGGTTAAGTGTGCCTCCAATTTCAGCACGTTTGATGGAAGCCGTAATATCTACAATTCCCCCAAACGACGGTGAACCTTTCAGGCGATCAAATGTGAAGGCTTCATCGGTTTGCTGCAGCAACCGCTTCACTTCTTCAAGTTCACTGCTTGGTTCAAGTTGCTCCGCTTTCTTTTTTCCCATGGTTGTCTGAGCAAAGCTGAGCAATGTATTTAAAATTTTGCGATATTCCAGTGTGTGTAAAATTTTCGTGTCCAAGTGTACAACTCCTTCCAAACTATATCTGTATTATAACGAAAGAAACTTTCTTACGCTATTTAACGAATCCTTCCACACATAACTTCAACCATAGCACCACAAACTACAGGTGTCAGGATTGTGCAACCTCTCCATCCCCTTGGAGTTGCCCTGCTCAGTTCAATCCGAATAAAAGGAGGTAAACACCATGAATTTCCTGGGACATGTCGTGCGATTTATCATCGCTGCAATTGTATTAATGGTGGTTAGCTGGATCGTTCCCGGATTCGCCGTTGGTGGCTTCTGGAGCGCCCTGTTGCTTGCTCTTGTTATTGCCCTGCTCGGCTGGATCGTTGAAGGTATCTTCGGCAAAAGAGTCAACCCGTTTGGTCGCGGTATTGTCGGATTTATCGTTAGCGCACTGGTGATTTGGCTTGGTCAATATGTTGTAGATCATGTTGAAGTCAGCCTGCTCGGTGCCATTCTCGCTGCGCTGGTTATCGGGATTATCGATCTCTTCATCCCGGTATCCACCCCTTTTGATGCCGGACGAAGCTCCAAAAGTTAATCTCCACTTCACCTTAACATCCCCATGAATTCTCCTAAACCTCTGAAGGCCCTGGGCCGGAAGGGGTTTATTTCATTCACCCAGTACACACGCTCTGCCGTACACGTACAATTTTCAAAAAAACGACATACGCAGCGTGTACAGGCATCCACATATTGCGGTATGATGACTGGAGCAATCATTCAAATTTTATCCATATCACGCTTTAAGGAGGCACATGATGAAGAAAGGCATAACATGGCTTGCTGCCTGTATGTTAATTCTGGTCCTCACTGCATGTGGAGGAGCAAAACAGTCCGCAGAATCTGGCAGCAATGGATCCGATGCTGATGCTGGAGTTACAGCCAGTGAAGAATTGGTCATCAAGGCGAGTAACTATGAATTCGATCAACCTGAGTACCATCTTAAAAAAGGCGTTCCCGTTAACATTGTTTATAAAAATGAAAACGGAAATCACGGTATCCTTGTGCCTGAGCTGAATCTTCAACTGGATACCAGAAATAGCTCCAAAGTCATAACCCCGGACAAAGTTGGTGAGTTTGAAATGTCCTGTTCTGTCTTCTGTGGTTCAGGACACAGCAGCATGATCTCCAAAATTATCGTTGAAGAATAGTATTCAAGACAAGGAGCCCCCGCAGCGACGGGAGCTCCTTCTTTAGTATAACAAATTGTACCAGAGTACATTGCCCAGGAGCCAGTTCTCCTACATTCATTCCGCTAGGCCTGGTCCTGTTCAATCAATTCAATCCATTCGTTATATTCCGTCTGCAATTTCGTATATTCATCATGCAACTGACGATATTCCGTGTTCAGCTGCTCTGCCTTCTCCTGCTCCATTTCACGTTCAACCTGTAACAAACGTAATTGGTTGGCCGCTAGTTCGTAACGCTCCCCCATCTCAAGCAGTTCAGTTTCCATGATCTCTTTCTCTTGGGTCGCTTCTTCACGTAACTTGTCCAGCTGCTGTCGTTCTTGCTCCAGTCCCTCCAGCAACTCACTACTTGCCGCACTTTCTCTCTTCCAAACCGTCAGTTCATTCTCAAGTGCAGCCCAGCGTTCCTGCCAGGATTGTTCCTGAGCCGCCCATTCGTCTGCACGGCGTTGCCACACCTGGTCGTTCTGCTCTGCTTGTTCAACGCTTGAGCGAAGTTCTTCTTCACGTCTTGTCAACTGCTCCAGACGGGATGCCAACTCGGCCTGTTTGGCTGACAGTTCTTCGTGTTTAATCTGCCATTCCAACGCTTCTTCCTCAGTCTGGGCTAGCCGGTTCTCTTGCTCCGAGTAACGCTCGGAAAGTTTAGCTGAAGACTGTCTTGCTTCTTCAAGTGCGCTCACAATCTCTTGTTTCTCCTTGCTCAATTCATCCAGCTTGGAACTATAATTCTCTTCCCGTTGTAATGCATCACTGTAATCATTACGGATTTGTTTATAGTTATCCTGAAGTTGGTTCAGCTCTTCCCGAACAACATTTAGCTCAACTTCAAGCTGATTGCGTTTCTCTTCCAAAAGCTCTACATCCTTCTGGTATTGCACAGCCTCTTCATGGTTGAAACGAGACTCTTCCTTCACCACGGACAATTCATCATGAAGGGATTGCACACCAGACTCCAACGTTTCATTTTGTTCAGCAACTTCAAGAATCTGATTCTCCAGGTCCCCGATCTCAGCCAATCGCTGCTCAGCAAGGTCCTTCCAGGACTGCTCACGTTCCGTAAGCGTGCCGATCTCATTCTGCAATGTACGCACCGCAGCATGAGCCTGTTCAAGCACTTTTTGCAGTCTGCGCTGTTCCTCTTCCGACTTCACTTCAGCCTCACGAAGCTTTTGGGCTTCCTGTTCAAGCTGTGCATGTTGCTCCTGAAGTTTGCGTAGCTGTGCTGTGAGAGAGGTTTCTCTATCCACAGTTTCATTATACTTCTGCTTCCATTGTTCCTGTGAATCACGGGATTGCTGGGCAGCCTGTTCCGTTTCACGCAGAAGCTCCTGCAACTGGGAACGGTCCTCTTTCAACTGCTCCAGTTGTTGTTCCAGTTCCGTAATTCGGCGAGTCTGAACTTCCTGCTCCTGTTTACGGACCCCATGCTCATGACGTAACGATTCCAATTGACCACGCTCGTGCTGAAGCTGCTGTTCTTGCTCTGCAACCATGTCCTGTGCACTGATGAGCTGGGTCATTACTTCTTCTAATTGTTCTTCGACATCTAATAGTCGAGTCTCCGCCTGTTTACGTTGTTCCTCAAGTTGCTGTTTGAGCTTATCCTGTTCTTCTTGCAATAAGGCCTCTGCCGCCGCTTCGGCTTCTTTCGCCTGGGACGCTGCTGCTTCCTTGGTTTGCTGCAATTGTTCCTCGAGGGCTGCTTCTTTCTCCATCCATTCGAGTTCCAACTGCTCGGATAACGCCTTGAACTCCGCATTCAACTGATTTATCTCAGTCAGGCGCTTCTGCTCCGCTTGTTCCTGCAAGTCAGCCCGCTCCTGATTCGCTTGATCCGCCAGAGCCTGAGTCTGTTCCAGCGCTTTTTCTTCAGCCTGCTGGAGCCGAAGTTCCATCTGTTGCTGAAGTTCATGATATCGCAGTGCCGCTTCTTCCTGAGCTTTCTTCAGATTGCTCTCCGCCTGCTCCAACTCAGACAAAATCGCCGACTCGGCTTCTTCCTTGGCTGTCTGAACCTGCTGCGCAGCTTTGGCTTCAATCTGTTGACGTTCTGCAACGGCACGGCTTTCGGCTTCTTTTAATTGAGCTGCAGTCTTGTCCTGCAACTCTTTATATTGCGCCGCAGCTTTGGCCTGCGCCTGCTGCAATTCGGCTGCAGAACGGTTCTGAGCTTCTTTGAGCTGGGAAGCAGCCTGTGCCTGTGCATTTTTAAGCTGGTTAGCCGCTTTCTCTTCCATTTCCTTCAGCTGTTTCGTTCCCTTGGCTTCTGCTTCCTTCAGTTGTGCCGTTGCTTGGGCCTGCAATTTCTGCACTCGCTCCGTTGCTTGAGCGCGTTCTTGCTCCAGCAGCTTATTCAACTTGGCTATTTCTGAATTTTTGTCCGATTCGGACTTTTGCAGCGCCTGCTCTGCTTCAATCTTCAGCTGTTGCAAATCAGCAAGAGCCTGGTCACGCCGTTCCAATTCTTGTTGATGTTCATTTTGTATGGCGTTTAACCGATTCAATTCGTTTCTCAGTTCTGTACGTTCTCCAGTAAGCATCTTCAGTTCATTACGGATTTCCTGAGTCTGAAGAGACTGTTCAGCCATATGTACAGCCGCCAGTACCGCAATACGCGGAGTATCCAGACGGGAATTTTGCTTGGAGATTGCGCCCATACGCTCATCTACCAGGTTAGCTACTTGTTTCATATAGTCGGCACTGCTGCCAACCAGTTTATAGGAAGTCCCGTAGATCTCTACGGTGACGCGTGTACGATCAGGTGTAGTCACAGTTGTGCCCTCCTTCAAGTCTGTATGTTGATTCTAAGCTGTAATCACAAAAAAGTCACATCGATCCTCTAATGCTAAGGATTCGATGTGACTTCAAACAATTCCTGCTAATCTTTGTTCAAAAAATCTTCTTTTGTCCTATTTACGCAATTCCGCTCCGAATTGCTCTTCCAGACGAGCCACTACACGGGCATGAACTTCAGTAACTTCCTCATCGGTGAGTGTACGTTCACGATTCCGGTATACCAGTGCCATCGCCACGCTTTTCTTGTTTTCACCCAGTTTACTGCCAGTAAACACATCGAATACCTGTACGTTTTGTAACAATTCACCCGCCGATTCACGAATGGCGCGCAGCATATCTCCAGCTTCAACATCCTCATTCACAACAACCGCGATATCACGTTCCATGGCTGGGAAACGCGGAAGTTCACGATAACGAATATCAGCGTCTGCTTCATTGTAGATCGATTCAAGTGCAATCTCTGCGATGTACACATCATTCAGATCATACTGCTGTTGCAGTTCCGGATGCAATTGACCCAATGTACCGATCAATGTGCCTTCTCCGCCATCCTTACCTTCCAGGTAAACCGATGCGGACCGTCCCGGATGGAATCCTTCAGGGCTGTTTGCTACCAAGCGAATGCGTTGTTCAAGCCCCACATAGGCGAACAGCTGCTCAAGAGCACCTTTCAGATCGAAGAAGTCTACTTTCTCCGCTCCAACATTCCACTGCTGGCTTGCACGATTACCGGTGAGCAGCAAGCCCAGTACCGGAATCTCATGTGGTTGCTTGGTCAACTGATCTTCTTCAGTGAAGAACACATTGCCCACTTCAAATACAGCCAGTGAATCCTGTTTACGGTTCATGTTATACACCGCTGCATCCAGCATTTGCGGCAAAATACTCGTACGAAGCACACTGCGGTCCTCGCTCATAGGCATCGCGAGTTTCACGGCTTTACTTCCTTGTGTCAACGCCGGGAACAGAGTCGCTTTATCCGGGTGTACAAAGGAGTAACTGATCATTTCCTGCCAGCCACTGCCGGAGAGCAATCCACGAATGGTGCGACGCATTGCTTGAGAGCGTGTATATGCCCCTGGAGTCGTTGGTCCTTCAATCCATGTAGTTGGAATGTTATCGTATCCGTACAGGCGTGCAATCTCTTCAAACAAGTCTACATCGAGCGTAATATCCCCTCTGCGTGTTGGCACTTCCACATCCAGCAATCCTTGATCAGCATCACCACATGCAAAGTGCAAACGAGCGAAGATCGTTTTTACCTCAAGCAAAGACAGATCGGTTCCCAGATAACGATTCAGTCTGTCCAGCGACAATTGAATTACACGTTTCTCCGCAGCTTCTGCTCCAGCTTCCACGATTCCCTGGTGCACTTCACCTTCAGCATAACGCTGAATCAGTTCAGCCGCACGATCCAAAGCCGTAATCACCGCACCCGGGTCTACTTCCTTCTCAAAACGCATGCTTGCTTCGGAACGCAGCCCCAGTTGGCGCGACGTTTTCCGAACGGTTCCGCCATCGAACTTGGCGGATTCCAGCAACAGATTCACCGTGCCTTCCGATACCTCGGAATTCTCGCCACCCATAACCCCAGCGATGGCTACAGGTTTCACGCCATCTGTGATAAGCAACATATGTGGCTCCAGCTTACGCTCTTGGCCATCCAACGTAACAATCGTTTCGCCTTCGTTGGCCATCCGCACTTCAATATGGCCCTTTTCCAGCTTATCCGCATCAAATGCATGTAGCGGTTGGCCGTATTCCAGCATGACATAGTTCGTGATATCAACGATGTTATTGATCGGACGAACACCAGCCGCCATGAGACGGTTTTGCATCCACAGCGGGGAAGCACCCAGCTTAATGCCGGTTACATAACGAGCTGCATAGTGACTGCAGTGCTCTTGTGCCTTAATCTCTACTGAGATATGATTCGCGGCTGCATCACCAATTTCAACCAGTTGCTCTTTGGGACTTGGCAGCTTCACTTCACGACCCAGAATGGCACCCACTTCATAAGCTGCACCACGCATGCTTAGACAGTCGGAACGGTTCGGTGTCAGGTCCAATTCAAGCACATGATCGTCGAGACCAAGAACCTGACTGATTGGCGTTCCAACCTCCGTTTGTTCCGGCAGAACGAGAATACCTTCCTGCTGATCTTTCGGCAACAATTTGTCGTTCATGCCCAGCTCTTTGGCGGAACAGATCATGCCAAGGGAGACAACACCGCGCAGTTTGGCTTTTTTGATATCCAATCCACCAGGGAGCTTCGCTCCAACCAGGGCTACGACTACTTTTTGGCCTGCATCCACATTTTTCGCACCACACACGATCTGAAGATCTTCTTCCTGACCAGCATCAATGACACATACATTCAGTTTGTCTGCATCGGGGTGTTTCTCCTTGCTCTTCACATAACCTACAACAACTTTATTCACGCCCTTGTTGCGGTTCTCCACTACATCAATTTCGACACCCGCACGGGTGATTTTCTCCGCCAATTCCTGTGGCGTCACACCTTCAAGGGAAATATAATCAGACAGCCAATCTGTCGATACTCTCATGGACGTTCACTTCCTTCATCTATAAATTGGTGTTCCCGGTTCATTCGCTTGCTCTATATGGTTAATCTTTCTTGTCTTAAAGTTACAGCCGTCCGAATTGCTTCAGGAAGGTCAGATCACTGTTGTAGAAGTGACGGATATCATCGACACCATACTTCAGCATCGCGATACGCTCTACGCCCATACCAAATGCAAAACCACTGTATTTCTCCGGATCATAACCACCCATTTCCAGTACTTTCGGGTGAACCATACCGCCGCCCAAAATTTCAAGCCAGCCTGTTTGCTTACATACGCGACAGCCGCTGCCGCCACATTGTACACAGGTTACATCCACTTCTGCACTTGGCTCTGTGAACGGGAAGAAGCTTGGACGCAGACGAATTTCTGTGTGGGAACCGAACATTTCGCGCACGAATTGCAACAGGGTTCCTTTCAGATCGCTCATACGAATGTTTTCGCTGATGACCAAACCTTCAACCTGGTTGAATTGGAAAGAGTGCGTCGCATCGTCGTCATCACGGCGGTATACTTTACCTGGGCAGATGACTTTGACAGGCACTTCGCCCTTCATGCTCTGCATGGTACGTACTTGAACCGGAGATGTATGGGTACGCATCAACAAGTCTTCAGTAACATAGAAGGAATCCTGCATATCGCGCGCCGGGTGATTCTTCGGCAGATTCAATGCTTCAAAGTTGTAATAATCCATTTCGACTTCAGGACCTTCCGCAACGCGGTATCCCATACCGATGAAAATATCTTCGATCTCCTGTACCACTTTGGTCAGTGGATGCAGTCCGCCTTGACGTCCACGACGTCCTGGCAGAGTCACATCAATTTTCTCGGATTGCAGACGCTTCGCCGTCTCTTCCTTCTGGAACTGATCCTGCTTGCTGTCGATGACTTCCTCAATGGCAGCCCGAACATCGTTGGCTACTTGACCAATAACTGGACGTTCCTCCGCACTAAGCGCACCCATACCACGCAAAATCTCAGTTAATGCACCCTTTTTCCCCAAATACTTTACACGCAGATCACCGAGCGTCTGCGGATCATTCACACCAGACAACTGCTCCAGCGCTTCGATCTTCAATGCCTCTAAACGTTCTTTCATGTGTAATTGCCCCCTTTTTGTGGTGTTTTTGCAACAAAAAAAGGCCTTCTCTCCCCTGAAGGGACGAAAAGACCGTGGTACCACCCTTGTTAGACATCCAATGCTGCGTGGCCCTTCTGGCCTGCAACTGGTTCTGTCTCACTTTGTACGGAATAACGACCGTTAACCGTTTGCCCCTACTGTTGCCTCTGTGTCTGCACACAAACAGGTTCAGGGAACCGCTTCGGAGTGAATTTCGGCAGCCTTGTTCTACAGAAACGCTCTCAATCTACGGCGCTTCCTCCCTGTCCAGAGGCACTGCTTACTTATCTCCATCATCACGTTTGCTTTTAAGTTAAACCTCTAGAGTTTGTCAAAAAGTCCGCTTTTGATTACGAATGATGCCTGGCGGCATCATCAGCGTCGAATATGGCATTCAGCCGAATAAGCAGATGCTTACGAAGTATGTTTCCTTCGGAAACATTGTAGTTGCTCACGTAGTTTTCCCTACGCTCCGCTACTCCATTTCTATCTTCATCCCATCTTCTTGGTACTGAAAACCGATCTTTTTGAACACTTACCTATATCGATGTAATCATCGATGATCGTTCATAATTATATGCAAAATAGATCGAAATAGCAAGCCGTCCATGTTCTAATTTATGCTTGCACCCTTATCTTTCAATTGTTTCAGGCGCTGCTGGATTTCGCGAATCTCAGCTGCCTCGACTGCTCGCTCATTCGAATGCTCGGGCTGTGTCAGACTGTCTCTTCCAGCAGTGCTTACAGGAGACAGCAACTCCGATAGTCGCATCTCCAATCGTAACCGCTCATCATCGGATTCTCGGGTCTCCAGCGCCACCTCCCGAAATTTGTTGGACTGCTCCCAATCCGACACACCTCCTTCAAACAGAGTTGCTGTGCCACCAGCCTCCAGATCGCATAATCGATTCGCAAGTGACTTCGTCAGCATCCGGTCATGGGATACAAGCACCAAAGCACCTGAAGCCTGTTTTAATACATTTTCCATGACTTCCTGGGTATCGATGTCCAGATAGTTCGTCGGTTCGTCCAGCACCAGCAGATTCGCTCCGCCAAAGTACAGTCTCAGAAATGCCACTCTGCACTTTTCCCCCATGCTCAAATCCCCAATGCGCTTGAACACATCATCTCTGGAAAATAGGAAACATCCCAGAATGGTACGTGCCGCACTTTGTGTCATGGATGGAAGAGTAAGCAAGCTGTCCAGCAGCGTCTGATTCTCGGGAAGCCCTTCCAGCTCCTGTGAAAAGTACCCGATTTTTAGCTGTGGATGCCGTGTGACCTTGCCTTGCGAAGGTTCCAGTTCACCAATCATCAACTTCAGCAGTGTTGTCTTGCCCGTTCCATTAGGACCTCGTACAGCAAGCCGATCTCCGCGTTCCACAGTAATCCGAAGATCACGCAGCAATGGTTTGTCTCCCGTATATGAAAAACTCACCTCTTCCAGCGCAAGCAACTGACGTGCAGCCAGTGGATTCATTTGTAATTCCATGTTCAACTTTGCAGCTTCACGAGGTTTATCTACCCGTTCCCGCTCCAAACGTTCCAGCTGTTTTTGTTTCGCATGGTAACGTGAAATATTTTTGTTGGCTTTGGCCTTGTAGAAGCTCTGGGTGATCTTCACCTCCACATCAGTCGCCGAATTATGCGCTTTATGGAACCATTCCTGATAATTTCGAATCGTTTCTTCCAGCGCCTTACGTTCCAATTCCTGCCTGCGGTAGATCGTTTCCTGTTCGCGTAATTCACGCTCTTTGTGGATCTTGTAGTCGGAGTATCCGCCCTTGTATTTAGTCAGGGCATCTGGACTGAACTCAATGACTCCTGTTGCTACCTGATCAATAAACGTACGATCATGTGATACAAATAATAGCGTACCTTCATATGAGGACAACCACTCTTCAAGCCAGCGCATGCTTCCCTCATCCAGATGATTCGTTGGTTCATCCAGGATCAGAAATTTAGGCTTGCTGACAAGCAACCCCGCCAAACGAGCCTTTGTTTTTTGTCCACCGCTCAAGGAATGATAGGGTCTATTCCAATGCTCTGCGGATAATCCGAGACGAGTCAGTACTTTCTCAACCTCAGTCTCCCACATATAACCGTTCAACTGTTCATATTGCTCCATCACTTGTGTATAAGCTGCAAGCAGCTCTTCATCGGCTTCAGTGCTCATGCTCAACCGTTGTTCCAGTTCTTCCAAGTTCCGTTTCACTTCATAGATCTGACCGCTCTCACGCCGGACCGCATCCAGTACATTCATCCCGGCCTCAATCTCCGAGCGCTGGCGCATGAACCCCCATTCCTGCTGAGGAATATGACGTTCAATCCGTCCGCCACCATGCTCCTCACCCAAAATGATGCGTAACAACGTTGTCTTGCCACATCCGTTTCGACCCAAAATGGCGAGTCGTTCGCCCTCATTAATCTCCAAATTCAATCCTGTAAACAATTCATTACCATTCCACTCTTTTGATACTTCATGTAAGCGTACCAATGTCATCATGAGGCCTCATCCTTCCTGCATCCTTTTTGCTGAACAAAAAAAACCGCTGGCATCAGCCGGCGGTTTGGCAATTCAGGGTTGGATCAAGCATTCAAAGACAGATCTAAGGTAAGCTACGGCATGAACAAAGAAACCCCAAATACAGGGTACACGTAAACCTTCAAGGCTTACTTGTTCCATACCTTTCCCATAGCTGAATTTGGACACACGAATCCCCTCATTGCTCAGCCGCTCTGGCTGACTGCGTCATAAAACCGTCTGCAGTTAACTGGGGTTAAATTCATGTGTTTTACTTCATGGGACGTATGGTTACCTCTCATTCATGTGTAGTATCAATTTCTCCGTTATTGTACCAGATCATTGTAAAAAAGCAAAGGGTATATAAATTAAACTAAAGAATACTTACTACTCTCCACTCCGAAGACAGAACAATCTTCTGCTCGCTGTTACCACGGGATTTCTTTTAAGACAGAAAAAAAGCCCTTGCATCGCAAGGGCTCCGGTACTGCTTCGTTAAGCGGGTGATGGGAATCGAACCCACGCTATTAGCTTGGAAGGCTAAAGTTCTACCATTGAACTACACCCGCATGATTGAAGATTTAATTGTTAAGTTCCTTAGGAATTTAACAGTGATTTTACAAATAATAATATACCATGATCCTCTATAGCATGCAAGTCATATTTCCCATTTTTTTCATTAAGCATCCATCAAAAAAAAGCAGGAGCACCCTCGCGCCCCCGCTGTTCCCTATCCTGTAGGCTTATCCACATCTCTCAAAAACTGCTTTTCAAATTCAGCGGCTTTAATCGGTTTGCTGAAGAAATAACCCTGAGCCTCGTGACAGTGTTGATTGCGAAGAAAGACCATCTGATCTTCGTTCTCCACGCCCTCAGCTGTGACTTTCAGTTGTAAATGATGCGCCATTGAAGTGATGGTAGATACGATCGCGGCGTTATTGCTGTCCTCCATGACTTCATTCACAAATGAACGGTCAATCTTGAGCCGATCAATCGGCAGATCCTTCAGATAGTGCAACGAGCTGTATCCCGTTCCAAAATCATCAATACTGATATGCACACCAATTTCTTTGATTTTGCGCAACTGTTCGAATGACCGGTCTTTATCAAATGTCATGCTCTCTGTAATCTCCAGTTCAAGCCATACAGGCTCTAGTCCCGTCTCTTTGAGAATGCCATTGATATTGTCCAACAAATGGGAGTGCCTGAATTGTCTCATCGACAGATTCACTGAAACACACAGTTTACGATAACCGGCTTCCTGCCACTGTTTGTTCTGTGCACATGCTTCACGAAGCACCCATTCGCCAAGCGGTACAATGAGCCCACTCTCTTCAGCCAGAGGAATAAATTCCGCCGGAGATACCGAGCCTCGCTGCGGATGCTGCCAACGCACCAAGGCTTCCATGCCAACGATTAGCCCACTTTGCAGATTAACCTGCGGCTGGTAGACCAGGTAGAACTGACCTCGATCCAACGCCTTGCGCAGATCATTCTCAAGCTGCAAACGCTCCTGTGCCTTCATCTGCATCGCATGGGCAAAACGATTCAGTTCCATTCCTTGTTCCTTAGCACTGTGCAAAGCCGTATCTGCATTCTGAATAATCTCCAGTGGTGACTCCCCATCATGTGGGAAAATGGCCATCCCGATTCCAAGTGTAAGATGGTACTCATTGCCATCAACCAAGACGGGCTTCTCAAAAAGTTGCAAGATGGATCTTGTCCGACGCAACGCTGTATCGGTTGAACTGAAATCTGTCATCGTTAATGCAAACTCATCTCTTCCCAATCCAAAGACTTCTTCTCCTGGAAGTGACGAATGTTTCAGTCGTTGACCTACCTGACGCAAAACCCGGTTAGCTGCTTGCTGTCCAAGCGAATCATTAATGGTTTTGAACCGATTAATATTCAGGACCAGTACACCAACAAGCTGTTCCTGCACCACGGCATCATCCATCATCTTTTTCAACCGCTGTGAAAGGCGACGACGGTTTGGAAGTCCCGTTACATCATCATGATGAGCAATATAGTTCATCTTGGCTTCCGCAACCTGCTGTTGCAGGAAAGGCGTGTCCACTACGGACGTATACAGTCCTTTTTGAATGAAAAAATATGCCATACAATTACTCAGCAATCCTAATAACAGATTGAGATCGTTCACCCCAGTTGCTGAAACAAAATAACATTCACCAAAAAAGAAACACAGAATGCCACATAGAATGGTTGGTAGATCAGCATCTTTGGTTTTTTTCCATTGCACAAACATAAGAACCGCAATAATGCCATAGAGCAATCCAACCATAAGATGAACTCGGGTGAAGATACCACCCAGCACTTTCCCGTCAAGCATACTCGGCAACATGCTCCATTCCTGAATAGCCAGTATGTACAGAATAACAAAGGTACCCAACGTCCCACTGAACAGTAAGAATTTGCGTGGTAATGCAATTTCTTTCTCATTAATGGTATACACGAGCAGTAAACCTACGGAACATACCAAAGATCCCATGGTTGACATCATTAAGGAGAACTCCGATTCCATCATGGCTCCATTTGGAATCTCTTCTGCAAATGAAACGATATGAACCAGTTCAAACAGACCAATCAATAAAAAGAGTGTTGTCAATAATGTCCTCCGAAGAGTTAGCTTCTGTGTCCGAAACAACCAGCTTTGATTATAGATGCCGATACAAGCCGCTACCGCAGCGAATCCACCCAAGAGTGTCAAAACCGGGTAACCCGATATGATCAGATCAGAGCTTGAAGAAGAACGAAACCATTGACTTGCGAGGAAACACAATAAGCCGCATACAGCGACCAAAATTATTTTTCTCTGATCTTGCAGATTAACCTTCATGCCGTGTTTTCCTTCCCGGGATCACCTATCCTGAATTACATTAACCAAACTTAAAAACTTACTACACAATTCGACAAAAAACATATTAACCAACGTTCAATTCACATGCATACACATGCTATCTGGTACATAATAACATTTAATTTTGTATACGTGAACTAAAAAATAGTTACTCCTAGGAATATTTATTCATAAATATAGAGATAAACAAGGCATTAAGAACTAAAAAAACATGGATCTCCAGTTAGAGTCCATGTTTTCCTATTTTGCAACTGTATTTCAGACTATATTACTTATCAAAATTCACTTCTGGTGTTGTTAATTTATCATAAAAATCAACAACCTTATCCTTGTCTTCCGATGAGCGAATCGCCATCGCTGAACGTGGATGCTCGTCCAACGCACCTGTAATCATGTAAGGCAGAATGTAACCCCATTCTTCTTTTTCTCTGAGTGGAACCATCAACTGTTCCAACACACCAAGTACTGGACGCAGATTGTATTTCGTTCCTTTCAGATGAGCTACGAGCAATTCGGTTGGACAGTTTCCTGCCGCACGGCCCATACCATACACAGAAGCATCAAGCAGCTCAACGCCAAGTTCCGCCGCAATCAATGTGTTAGAAAACGCAAGCTGCATATTATTATGTGTGTGAACACCAAGACGCTTGTTAGGCAAGTGAGTCTTGAACTTCTCTACCAGATATTTCACATCATTATGATCCAGACTACCGTAAGAATCTACAATGTAGACAACATCTACGGAGCTTTCTTTGATCAATTCAAATGCTTCCAGCAACTCATTCTCCATAACATTGGAGAGTGCCATAATATTAAGTGTAGTTTCATATCCACGATCATGGAATGTTTGAACCAGTGCAAGTGCCTTGTCCACATCTTTGCTGTAGCAGGCAACACGGATCAGATCCAGCATGCTCTCACTGCGAGGCAAGATATCATTTTCGTCCACACGACCTACGTCAACCAGTGCAGACAGTTTGGTATTGCCTTTTTGAGGGATAACTTTACGCAGGAAATCATCGTTCAGGAAACGCCATGGTCCTGCTTCCTCGGCACCTTTAAGCAACTTCGGAGAGTTCTTATATCCAATTTCCATATAATCAACGCCAGCTTCATTCAATCCAGCATACAGCTGTTGAACAAAGTCCACGCTAAAGTCCCAATTATTCACCAATCCGCCATCACGGATCGTACAATCTACAATTTTGCAATGATTTGTCTTCATTAATGTCTGCTCCTTTTCTGACCAACTTGTGTATTCCTCTCATGATACTTGAACGTGACAAGAAAAGTAAAGGGATTCCGGACTTATTTACTTCGATAAGATTTCCAGGTTCGGTCAATCTCAACCATATCGGAATGATCCGGAACCTTTCCTCCATACCGCACGCTGTTATACGTATCAGGAAGTCTCGCAGACAGCTCATCTTCTTCTAACTTCACACCATTCTGAATAATGGTCTGTGCAGCCTCGAGCGGAGTTTGCGTCCCCTGTATTTCCACGCCTCGATGAGCAGCTCTGTCAATCCAAGTCCGATAGTAATACCGAACACGTTCAGCATTCTGCGCAGGTGGCGCTTCTTTCTTCCGAAACCAATTCTTTCGGACTTTTGCTGGCGCATCAAGCGTCTCACTGACATCGATATACTCCGTCCGTGGTTCTGCCTTCTTTTCACCTGGTTGTAACATCCCCTTGAATCGATCCATAAGTCTGTTTATCGTTTTTTGTCCCACCCTCATAAGCAGCCACAGGATTGCTCCTGCTACAGCACACATCACTACCCATCCGAGGATGTTCCAGAAGACCGAGGGCTCGGATGGCGGCTCTCTCCAGTCATTCGGTATATTTAGCGGCTGATTGGGGTTGTCCATTGGTAATCGTGGCTCCTCGCCAGAAACTGGACCAAACCATCCCCTGATCCATGCAAGCAAGCGGTCACGTAGCGGCCCCAGCCAGGCAGCCAGACTTGGGAAAGCACCGATCGCAACGATAACAATAAACATCCACATGAACCGCTGATGATTTGCACGTGCAAAATCTCTTAATACCAATCTTCTCTTGCCGTCATTGAGTATTGCCTGATCCAGTTGCAGCATATATCGTCCAACCAGCCAAAAGGCAAAGCTGATCACACCCGCAATATAGATCCATACAGTGTAGGTTTGTATCGGCTGCATGAATTCCAACGAATTCGAAGCAATCATAAGCACGATTGCACTGATTACACCCATAATCTGCAAGCGCCATAACAACACAGAATGAAAGACTGGCTGGAAGGTCAGACCTGCATAAGCCGAGATGACTCCACACAGTACCAATGTGATGATATCCGGCAACGGGAGAATGAGGCTCATCCCAACAACGAGTGCGACGAGAAACCCTATGACGAGTGCCGTTACTCCACGAATGAATGTACTCTTCTCGCTAAGACCTGGAATTTTATGCTGAATGAACTGTCCCAACCAACCTACAAGAACAACCAGGATGAATAATGTGAACGGCAAATGTTCCATTGCGTAGAATGAAGCAAGCGTAAATATCGGAAAAAGGTATATACCAGCCATCAAGACGGCAAGCATTGCTATGAGTCCTTTGGTCGTCGCTACCGGTCTGTTCCTCATGCACTCACCGCCTTTGTATTACCCTTCACGTCCTCTACCGGGAGAATCGTCACACGATGTCCTTGTTCGTGCAGACGTGCAATCTCGTGCTCCATTGCGGCAGATACATAGGATGTAATCAGCAGATAGCTGCGGATTTGCTGTGCTTCTTCATTCAGACGTACTTCATCATTCAGAAATTGCTCCATGGGTACCATGCATTTCAACTCTGTCTCAGCCATAGCTTCCAGTAACCGTTCCAGATGGGGCGTGCCATAATCCGGCTCAATCCGAAGTGTATCGCGGCCTCCACCCACATGATAACCATTATGGGCGAAGCCTGCCGGCAACCCTCTACCGATGGCATCCACTGCAGCCGTGGCAGCGTAACGAAGTGCCCGTTCAATCTTTTCCGGTCGAGTAACAACACTCCACATATCTGCCGATTCCTGAATGTTGACTACAATCCAGGATTGCGGATCAGCCGTCCATCCCTGCTTGTAGACTTGTAATTCACCTGTACGTGCACTCGCTTTCCAGTGAATACGATTCATGGGGTCGCCTGCACCATAAGGCCGAACACCCAGGATCAAGAAAGGATCTTCAACGATCCATCGTGATACTTCCACTTCTCCCTGCCATACCTGATAAATTGCAGGAAGATCCTCTGCATTCACTAATGAAGGATACACAATCATAGACATTTGCAAAGGAATCGGTTTGGTGGAACGCCACACGCCAAAGAGATCCCCACCTGTCATCGTTGCTGTATTTAATGGATAAACTCCACGCTGAGTACATGTAAAAGGATGCTTACGCGTAATACGAGTAAACGGTTTTAACGTAAAAATACTCTTATGGTTCTGATAGATTTCGCCTTGACTAATATCCATACCTGAACCGGAACGAAATACAAACGACACTGGCATCATCGATTCAAGTCTGAGCCACGGAACGGAGACTCGTTTCTCATTTGATATCGTCTCCACCATCTCAAGTTCATCTCCAGCGTAACAACGCAGCTTGCTGAATTGTCTGCTGTACTTGAGTTTTCGCAGTGCAGGTCGTCCAAACCACACACCATGTATAACTACGACAATGCCTCCAACAAGGACAAGCCATAATAATGCCATAAGATTAACGCCCGCTTGTAGCGAGATTCTCCGTAGGCACTTCTGTCTGATTCAGAAGTTCCTGGATGATACGCTCAGCCAAGCCCTCTTGTTGTCTGATCCGGTTACGGAATACAAGTCGGTGGGCCAGCACAGGTTCCGCCAGAACTTTAATATCATCAGGCAAAACAAAGTCTCTGCCATGCAGCGCAGCCCAGGCCTGACTTGCCTTGAGTAATGCCTGAGCCCCTCGTGGACTTACGCCAAGCGAGAGCTCGGGATGTTGCCTTGTTGCTTCGGTTAACTGAATGATATATCGTAGCAAATCTTCGTTGATTTGCACTGTTTTATACGTATCCTGCGCCTTCAAAAGTTCTTCACGACTGATCACTGCCGAGAGATCATCAACTGAACGACTGGCTACCGTACGTCTCAAAATTTCTACACTCTCTTCACTGCTTGGATAACCCATGCGAATTTTCATCATAAAACGATCCATCTGCGCTTCAGGTAGCGGAAAAGTTCCCTGGTTATCTACAGGGTTCTGGGTGGCGATAACGATAAATGGCCGTTCCAGCTGTCTCGTTGAACCGTCAATACTGATCTGGCGCTCTTCCATGCACTCCAGCAAGCTTGATTGTGTACGCGGTGTAGCCCGATTAATCTCATCGGCTAGTACAAGATTGGCAAACAAGGGGCCGGGTCGGAATTCAAAATCCCCTTCTTTTTGATTAAAAAAATGAATTCCTGTTAAGTCAGAGGGCAGCAAGTCCGGTGTAAACTGTATCCGTTGGAATGTGCAGTCCAATGAAGAGGCTACCGATTTGGCGAGCATCGTTTTCCCGGTACCCGGTACATCCTCCAGCAGCACATGTCCTGACGCTATGATCGCTGTCATCACCAGCTCTATCGTATGCTCTTTTCCCACAATCACTTTTCCCACGTGATCCATCAGTTGTTGATTCATTCGTTCCATTCCTTGGATTTCCATCTGCATCTCATCCTTCCGTTATGGAGCTTATGTATTCGCATTCATTACTAACTATAACCCTTATTGGCAACATAAAACAAAGGAGTTGGCAAATGGCCAACTCCTTAACTCCCCGCTTTTCTCAATATACCAAGGGTAACATAATTATAAACCGCGTGCCTTCGCCCTTTTTGCTGTCCACAGAGATGGTGCCTCCATGGTTCTTGATGATTCGGTAACTCACCGAAAGTCCAAGTCCCGTTCCGCTCTCCTTGGTCGTGAAGAATGGATCAAACAGACGTACAAGCGTGTTATGGTCCATCCCTTGACCGTTATCCGCGATGGAGATCTGCACGAACTTGTTTTCCGTGGCGGTAGATATTCGAATTAGACCCGTATGTTCTTCGCCGACTTCCTCAATGGCATCCATTGCGTTTTTCACCATATTCAAAATAACCTGCTTAATCTGTTTGACATCAATGGATACATTCAACGGGGCATCCCCTTCATCCAGTACAATCTCGCATCCCTTCATCAAACCTTCGCTTTCGGTCAGCAAGACCACCTCTTTGAGCAAAGAGTCGACGGATATCACGGTCTTCTGTGGAGCTGACGGTTTGGAAGAATTCAAAAATTCGTAGATGATGTCATTCGCCCGATCAATCTCCGTCAGTATGATTCGAGCGTACTCGTCTTTGCCGAGCTGCAGCAAATGTGGCCTGAGCAGTTGGATGAACCCACGGATTGCAGTCAACGGATTACGAATTTCATGAGCAATAGATGCTGAAATTCGCCCCAGCATCGCAAGTTTGTCATTTTGATAAGCGGTCTGTTCAATTTGTTTATAATCAGATACATCTTTGACGCTGAACAAGAAGTCGCCATCCATCTGATCACCGTACGTCACAGTAACCAGCCAATGCCTTCCGTATTCATCAATCAACTCATGATAGCGCTTACGGTGAAAAATAGTTTCCCGATAGATACGTAAAATTTTCTTTTTCTTGAATCGGCTCATCTGTGGATGATGCAGCATTTGCATCAGGGTGCAGCCGCTCAACAGACTTCTTGGAAGTTCCAACAACTTTGCCATCTGAACGTTAATAAACGTCAATACACCGTGACTGTCAAACAACATAATACCGCTATCCAGATGTTCCAGTACATTCTCGTACTTGTTGTTATCCAGATGCACAGGCGGGAAACCATCCGTTGGTTGAGGCACTGTATCCTGAAATTCACTAATCATGTCAGGTTCCTCCTTTTCACGTAAATGATAAACTTGCCATTCGGACATCATATCATCACAGAAACAGGAAGGGCCGATTTTTATTTTTCATTACCGGTGCCCTTTCGTTGGGGGGCTGAGCCGAAAATATGGATGGCATGGCCGGAACTCAAGCTGGTCTATTCCCGGTAACCAACAGTCGATCCGGAAAATCATATACGTTTGTCCCATTCTGACCTTCTCCTATTCCCAAACACGAACATTTTTTTGCTCCGCCTCTTTTGCAAGTCTGTTTTTATCATAGACAAGTTTATAGAAGAGAGTCAATCGGAGAAAGTGTCGAATGGAAATTATTTTAAAAAAAACCTCGAATTAGTTCCAGAATACAGCACAAAAACGAAGCCGTTTCACCCAATAGGCAAATCAGCTTCGTTTTTAATATCTTTAATTGGTGATATATCCGAGATCATCTATAGTCCGGTCTTATTATGCTGAATTTTCAGTCTGCGCTGACTCATCACAGCTAATCGACGTTTAAGTTCGCTTTCCCACTTCTCGTCTTTGGTTTCCTTGGCGAGCCTGAGCAAATCCAGAGCCATATCAATCTGGCGTTGCACAATGACCATGGCATCCTCGCTCTCACGGTTTACACAGTTTTCAAAAATCGCATCCTCATCTTCTGTAACATAATCTTGAAAGTCGATCTCAGATGCACCGTCTCCATGCGCGTATTCAGCCAGAATTTCGTATTCGTTTTCCACTTTATAATGCACCTCAACCCGATGACACACCGGGCAAAACAGCAGGGGAACATTATGAACCTGGGTGCGGTAATGCTTCAGCGTGCCCTTCGTTCCAACCATACTTGCCCCACAACAGTAACTCATTTTTGTTCACCCTCCTTATTACGTGCCGGGACAAATGCCATCCCGTACACTTCCAGCACTTCCGAAAAGGAATAGTTCCATCAGTGTATCACATTCATGTACAGATTATAAATGCAGAGCACCGGAATATTTACCGGGTTTCCATACCCTATTCGCCTTGAAGGCCATCAATTCCTCTTTCAACAGATAAAAAGAAGACTTTCTTCTAATATATTATTAACACGCTTAGCTGCTTGTTCAAACACTTTTGATTAACTTCGTGATAACTTCCGCCAAAAGGGTGCAAAAAGCCCTCAATCCCTAACGGGATGAGGGCTTGAACAAAAACCGTTCAAGTTAACCTGGCTTACAGGTTAGTGTCGCCTGGTTTCCAGTTCATTGCACACAATCCGCCGGATTGCAGTGCTTGCAGTACGCGAAGTGTTTCTTCAACACTACGGCCTACATCGTTGTGGTTAACCACTTGATATTTCAATTCGCCTTCTGGATCGATGATGAACAGACCGCGCAATGCTACGCCTTCTTCTTCGATCAGAACGCCGTAATCTTTAGCCACTTGCTTCGTGATATCGGAAGCCAGCGGGAAGTTCAATTGACCCAGACCATTGCTGTCTACAGGTGTGTTGATCCATGCTTTGTGGCTGTGCACGGAGTCTACGCTCACGCCAAGGATTTCTGTATCCAAAGCTTTGAATTGCTCGGAAGCAACGCTCAAAGCTGTAATTTCAGTTGGGCACACAAATGTGAAGTCCAAAGGATAAAAGAAGAATACAAGCCATTTGCCACGATAATCGGACAGTTTAACGGAACCAAAGTCTTGTCCGTCTCCCGATACTGTTTCCATTGCGAAATCCGGTGCTGGTCTACCTACCAAACGTTCTGCCATAACTAAAAATTCCTCCTTTGGGATTATGTAAGCATCCTTGCGGATTGCTCATCATCAAGAAAAACGCGTACGCTTTTCCTGTAATTAAAATGATTTGATACTTGATAACAAGTACAAGTAAAATGTTATCATCCGGACTTCCCAAAGTCAAGATTATAAACATTATTTTTTTATAATCATTATAAATAAGGATTTTTCGTGGCAATAATGATAAAGGAACAGCCCTCTGTACATTCCATAACTGGAAACAAAGGGCTGCCTGTAGTTGGTAATATAATTACGCTTGTTTCTGAATAGCCGCCACGATCAAATCGCCCATTTCGGTCGTGCTGATCGCTGTGCTCTTGTCTACAGCAATATCACTTGTGCGGTGTCCTGCGTTCAATACATCCGACACAGCTGCTTCAATGGCATCCGCACCTTCTGCATAACCAAAGGTTGTGCGGAACATCAACGCCAAAGAGAGGATGGTTGCAATCGGATTAGCGAGGCCTTGACCTGCGATATCCGGTGCAGAACCGTGTACCGGCTCATAGAGTCCGAAGCTGCCCTCTCCCAGTGATGCAGATGCGAGCATACCGATGGAACCTGTCAACATCGCTGCTTCATCACTCAAGATATCTCCAAACATGTTTTCCGTTACGATGACATCGAAGCTGGACGGACGACGCAGCAATTGCATCGCGCAGTTGTCCACCAGTACATGCTCCAGTTCAACATCCGGATAATCCGGTGCTACCCGGTTCACGACTTCACGCCAGAGACGGGAAGTTTCCAATACGTTGGCTTTGTCTACTGAAGCCAGCTTTTTGCGACGTCCTTGCGCAATTTCGAATGCCTGACGAACGATCCGCTCCACTTCTGTTACATTATATGCACATGTATCTACTGCCTCTTCGCCCTGTGCACTTTCACGTCTGAATTTCTCACCGAAGTAGATCCCACCTGTCAACTCACGTACCACCATCAGATCTGTACCTTCAAGTACTTCTGGCTTCAGAGTTGAAGCATCCTTAAGGCAATCAAATACGACAGCCGGACGCAGGTTGGAGAACAATCCAAGTGCTTTGCGAATACCCAGCAGGCCTGTTTCCGGACGAAGCTCCTTGCTGTTGTTATCCCATTTTGGACCGCCAACTGCTCCAAGCAGGACTGCGTCTGCACTTTTACATACAGTCAGTGTTTCTTCTGGAAGAGGTGTACCCTTCTCATCAATCGCAATTCCGCCAAACAACGCATGCTCTGTCTCAAAACGATAACCGAATACTTCCTCCGTACGTTTAAGAACTTTCTCAGCCTCAGCTACGACTTCAGGGCCAATTCCGTCACCTGCAATAACTGCAATTTTTTTCACGTCTGCCATTGGGTTGTCCACTCCTTATATTTCATTCATTAATTATTCATAAAGTAACGTCTCATATTAACTCTCTCTTTTGTATCATATTCCAAGGTCATTTGACCAAGATATACAATCTATGACTTTAATAGATTTTACCTATAAGCCAATAGAGATTAGCCTTTCCAAGTTGTTCTGACCTCCCGGCTGGGTTAAAATATAGCTGAATTCAAATCAGGTACGCAGGAGGGATAAGCAACATGCAATATTCGTATTTGGGTAAATCAGGCCTCAAGGTCAGCCGAATCTGTCTCGGTACCATGAATTTCGGGCCTGCTACAGATGAGAAAGAGGCTTTCCGCATTATGGACGCAGCACTCGATGCAGGCGTGAACTTTTTTGATACCGCTAACATCTACGGCTGGGGTGAGAATTCCGGTCTTACCGAAGAAATTATCGGACGCTGGTTCAATCAGGGCGGTGGCAGACGTGAAAAAGTAGTTCTGGCCACCAAAGTCTATGGCTCCATGCATGATAATACAGACGGCCCCAACAACGAAGCCGGCCTCTCTGCATACAAAATCAGACGTCATCTGGAAGGTTCCCTCCGCCGCTTGCAGACGGATCATATCGAGCTGTACCAGATGCACCATGTGGACCCTGCCATATCGTGGAACGAGCTGTGGGGCGCATTCGAGAATGCCGTTCACCAGGGTAAAATCGGTTATGTAGGGTCAAGCAACTTTGCTGCATGGCAGATTGCAATTGCACAAAGCGAAGCCAAGAATCGTCATTTCCTCGGTCTGGTTTCCGAGCAACATAAATATAGTCTCAACTGTCGTTTGCCTGAGTTGGAAGTACTGCCCGCTGCCAAAGAGCTGGGCCTCGGCGTCATTCCATGGAGTCCACTGGATGGTGGATTACTGGGACGTAATGCGCTTCAGAAACTGGAAGGAACACGCAGCGGAGGCATCGCTGGGCGGATCGAGCAACAGCAGACTCAACTCGAAGACTTTGCGGCACTCTGTCGTGATCTCGGTGAACCACAGGATACGGTGGCTTTGGCCTGGGTTGCTGCCAACCCGGCAGTAACTGCCCCGATTATCGGACCGCGTACACTGGAGCAGTTTGAAACCGCACTCAAATGTCTGGATGTGACTCTGGATGAAGCCGTGCTCAAACGTCTGGATGAGATTTTCCCGGGTCCAGGTGGACATGCACCTAATGCATACGCGTGGTAATAGCTTGATAGTGTAAGCCAATTCGAGAGTTAGGCGTGCAACTTGCACTGTGTTTTACTGTCATAATCATATAAATAAAAGGAAAAAGAGTCTGACCCTCCACAGGAGAGTCAGACTCTTTACGTACCTCACTGAACGTAACAAAGTAAGCAGAACGATCTACTAAATCAATTAAATTAAAGATTAATCATTCTAGCAGCATATATGTGTCTCGGCTTATAGTTCAGTTGAATGAAGGGTTCGTGCTTGCTGCACCGGAGCCTACAGATTAACGTTTACACGGTTCGTATATGTCTTGCGCTTCTCAATCAATTGATTCAGACCGTCTACATAGGCACGTGCACTTGCACCCAATATATCTGTGCTTACGCCACGTCCTTGTACCGAAACCTGATTCTGAGTCAGCACAACATGTACTTCACCCAATGCATCCTTACCATGCGTTACCGATTTGATGGAATAGTCAGACAATGTTACGTCTTCTCCACTCACCTGGTCAATCGCATTGTAGATTGCATCTACCGATCCGTTACCCTCTGCTTGCTTCTCAAGCGTCTCCCCGTCAAGCGTTGCAATGCGGACTTTGGCCGTTGGTACCGATTCATCTCCGTACGTTACGAAGATGGATTCCAGTTTATACACCTCAGGTGCATCCTGCAATTTCTCTTCAATTACGGCAAGCAGATCTTCGTCAGTAACTTCTTTTTTCTTATCAGCCAGATCTTTGAACTGGGCGAAAGCCCGATTCAATGCTTCTTCTTCCAGCTCATATCCCAGATCAATCAACCGTTCACGGAAGGCATGACGACCAGAATGTTTACCCAGTACAAGTTTGCTTTCCTTCAGACCGATGGACTCTGGAGTCATAATCTCATACGTTGTTTTTTCCTTCAGCATGCCATCCTGGTGAATGCCGGATTCATGTGCGAAGGCATTTGCCCCAACAATGGCTTTGTTTCCAGGCACAACCATACCTGTCAAACGGCTAACCAAACGACTGGTCCGTGCAATTTCAGACAACTGCAGCGATGTTTTCGCCTGGAAAAATTCCTGACGTGTCTCCAGTGCCATAGCAATTTCCTCGATCGCCGTGTTTCCGGCACGTTCACCAATGCCATTGATCGTACCTTCGATCTGATCGGCTCCGTTGAGAATGGCTGCAAGTGTATTGGCCGTCGCCATACCCAAGTCATTATGGCAGTGGGCACTCAGCTGTACCTTTTCAATACCGTGTACATTCTCCTTGAGATGCTTGAAAATGTTTCCGTATTCATATGGACTAAGGTAGCCGACTGTATCAGGAATATTCACCACGGCTGCACCCTCTTCAACAGCCATATTCACCATTTCTACGAGGAAATCATACTCGGTACGACCTGCATCCTCAAGTGAGAATTCAATCTTCGAGAATGTTTTCTTGGCATAACGAATCGCGGAACGAGCTGTATCCAGTACCTGCGCTTTGTCCATGCGCAATTTATGTTGACGGTGAATAGGTGAAGTTGCCAGGAAAACGTGAATGCACGGGTCCTGTGCACCTTTAAGTGCTTCCTTAACCGCATCAATGTCTTGCTCTCTGGAACGGGACAAGCCAATTACAGTCACATTTTTGACCGCATTTGCTACTGCATTGACAGCTGCCAGGTCACCTGGAGATGCCGCCGGGAAACCCGCTTCCATCCGGTCAATGCCAAGCCGCTCGAGCTGATGGGCAATTTCCACCTTTTCACGAGTGTTCAGATTGACTCCCGGGGATTGCTCTCCATCACGCAGCGTTGTGTCAAATACATAGATTTTACGCACGCTTCGCACCTCCTGTACTTGTTATTATATGTTTCTCTGAACCAGCAATAGCGGCTCACGCATAAGCACGGCCGCTATTCCCAGTTAAAGCTCTAAGTTTACTTGATTACCTTAAAGTGCATGCTCAAGAAGTTAATGCTTACTTCTTGATCCAGTGCATCATCTCACGCAATTGTCCGCCAACCACTTCGATTGGATGTTCAGCTTCGTTACGACGAGTTGCTGTCAAGAATGCACGTCCGGATTGGTTTTCCAGAATGAAGTCGCGTGCGAATTTACCTTGTTGGATATCCGTCAGCACTTCTTTCATTGCTTTCTTCGTATCTTCAGTTACAACGCGAGGTCCAGTTACATAGTCACCGTACTCAGCTGTGTTACTGATGGAATCACGCATGCTTGAAAGTCCGCCTTCATACATCATGTCAACGATCAGCTTCAGTTCGTGCAGACATTCGAAGTATGCCATTTCAGGAGCGTAACCCGCTTCTGTCAATGTTTCGAATCCAGCTTTTACCAATGCACTCACGCCACCACACAGAACAGCTTGCTCACCGAACAGATCTGTTTCTGTTTCTTCACGGAAGGAAGTTTCGATAACCCCTGCGCGTGTACAACCGATACCTTTAGCATAAGCCAAACCGATTTCTTTAGCTTTACCCGTTGCATCTTGCTCAATCGCGATCAGGCCCGGTACACCAAAACCTTCCACATAAGTACGACGTACCATGTGACCAGGGGACTTAGGAGCTACCAGCAATACATCGCTGTTTTTTGGAGCAACGATTTGACCGAAATGAACGTTGAAACCGTGTGAGAAGAGCAATGCAGCGCCTTCTTTCAGGTTTGGTTCGATTTCGTTTTTGTATACAGAAGCTTGAGTTTCGTCTGGTAGCAAGATTTGAACTACATCTGCGCGGCTTGTTGCTTCAGCCGGGGACAGAACTTCAAATCCGTCATTTTTTGCAGTGTCGAAGGATTTACCTTCACGAAGTCCGATGACTACGTTCAATCCACTATCACGAAGGTTTTGAGCTTGGGCGTGGCCCTGGCTACCATAACCGATTACCGCGATCGTTTTTCCTTTCAATACGTTAAGCTCTGCATCCTGTTCATAATAAGTAGTTACTGGCATGTTTATAAGTCCTCCTTTGTATTGTAAAGAACCCTTCATTAATGAGCGGGTGTCTCAAGGGACCGACTCGCTTGGAGTGTCAAAAGCATCTCTGGTCTGATCCGATCCGTTCAGACACCCGCCCATTAATGCGGGAATGTAGCTATATTTTCAAGCGTTACATCACTAAAATGTTAAATTACAACTGTTAAGGGACTGACACTCACATAAGATCAACTGTATATGTTAGCTAACCGTCGTCCCTCTTCATTCATTATAGCTTTATACGTTGCCGCGTACCAATGCAGTTATGCCTGTACGGGACAATTCGCGAATGCCATATGGCTTGAGCAATTCAATCATAGCATCAATTTTGTCCGTATCTCCGACTACCTGCACAATCAGGCTGCCTGGACCAACATCTACAACGGATGCGCGGAATGTTTCTACCACACCCAGAATTTCAGGACGCTCGGAAGGCTCTGCTTTCACTTTGATCAGGGCGAGTTCACGGGCTACCATCGGTTTCAGGCTGAAATCAACCACTTTAATGACATCGATGATTTTGTATAATTGTTTCTCAATCTGCTCCAGCGTTTTATCGTCGCCAATGGTGACAATAACCATCCGGGAGAGTCCTGGTTCTTCCGATTGACCTACGGTAATACTCTCAATGTTAAATCCGCGTCGACCGAACAACCCTGATACACGCTGAAGGACGCCTGGCTGATCGTTTACCAATATTGAAATCGTATGTCTAATCATTCGTCAGCATCCCCCATCAGCATTTGATCAATTGTTGCTCCCTGCGGAACCATTGGATACACATTTTCATCCTTGCGTACTACGAATTCTACAACGACTGGTCCTGGTGTATCCAAAGCTTCCTGCCAAGCACGCGCTGCTTCTTCTTTATTCGTTGCACGCAATCCTTTCACGCCATATGCTTCAGCCAGTTTTACAAAATCCGGACTTCCTGCCAGATCAATGTGGCTGTAACGGTTCTCATAGATGAGTTCCTGCCATTGGCGAACCATTCCAAGGACCTGATTGTTAATGATCACAATTTTTACCGGTATATTGTTAATGGCACAGATTGCAAGTTCTTGGGAACACATCTGCATTCCGCCGTCACCGTTAATGGAGATAACGAGTCTGTCCGGGTTGGCCATCTGAGCACCAATTGCAGAAGGGAATCCAAAGCCCATCGTTCCGAGACCACCCGAAGTTACCCATGAACGTGGTTGATTAAACTTGTAATATTGTGCCGCCCACATCTGATGTTGTCCCACATCCGTAGTCACAATCGCTTCACCTTTGGTTGTATCATTCAACATTTCAACAACCCACTGCGGTTTCAGCACTTCGTCTGAATCCGTATAACTGTATGGCTTCTCTTGTTTCCACTGTTTGATCTGGTCTCTCCATGCATCTGCACGCTCTGCACGTCCAACTTCTTTGTTGGCTATTTCAAGTACGGTCTTCACATCACCAACGATTGGAATATCGGTTGCAATGTTTTTACCAATCTCAGCCGGATCAATATCGATATGAACGATTTTGGCATGTGGAGCGAATCCGTCCAGCTTGCCTGTTACCCGATCATCGAATCGTGCGCCGATATTAATCAGCAGATCCGACTGTTGGATGGCCAGGTTGGATGTGTACGTTCCGTGCATTCCTGGCATCCCTGTCCATAGTTCATGCCCACTTGGGAATGCACCAAGCCCCAGAAGGGTTGTCGTAATCGGAATGCCTGTCTTCTCAACAAACTCGAACAGTTCTTCATGTCCTCCCGAGTATACCACACCGCCACCGGCCAGAATCATTGGACGTTCTGCTTCCTGAATGGCCTGAGCCAAACGGTCAACCTGCAGTTTGTTTGGTACTGTCCGTGGATTGTACCCTCTTAATGTAACAGGTTCAGTACTCGGTTCAAACAAGGTTTTGTTGGCTGAGACATCTTTCGGAATGTCTATCAATACAGGACCTTTACGGCCGGTGTTGGCAATATGGAATGCCTCATGGATGATACTGGACAGATCCTTAACATCTTTTACCAGATAGCTGTGTTTGGTGATCGGCATTGTAATCCCGGTAATATCCGCTTCCTGGAAAGCATCCGAGCCGATCAGGCTGGAATTAACATTTCCCGTAATGACAACCAGCGGCACAGAATCCATATATGCCGTGGCTATTCCAGTAACCAGATTGGTTGCTCCCGGTCCGGAGGTAGCGATACAAACACCAACTTTGCCGCTTGCACGTGCATATCCGTCAGCTGCATGAATTGCACCTTGTTCGTGACGGGTTAAGACGTGTTTGAAATCCTCGAAACCATACATTGCATCGTAAATGTACAACACTGCGCCACCCGGGTAACCAAATACGCAATCCACACCTTCAAGCAACAAGCTTCTCAGCAGAATTTCGGAACCACTAATGACCTCCGGCTTCATCCATTTTTCACGTAATTCATCTGTCGATCGTACTTCTGGAATTTGAGCTCCCATTAGTCATCCTCCTCTCGGAATTTACACCATTCTGACATTTAAAGTTACAAAAAAAACCTTCCATCCCCTGCAAACAAGTTCATGCTTGCGAGGGACGAAAGGTTATCGCTTCCGTGGTACCACCCAACTTTGCCCGAAATTTCGCAATAACGGACCTTACCAGGTACAACAAAACGAATAGCTCAAACGAACATAGTCGTTTCCCATACCTGTTGTCTGTAACGCAGACATACGATTTTCCCTAATACGCTAAAGGAGTGACATCCAGTGCTTTTCAGGAAAACAGCTCCGAGGTGAGCTCGTATATAAGGGATAATGGTGGTGGTTTCAGCAATTCCAGCCACTCTCTGAGCAAAAGAGCCCTTAAAACTTCGTCCTCTTCATAGCCGATGAAATATTCTCGTTAAATGTTAGGAACATTATATGATTCCTCCAACCGATAAGTCAATACCTGTTTTGCATAAAAATTCAGAGAACCTTCCTTCCTCCCTCTTCAGCCTATAAGGTTGCTCTAATCCCAGCGCTTCATTCAGTCACCTTTTATCTTGCTTCGGGCATAGGATATACGAGCAGCACGACTGGTCCTGAAAGGAGGCTCCGCATGGTGATTCGGCAACGCACATCCAAGCTGGATGATGGCGCCATCATGAAGCTGATTGACACTCAACTTGTTCCTTTATCCCATATGAGCGAAAAGGAAATTAATAAAATCCGCAAAGAAATACCCCTGCGAATGAACAGGGGCATGACCTTTGTTGTCTCGCCGGAGCCAGACAAAGCTGCTGTGGCATTCATCCATTTTCTCATGCATGGGGAATTGCTCTATGTCGATATGATGGCCGTTAGTCCGAAAGAACAACGCAAACGTTACGGGCAAACTTTGTTGCTCAAAGCAGAGAGCTTTGCGGTATCTCGGGGTTGTCGAAGATCTAAAGTGATGGTGGATGAGGGCAATACCAAAGGGCTTCAGTTTTATCAAAAAAATGGATACAGCGCGATTCGATACATCATGATAAGCCGCTGCTACGAATTGGAAAAAACATTATAGAATGTCCTAGAAAAATCCTGGTGGACGTGGACCTGGACCATAAGGGCCGAATCCAGGACCAGGTCCATATCCGCCACCAGGTCCTCCAGGTCCATATCCCGGTCCGTAGCCTGGACCATATCCAGGGCCTGGTTTTGGTCCAGGTCCATATCCGGGACCGAAGCCGGGACCACCTCCATAAGCATAAGGCAGTGTGGCAATAGCGAGCAGGTCAAACAATACCAGTGGCAGAATCGCTTTTGTACGTACTTTTTTGCCATTCAAACGCTTGAGTACCAGTTTGTTGCCCGATACTTTCAACAGCTTTCCCGTAACCCGAGTGCCGTCTTTTTTGATTGCAACAATATTTTTGCCTATTAATTTCATCGCTTCATCACGCGTAACTTGTTGTTTCATACTTTCCCCTCCTCCTCGGATCGTTCAAAACAGTGTATTCGTCCATCACTGAATTCGCCTGTTTCTTTGTCCCTACCTGAAAATATGGGTATCTGCACGAGAACCAAGTTAAACGTGAAAAAGCGGCTTGGTGGTGCTCAAGAAAACAAAAAAAGGCCCGCACAAGGCGGACCCTTTTATCAAGCTTTTGGATAGTAAATTGACATATTGCAAGTTTACCTTTTACCCGGGTCATACGCTTCACCGAGTGCAGACGGAGCCGAAGAACGTCCAACCGCTGCAACGAGAACGATGATGGTAAGCAGGTAAGGCAACATAAAAATAATTTCCTGGGGAATACTTTGTGACCATTCAAACAACTGTACATAGTTTCGGATCGCTTGTGAGAATCCAAAGAAGACAGCCGCACCAAAGGCACCAATCGGATTCCACTTACCAAAGATCATAGCTGCAATGGCAATATAACCTTGGCCGGAAACCGTATTGTGTGAGAACGTACCCGTGGTCGTCAACGTAATCGCAGCTCCACCAATGGCCGCAAGCGCACCACTGATCATAACGCCAATATAGCGATAACGAAGCACTTTAACACCAACCGTATCAGCCGCACTTGGATGTTCACCTACAGAACGAAGGCGCAGACCAAATGGCGTTTTGAACATGATGTAATACGTCAGGAATACGAACAGAATGGCCAGATATGTCGTTGGATATACGTTCTTGAAGAAGGCTTCTCCAAGCAAAGGAATGTCTTTCAAGAATGGCACATCAAACTTGCTGAAGCCTTGAACCAACGGTGAATCACCAGAACCTTCAAACAACAGTTTAACCAAGTACAACGTACTTCCTGCTGCCAAAAAGTTAATGACGATACCACTGATAATCTGGTCTGCCTTAAATGTGATAGACGCAACGGCATGAATCAGCGATACCAGTACGCCCAATACAATCGCAAGCAAAACTCCCATCCAGGCCGATGTCGTTCCACCCATGCCCGCTTCTTGAGCATAATGCGCCCCGATTCCAGCTGCAAAGGCACCAAAGACCATAAAACCTTCAAGTCCAAGGTTGGTTACACCTGATTTCTCCGAAAAAATTCCGCCGAGTGATGCAAAAATCAATGCCGTAGCAAAGACAAGCGTCGTATTGATAATTTGCCCAATTGTCAACAAGTCCATCTACAACACCTTCTCTTTCTTACGCTTCGAATAGAACGGTTTGAGTATCCAGCGCACGATGCCTTGTGCCGCAATGAAGAAGATAATCGAACCGATCACAATCCGAATAATCTCAGGCGGAACATCCGCAGCAAAACTCATACCTGCAGATCCGTACGTGAGGGTACCAAACAACACTGCACCCAATAACACCCCAAATGGATGATTCAAACCAATCAGGGCAACCGCTATTCCGTCAAAGCCTGTTCCGGGTGAACCCGACATTACGGTCTGGTAATGGAACACACCAAGAACCTGGAAGGCACCACCAAGACCCGCAAGCATACCACTGATAAACATCGCTTTTACGATATTCCGGTTAACATGCATACCTGCATATTCAGCCGCATTAGGGTTGTAACCTACCGCGCGGATTTCATAACCTTGTTTTGTTTTCCACATATAGATATAAAAGAGCACAGCCATCACAAGGGCAATCAACGTCCCCATGTGTACACGGGAATTGCCCATCAGTTCAGAGAGCCATGTCAAACTAATCGAAGCCGATTCGCTGATATCCACGGAACGATTCTCGCCCTTCAACAGCAAGAATTGGCGAACGATAAGGTTGGCCAGATACAGACCAATCCAGTTCAACATGATACTACTGATAACTTCATTGACCCCACGTGCCGCTTTTAGATAACCAGCAATAGCGGCCCACAGACCACCAAATAATGCACCGGCAATCAAAGCCAGTGGCGCATGAAGGTAGATCGGTAAACCTGCAAATTTAACACCAACAAATGTTGCAGCGGTCATACCGACGAGAAATTGACCTTCTCCCCCAATGTTAAACAACCCTGCACGTGATGCAAATGCAAATGCAAGTCCAGTCATAATTAGTGGTGTCATTTCCCGTACTGCTTCACCAAAGTTGTACATGTCGCCAAATACCTTGGTGAACAATGCACCATAAGCTTCAACCGGATTGTAACCACCGATCAGCATGACAACTCCACCGAGAATAAGACCCATAATAATAGCTACTACAGGCAAAATAAATGAATCTCGGGTAAACCATTTCAATACGTTATTCATGCGCAGTACCTCTCTTTTGGGTGCTGCCCGCCATCATCAAGCCGAGCTCCCTGTCATTGGTTTCTTCCGGCAGCACCTCGCCAACGATCTGGCCTTCATAAATAACAGCAATTCGGTCAGATACATTGATAATCTCATCAAGCTCAAATGAAATCAGCAGAACAGCCTTCCCTTGGTCGCGCTGTGCAATCAGTTGCTTTTGCACGAACTCAATAGCCCCTACATCCAAACCACGTGTTGGTTGCGCAGCGATAAGCAGTTCAGGGTTTTTATCTACCTCACGGGCGATAATGGCCTTTTGCTGGTTTCCTCCGGACAAGGACCGAGCTTTGGTCTCGATGCTTGGTGTACGCACGTCAAATGCCTCAACAAGCCGCTTCGCCTGCTGTTTGATGGCATCGAAGTTAAGGAACCCTTTACGGGTGTATGGTGCTTTATAATACGATTCCAGAACGATATTTTCACTCACTGAAAAATCAAGTACAAGTCCGTGTTTATGTCGATCTTCCGGAATGTGGGCTACACCCGACTCCGAGATATGGCGCGGAGAATGATTGGACAGCTCCTTGCCCTCCAAAAGAATCGAACCGCTCTCTACTTTACGAAGTCCGGTAAGGGCTTCAATCAGTTCACTTTGACCGTTACCATCCACGCCTGCGATTCCGACAATCTCTCCTGCACGTACGTTCAGGTTAAGTTGGTTCAGAACCGAAATACCTTCTTTATTCTTGGCCGTTAATTTACTGACTTCGAGCACATTGGCTCCAGGTGTAGCCGGTTTTTTGTCCACTTTGAATGTGACATTCCGCCCCACCATTTTCTCTGCCAGCTCATTCGGATTCGTTTCCGAAGTTTTGACCGAATCAATCACTTTACCCCGACGGATAATCGTTACCGTATCGGAGATTTCCATGATTTCTTTCAGTTTGTGCGTGATCAGAATAATGGACTTTCCTTCAGCTACAAGCTTCTTCATGATGATCATCAGTTCTTTGATCTCTTGAGGAGTCAATACAGCTGTAGGCTCGTCAAAAATCAGGATGTCTGCACCGCGATACAACGTTTTAACAATCTCTACACGTTGCTGCATTCCGACAGAAATATCATGAATTTTGGCATGAGGATTCACCTTCAGTCCATACTGTTCGGAAAGACGCTGAACTTCAGCGGCTGCTTTTTTATAGTTAATATTGAGACCCTTCGTTGGTTCAGATCCCAAAATAATGTTCTCTGTTACCGTGAACGGCTGTACAAGTTTAAAGTGCTGATGCACCATGCCTATGCCAAGATCGATCGCTCGGTTAGGGCTGTCGATGATGACAGGCTTGCCATTCACTTCAATGGAACCTTCATCTGGCTGATAGAGACCAAATACAATATTCATCAACGTTGACTTACCAGCGCCGTTTTCGCCCAGTAGCGCATGGATCTCGCCTTTACGAAGCTGAAGGCTGATGGCGTCGTTGGCAACAATGCCTGGGAAACGCTTCGTAATTTGTTTTAACTCAACGACGGGGGTTGCTGCACCCATGTAATCACCCTTATAACTGATATAGTGTGGTTCCGCAAACGTAAAAAAAAACGTCTATCGACGTACTTTCAAAGAAGACAGACCGCGCTTAGCTGAAGTTTTTCTTGCGATAATCGAATGGTTCAGCTCATTAAGAACATATCAATTCCATTATCTTAAGAAAAGCTCCTACCGAAGCGTTGGTGCACAGTGACCTTGTACAATTGTTATGATGACTTGATCAAATGTTCCTGTTCTTGCAATCATAAGGCCGGTCAAGACCGGCCCCAATGATTAATTCATTTGTGACTAAGATCAAAATTACTCCGTAGGAACTTTGATTTCGCCGCTGATGATTTTTTCTTTGTACTCTTCCACTTTTGCAAGTGTATCAGCAGGTACATTGGCAGTAGAGGTATCAGCAATACCTACGCCGTTTTCTTTCAAAGTCAGGTTCTCGGAACCGCCAGCGAATGTACCATCAACTACTTCTTTGTTAACGCGCTTAACTGCTTCGTCAACTTTTTTGATCATGGAAGTCAAAGTGATCTCATCGCCAAACTCAAGAGATTGGTCTTTGTCTACACCGATAACCCATACATCTTGACCTTGTTTCTTACGAGCAATTGCTTCGTTAAACACACCGTTACCTGTTGCGCCAGAAGCGTGGAAGATAATATCTACGCCTTCATTGTAAAGTGTTGCTGCTGCTGCTTTACCCAAGTCAGGTTTATCAAATGCACCTGTGTAGTTAGAAATGAATTGAGCATCAGGGTTAACTGCTTTAACGCCTTCTCTGAATCCTACTTCAAACTTCTTGATCAGTGGGCTTTCCATACCGCCTACAAAACCAATTTTGTTGGATTTTGTTGTCAGACCAGCCACAACACCAACCAGGTAAGATCCTTCTTCTTCAGCAAATGTTACGGATTTAACGTTAGGAGCATCAACAACGCTGTCGATGATCGCGAGTTTAGCATCAGGGTTTTGCTCAGCTACAGTTTTGATTGCATCAGCCAATTGGAAACCGATACCCCAAGTCAGGTCATATCCACCTTTAACGAATTCGTTCAGGTTAGGAATATACTCTTCATCGGATTTACTTTGCAGGTATTTAACAGCAGTACCTGTTTCTGTTTCAGTCGCTTGCAGAGCTTCCCAAGCGGATTGGTTAAAGGATTTGTCATTAACTCCACCTACGTCAGTAACCATACCGATTTTGAGGTCGGATTTCGCTTCAGTGGATGTGCCACCTGTATCTCCTCCGGCATTTGTTTCTTCTTTCGGTTTGCTACCGCAACCTGCGAGCATAACCGATACCGCCAGCAACATTACCAAAGACAAGCTGAGCATCTTTTTCATTTCTCTTTTTCCCCCTTAATGATATATCCCTCATTCCAATCCAGCCTACAATTGAACGGTTAACAGATAGCAGGAATGACTTTTATGCAGAATGTATGGTTTCTTCGACATTAAAAGCGCATTCTCACCCTTGAAGCATCCTATCATCTGTCGAAAAACCGAACATTATGACATGGAGAGAAAAATCTAGGACTAGCCTACTAGAGGTGATTATACAATCAACCAGTGTTAAAATCCAGATGTTTCATCACCAAATATCACATATTTTTGTTCTTTTTTTATTGAAAACGCTTAATAATTTAGCGATTTAACACACTAACGTTACAACGATGTGATGTTATATAACAAAAACATATCGCGAACTTTAGTGATGAGAGGGATTTACCTGTTTTTATTTGTATTATTTCACCGTTCGTATTTTATGTATTTCCATGGAACGTTATTCACCAGTTATCTGGTTTCATTGTTCCCTTTCAGACTACAGCCTATTCGCTCTACTCATTCAGAGATTCATCTTCGAATTTCTTCCAATCCGTAAAAAAAGCCGCCATATAGGTACGGCGGCTTGTATTATACAATTTAAGCGTTGATTTTGCCTTTAGCTACAGTAGCCAATGAGTTGAACGCATTGATGTCGTTAACGGCCAGATCAGCCAACATTTTGCGGTTCATGTCTACTCCAGCAAGTTTCAAACCATGGATCAATTTGTTGTAAGACAAACCATTCATACGTGCTGCAGCATTGATACGAACGATCCACAGTCTGCGGAAGTTACGTTTCGTGTTGCGACGGTCACGGTATGCGTATACCAGGGATTTCATTACTTGCTCGTTAGCTGTTTTAAAAATACGGTGTTTGGAACCGAAATAACCTCTTGCCAGTTTCAAAACCTTTTTATGACGACGACGTACTACAAAACCGCCTTTTACTCTTGCCATATTAAAGAACCTCCCAAATAAATATAAATGTATCCGTGGTATGTGTACGGCCGTAGCCGATCCCCCATACGGAATGTACTAATTAGAATTAGCCTTTCAAGTTAGCCAAACCTTGTTTCAAACGTCTAACATCCCCGGCAGCCATAACTGGGTTACCGTTCAGAACGCGCTTAGCACGTTTGGATTTGTGGGAAAGCAAGTGGTTTTTGTGAGCTTTGTAACGAAGGACCTTACCGGAACCGGTAATTTTGAAGCGTCCTTTCAAACTGCTGTGTGTTTTCATTTTAGGCATTTTGTGTTTCCTCCTCCAATGTTATCAGGCTTTAGGAGCCAAGATCATGATCATACTGCGGCCTTCCAATTTTGGTTGACGTTCAACAGTACAAAGTTCTGCAACTTCTACCTTAACGCGCTCCAAAATCCGTTGACCAATCGCGGCATGTGCAATTTCACGTCCGCGATAACGAACAGAACATTTCACTTTGTCGCCTTCGTTCAAAAACTTAACTACATTACGAAGCTTCGTTTGATAATCGTGCTCCTCAATATTGGAACGGAACCATACTTCTTTAATATCAACAATTTTTTGGTTCTTACGGGCTTCTTTATCTTTCTTTTGTTGCTCATAGCGGAATTTGCCATAGTCCATAATACGACACACCGGCGGTTTAGCCTGTGGTGCCACATTGACCAGATCCAAATTCAGGTCAATCGCCATTTGCAGTGCTTCGCGAATGGGCGTAATCCCAATTTGTTCTCCTTCAGCTCCGACAAGGCGTACTTCCTTCGCCCGAATCTCATCATTAATCATGTGATCTTTACTAATAATCGTCCACCTCCAGGTCATTTTGAATATCCAGTTAAACAAAAAATAAAAGGGATGCCGGTTAAGCTACCGACATCCCTGTAATCAACACAATTCTTCATGAGTATACACTTCATAAATTATTGGGATCGTTGACCAGCCAACATGTTCGTTGATCAGGTGAGAAGTCGGACTTCTGCTTGTGATTCCATTTCTATTCGTTTTAAGGCACTTGAATACTATATCACCCACAAAACACATTGTCAACATTCTACACAACTTTTTTTTCGCAAATTATACATTTGTGATATCAGATGTCAACAAGGTATCGCATACAAGTTCCTTACCCTTGTTTGCTTTGCACCTCATCCAACCGTACAACACGTGTATGTTGAGTGTGGCTCCACTGTTTGTTGTTCTGCGTAAAGAAAGCGTAGAACGTAATCGGGTACCAAGACAGCAGGTAGATCGGGAACAAAATCAGATATAGATAAACTTTGGCAAAGGTAACCTTCTCCAGCGCCATGGACAACAGGAACGTCAGAATGTTCAAACCAATAGCCATGAACCCAACCCATAACGGGAAGTACCCATAAATATTAGCAATGTGCGGACCACTGAATATAGCCATGTCTACCCACATCACAGCCGTCATCAGGAACGTAAGCAACACCACATAGACATTGGCTCCATAGATAGCAAGGTCAAATTTCACCAGGCTTCTTTCCTTAATGGACTGCCAGAGCAGTGGGAAGAAGTATCTACGCGCAACTGTAAAGTGACCTTGCATCCAGCGCAGACGTTGTCTCGCTGAAGCTTTGAATGTTAATGGCTTCTCATCAAATACTTTGGCGTCATAGTTGAAAACAGGATACACATTACGTTGCACACTACGCATCGTAAACTCCAGATCCTCAACCAGACTTGTTGCGCCCCAACCAATTTCCTTCAACAGGTTGGTCTCAAAGCACATTCCGGTTCCTCCGAGGAAATTCGCCATATTCAAGTTATGACGAGACAACTGCCACAGACGGTTGATGTACCAGTAAGATACTCCGTAAGCTGCAGTAATCCAGGAATCCTCCGGATTTTTCGTATCAATGTATCCTTGGATAACACGCGAACCATTGTTCAAGTCATCATTCATCTCAAGCAAGAAGTTACGGTCAACCAGGTTATCCGCGTCAAACATAACAACTGCGTCATACTGACGTGGCAATTTCCACAGGTACTTAAGCATCCATTCGATGGCGTACCCTTTACCTCTTAAATCGGCATTAGTACGTACACATGCGTTTAATCCATGTTCTCTGACAATTTGAGCCGTTCCATCCGTACAGTTGTCACAGATGACAAACACATCGTACAGATCTTTCGGATAATCAAGTTGTTTCAAGTTCTCCATCAAGGCACCAATGACTTGTTCCTCATTGTGTGCTGCGACGAGTACAGCGAATGATTTTGTCGCCGGATAATGTTTCTTTTTCTTTTTCTTAATAAGACCGAACAGCGAAAACGTGAATTGGTACACGGCTAGCAGTGCCAGAATGACCTGCATCGTGACGAATATAGCGTCCAACATCGTTCTCTGTTACCCCCTTTTTTTCAAAACCCAGTTTACTCAAGCATTTCTCTTCCTGATTCTGCAATTTATTTTTTTTTGATCTGCAGAATATGACCCTGTTCTTTTGTGTACTACGTGATTATATCAGGCAATGTTTCAAAGCTTGGTTGCTATCAGTTGGCTGCTTTATCGATTCTGTATCCTTTTCAGTCATTTGTCAAAACCCCAATTCCACTTTCTGAAGCAGAAATGTGATCTTTAAACGCTGAATAGACACTTCGTGATACCACAACCTCGCATTCATGCCTGTTATATCTTATTTTCAGCCGTTTACTTGATTTTTATTTCTAAAGTCCCTGCTTTTTTCATCAGCATGTTATTCTTCGTCAGAGGCTCTATAACAAATAACGCAAACAGACCTCAAAAAGTTTGAAACAGAACTCACTTTTTTTTACCTCATTTCAGCCATGTTGAATCATTGTATCTTTTTTGGCTGACCGAAGTCAAAAAGTTAAGATGGGTATATATCCACTCTTTAACATGAATTTCACTTTCTTTACATGGGTTCTTCTTGAAAAGGACAACATTTAAAAATATGATAAACATATACCTGAAATAACCTCAAGTTCATGAAAAACGGTTATATACTAATCAGGACGAAACCGGATGCAGAAAATCACCGGAAATAATGCCGCCATTACGGGCGGCCTGACTGGCAGGAGGCCAATATGAGCCGTTTATTCTTAAAGTTTCAAGATTATGATCGAAATGTTTTTATGTGGATCAACGGCCGACTTCATAATCGTTTTATGAATTTTTGGCTGTATTATTTCACCCATCTGGGTGGAGCAACTTCATCTATTGCAATATCCTTGTTAATCTGGCTGCTTGCTCCAGCTCCATGGAGCACAACAGGACTCCAGGCATGTATCGCCCTTGCGGTCAGCCACATCCCTGTAGCCATCGCGAAAAAATTGTATCCCCGCATTCGACCTTATCTGGCCTTGCCGGATACAATTACGTTCCGTAATCCCCTGACGGATCACTCGTTTCCTTCAGGGCACACAACTGCCATTTTTTCGGTCACAGTTCCCTTTATGACCACTGATCCGATCTTATTGCTAATATTGTTGCCTGTGGCCCTTATTGTCGGATTCTCTCGAATTTATCTGGGATTACACTATCCTTCCGATGTTCTGGCGGGTGCCACAATAGGTACTTTAGTCGCACTTGCAACAGTTGCATTCTGGTCTTAAAGCCGATATGTTAGACTCAGAAAAACCTAGCAGGAACAGGTGAAGCAAGCGTGGAGAAAAAAAGAGTATTACTATTATCTGAAGGCTTTGGTACGGGTCATACTCAAGCCGCCTATGCACTGTCCAGCAATTTGCGAAAGCTCTCGCCAGACGTGCAGACAAAAGTGCTTGAACTGGGAAGTTTCTTAAATCCCAAGGTTGCACCTCTGATTATAACAGCATACAAAAAAACGGTTACCAATCAACCCAAACTTGTCGGATACGTATACAGACACCAATATAAAAAATCATTGAACAGGCTGACAACACTGGCACTGCATAAGCTGTTCTATACACATACACGCAGCGTTGTGCGCCAGTTACGTCCCGATGCGATCGTCTGTACACATCCGATTCCAAGTGCTGTCATATCCAGACTGAAACGTCTGGGTGTACAGGTTCCCCTATGCACAGTCATCACCGACTATGATGCACATGGGACGTGGATTAACCATGAAGTAGACCTTTATCTGGTTTCATCAGATGAGGTTAAGTCCAAACTAATGCAACGCGGCGTTCCTACAGACAACATTCGAGTCACGGGCATTCCGGTGCATCCAAATTTCTGGGAGCATCCCGGGCGAGAAGAGATTCGAAGCAGATTCAACCTCAAGAACATGCCTACTGTACTGGTGATGGGCGGCGGTTGGGGAATGCTCAACGACAAGCTGGTCCATCCGTTGCTGACACGCTGGCATGAAGATATTCAGATCATTTTTTGTCTGGGTCGCAATGATAAAGCACGGATCAGCATGGAACAGAACCCCATGTATCGCAAAGAAAACATTCACATTATGGGGTACACCAACGAAGTGGACAAATTGATGGAAGTATCCGACCTGCTGATCACCAAACCTGGGGGAATGACATGCAGCGAAGGCTTGGCCAAAGGAATTCCAATGTTGTTCCACAACCCTATACCTGGTCAGGAAGAAGAAAACGTCCATTATTTTACGGCAAGAGGGTTGGGAGAACCCATAACTTCGCTTGACGTAGTGGTCAAATGGATGAACAAGCTGTTGCATCACTACCCGGATGTTGTACGTAAACGCAAACGTCATCTGGCGGAAATCGCCAAGGTTCATCCGATGCAGAGCGCTCAAAGTATTATCGATCTGCTGGAGGACGTTCGTCCTTCATCCGCAGAAGAGGCCCGTTTATGAATTTATCCCATTAGGATGTCGCTTCCCGCATTCTTCGTCAATCATGCCTCTAACCAACGGCTTCAAACAAGCCTGCAATCACATTGAAAAGGTGCCTTCGGATTTGAAGGCACCTTTTCAATGTGAAGGAAAGTACAAACTATTGAATGCCTGTTGACTTCAAGTACTCCTGCCACTGCTTGGTGTATTCTGCCTGGATTTTTTCCAATCCTGCTTGTTTAGCCTTCTCCATAAATGTGTTCAGTCCAGCTTCTACGTCTGCCACCAAACCTACATTAAGCGGATACAAATATTGCTTTTCCACTTGCTCCAATGCAGCCTTCTCGGCTTGGTACGGAGTCCAGTCTTCAGCAAATCCGGTATAAATATCCGGCTTTTTGATTTTGTCGAGGTCTTCAAACATGGTCAGGACATCATCAAAGGTTTTATCATAGAGCATGAATTCCGGATTACGCCAAGCCCACCCATTCATGCCCTCACGCGGGAAAGCCGTTTGTTTGTGCATCTCCGACCATTTTGTAGTATCCATTATCTACCTCGAAGTTTTTGCCCTCAACGCCGTATTCAGTCAACCAGTTATATCGTTTGTCTGTCACCAGTTTCTCATAAAATGCCAATGCTTTTTCCGGGTTTTTACTGCTACGCGGAATCGCAAAACCATTGTGGATCGGGTGAACCGGTTGTGCAAACCCTTTTGCATTTGGGTAAGGGAAATAAGCCAGTTTCCAATCTGGATGAATAGACTGCACCTTGATTACATCTGCATTAAATTTGTTAGGGTTTTCCCCGGACAGAACAACTGCCGCTTTGCCATTTTGCAGCAACGAGTTGGATGTATCCTTTACATTCAGTACGTTTTTCGGGAAAAAGCCTTTGTCCATCCAACGTTTGTATGTTTTCAGGTCTTCGAGATGTTGCGCCGATCCCCAGTAGGACGTCACGGTTGTTGGTGTGTCATACATAATATCCAATCCATATGGAAGCTGACCTGCTGTATTAACCAGCTTGGATGTCAATTGACGAATACCATGGATATGGTTGGCATTGCTATCCGCAATCGGAATCATATTGGGTTCGTTGGCTTTGATGCCTTCCAGATACGCTTCGAGCGTCTCCAAGGATTGCGGTTTTGGAAGATTGTACTTCTCGCGCAAATCCTCACGGTACGCAATCCCCTCGGTTACATACTCAATCCAAGTTGATGGAACAGTATAGATTTTGTCATTGATTTTGACAGCATTCCACATGTCATCAGGTACATGAGCTTTCAGTGCTGGCGCTGCTGTAGGCAGCATTTCGTCCAGTGGCAGGAACGCACCCTTCTTGGCATAGGACTGATAGAATGTCCAATCCGCTGTGAAGATCAGATCGATCGGCTGTCCGGAAGACAGCAGCAGTTTATATTTTTGATCCCAGTCGGTCCATGAGGTGTAGTTAAATTTCACATTGACGTTCAGATCAGCCTCCGCCAGCTTATTGATCTCGGATTCAATAACAGGCAGATCTTTGGGAGCATCCCCAAGCATGTAAAATTGGAGCGTGACTTTCTCGCCTTTGTTCCCGGCTGTTCCTCCCTGCTCGCTTCCTTGCGTCGATCCCCCCGAACCGTTATTACATGCGGCAAGTACCCCGGCGAACAACATCAGGGCAAGTACCAGAGACAGGTGCCGAATTGTTTTGTTACGCATACGCATCCTCCCTTTTTGTGGTGAACCTTTATATGTTAGCGCAGACTCGCCATGCTTCAGACCGGAAATGATGTCAATGGCCTGACACCCAGCGTGTTCACGTTCTAACCTTTCACTGCACCAATGGTGAGTCCTTTGACAAAATAACGTTGTACAAACGGATACAGGAACAAAATCGGTCCCGTTACAACGATAGCCATTGCCATCTTGGTTGATTCGGTAGGCACATCCTGACTGAGTGTGATCCCTGTGCCAATCGCCATCTGGTCAATGAATGTAATCGTGTTCATCGTGTTGTATAGATAAAATTGCAGTTGGTACATATCCGGGTTGTTAATGAAGAGGGATGAGGTAAACCAGTCATTCCAGTAACCCAGTGCCAGGAACAGACCTACGGTTGCGATACCAGGCATCGCCAGTTTCAACACAATGCTGAAATAGATGCGGAAGTCATTCGCTCCATCAATTTTGGCGGACTCAATCAATTCATCCGGCACTGCCGAGCGAATGAAGTTTTTCATCAGGATAATGAGGAATGGCGTCATCAACCCCGGGAAAATAAGTACGGTGTACGTATCTGTGAGATTGAAGTAGTTCGCCAGCATAATGTACCAAGGCACAAGTCCCCCACCAAACAGGGTTGTGAAGTAGATAAAAAACGAGAACGTGTTCCGATATTTAAAATCCTTACGCTGGAGCACAAATCCGGCCATCGTGATGAGGAACAGCCCTAGCGTAGTCCCCACCACCGTTGTAAAGACCGTTACTCCATAAGCTTTGAGTACCTGAGTCGGGAATTTGAACACCATTTTGTAACCTTCCAGGGAAAAGTCCGTTGGAAAGAGGTGATAACCATCCCTCACAATGGACTCGTTGCTACTGAATGAACCGGATAGAATCAGCAGAAACGGTAGCAAGCACATGATTGATAAAATGATGATGAAGCTGTAGGAAATCAGTTGAAACATGAAAGTGAATTCCGAATCTCTGAGACGAGTATTCGTACGAGTGTGAGTATTCATGGGCGTGTTCATGATCGTTCTCCCTCCTGCCCTGCGGGCGTTCTAGAACAAGGCGTAGTCCTCATTTACTTTGCGAATAATATAGTTGACGGTCATGATCAAAATGAATCCAAACAACGATTGATACAAACCAGCAGCCGTTGCCATCCCGATATCAAACGTTACTTTCAGTGAACGATACACATACGTATCAATAATATCTGTAGCATTGTACAGCACCCCGTTGTTACCGATCAGTTGATAGAACAGGTCAAACTGCCCCTTCATAATGCTGCCGAGTGAGAACAACAACAGGATGACAAAGGTTGGCTTCAGCATCGGTACTGTAATGTACCAGATCCGCTGAAATATATTGGCCCCGTCGATTCGGGCAGCTTCATAATACTCGTCACTGATACCCGTTATGGCGGCCAGATAGATGACCATGCTGTATCCAAGATTTTTCCATAGATAAAAGATGATGATCAGGAACACCCAGATCCAGGGTGTATTATAAATGTCGACCGGGCCGGCCTCAAAACGTTTCAGCACCGTGTTCACAAAACCCGACTCGTAGTTAAACATGTTGTAAGCGATTACACTTAATAGTACAAATGAGATGAAATACGGCAAGAACATGACGGATTGCGTGATTTTTTTGAATAACCTGCCCCGGATTTCGCTAAGCATGATCGCACAGAAGATCGCCAGACCGTTTCCTAATATAATGAAGGCGAGATTGTAACCCACGGTATTGGTTGTGAGCTTGAGCAACATTCCGGATTGCCATAGGAACTTAAAGTTCTCCAGACCGACAAATGGACTGCCAAATAATCCGCCTTCAAAATCATACCGGGTAAACGCATAATAGATGCCGACCATCGGAAAATACGAGTTAATCAGAAAAAAGATCAGCGTGGGCAACAGCATCAGAAACATGATTTTGTTTTTGTTCAATTCTTTGAGCATGGCTCGATCCCTCCCGAATTTCTTGCGGTGCTGCGTGGTGGAGCTCTCTTTTTATTGTAGATGCTCCCTTCACTCACGGATACTGAAGCTTCCCTTCAGAAAATGAACGATTCTGCGAAATGAACTATGAACAAAATGAACGAACCATGAAATGAACAGACATCCACACACATCCGTTCACAAATGTTGATATCGTGCATAGGCTACACCTAGTGAACAATCCAGCGAAAGTTGAACTTTATGTAGACAAAACAGGCAAAATGGCCTGTCCAGCATTGATGTAAACGCATACATAATATATAATTCAAGTTACTCTTGCTCTTCTGCTCATCCATATATGAAACCTCACTTATGTATATGAAATTCTATGTTGTTCACCCAAAACAGGAGGTTCGAGGGGGAAGAAGAATGCGTAAACGTTCAGAGGACAGTCAGAAGGTCTTCACACGGATTCTGATCGGCATTATTATCAGTACCGTCGCTACCTTACTTGTGGCTTCTTCTATTTTGTATGTCAACTATAATCGGATTGCTCTTCGCCAGGTGTATCGTACAGATATGAACAGTCTTACTCAAACCAGCCGTGAAGTGGCCAAAATGACCGAGACTGCAAAATCATTGTCATATCAGATTTATCAGGACTACACTATCTCTTCATTACTGCTCTATTCCAAACCAAATATCTATGAGATCACATCGGCGATGGAGCAGCTAGACAACTACCGTATGTCCCTTCCCTTTATCGAATCCATCTATGTATATAACTCCAAAAGTAATGAATTCTTTATCAGTTCCAACGTGCGCAATGGGCAGCAGTCCATCTCGGAGATCGATGATCAGGGGATTACAAGCATCCTCCAACGCTTCCATGACTATAAACCTTTTGTGCCCATCCCTCGTAAATATCAGGTCGGCTCTACCGAAGCAACAGAGGTTAACAGCTACACCTATCTCTGTTATGACACGATTAATGATAACGCGAAGCTAAACTATGCTGTCATCGTTAATATCAAGGATGATTGGCTCAGTCCGAATATGAATGCTGTGGATCAACCAGGCAAAACCTTTATCGTGAATGAGAATGGAGACCTTTTATCTGACTTTGGCGACCGTGCATTGATGAAAAATCTCTCCAGCGAAGCTTTTATGAAACCAATTATGCAGGATACGGAGCAGTCAGCTTACTTTACCGAGAAGGTCGACGGAGAAAAATCTCTCATCACCTATACCGCTCCCGATGACCTGGGTTGGCGTTATGTGAGAATAACACCTTATGATCTGATTACCTCAGATATACGAAGTATGCGAACACATACCGTTCTGTTTTGTGTTGGACTTCTCTTCGCAGGGTTGCTGCTCTCTTACCTTGTGTCCCGAAAACTATATCTCCCTATTGATAAGGTGCTTGTTCGTTTACGTGTGATGGAAGCAGAGCGACGTGGCAGTCTTCATTTGTTACGGCAGGATTTTCTGCGGGGGGCTCTGCAGGGCCGTGAAACAGTAACTGGAGGTATGCTGGAAGAACGGATGAAGTTCTATGGTTCCTCTATTGACGTTCAGCGTACATCCAGGCTGGTATTGCTGCGTATTGACCATTTTACCGAATTCTACGAAACGTACCGTGATGAGACCCAGCTTGTAAAATACGCCATGATGAACATATGCACCGAGACAGCCGATCTCCACTACAATGCAGAAGCTGTGGACATGGGCGGTGATCTGATCACACTCATCTTCAATGAAAAAGCGGAAAGCCATGAACTTGGGCAACCTGCTCATAACCGGATCGAAGAGCTGCTACGTATGATGCAGGCTGCTGTAATGACCCATCTGAAATGCTCCATTTCCTGTACGATCGGCACGGAAGAAGATTCATTGGAAGACAGTATTGCATCCTACACCAGATCAGCCGAAGCCTCACTGCATCGTTTGTTCATGGGACCGGGCTGTCTGATCTATACCGCTGACATCATGGCTTATCACGCCAAGGAGTACGCATTCCCAGCAGGTAAGGAAAGACAGCTTGTCGATCATCTAATGACAGGCAGGACGCGAGAAGCAAAACAAGTCTATGCAGATATCGTCGGCGAAACAGCCGCATATCCATTTACCGTCTTCCAACTAGCCTTATCCCATCTGACGATGACACTGAACCATGTACGAAACACCCTCAAGAAGAATAATCAACTCACGCTTGATTCAGTCTCGGATGGTCTAATGCTGCCTGTCAAAGACGCGGAAGACATCAGTGAAGTACATGAACACTTCTACCGGATGTTTGATGAGCTTGGTTCCAAAGTCGAGGAGAAACGTACACTGAAGCACGAAGAGTTGATTCGTAAAATCAATGGCATTATTGAGCGGGACTATGCGGACCCCAATCTATGTCTAACTTCTATCGCAGATGAGTTGGGCATGTCGCCCATCTATGTAAGCAGGCTCTACAAACAGCTCACCCTGAAAGGGCTCACGGACGTGATTAACGAAACCCGCATAGCCAAGGCCCAGCATCTGCTGGTAGAGACAGAGAACTCTGTTGCCGATATTGCCGAGAGGACCGGATTCACCAACAGTTCATACTTTTATCGCATGTTCAAAAAGTTTAACGGGGTTACACCAAACGATTATCGCCGCAAAGAATTTCATTCAGAAAACTTCTGAAATCATCCCAGACTTGAGTTTATGGAGTAATGCACATGAATTGTTAATGCAAAAAAAGAGCGACCTATGAGAATGAATCATTCACCTCATGTGTCGCTCTTTTTTAATGAGTTTAAGTTAGATTTCGATTTTAGTTCTGATCCTGATCTTCACCAGATTCATCTGTTGCTTCGCGGACTTTATACTTGTCCAGACGTGTCTGCTGATACTCCCGCAAAGCCTCTTCACCAACAATCACTTCAACCCGGTGAATGTTCATACCTTTACCCATGAATTTTTGCTCGTACTCTGTCATCACATGTTCTTCATTCAAACCATCACGATGCAGATTCAAAGAAATATTGGTCATTTGCAGGCCGAAGTCGGCAATGGCGTTGAGTGAGAAATCAAACAGCGTCTCCGAATCGGTTTTGAAATGAATCTGACCTTTGGGATTAAGCAATTCCGTGTATTTCTTCAGGAAGCGTGGATGCGTCAAACGACGACGTGCATGCTTTGCTTTTGGCCAAGGATCACTGAAGTTCAAATAAATGCGTTCCAGTTCTTCCGGTTCAAAAACTTCTTCGATCTGTTCGATATTTGCCAGCGCAAGCTTCAGGTTCGGAGGTGTCTCCACATCAGCCTGACTCCACGCATTACGAGCTTTCTCACTGGCACGACGCACCAGTTCATCATACATATCAATACCGATGAAATTAAATTCCGGATATTTATAACTCATTTGGCTGATAAATTGACCTTTACCCATACCAAATTCCACGAAGATCGGATGGTCATTGCCAAACAGTTCAGACCATTTTCCTTTATGTTGCTTCGGGTCCAGTACAACAAGATCAACTTGTTGCTCCAGATTTTCTCTTATCCCTTTTCTGCCACGTAAACGCATTTTATTCCTCCGTTTGTCCCATACTTGTCTCAGACTTATTTTGCCGAAGAACTAGCAAATTGTAAAGAGCAATGAAAAGGGAATCTTCGGATCTGCCACTTTGGGCAAATCTCAAAGATTCCCTCTTCGATTTATTTGGAATTGGGGTCCAACTACTTTAGTAGTTCATAGTCTACCTTATCTTGGTGTGAAAAATCAAATGTCTTTTCGAAAGCATCGCGAACTTTTTGTCTTGCAGCCGCTTTCACTTTCGGATTACCATTAAAACGAACACCTGTTAAAGCCAGTGCTTCTTCTGCCGTCAATTCAACAGACACATGATTCAATTCATTGTTTTTAACTTGGGAATTCATTCATATCACCTCACGGTATAGTATGGTCCATGACGTCAATCTTGATTCAAATGCTATGATGAATAATACCCACTAGATGGTGTCTGACGCTGATTTAAATATAACATAAGGTGTAAACTATAGCAAGGGAAAAACCTTGATTTTACGGCCTATTTTTGCGTTTCGATTCCCTTTTTTTTTAGTTTTTTGATACAATGATAAAAGTTCATGAAGACACCTATAATCGCTATCCATCGTCTATGACGGAAATCGCATAGCGCTTCTTCTTTTGTTCACGTATGATTACGGTAATTCGACAGCCAAAGGAGTACCCTGAAGATGAATGCACCTGCATTACAGTCCCCTCTGTTGTGGGGAGATAAACGATTCCATACCTGGAATTATGAGATGCGCGATCAATTTAACAATAAGGTTTTCAAAGTGATGCTGGATGCTGGATTCACCTGTCCCAACCGCGACGGTTCCATTGCCAAAGGTGGTTGCACCTTCTGCAGTGCGCGTGGATCAGGCGATTTTGCTGGCAGCAGACGTGAAGATCTGGTCACCCAGTTTAATACAATTCGAGATAAACAGCACCTCAAGTGGCCTAAAGCCCATTATATTGGATACTTCCAAGCCTATACGAATACGTATGCTCCGGTTGAGGAGCTGCGCGAATATTTTGAAGAAATTCTTGAGCAACCCGGTGTTGTTGGTTTGTCCATCGCTACTCGCCCGGATTGTTTGCCAGATGACGTTGTTGATTATTTGGCTGAACTGAACGAGCGCACCTACCTGTGGGTTGAGATGGGGCTTCAAACCATCCATGATTCCACATCAACATTGATTAATCGCGCGCACGACACGAAGTGTTATGAAGAAGCGGTTGAGAAACTGCGCAAACGGAATATACGTGTGTGCACACATATCATATATGGTCTGCCTCAAGAGACACATGAGATGATGCTGGACACTGGACGGGCAGTTGCCAATATGGATGTACAGGGAATCAAGATTCACCTGCTGCATCTGATGCGCAAAACACCAATGGTGAAGCAATACGAAGCTGGTCTTTTACGTTTTCTGGATCAGGACGAGTATATCAAGCTGATCGTAGATACACTGGAGATGCTTCCACCGGAAATGATCGTACACCGTCTTACAGGCGACGCACCACGTGATCTGTTGATTGGACCGATGTGGTCCATGAACAAATGGGAAGTGTTAAACTCCATTGATCGTGAGCTGCGAGAGCGGGATTCATGGCAAGGTAAGTATTGGAGGCGAGCATAGATGGGCTTTCTTTCGGTTCTCAGCTGTGCGCATCAGTGGATTGCTTCCCGTCTGCAGCCAGGTGATCTGGCGATAGATGCAACGGTGGGTACAGGAGCAGACACACTATTTTTGGCACAACAAGTTGGCCGGCGTGGTCAAGTCATTGGATTCGATATTCAAAGTGAAGCCCTCACGCTGGCACAGGCCCGGATTCGAAAACAAAATGATGAAGCCAAGCTTGGCTCCATCTCCATGCTTCAACTAAGCCATGATCGAATGGCAGAAGCAGTTCCTGAGTCATGGCTTGGTACGGTTGGTGCAGTTATGTTCAATCTGGGGTACCTGCCTTCAGAAAGTGCAGATTCCTCCATCATCACCGAGACTGACAGCACGATCGCTGCACTCGAGGCTGCACTCGCTTTATTACGTCCTCGCGGAATTATTACGGTTGTGCTCTACCCCGGTCATGACGGAGGGGCACAGGAAGCAGAAGCTGTATTGGACTGGTCCTCTGCCCTTCCGGTGGAACAGGCACAGGTTGTGATCTATCGCCAATTGCAGCGAGAAACTTCTCCTTTTCTGATCGGAATCGAGAAAAAATAATTTCCTTTGTTCACCAAATACAATAAACTAGACACAATCGCAAGGCGAGCTATTAACGGCTTTTTCTTACTGCGATCTGTGTTCTACATCTACATATGCAAACGTATTCACTTGTTTGCTCATGGCGACTACATGCCCATGACTGATTAAAGCGATCCACCATTTCATATACTAGAGGAGAGATTACTGATGTCTACGCCATACCCATTACAATTCCAACCTGAGTTCAAAGAACGTGTGTGGGGCGGTCGTGCGCTGGAGCAATTCGGCCTTACGCCCCCTGAAGGACATATCGGAGAAGGATGGATGATTGCGGATCATCCCAACGGTACAACCAAGGTATTAAATGGAGCACTGGCTGGCAAAGGTCTGGATGAAGTTCGTGAACAACTGGGCACCGAATGGCTTGGAACCAAAGGCGTCTCTGAAAAAGGCGGCCGTTTCCCCCTTCTGATTAAGCTGCTTGACTGCAACGATGACCTGTCCGTTCAGGTTCATCCAACAGACGATTATGAGGCACTTCCTCCAGGCGAGCTTGGCAAAACAGAAATGTGGTATGTACTCGACGCAAAACCGGGCGCACACATCATCTATGGCTTGAACGACGGCGTTGATCGGGCAACATTAAAAGAAGCATTGGAAAACGGCACGGTGATGGATACCCTTCGTCAGGTACCTGTAGAGGCCGGCGATACGTTCTTTATCCCTGCGGGAACAGTGCATGCGCTCTGTGCAGGTGTCGTTGTCGCTGAGATTCAGCAAAACTCGGATACGACGTACCGCATATACGATTATAATCGTCCAGGGCTGGATGGCAAACCACGTGAGTTGCATGTTGAAGACTCATTAAATGTCACCGCCTATGAGGGCGCAGGTGCCTCAACGATGAAAACAAATAACGCTACTCCTGGTGAATGGCTCAAGCTTGCGGAATGCCCTTATTTTGTAGTTGAAAAAGGTATTGTGAATAAACGTTGGGAACTCTCCACCAATCCTGACAGCTTCACGATTCTCGTTGTCTGTGAAGGAGAAGGAACTTTGGAGTGGGCACATGCTGAATCAGACAGCATTGAATTGAAAGCTGGACAATGTTATCTCTTGCCAGCCAATCTGGGTTCTTATACATTGAACGGGAATACCACTGTTCTTCGCTCTTATCTACCCTAAATCAAGCTTATATGTGACCTGTGAAGGAGGAATTACACGAGATGCAGGAATCTACCTTTGCCTTGGTCGCTAGTGAAGGTACCCGTATTCATGTGTACCGCTGGCTTCCCGATCCGGATTGTAACGTTAAAGGTGTAGTGCAAATTGCACATGGCATGGGCGAAACGGCAGCCCGATACGCCGAATTTGCCGACATCCTTACCCAAAATGGCTATGCGGTTTATGCCAATGACCATCGGGGTCATGGCAAAACTGTGGAGAATGCCAAGTTGCTTGGTAATGCTGGTATCGATGCCTTCCGCTGGATGGCGAGTGATATGATCAATCTGGGCGAAGTAGCCGCCAAGGAGAATCCTGGGGTGCCCCTGTTTCTAATGGGACACAGCATGGGCTCATTCTTGGTACAACATCTCATGTACGCTGGTCATGAGCAGTACCATGCCTTTATTTTATCCGGGACAAACGGCAGACGCGGTCTGCTCCGGTTTGGAGAGAAACTCGCCTTTTTACAATGCGGCATTCAGGGGGCTACCCACCCCAGCATGCTGCTCAACGCGATTGTATTTGGTGGATTTAATCGCTCTTTCCGCCCTGCAACTACACCGTTTGATTGGTTGTCCCGGGACTCACAAGAGGTTCAGCGATTCATTGATGACCCCCTGTGCGGAGCCGTCTGTACAGCAGGCTTTTTCCGCGACTTTTTCAAATTGCTGCTTGAAGTCCATCTTCCACACAATATGGAGCGCATACCCAAACACAAACCCGTATACCTGTTCTCAGGTGAGAAGGACCCTGTCGGACTTCATGGCAAAGGCGTTCTTAATCTGGTCTCGCAGTATAAGAAACTTCACCTGGAGAATATTGAGTATCGCCTTTATCCGGATGGACGCCATGAAATGCTGCATGAGATTAACCGAACAGAAGTGGCCCAGCACGTTGTGAACTGGCTAAAGCGGAATACCCCTGACTCGAATACACCCCCTAGTCCGTTGAACCTGACTGAGACGGCTGACTCTATATAATAGAGTCGGAGACAACATACCAAGAGCCAAAAGAAACCCCTGAATCGGATGTACAGCTCACGCTGCGCTCCAGTTCAGGGGTTTTCTTGTTAAGCGATATGAATGATAGCTATAATCAAACGTTATGGATTAACCTTCAATTAACAGGGATTCCGGGTCTTCAAGCAGTTCTTTCACGGTCACGAGGAAACGAACAGCTTCACTACCGTCGATAATCCGATGATCGTAGGACAACGCGATGTACATCATTGGACGGTTTTCCATCCGCTCTGCATCAATCGCCACTGGACGAAGCTGGATCTTATGCATCCCCAAAATACCCACTTGAGGTGTATTCAGAATTGGCGTAGACAACAAGGAACCAAATGTTCCACCATTGGTGATGGTAAACGTTCCACCTTGCAGATCAGATAACGCCAGCGTGTTGGAACGAGCTTTGGATGCCAGGTCCGCAATGCTCTTCTCGATCTCGGCAAAGCCCAGACGATCGGCATCACGCACAACCGGTACAACCAGTCCTTCCTTCGCAGATACGGCGATGCCGATATCATAATACTTTTTGAGTACAACATCTTCGCCATCAATCTCTGCGTTAATTGTAGGGAACTTTTTCAGAGCCCCCACAACCGCTTTGGTGAAGAAGGACATGAAGCCCAGGTTAATCTCATGTTTCTCTTTGAACTTGTCCTTACGGCGTTTACGTACATCCATGATCGCAGTCATATCAACTTCATTAAACGTAGTCAACATGGCTGCTGTTTGCTGAGCCTCTACCAGACGTTTCGCAATGGTTGCACGACGGCGAGACATCCGCTGACGCTCCACTGGTTTGGTATAGGTAGAACTTCCAGCTGCCGGAGCACTTGGTGCTGCTGGAGCTTTACTCGCAGGTGGAGCAGCAGGAGCAGGCGCCTGATTGTTATGGCTCTTCACATCATCCTGGTATACCCGTCCAATCGGATCTTTGCTCTGAACCTGATCCAGTTCGATACCACGTTCACGTGCAAGCTTACGGGCAGACGGTGAAGCCGTCTTAGCACTATCAGATGACTCTGGCGCTGCCGCAACAGGTGCTGGTGGTGGTGTTGGAGCTTCAGGTGCAGGAGTAACGGCCTTTTTCTCTTCAGCTGCTGGTTCGGAAGCGGGTGCACCGCTTCCTCCTCCAGAACCAGCTGAGAGTGTACCGATCGTTTCACCGATCACTACCGTCTCTCCTTCCTGACGAATGATCTTCTCCAGCACGCCACTTTCTTCTGCGCTGATCTCAATATTTACTTTATCCGTTTCCAGTTCAAGAAGCACATCACCCTGATTAACGGTATCCCCTTCTTTAACCATCCATCTGGATACAGTTCCCTCAGTTATTGACTCACCCATTGCAGGTACTTTAATTTCACTCACAGCTGTTACCTCCCCAGTGGAATATTATTCTTCGTCGTTTGTTTCAACGCAGATGTAATAATCTGTTGCTGTTCCATACTATGCACAAGCTGATAACCGCTGGAAGGACTTGCGTGTTCCGGGCGACCTTCGTATCTAACGGTTGTGCCTTCAGGGGCAACTTCACGAAGACGAGGCTCCATGTATGTCCAGGCACCCATGTTTTTGTTTTCTTCCTGTACCCATACCAGTTCTTTTACATTGCTGAAACGTGCGAGTATGCGTTTAATCTCTTCTGCCGGGAACGGATATAGCTGTTCCACTCGAATGATGTGAAGCCATGACCAATCTGCTTTATCTTTTTCAAAAGCATCTTCCAGGTCAATGGCAATCTTGCCACTGCACAAAATAATGCGCTCTACGCGATCCGGCTGTGTACCCAGTCCAGCTTGCTCCAGCACAAGCTCAAACTTGCCTTCACTGAATTCGACTGCCGGTGAAGCAACACGCGGATTCCGAATGAGACTTTTTGGTGACATCATCACAAGTGGACGAGCATCTTCCGTTTCAGTCAACGAAGCTTGACGACGCAACAAGTGGAAGTACTGCGAAGCACTCGACAAGTTGGCAACCGTCATGTTGTCTTCTGCACAAAGCTGCAGGAAGCGTTCAAGACGAGCACTTGTATGCTCAGGTCCCTGACCCTCATTCGCATGTGGAAGCAACATGACCAGACTGGATTTCTGAGACCATTTGGCACGACCCGCTGATACAAACTGATCAAAGATAACCTGTGCACAGTTGGCAAAGTCACCGAATTGAGCTTCCCAGATGACCAGTGTATCGGGTGAATATACGTTATATCCGTATTCGAATCCAACAACGGATTCTTCAGACAACGGACTGTTATAGATTGCAAAGGATGCTCTTGCCTGTGGCAAGTGATGTAATGGGCAGAACTTTGCTCCATTCTCCGAATCATGCAACACCAGATTCCGATGAGCGAATGTAGCACGCTCGGTATCCTGTCCACTAATCCGAATTGGCTTGCCATCTGCCAGAATGGTTGCAAATGCGAGTGTCTCCGCAAGGCTCCAATCCACTTTTTCCCCTTCGTTCAGGGAAGTGCTCCGGCGTTGCAAAATTCGCTGTAACTTCGGATACACATTGAAGTTCTCAGGCCATTTCAGCAGATCGGCATTAATGCTGCGAAGATTCTCAAGCGGTACCGCAGTCGGAGTAATCGTAACAGCCTCCGGCTCACTGATTTTCCGCTGATAATATTCATGTACTTCATTTTTCTTCATCTGGTCATAAGCTTCTTTTAATTTGTTCGTTACTCCATCGCGAATGCTCGTAATGGATGCATCATCGATAATCGATTCCTCTTTCAACTGATCCTGATACAAGTGACTTACCGTTGGATGGTTTTTCACCTTGTCATAAACGATAGGTTGAGTCGTTTCGGGATCATCGGTTTCGTTATGGCCGTAGCGACGGTAACCGATCAAGTCGATCAGGAAATCCTTTTTGAAACGATTGCGATACTCGGCTGCCATACGAATGGCTGCAATACAAGCTTCCGGATTGTCCGCATTCACGTGTACAATCGGAATTTCGTACCCTTTAGCAAGGTCACTTGCGTAATACGTTGAACGGGAATCACCGCTATCTGTAGTGAAACCCAGACGATTGTTGACGATAATATGGATGGTTCCGCCATTCTGATACCCTGGCAGAGCTTTGAAGTTAAGGGTCTCTGCAACGATCCCTTCTCCAGGGAATGCTGCATCACCGTGCATCAAAATGGTAGCTGCCTTTGTCACGTCCTGCTTCGGATATCCAGGGTCACGACGGTCATCCTGAGCCGCACGTGCAAACCCTTGTACAACCGGATTAACGTATTCCAGATGGCTCGGGTTATTCGCCAGAGTAAGGCGTGCCTGTACAGTTTCCCCGTCTTTTACAAAACGGTTGGCACCCATATGATATTTGACATCCCCCGTCCAACCGTAGTTGATTCCAGTCGAACCTTCCGATGGAACCAAATCTTTGTTCGGAGCATGATGAAATTCAGAGAAAATTTTGCTGTACGGTTTGCCCAAAACATGAGCCAGTACATTTAACCGTCCACGGTGGGCCATCCCCATCAGAATGTGGCTTGATCCGGCTTCTGCCATGATGCGAACAGCTTCGTCCAGCATCGGCACAAGCACATCGTTACCTTCGATGGAGAAACGTTTCTGCCCAACAAATGTTTTGTGAAGATAATCTTCAAATTGCTCGACTTCAACCAAACGTTCCAGCAAAGCCTTACGTTCTTTCGACGTAAGCGGAGCTGGTGATGTCCGGGATTCCGCACGACGATTCAGCCACTCACGTTCTTGTACTTCGTGCACATGACTGAATTCATAGGCCATGGGTCCAGTGTAAATCTGACGCAAGCGTTGGATTGCATCCCATCCGGTTGCTGTCTGCCCATCTGCACCTTCCCAGATCAGGGAAGCAGGCAAAGCTTTCAGATCTTCTTCGTTTAATTCAAAATGCTGAGGTTCCAGCAAAGATGTGTCTGTATCTTCACTGATTCCAAGCGGATCTATATCTGCAGCAAGATGACCATAGGTACGGATGTTCCATACCAGTTTACCCGCTGTAACCGCTTTCTGTAATAGTTGAATGTCTACGCTTCCGGAAGCAGATTGGGCGTTGCCGGAATTCAAGGTTGTGCGTGCATCCCTGCCAGACATCGGCGGTGCACCCCATTGTTCAAATAGTTCACGATAAGCCGGTGTAACCGAACCAGGGTCTTGAGTGAATAATTCATATTGTTCCTGTACGTATCCCATATTGGGGCCATAGTAACTTTCCCAGGGCTTCTTGTTGCCTTCCACGATCGTCATCGACGTTCCCTCCGTCTTGATTTAGTCATAAGTTTTTGACGGAAATCATTGACTAAGCCGTAATTTGCGTTCGTTCAACATTTTAAGCGAAATTTTTCATGAAGTCCAATAATCGTGCTGTTGGTGGTAGTAACGTTAGTCCGACGCTCCCGTCAAGGTTTGTCTGCGTTTTCAAAATCAAAGTAAAACAATGATTGTATATACCGTCGCACAGATGTCGAATACTGTCCTGATCCGTTCGAAGGTTACACTTTCTCCTCTTCTTCAAGTGAAGTCCATGTTCTAATATCTATTCTATAAACTTTTACGCTCAGGAGCATTTCCTATTTTTAGTTCAATTGATGCATAAATTAGATGAATCGAATAAATCGATCAATTTGGGTAGAACAACGAACGCTTAATTACAACAAAATAGGCTTACGATCTCCCATTTTACCTCCTTAATTGAATTGTGGTCCATTATGTTCAAAAACAAACCGTCAAGTTAAACATTAACCATTTGACGTCACATTCAACAAATAATTGGGGTTTTCTTCAGGAGACCCACAGCAAAAAGCTGGCCCAGACATGAATTATCCGAGCAGCTTCTTTGGATTCAGCAAATTTCACCCCAGCGATTACTTCCTATTTCTTTTCATCCTCTATAACAGCATCCAGATCTATGGCCAAACGGATCATATCCACACAGCGGATACCATCCTCTATAATCTCTTCCTCATAATGCCTCACAAAGAAGTCACGGTCTACCCCGATAATGCGGAAACCGCAACGTTGGTATAACTTCAATTGATGAAAGCTGGAGTTGCCCGTCCCTATCTCGAGAATCCGGCAGCCCAATCTACGTGCAGCTTCCATCGCTTCCTTAATCATGTGTTTGCCTACACCTTGTCCCTGCAGTTCTTCCTGTACGGCAATATTAACAATCTCCGCAGTCTCTGGACGAGTCTTCAACAATACGAACTCCCCAACCATCTCTCCTTCATACTCGGCAATAAAACAAACACCCCGACTCAGGTACTCATCCACAATTGCTTTTGAAGGATCAGCCATCAATAAAAGTTCGTAGGGTCTCTCTTCTTCCCAGTCCAAAATCCGGAACGACAATTTCATGCCAATCTCCACCTTTTCATCGTACAATATTCATTTACGTCCTGTTTGCAGAAGCCTATGTATGGCAAATCCACAAATATATCATTCTTCATTTCGACAAACTAGTTTACTCAATCTATTAATCACACACTATTACCCACAGACTAGTCATCTCCTATAAAAATAGTAAACTTCATTATATCATAATATTTGGATATAAATATATAGATATGGATGATACATTATGAGGCATTATTTTCATCCTAACCTAAGCTTAAATGTTCATGGATTAATTTCCATTCCCCATCAAGCGTCGCCGCAATGTATCCTTGCAGGGCATGCTGGTATCCCATGATTTTTCCTCCTTCTGACGTTTTAACTTATCGGGTCCCACTCTGTTCAAGTACGGAATCGCTATACACCATAAATGTCTCTTGCAGCGTACGTCCGGATGACTTCTCCCAGATCACGCTCCGCTCAAAAGTGCCTTTTTGGAAAAAACGCGGGAAACGTTCAGCAAACCAATCCTGCATAGGCAGCTCAAAAACCCGCTTCATAGGCACCCATAACAGTTCGCCTTCGGGCGGATCTTGCAATAACTGACCCTCGAATGAAGTCGCCAAATAGTTAAATACCATGTACCGCAATCCTTGTTCGGGATCACAGAACTCATCAAGCCCTTTATACGTAATTTCATTGACTACTAGCCCCGTCTCCTCCAGAACCTCCCGCACGGCACCATCCACGATACTCTCCGGAAAGTCTACCTTCCCCCCAGGAGCGATGTATCCCGGAAATCCTTTGCGGTCCGGCCGATTCATTAACAACACCTGATCATTCATTTTGTCCCATACCATACACATCGTTAATATCTCTATTCTAGTATCCATATTTGTCCTCCTGCTAACATGCGCTTCTCTGCTGTACACTAACATTTCTGGAAATAACCTATGTTTTCCTTCTTTATTCCCACTCTGATTCATTGGTATTTTCATCGGTCTCACAGTATGGTCTATGATGATATATATGCATACGAAAGGCGGACGCCCTGTACACCTGTACATCAGAAGCCCGCCTGTTTTGTGATATTCTATGCTGCTCTTTCCTCAAGCCTGGAGTTTCCAGTTCTCAGTTCAATTCCGTAATCAACACACGACGTTCTTTCCACTCAGCTCGGCGATAAGCCTGTTGCATACCGAATTTTCGGATACTTGCCTTTGGTACCGATTTGTAAGGTAAAACGACTGTAAAGTCCTCATCAAACGGGAAAAAAGACAGGCCTACTTTTTCATTGGATAACCACTCTGCCTGAATCGGTTGTCTGGAACAGGCATCAAATGTACAACTGAGCCCTTCTGCAAAAAAATCATAACGCGCAGCAGGTGTTCCAGGTTCCTCCATACAGAGAAACAGACTGAGCTGATCACAAAAAAGCATGATCTCCACATCACTTTGCAGCCTCTGTTTCAGTGCTTCAGCATCACCACCAAGCTGTTTCTCCCAATCCAGCTGACGTTCGTGTTCTTGTTGCAGATAATCTCGGATGTCATCATCATCCTGAGCATTGGCCCCCAGATTTTTCTGAAATAGCTCCGTGTACATCAAGCTACACAATAATCCGGCGTAGAGGTTTTTCTTACGAACTTCTTCAATCCCTTTATGGTAGAATACAAAACGCGGACGCAATGGAAAGTCACGAAACGAATACGGCGATTGACTGTAATCATTCCAGAACGGAGATGAATCCAGTTCAATCCAGCCACGGTCATGTTCCTTGGCAGCTAGAATCAATTCATCCCGATGCGCAGCATCGGCTAGTAATTCATTTTTCCAGTGGGAAGCCATCTCTCCCGCTACTAATCCATGCTCATGCTGTGCAGTCAAAACAAAATCATGCTCTCTCTCATATACGATCATTTGCTGTCACCCTTCCGCATGGTATACGTTGACTTTAACATAAATTGGGTTAAACTTTCCTATAAGTTGTTTTTCGCTCCATTTTGACGAAAGGCATTATGAAAGGCACAATGTAAAGGTGTTGTCAGTTTCCTGAAATTTGATACACTAAAGGTTGTGTCCACAATTATATTACATACAGAAAGCGGGATCTCATGAATTTATACTCTCCTTACATCGAGTTTAACCGCAAGGAATGGGCTGAACTTAAAGAACATCAGACCACTCTTCCACTGACGGAAGCCGAATTAGAACAGTTAAAGGGATTGAATGAAGAGGTATCGATTCAAGAAGTCGAAGATATATATTTGCCTCTTACCCACTTTATTGACCTATATGCAAGAGTTTCACGAGAGCTGAATCAACTGACGGCCTCCTTTATGAAAAAAGAAGCCCTCCCCACCCCCTACATCATTGGAATCGGGGGTAGTGTTGCCGTGGGCAAAAGTACTGCAGCCCGCTTGCTACAGGCACTGCTCGCCAGAGGTAAGAATAGCCCGAAGGTTGACCTTGTCACAACCGACGGTTTCTTATATCCCAATGCGGTGTTGCAAGAGAAGGGCATCATGAACCGCAAGGGATTCCCGGAAAGTTATGATATCAAATCCCTGATTCAGTTCATGGGTGATGTGAAATCTGGCAAACCCGAAGTGAAAGCACCCGTCTACTCTCACCTCGCCTACGATGTCATTCAAGGAGAAGAGAAGCAGATCTGTCAACCGGATATTCTCATTATTGAAGGTATCAATGTACTTCAGATCAAAAAGGAAACGCCTTTGCTGGTTAGTGATTTTTTCGATTTTTCCATCTACATTGATGCGGAAGAAGAGCATATACGACACTGGTACGTCGAGCGTTTCAAGCTGCTCCGCAATACAGCGTTCCAGAACACGGATTCCTTTTTCCATCAACGATTCGCCAATATCGATGAAGAAGAAACCGTACGTACGGCCAACCAGATCTGGCAAGATATCAATGCCAAAAACCTGCATGAAAACATTTTGCCAACCAAAGGGCGTGCCAGACTGATTCTGAAAAAGGAAGCCGATCACTCCATTGGACAGATTCAATTGCGCAAACTGTAGACAACACTCGTGCAGTACACTTTGATGTTATATCTAATTACCCTTAAAAGGAGAGAAAAACACATTGCAAACCCTGATTATACTCGGCAGTATTATGATGTTCCTGGCTGTTGCTTTGGGTGCTTTTGGCGCACACGCGCTCAAGCGCAAACTATCCGCTGACATGATCAAAATCTATGAAACCGGTGTTCAATATCACCTCATCCACGGACTTGGGATCATCCTGATCGGACTGCTGGCAGACCGCCTTGAATACTCTTCGCTCGTCATGCTTGCCGGGTGGCTGATGTTCGCCGGGATCATCCTGTTCTCTGGCAGCCTGTACGTTTTAAGTGTAACGGGGGTTCGCAAATTGGGAGCCATTACCCCACTTGGCGGAGTCGCATTTTTGGCTGGATGGGTTATGATCATGATTGCCGCATTGTAAACTTGCCCCGTGGATAAACGAAAAGAGTGTTCTGGCTGATATAATATCGCTGGAGCACTCTTTTACTGTTTAATCTGTCCAAATTCTTCGAATGGTGGACAGCCCTTCATCTGGTCGTTGTCTCTCCAGCACATACACATCCGGGTTAGACAGTTTGGCCCACTCTTCATAACCAAAGGATGGTTCATACTCACGAATAAGCAGTGATAATAAGTTCCCATGTGTAACCACGGCCCCATGCTGTTCCGGTCTGCTCCACAACTCTTCCAGTAGTGCCATCCCCCTTGCAGCCGCGTTTCTCGAAGATTCCCCGCCTTCTTCCACCCAATCCACATCATCGTATGTACGTTTCAATACATCCATCCAGTTAGGCAGATCAAGAGAGCTAAGTACCCTCTCCTGGAGACGTTCATCCGTACGTATATGTTGCAGCATTGCTATGCCCAGTGGCATAGCAGTCTGAACGGCCCTTTTCCATGGACTGGAGACAATATACGTTATGGAATGATGAGCCAAGATATCTGCAAGCTTTTCAGCCTGCCTGATCCCTTCATCTGTAAGCTCTGCATGGGGTTCCTGCCCTGTGGCCTTGGCGTGACGGATAAGATAAATGGACTGCATAGCTATCACCTCCTATGGTGTAACCTACTTCGAGTTCATCTCAAGATATTGAAGTGCACTGTACATCTTCTCCTGCTCTTCCGGTCGGCCTGATGAACTGAGGAAAGTGACTTGTTTCCCTGTTCTGTCTCCATGTTGAGCCACCAGTCCAAGCCGCTGCTTCAGATGGTTCACTGTACCTGTACTGCCATCAATAATCTGTATATGATCGGGCAGAACCGTGCGCAGAATGGACGTATAGAATGGATAATGCGTGCAACCAAGCACCACTGTGCCATACCCATGAAGATCGAGATCTGCCAGCTTGAAGCGGAAATAAGCAGCGATTTTGCCCGGATCAAAATCCAGCTGTTCACACCACTCCACAAGTTCCGGCAACGCAATAGAATCCACACTGTGGTGATCATCAACACGTGATACCAGTTCGTTATACTTGGTTTGGCTCAAGGTGAGGGCCGTGGCAAATACAAGCACTCTCTTCCCACTATCACGATTCATCTCCACAGCTGGTTTCACCGCAGGCTCCATGCCAATGATCGGGATATCGTACTTGGCGCGCAGATCCTTCACAGCCAGACTTGTTGCTGTATTACAAGCAATCACGATTGCTTGAACATCCTCCTGAACGATGGCTTCAACACAATCAAAAATATGTCCTCTAACCTCATCCGCAGACTTGGTTCCATACGGGACATGCAGGGTATCCGCGTAATACAGAAATTTTTCTTCCGGAAACTGTTGTAATGCCTTATGCAAAACGGTTAAACCACCGATGCCTGAATCAAAAAAAGCAATTTTCTTAGTCAAGGATTTCACCTCTATAATGTATTCTTTCGGGTTCCAAGAACCTCTCAATGCTGCTCATGCTGACTGGAGGTGAGGTTTGTACTTCCGGCTCATCACACACTACAGTGCTTGACGGCTTGCGGGAACCATTCCGGTTACGGATCGTTCTTCTGATCGCTGTTGTCTCCAAATTTTCTTGAATAACCTTATAGATGTATAAATTCGGAGACAAAGGCGAACGCTATCGCTTCTTCAGAATCGATTCCGCCCCCTCCATTACTTCCGCTAAGTCAGGTACTATAGAGAAGATAAGCCATTATTCTACGCTCATTTTATACTGTCTGAGCCAGTCCTTGCCACTATGCCACGCCTCTACAGGGTTAAGCTCTCCGAGCAGTTCAGTACTTGCCTGAGCCATGATCCATTCCTTGAGACCATTATCTGGACTGAATTCGAGCTGCTGTAGCAGCAGATGCAATCCTTCCTCACCCGTATTCAAGATGTCGTCGTAAGCCTCACGGTTACCAGCAATATAATCATTGGGATTACTGCTGGTCAGGAGGACAGGGGCGCTAACCATCTGCTGCAGGTTACTTTCAATTGTTGCTGATAATGCTTGGTCTTCTGTCCGAGTCGAACATGCTGCTACCGTCAATGCTGTGCATACGGATAACAAACCCAGAATCAGTCTTCTGCGATTCACTGTACCACTCCTTTCAACAACGAGTTAACTACAGAACAAGTTCCCATTGTTCTTCGGTAAGCTCCTGACCTGACAACATCTGTTTGCGGACTTCCTTCACTTCAAAGCCCACAGATTGATATAATCTACGCGCGCCGATCAAAGACTCATTGGTCCACAGGATCACGGATGTGTAGTCATTTTCTTTTGCAAAAAGAATTGCCTGTTCGATAAGCTTCACGCACATCCTGCACCACGTGCTTCCGGTTCGATCAGAAACCAGCGAAGTTGAGACGTATTTTCATTCACCTGAGTAAGTCCTATGGAACCGGAAGCTGTCTGATCTAACTCAACAATCCATAACATCTCCCTCGCGTGATTGCCTTTAAGTCCAAACGAATTCACCGCGTTGGTGATAAATTCAGCAAAGTTATGATCATAATTATACTCATTTCGATAAATTCGGATGTGCGCTTCAATGACATACTGCAGATCCTTTTGTACGAAAGTGCGGATCATCAGACATCACAGTCCTTCCTCAAATCTACAGTTGTGATACTGAAATCCACACCGAACTGAATTAATCCCAGTTTACGGGCAACTTGCTGTGAAGCGAGATTATCCCAAGATGTACTGTAGATTGGCATGCGTCCACGCTCCTTGACATAATACTGCCAGCACTTTACCGTTTCCGCTGCATATCCATGTCCTCTATAACCCGGTGCCGTATATAGACTCGCTTCCGCCCCATAATCGGAGAGCCTTGCGGAGCAGCACACTGCCACAGCAGAATCACCAATAACATAAGCGGCAACAGGGCTTTTTTCATACAAGTGATCTGTTAATTCAGGGAAATGCTCTGCCACCAAATAATGCTGCTCCTGACCAATCAACTGAACCTTCTGATTCCATTCGTTAGATGACTCAGGAAAAGCATAGGCGGGTCCCATCCATACATGGTTAACTGGCTCAAAGGTTTCCACCTTTCGAATCAGTTTTAGAATATCCAATGGAAGCTCGCAATCCTTACCCAACTCATCCATTAGATTAGGCGGTAACTGCTCATGATAATAGATCAGTGAACCAGCAGAAGTCATGCCGATAAAAATGGCTGGAGCCTGCCCGCCCCCCGGCTCGTTAATGCTTAGTAGACGCTGCTGCTCATTGATTGTATATAACGTGCTCACCTGTATTTTCAACATTTCCATAGACGACAGGTTGGATTTTGGAACCATAACTATGAAGTTAACCTTTGCAATAATCGTTTGCCTTCACTGCCTTTACCAGCTTCTTGCTGCTCCAGAAAATCGGATAATTCACGTAAATCAGCCGGGCGATATCCAGCCCCGCACCCGCAATTATGATAGGTATAACCATGACGATACAGCATCTTCACTTTGGTCCATTGTTTGGTATCATTTTGCTTGGGCGCCTGGAAATCGTGTCCCATGCTAACCATAGACGTGGCACATTGCGGGCATTTATATTCAAGTTGTGCCACCACCTCGGGGCTCAGGTCATGTTTGGAAACTTGTTTAAATGATTTGCGACAAATGAAACATGCATAGATGTCTTTATATGGTCCTGACATGGCATATCTGCACATCGTCTGCACCCCCCCTTAATAATTTCCATTATACGGGATTTCACACGCACATACGAATGGAATTTGCACATTTGCGAAAATTACGCCACTCACTCATTGACCTTTAATCGCAGCTTTTTCCCATGCCTCACCGAGTTCCGCAATCGTTGCGTACCTCTCGGACCGCTCGTCGCTCACTGCACGCATCACAACGTGATACAACGCTTCTCCGGCATCCCATCTCTCATAGGAACGATCCTTCTCCCCGCCAAGCAAACCAAACGCCATTGCCCCCATGTTGAATACATTGGTAACCACATCTATGGGTGCGCCTAGCTCAAACTCTTCGGGTGACATAAAGCGGGAAGATCCCCACATACGCCCCATGTTATTGGTAAAAGAGCCCTTCCGATACAAGTCGATATCACAAATTTTCATAAAGTTTCTGTCAAAATCATAGATCAGACTGCCATCATACAAATCAACAGCCACATAACCTCTCCGTTCCACCTCGATATGAAAATCCAGAATCTGTTCCATCGCCCGAATGCGTGTATCCACTGGAAGCTGTCTGAACCGATAATAGGGCGAACGCGGATCTTCATACTTAGCCGGAGGTGGGAAATACCAGTGGGAATGCAGACACTCCCCATCCACCCAATCGAATACACAGGCATACCCCTCATCCGTTGCAAAATGATCCGTTAGTCGAATCAACGTGTCATGTGCCAGATCCTCGTAGACGGAAACAGATGATTTCAGATTACGAATGGCTTCCGGGGGACTTCCCGTATGATTCGCATGAATTGTATGTGCTCCCGCATATTTAACGAACAATCGCTTTCCATCCTTTTGCACAATACCGAAGGAGAGATTCCCTGAATCCTGCTGATCGAATACGCGAAAGACCGTACCCAAGGGCCGTAACCAATCGAAAGAATGAGATTCTTTCAAGACAAAGGAAACACCATCGATCTCATGTTCAACATGATCTGTCATCGGACTCCTCCTGTGCTGATATCTTCGTTCAATGTTGAATGCTCCGTATAAAAGTAATTCATATGCGCCTCATCATATCCCTGACCGTAGACTTCCAAGGCGTTACGCTCGATGCCGTAAACTTCAAATCCATATCGCTCGTATAAACGTCGGGCTGATTCATTGGTTGTCACTACACTCAGATTAATCTGCTTGATACCTTCCAGATGTCTTCCCCGATCCAGCACCTCGCGGAGCAAGAGCGAAGCCAGCCCACTTCCCCGATATGGCGGAGCAACATAGACGCCCCAAATCATGCCTTTGTGCCTGAGCTTTAGGCCGTACTCCCTTTTGAAACCCATCATTCCCGCCAAGGTTCCTTCTACTGTATATGCTCCCAGAATATAATCATCCGGTTCATTATGTATGCGCTCCTGCACTTCACTCATGGGGAGTTGAATGGACAACTCAAACGAAGCCCCAAAGGCTTCAGGGTGTGTTTTCAATGCTTCCAGTCGCAAAGGCCAGTAGATGTCTGCTTCATCCCGCTGAATATTGCGAATGATATAGGTCTCTTGCTTTCGATCTTCGTTCATTCTTCGACCACTCCCTGCATTTCATAAGGATAATCGATCTGAAGTTTTACATTCGCCGCCGCTTCCTGTCCTGCAAGCAATCCAACAACATAAATTCCCAGGTCAATGGACGTGGCTACTCCACCGGCAGTAATTACATTTCCATCTTTTACAATCCGCTTTTGAATCACCTCGGTGACATACGGCTCAAGCAATTTATATGCACGGGGATGTGTTGTTGCTTTTTTGCCGGATAAAAAACCAGCTGCACCCAGCAGCAGAGAGCCTGTGCACACCGAAACCTTCAAAGGCACAGACTCTGCCTGTTTCAGCCAACCTACAAAGGCCTCGTCATATCGAAGCTTGCGCGTTCCCATGCCTCCGGGGATAAACACGAGATCATATTCCGATAGGTCAGGCTTCACCCGATCCACCTTCAACGTTAGACCAGACTCATCCGTGACCTGCTCTGTCATTGCACAAGTTTCCCACGTCGTTCCTTGGGTAGGTTCAAAGAAATTCAACCGATTAATCACATCATAAAACCCTGCAAAATCAAGGAAAGTCAGTCCATCAAACAAAACGAATGCAATTTTCATTGGTAACCTCCGCGTTTTAATTTGGAGCATCCTGATTATGTTTCTGATTCCGATCACGTTCCATTGCTTCCTTCACCCGGTCACGCGCTGGCAGCTTGCTATTGATATGGAAGAGCAGACCCACAATCGCAAGAAGTAAAATAATGACGATGAATTCGAATATGGCTAACCCCTCCTTTTCGGAAATTACGCAATCGTGACTCGTACCTTATCTCTATTTTAATCCACGGGCGATGATCCACTCCAGCCACTTCCAGGGTAGCACGGCTTTGCCTAAGATCAGCACACGCGAACCTTTCCCGAGCGCATATCGAAGCCTTGGTGCACGCATCCGTGCAATTCGGCCGATCAGATCAGCTACCTCCTGTGGATCAGGCGCTGTCTCGCTCGCATGTTTGGAATAACGAAGAACCGCGTCCAGCTTATGCTTATACGGAGAGTCCTCGCTCCGGTGAATCTCACCCAAACCTTTATTCCAGATCGGTGTGCGATAAGCACCTGGTTCAACCAATACCACCCGAACACCAAACGAAGACATCTCATGCCGCAGACTTTCCGTGAATCCTTCCACAGCGAATTTGGAAGCAGCATAGGGCGCATACCCTGGAAAACCGGACAACCCACTGACGCTGGACAAGTTAACAATTAACCCCTGCTTCTGTTCACGCATCACAGGCAGGACCGCACGTGTCACGGCGATTAATCCAAACAGATTCGTTTCCATCTGGCGCCGCCAATCCTCCATTGACACTTCCTCAATGAACCCGCCCACCGCAAATCCTGCATTGTTCACCAGCATGTCGATTCGGCCATTATTAAGAAGTACGGACCCCACAGCTTTCTGCACCGATTCAGTATCGGTCACGTCCAGTTGCACATATTGCAAACGTTCGGATATCCCTGCCTGTTCAGCCAACCTCACCAATTCTTCTCTTCGACTCAGATCACGCATTGTAGCAACAACAAGATATCCCTGCTTGGCAAGAGTGATTGCGGTGAGCATACCAAAACCACTGGAGGTACCCGTAATTAAGGCCACCCGAGCGTTCGCTCTCTCCTTTGTCTTCTTCACTGCATCAAGACCCGTGTTAATTCGTACCTGGCCATCCTTTGTTAAGTGTTCCTCTGCTGTCACGGTGTGTCCTTCTTTCCTCGGTAAATTACTTACTTCCGTTCCTACCTATACCGCACGGCCCCTGCCGCTTAATACGCCACTCCGTTATCTCGTCTCTCCACCCTGCGCAGCTTCGTAAGTCCCGGTTCAAACGTATATGGAACAAATCTGATCTCAGGTAAGGTGCATTCAAGCCGCTCTCCCAGCTTCATCAGTTCACCCCGTACATCCGTCTCGACCTGCTCCATCACTGCGCTCCCGCCAAGCCGAAGAGATACTTCCATTGTTCCGTCTCCTTGCTGCACCACACGATAATGTTCAATATCCGGCGAAGCCGCAATGACCGAACGGGTAACGAAATCCGGAAAGACCGGTACAGCCTCACCCGTATGTAGTTGTGTAAAATAAAGCGTGTCATCACAGCGGCCTTCAATCCGCTCAATGGCGGTAAACGGGGAACCACAGGCACATGGTAGCGCCGCCTCGGTCAGAATATCATTCAACCGATATCGGATAATTGGCTGTGATGTTCTGGAGAAGTCCGTAATAATGGGCACAAACCGCCGGGTGGCGGGATCAATGAACTCTTTTTCAATATGCACAATGTCTTCGTTCAAATGCAGGGTACCATAACGACAAGTAGCACCCAGGAACCCTTCTGTACACTGATAGACTTGATGAACGGTCTGTCCGAAGACCTGCTCCAGCACTTTGCGATCCAGGGGGTCCAGCACCTCGGCAACAGAGATGATTTTATCCGGTACAGCGGTCAGCTGGCCTGCTACATAGGCGTCCGCCAACAGACGCAGCATGGATGGAGGAGCCACCCACACGGTAGGTTGGTAGGTTTCCAGCCGATTCACCAAGGTCTCCACACGTTCCAGCAGATCAAAGTACTGAAACTGCAATTTGCCACGTTGCACCGATTCATACAGATTACTGTTGGCCCGCAGGAAAAACGCAATCTTCGCAGGTTTCCACAGTCCACCAGGCAGCAACTTAGCCAGTACCGTTCCCGTCCACGCATCCTGCTCCCGATCACTCACCAGAAATATTCCCCGGTTCCCTGACGTGCCCGAAGACAGTCCAACCGTCACGCCTTGAATGGAAGGTTTGAAGTCACGCGTTTCTTCACTTTCGCCTGCAAGAGCCAGCGCTTCGTCCTTGGTAATGCCCACCGTGTTCAGTGTATCGAAGTGCTCCATCATGATCGATTTGTCAATCAACGGAAATCTTCTCCAGTCGGATGCGTTCAAGCTCCCCCACCACTTCCGGTAAAATGGGGATCGGGCACGAATCTGATGAACATGCCGAATAACCCGGCGTTCTTGCCAGCGCTCCAGTTGTTCTCGCGTTTTCCACTTTCTCAGCCCACGTGCGAGAGCATAATGAACCACTATACGAAAGGTATTACTCATCGTTTCGGCCCTCCTACACCCCAAGCGTCCAGTACACCTCGACAATGACTCGGCACAATCCGAATGTGGGAAAACTGCTGATGCAGCTGAACCAGTCGGTCAAAGTTCCGGTGGTATTCCTGTCGATTCGACATAATGATCCCAGCAAGAATATTCGGTCTGCGCTGTTCACGAAAAGCCCGACTCGACCACACCGCGTCCGCGCACAGGAAATAGTCATCTTCTTCTGTACGCAGTAGAAGTCCCATCATGCCTTCCGCATGACCGGATACATCCACCCCCAGCAGACTGCCATCGCCGAAGATATCGTAGAATTCATCAAAAGGGAACTCTTTCCCCGCTCTCGTCCATCGCTCAGGCTGACACGTAACAGGCAATGATCTGGCCATAAAATCCTCGGGCAACAACCCGGCAAGAAAACCTGCCTTCACAGCCGCAATCGGACCAAGTGAGCGCACAGCATCATAGGCCCTTGGCAGATAAATGAATTGTGCCTCTGGGAAATCTCGTACACCCGCGATATGATCGCCGTGAAAATGAGAGAGGATGATATACCGAATATCGGAAGCTTTCAGTCCAAGCCCAGCCAGAAAATGAACGGCACTATCCTCCTCACGATAGACCACTGGTGTAATATGACGATACATTGCATTAGGCAAATGAGCCGTTTCCTCAAAAAAGCGGGAACTATATCCCGTATCCAGCAGGATCGGTCCATGTACGGGATGAATGATGCAAGCAAATCCTGCCGGGAAAGGTACTGGACTCAATCGACCACCACGCAGCGTCAGAAACTCTGGATGTGTACAGTAACCCGCCGCACCCAAATATAGTTCTACTGGAGTTGTCGTCAGCATGATTCAGCCCTCCACCAGTCTGCAAATTGTTGCAATCCCTCTTCAATGGACACCCGAGGGATGTATCCCAATTGCTCCCGTGCATCCGTAATATCCAACGTCTGTGGGATGGATAAGGAGCCGACTGTATACCGTGTTAACGCAGGTTCACCCAACGCAGGAATATAGCCATGAACTCGCTCCAGCAACGCTGCCACACCATATGCCATCCGATAAGGAATGTTTCGACGACGCAAGGGCATATCCAACATGCCAAACAGGCTGCTCACCAACTCACTGAACGCCCTCGGATCGCCATTGGAAATATTGTAGGCTCTGCCAAGTGCTTCTGCATCGACATCGCGGCACAACAACAAGGCATCCACCACATTATCCACACATGTCAGATCGATTAACGCCTGTCCACCACCGATCATGGGCACGCCCGATTTTGCGTTTGCTGCGACAATTCTGGGAAACAACGTCTGATCATACGGACCAAAAATGGCTCGCGGTCGAATCATGATTGACGGAAGCCCCTTCGCATGCCCCTCCATCACAACCTGCTCAGCGAGAAGCTTCGTGGCTGCATAATGATTGGCTGGTTTGGATGGCAACGGATCATTCTCATGTACGTTATATCGCGGGTTGTAGTTAAAATATATACTCGGAGTTGAGACATGTATGAATCGCTGCACCTCATTATGCAGGCAGCCATCAATGAGGTTTTGTGTGCCTTCCACATTGCTGCTGTAAAAGTCACGATATCTGCCCCATGGCGAGGATAGTGCCGCACAGTGAAACACCATATCCTGCCCCGCACACCCTTCGTTTACTGCTGCCTCATTCCGTATATCTCCACTCAGGAATCGGACTCCTGCCAATTTAAGTTCTGCACCAACCTTTGGCTGTCGGCCCATGCCAGTGACTTCCCATCCCTCTTGGGCAAGCCGTATCGCCAGGTGCCTGCCCAGACATCCCGTAGCTCCTGTAACCAATGCTCTATTCATTGTTGTTCACCGTTCCATTCTATGTCATGAGTCAAAGCTTCAGTCAGCGAGCACTTCTGCGATCTTGCCAGACGCCATGCAGCTAGCACCACTCCGAATTGTTCAAATAAAGGCTGGATATCCTGCCGCACATAGACCACATCCCTGGCTCCACGCCACGCAGCTATCCATGCACGGAGCTTCCCTTTGCCAAAGATCTGCTGTACTCCGCTTCCTAACATGGGAAGCATGAGCATGGCTTTGCTGCCCCGTGCGGGCGTGATCATTTTTCCTTCCTTGACCAACGTCTCCGGTTCAGTCAATGCACGCACCAAGTCATCTCCGGGGTGAAACAGATGAATCCCACTCGTTGCCCTCGGATTACACTCAATTGCGTATACTTGCCCATCCGGACCTTCTATAAAATCAAACCCAATCTGTCCACTAAAACCCGTTGCCTCAACAAATTGTCTCACCCACGCAAGGGCACCTTCATGTTCCACCTGTTCAAAAAAAACACTGGCTCCCACGCTTCCTGTACGATAGCGACTGTCGTAAGTGGCATGTGCAACCAGTTGCCCTTCATGCGCTATGCTGTATGTACATAACATCTGACCAGGAATGTAGGCCTGTGCAACCCAAGGTGAAGCAACGGATAATTCCCCTTCTTCCGGAGGATCGTTACGTAAATGTCTATGTTTCTTTTCGCTTACGTTTCCTTCCTGATCCGTCCCTACCCCAGCGTCATCGGTCATGAGTATTGGCATGCGAACTTTAGCTGCGAAGCGGGAATACACCGGTTTCCACACCCAATCTCCTACTTTTCCCAGAACAGACTGAGCTTCCATCCATTCCTCCCGACTGTTGATCAGACATGTATCCGGAACCGAAAGACCGAGTGTTACTGCAAGCTGGATAAAATTATATTTATGGTGCAGCTCATGTAGCTGCTCCAGAGTTGTAACCAGGACACGACAATATGCACGCAGTCTGTCTGCCCCTTGAGCAACATAGAAGACTTCTTCACACATCGGAATCAACAGGTCAATCTGCCAATCCTGAACCAACCGTTCCAACTCCGCCAGATACGTACCTGTGTCATGACGTGGCGATGGAACCACAGCACACTGTTCCACTGCACGAGATAATCTGGTCAGATGCCGTACGGCACTCTCCGCGACATAGACCCGATGGCCTGCCCGATGAAGCATACGTGCCAGATCCAGCGTTACGGGAGCCCTTCCGCCTGTAAGCAGCACACGGAGAGAAGCAGCTGTACGATGTCTGGTTTCCCCAGATCTAGTAGTCAAAAATGAGTCCTCCCAATGATAATCCGGCAGCCGTGCCAATCATCAACACCCGATCTCCACGCTGAATACGCTGTTGTCTAATCGCTTCATGCAGACCCATCGGGATCGATGCCGCAATCGTATTGCCGTGATTTCGTGTGATATCCATAAATCGATCTTCAGCAATGCCAAGCTTCTTGCGAATCAGTCTCATCGCCATGGCACTTCCCTGATGGGGAATGACCAATTGGAAATCCTCCATTCGATTCCCGGTCGCTTGCAGCATATCACCAATGAATCCAGGCAAAAGTCTGGAAGCCATGCGGAAGATCGCCTGTCCATCCATATGAAATAGGTAGGGTTCAGGCTGATCTGCCTTATAATTCGAAGCATGCATCCGTGTACCTCCTCCTGCAATCTCCGAGAAGCGAGCACCTCGGCTGTAGGTTCGAAGGGAAGCATGGACGATCTGTGAGGAGGACCCTTCAGGCGAACGCTCAATAATAACAGCGGCCGCTCCATCTCCGAACAGGGCCGCACTCTCTTTATCAGACCAGTTCAGTCCGGCTGAGGCAATCTCGGTGGCTACGAGCAATACTCGCTGGTAACGTCCGGCATCTACCATATAGGAGATCACATCGAGTCCGTTCAGGAAACTCAGGCAGGTTGCATCCATATCAAAGGCAGGTACGCCTGAATCTTGCTGTCCCATGGCCTGCTGGATAAATACCGCCGTACTTGGCAACGGTTGTTCCTTCGTGCCACTGGTACACACCAGACAGTCGATATCCCCGAATTGTAATCCAGCAACCGCAAGTGCAGCTTCTGCAGCCCGCGCGCCCATGAAAGAGGAGGTTTCTTCACCCGAAGCATAATGGCGTACACCTACACCTGTGGCTTTGCTGACCCAGCCCGCAGGCACGTCCAAGCGGCGATCCAGTTCCTCATCCGTGACTTCCTGTTCAGGCAGGTACTTCCCTGTTCCTGCGATCCTTACTCTTCTAAGTTGCATTTCCCCAACCTCTTTCTGTTCATCTGACTGATATATATAAGTTCAGCTAATTAGTATTTACACTGACACTCCGATGACAGAATAACCTTCCGATCGCTGTTATCCCCAGATTTTTTTGATTCCCTTCTTAAAAAGGGAAAATCCGGGGATAAGCATATGCTTCCGATGCAGCTTTCTTTCAGAAAGCTTTTAGGCGACCGCTTCGCTTCTTCAGTTTTTTCTGCCCTCTCCGTTATTGTGTAAATGTTTAGTTGAACATATATAAATGAAATGAATCCTCCACCTCAAATGGCGAAACGCCATTATCAGAAAGCTTTAGAATATAACAGAAGGGCAGATGCCTCTGCCCTCCCTGTTGTGTTTTATTATTTATACAGTGTTGTCATTTCTTCTTATTCAGAATCTCGGCAAGAGCGGTATCTAGTGTACCGTATGTGAAAGTGAACCCTTCCCTCTCCATTCGTTCGGGAATCACCCAACGACTTTTGAGAACCAGTTCCGTCTCGGTCTGAATAAAACGTGCGCCCAGTTCAAGCATCCAACGAGGAGAAGGTAGTCCGATCCGAACACCCATCTGTTCTCTCAGACGCGCCATTAGCTCCCGATTCGTCACCGGATGCGGCGAGGACGCATTAAACACACCATTTAAGTATGGATGCTCTTGCAGATAGATTACCATGCGGAAGAGATCCTCGATATGAATCCAGCTGAACTGCTGTGTTCCTGCGCCTTGAGATCCTCCCAGTCCAAAACGAACCAGATTTGTCATAGGCACCATCACGCCACCCTCGCCCAGCACAATCGCAATCCGCAGTGCAATCTGACGCGTAGACGGCAGACTGAATTCAAAGAAAGCCTGTTCCCATGCCTTGGCAACGTCGACCGAGAATCCGGAGCCAATCTCGCCCTCTTTTTCCGTCATGGGACGATCTTCAGCATGTCTGTATATGGTCGCTGTACTCGAATTAATCCATAGTTCGGGAGGTTGATTACAAGCCAGGACGGCTTCGCCGAGAATGCGCGTTGTACGGGTTCTGGATTCCAGAATGACTTTGCGATTCTCATCCGTATAACGGCAGTTCACCGATTTACCTGCCAGGTTAATCAACATTTCTGCTTCTTCCAGTGCCCCTATAATTCCTGCACGATCCTCCCAGGCAATATGACCGGGCTGACGCGAGATAATTAACACCTCATACCCCAGCTTTCTGAATCTTTGGGCAAAATCCTGTCCAACAAATCCCGTTCCACCAGCTAATACAACCTTCTTCACGGTATCCCCTCATTTCCCATACTGGGTAAAGAATTCGTAAGGTATAGATTGGAATGTTTCTATGCATGCAAAATGCAGATATTAGATTAACACCGCCGGTGACCCATTGGTTTGATTTATTTCGCACCCAGAGCTGCGTACAAGCGATCCCGCTCTTCGATAGCCCAAGCGTTTGCAGGGTTTTGTTCCAACTGATATCGGAGTTCATCATAAAAATCATGGATCATGAATCCGTCTGGCAGATTGCCAAGCATGGCTGTAAAGTTGTACTCGGGCAGTGTTCTCTTTCCTTCACTGATCTGCTTCAACCAATTCATCCAATTTGCAAGAGTAAGCACTTCCTCCTGCCATAACTCAGCCTGTAACCCCAGCGCATCCTGAAGTTGCTCGTACGCCAATGGATCGGCGAAGACGCGGCAGGCCTGAACAGCCAGTTCGTACAACTCGGTCACTGCACGGCGTACCTCATGCTTAAGTTCGACCTCCAAGCCTCCCATGTAATCCTGAACCTGAATGCTCTGTCCATCATCGTATAATAGCGGTGCCTGGGCCAACAGGCGTACAATCTCTTCCATCTCGTGCATTGAAACTCGCTTCTGCTCATAGAGAGCAGGTAATTGATATGCTGTAATGATCATTCACTCCTACATCGTTCTTCTATTAATGACCTATATTATAACATGGTTTGGCAATCATCTATCAGGATAACTTGACTATCCACTACAAGTTGTAGTAGTTTATACGTACTACGTAGTGTAGTAATACGATCGTTATGGACGCATAACGATGTTAAGGAGTGTTCACTGTGAACCAGATTCAAAAATTATCCGAAACAGAAATGGAGTTAATGGTTGTTATATGGTCATGCGATCCACCCGTCACTTCGACAGAACTATTAGACATATTTGCTGAGAAGGGGAAAGCGTGGAAAGCGCAGACCATGTCTACCTTTCTGTCACGGTTGGTGGATAAAGGCGCTCTTACCGTTACGAGACGTGGACGGACCAATGATTATGTACCTCTTCTACAGCCCGAAGATTACAAACTACAGGAAACGCAACATGTTCTTGATGGACTGTATCAAGGTTCAGTCAAAAATTTGGTTTCGGCCATGTATGATGGCGACAAGCTTTCTGACGATGACATTTCAGAACTGAAAAAATGGCTCTCGGAAAAGTAGGTGCAGATGATGAATATCTTTTTTGAAATTCTGTGCAGCCTGACCGTGGCGGGAAGTATCGTTTCTGTTTGTATTTTGGCACTACGACTTATACCCGTATCTGTTTTTCCGACCAAGTGGCTCTACAGACTCGGTAAAATGGCTATCTTGTTTTATCTGTTCCCGGTATCTCTTGGCCTTTCATGGCTTTTGGATATTGCATTCCAAACGACATCAACTATACCGGGTACGGAGAATGCAGCAGCTTCGGGCGTAGTTGCAGGAACGTTTATCCCGGAACAAACCATTTCGGTAACGACAGCCTGGTTCTTGTTATGCGTATGGGGCATTGGAGTCATTGGTTTTTCTGCATGGCAGATGTACTGTTATCGAAGGTTTTTGAATGAATTATCTCGTACACGTACCCCAGTCCTCTGTCATAGTGAAGCAGCTATACAGCTACCATTAATCAAAGAGGCTTTGGGTCTCAAACGCAATATCACGCTTGCTCACAGCACGCTAGTACGAAGCCCTATACTGGTTGGCTTGTTTAAACCCACGATATATCTGCCACCCGAAAATACGGTGAAAATGGACATCAGCATGGTAATTCATCATGAGTTGGTACATCTGAAACATAAAGATCTGTGGGTCAAAGCTTTGACCTTGGGGGTTAGTGCCCTGCACTGGTTCAATCCCCTGATTCATATGATTCGCCGGGACATTCATACCTGGAGCGAGTTGGCCTGTGATGAAGATGTGGTGAAAGAGATGTCGCATGAAGAGCGAAGACGATATGGTAAGACGATTTTAAATGTGATGGCGGGAACCAAGAAAATACCTGCTCAATTTTGTTCGTCTCTATCGGGTGAAGGCAAACAATTAAAAAGGAGATTGATGATTATGTTTAATGTAAAGAAACTGAAAAAGAAACATTGGATGTTAAGTATGGGAGCCCTCCTGCTTATTACAGGAGTAAGTACGTCCACCGCCGTATGGGCATCAAACCACACAGTTAAAGTAGAGACCCATGCTACTGAAACCGTGCCTGTTCCTTCTACTGATGGATCTTCAGAAATCGTAACTTCTCCCAACAAGGTCGGAATTTCCGAAGCTGTAACTGCTCCTTCTACTTCCGAAACTCCTGAAATCGTGGCTCTCCCTGAGGATGAAGTTTCCGAAGCTGTGCCAGTTCCGTCTGCTACTGTACCTTCTACTACTAAACCTTCTGAGGCTAAAGTTGTAGAAGCAGTCACTGTTCCTTTTAAGGGTGAATCTCCTGAAGTCGTAGCCGTTCCTTCGAATACCCAATCCCCCGAAATCGTAGCTCTCCCTGGGGATAAGGTTTCAGTAACTGTACCTGCTCCTTCAGAAAAATAACCTATCGTTAAGGAGCAATAGCCATCCTTATATGCAAACAGGACGAAGCATAGATCATAGATCTCCGCTTCGTCCTGTTTCCGCTTTTCTGTCATATGCATTAGATAAATGTTTTGATCGTAGCAAAATATTCACGGATCATGTTGACGGGTTTCAGATAACCCGGTGACGGGGCCGATATGCCATATTCTGCCGCATAACCGTTCTTGGCAGCGATGTACTTGGAGCGAAACATATGATAGTCACTGGTGACAATCATGATCTCAGGGTGCTCTAACCCGGATTCAAGAATGATTTTTTTGGAAAAGGCCAAATTCTCCTGTGTACTTGTAGAGCGATCTTCCATAATGACTTGGGCAGGGCTAATCCCCTGTTCAATCAGATAGTTTTTCATGGCGAGTGCTTCAGGAATGGATTCTCCAGGTCCCTGCCCACCTGATACAATGACGGGTGTCTGAGGGTGACTGCGAATATAGTCCAGACTGGCATCTAACCTTTGTTTTAGGGTCAATGACAATTCCGTTCCACGGATGCCTGAACCCAGAATAATGACATAGTCCGCTTCTTCCGGATCATTCGCACCAAGCTGTGTGAATACAAGTGCTTCAATAATGACAAAAGAGACGGCAGCCACGCTAATTCCAGTAAGGATAATCCGTTTCAGAATAACATGCTTCTGATAGTCAATCCGTCTTAGAACGATAAAAGCCACCGTGATCATTCCGAAAAACATGACTGGGAATCTTTGGCCCCAAAAGGCCAGAAATGCCGCAAAACATGCCAACAGGACAAGATCAATGATCAGTCCATTTTTTTGTAAGAACTTTTTTATCAAATCCGTAGACACTCCTTCTTGTACCCACTATTCCGCAAATCACTTATTATTTCAAGCTGTTATTATCGTTAGATTCGGCCATTGTTCCTGCCAGTGCTTCTTCTGTACTCTCTGATTGTAATAGTCAGCATCCGTGAAGAACGGACTTTTGCGGACTATAAGGTGATACAGATCATGCAAACCATGCGGAGCACAGATGTTCACCCGATCCTCTTCATCCAACTGTACGCCTATAGCAGTCACAACTTCTGGCCAATAGCGAAGAGCATCTTCAGTAGAATGATAAGGAAGTGTACCATTGCGCAGATGCATTCTCGCCTGATTTTTGACCGACCACTTCGAACTGCCCGTCTCCTCACGAAGCTGTTGTTCGAGCTGTATGTCTCGCTCCTCACGCAAGTCTTGCGCATCATAATAGACAACATCAATATCGCTGTGAAGTTCACGAAGATCATATCCATGCAGAACATCCCAGATATAATTACGAATATATCCTGCACCTATGTAACTTTGAGGTAAATGGAGACTACGAACTCTCCGCAGGTCATGCATTAATTGCTCGTATTTGATGATCGTCTGAATGAATGGGTTCTCATATAACATATCTGCCTCCTGCGGTTTACCTCATTGTCTCTTATAGCTGTTAACCTTCATTCCAATATATCATGTTTACCTGGCTGCAATAAAATGAACAACGCTTGAACATCCTCTGTACAACTTCGAATCTCTGATTAATCACAACCAAATAACCCATAAACAGCTTCGGTGATCTGAATGTTTATGGGCTACAATGATCGAGTTTGAAACGGTTAAAATTTATTTAATCGGTATCCAGATTTGTGGCGGTTGATTTGGCCCCGGGTATACTTCCAGCTCCTCATACGGGTTGGATGGGAACCATTCCGAAATAATCCGTTTCCACAGAAGCTGCATACTTTCCGGCATCGGGCCTTCTACTTCAAATACACTCCATTTGGAAGCAGGCATGGTGAAGCTTGATAATCCTTCAGGTACTTCACCATCGTAAGTTGTAGCAATCCAGTATTGCATCTGTTTCTCCTGTATTTCGCTCTGATCCACAACGACGCCAAGTAACCCTGGAATATCCCCGTTGTTCAGTTCAAATAAACGCTCGTCCACGCTTCCTGCCACATCTTCCCGATTCCTTGCAAATGTTCTTGATCTGCATAGGAGAAAGTTTGCTCTACTCCGACCAACGTAAATTCGGGATGTTCAACGATTTTATATTTCATCGGCTCTGCTCCTTTTAGACTCACTTGAATCACCAGACGATTATACGATTTGACAGCGTTACTATTCTTACGAGCCTCACTGGGTGCGATACCATGTTGTCTACGAAATGCTTTGGAGAAGGATTCCGGTGTGTCGTAACCGTATTTAAATGCCAGATCAATGATTTTGTGATCACTTTGCAGAAGCTCATGTGCCGCCAGTGTCAATCGTCTGCGTTTTATGTACTCGGCTACAGTAACATCAGTTAATAAGGCAAAGGTACGTTGAAAATGAAAAGGAGAGATATGGGCCTGCGCTGCAATCTGCTCCATCGTCATATTTTCAAGCAAGTGGTCTTCCATATATTGAATAGCGACCTGTAATGCGTTGATCCAGTTCATGTAATAATCACTCCCTGATGTCTAATATAACGGATAAACCACCCAAAAACCTGTCATGTTGTGCTCTCATATGTCCGGTTAATGTGCAAAGACGAAGTTCATATAACGCCCTGCTCACAGAATTTGACAATGTAAACGATTTACTATAGCCTACGAGTATAATGATCGTTCTATCTTATTTCGAAGGGAGAGTATCACTGATCATGAGCAGCAAAAAGGAAATGCTTTTAAACGTGGCGGAAGAATTGTTCTACCTTCACGGCTTCCATTCCATTGGCTTGAAGCGGATTATCACGGATGCCGGGATTGCCATCATGACGTTATATAATCATTTTGAGTCCAAGGATGATCTCATCGTCCAAGTGCTCCTGCGGCGCGAACAGCGTTATTTAGAACAACTCCGGCAATATGCAGACAATAAAGCACAACCCATGTTCCTCAAGCTGGCTGAAGGACATGCAGCCTGGCTGAAAGAGCACGAATCAAGAGGTTGCTTATTTTTACGCGCCAAAGAAGAATTCGGAGGTCATGCAGATCATATCATCGTGCAGACAGTGAATGCGCACAAAAGACATATGAGAACGTTAATTCAAACATTGGCGCCTGCTGCAAGTGATCGAGATCTATTGCAATTCTCCCTGCTGCTGGAGGGTTCCACGGCACTTGCTGAGACAGAAAATGTAAATAACGTCTGCCGTGAACTGATCCATATGACGCAGAACAGTTTCAAGTAATGCTATTCCGGGTGAGTTAGTAGTTCAACTCACTTTTTTATTTAATGAGAAATATAATGATCGTTCTATCTAAAAGGCGGTGGATTTAATGAAAAAAATTATCTTTCCAGGCATTGCACTAATCGCTGTATGTTATGCATTCGGGCGATTCAGTTATGGACTGTTTATGCCGGAAATTTCGGAAGCCTTACAATTGAATGATGCAGCCTCTGGTGCGATTAACTCAGGAACGTATATTGCCTACTGTCTGTCCCTTCTAACTGCACCACTGTTAATTAATCGCAGGGGACATCATTATGTCATTCAGTTGGCAGGGATCAGCGCAGTGCTCGGATTAACCGGCATTGCCCTGGCTCAGAATGCCTGGGTTCTTACATTTAGTATATTTCTAGCCGGTTTGAGTACAGGCTGGGCCTCTCCAGCCCTCGGTAACACGATTAATGCCGAGCTTGCTCCCGAGCTACAAGCAAGAGGCAACAGCTGGATTAACACAGGGACCAGCTTCGGGATTGTAATATCGGGTCCACTCTACTGGCTGTTCACGGATTACTGGCGTCTAACCTACATCCTGTTTGCTGTGATCGGTGTTGTAGTTCTGCTGTGGAACAGACGTGTTATTCCACCTACGAAGACACTGCCTTGCACCAAGTCTATCTGGACATGTATGAAACCTACCAGACCAGGGTCTGCTCTGCTCATGGCTTGTCTGTTGACAGGTTTCAGTTCTGCAATCTACTGGACCTTTGCCCGGAACTTCCTCACAGACGAGAAAGGGGCCTCCGATTCGGAAGCCGTGTTGTTCTGGATTGTGATGGGGGTTATGGGGATACTCGGTGGATGCGCTGGTCGCATTATTGAACGTATCGAGATTGGGTGGTCCTACCGAATAGGCATACTTTTATTGGCTATCTCACTGGGGGTAATCCTTCTTCCATCCATGACTGCCAGTCTCATCTCTGCGATCATATTTGGCAGCACGTATATTTTCCTGACCAGTGTATTTATCGTTTGGGCGACGAGACTATTCAGTCCAAATGTGTCCATCGGAATTAGCCTTGCCTTTCTCGCGCTGGGTGTTGGGCAATTCCTTGGTTCATCCATGGCAGGTTACACGATTGAAGTGTTTTCCAATACAACGGCATTTCTGGCCTTTGCTGTACTCGGCCTGTTTGGATTGTTAATTCGGGTGAAATAAATGACAGAACAACCTTCTGATCGCTGTTATTTTACCCGGCGAACACTTCCGGTCACTCCATGTTGAAGCTGTAGGTCTGTAAAAGTAACCGTGGTCCCTTGCCCAATGGGGGATTGGGCCACAATGCCAACTTTGATCTCTTCCGGGCAGTCGAGTCCGAAATAACGAACCAGCTTCCACTTCTCTCCATCCTGAGAATAATGGAAAGCAAAGCTGTTGCCTGCCCGGGCTACACGTAAATAAGGCTTGTTAACCTCTACAGGTGCTGATACACAATCATCCGAGTTACCACGAGTAACGACACTAAGAATGGACGGCTGTTCTTCGAAATACTCAAAACAGACTTTAGCCCAATTCGTATCGTCCACCCTCACCATCAGGCAACCCGAATCATACTGTTCTTTCATATCCACCTGTACTTGAGTGACGATGCTGAAATCTCCCTTGACTATCGTATGTAAAAATGGAGCTGAAGCTTTCACCGGCTCACCTCCCGGATCAATGAAAAAGTCACTGATCGGCGAAACGGTTATCGTTACTTTGCCGTCTTCAATGGACCAATCTGCTGGCTCGTTCAGCCATCCCAGATTGGCAGATAATGTTTGACCTGAACAATGTTCGAATAGATTCGTCATGTGGCACACCCTTTGTGTTGGAGTATAAGTTCTCTAATTTCTCTATTTGTATTCGATATGTATCATGGTTAATCCTGTATGTTTTACATCAAGTTCCCATCCCTGATATCAGTTGATAGAGATCGTCACTCTTTATTATTAATAAGGTAATTTTATCCAAAATATGATAAACTGGACATACGATATTACTTCAATAATTTGAATCACAACAGGAGGTCATCCTATGTTTGGTGTTAACGTGAAAAAAGTAGAAGATCAACTGGTCATCCGCTGGCAGTTCTCCAAAATTGAAATTCCCATCACACATATCACATCGGTCACCCTGGATGATACGTACGGTGGAAGCGAACCATCTGCCATTCGGATCGGTCCAGTCAATGGCACAAGCGAGAGGATTCTGATCCGTACAGTGAATCAATCGTATATTTTATTCACTTCCAGCGTGACTTTATATCCCAATATCCAAGCTATGTTACACCCGTCAAACTAGATTGTTGCTCGAACCAGATTTTCATGTTTCTCGGAAGAGGGGCCCCATGTACATATGCACACCAACAAATGAAGCGTTAGTATTCGCTGTAAGAATTAATGCGAATACTAACGCTTCATTGATTCCAATTTAAGTTGAAAGTGGGGTTCTTATGTCCAACTCCACTTCGGTAACTGATCAAGCGTAATGACCTCTTTGCTATGGTACAATTCCTTCAAAAACGTTAGTTCATTATGCGCCCCGTCTCTCAGGAATCCACCTGTCCAGGTACAGAACCAACTCCAGTGTACATCCTGTTCCTTCATCTGCTTGGGATCCGGAATGGAGCCGTTCTCGGCCAGTGCAATGATTTTGCTATCCTTCACAAGCTCTCGCAGGTTAGCGTAACGTGCAGCCAACGGGCTGTGGTCTCCTGCTTCCGGGTATACATCCACACTGACAATATCCACGACATCATCACCCGGATACCATTCCGGTTTTTCCGAGTTCCAGACCCAGATAAGATTGTGCAGCTGATGTTCTTGAACCAATCGATCATACAACAAACGATATAACTGTTTGGCAGGTTCAGGACCTTTCGCTCCCCACCAGAACCAGCCACCCTCCGCTTCATGAAGTGGTCGGAATAATACAGGTACACCCGCATCTTTCAACTCTTGCAAGTGGGCTGCAATCGCATCGATATCCCGAATCAATAACCGATATGCTTCCGATTCAGTATCAGCTAGCGCGGAGGCAATATCATAGGTTGTCGCATCCGTATAGAACCCCCGCCACCACTCTTTACCTGGTTCATCGATCAGATCCGTTGGTGCGTTCCAGTGCCAGCATAGCGTCACGATCCCGCCTTGTTTGTGCCAGTCTATCGCATCCCGAATCTCCTGGGAGACCGCACCACGCTCTGTTCTTGATGGCGAATATTCCATGAGATCAAAGCCAATCACAGCTGGCTTCTGGCCTGTATTTTCATTAATCCAGTTCAGATTGCTGTAGTCCTGCTGACCTGACAACATCCCTTTTCCATAACGCTCAACCAGAAACGTCATTAGTTCTCTCGCTTCAGGTGTCGCTGCTTCATTCACCGGAACACTGCTGATCTCACGCACTGTCATCTCTACACCTCCAATTGGATTTACCATGTTAACCCACTACACCAGAACGTTCAATGCTCTCAACGAAATAGCGCTGTACAAACAGATACAGAATAATCAGCGGTGCAATCGCCAGCAAAATGCCTGTATCCACGATCATCGCCACATAGTTCGGATCAGCCTTGATGCCCGAGTTAGAACCAAAGCCCATCAGTTGCGGAATCAACTGGTTCGCCTGTGCAGGCAAGGAAGCCACCTTCAGTGAGATCAGTGGACTTTCACTCATGAATAATGCCGAATAGAAGGTATCGTTATACTGCCATACAAACGAAAACAGAATAACCGTAATCAACGGCGAGATTGCATTGGGCAGCATGATTCGGGCAAACGTTTTGAATCCGCCTGCACCGTCAATCAGTGCGGCCTCCTCGATTTCCTTCGGCATCCCCTTGAAAAACTGCCGGAAGATATAGATGAATAGCCCCGCCTTCAGCCCTCCTGCCGTAGCAGCCGTAATCATTGAAGGCCAGTACGTATTGAGCAGGTTAATCCCGTTTTTCCCCGTGAACAACTGGATGATGCCCATAAAGTCGAAGCTGCGGAAATGCAGATACATCGGTACCATAAGCGTACTTGTCGGAACCAGAATAGTCAGAATCACCAGGATGAATAGCACATTGCTACCCGGAAACGAGAACCGGGCGAAGCCGTATCCGGCAAGTGCACAGGATATGGCTGTCAGAAGCGTTGTGATGGTAACAAAGAATAAGGTGTTCGCCAGCAAGGGCATAAAATCCATCACTTGGGCTGCAAGCCGGATGTTATCCAGTGTAAAATGCTGGGGAATCATATAGATCGTCGGATTGTAGATATCCTGCTTATCCTTGAACGCGACTGAAACTTTGAGAAATAACGGATATAAAATAATAAATGAAATGCCGATGACCAGTGCATATCTGAAAATGGAATAGAGAAGGTCCGATGTCTTGTTTCGTACCCGCTGCATGTGGTAATTCTGTTTTGGAACCACCACCATGCGATCTGTTCCTGACGCAGCCATAATCTGAAGCCTCCCTCAACGTTAACCGTCAGTTGTAATGAACCCGCCTTGACAACACCCAGCCCACTACGATCAGTACAAGGCCAATCACCAGTGTGTACAGCCAGGACATCGCCGAGCTTAAGCCAAAGTTCTGGGTTTTGAATGCGGTCTGATAGATGGCCTGTGTGACTGGACTCCCGGCAAATGAATCAATAATGGTATAGATGACATTTGTCAGAATCAACGGACTGACCATGGGAAATGTAATCTTCCAGAATGATTCATAGGCAGTAGCCCCTTCGATCTTCGCAACCTCATACATTGATCCCGGCACCGATTGCAGCGCGGCGAGGAAGATCAAAATCTGGACGCCAGAGCTGCTAATAATCTCATAGATCCGCATGATGGCTTCTACAATGTAATCCACATAGGCCATCGGCAATCCCACATCCGCCAGCATCCGCACAATGGACACCACATTGAACGAAGCCCCGCCATCTGCAGATGCATCGACCGCACTTGCATCTCCCATCAGATTGATTAATCCCGCAGATTCAGCTGCTGCAACTGCACTGGAAGCCAGAATAACCGGCAAGAAGAAGATTGCACGTGCCATCGTTCTGCCTCTGAACTTCTGGTTAAGTAGTGTCGCCGTAAACAGACTGAAGAACAAAATCATCGGCACATTCAGCAGCATCGCTCCAACCGAGTCAACCAGAATCCGGTTGAACGTCGCATCAACCAGAAGCGCATCCTTAAAATTTTTAAATCCAACGTATTCCAGAACGTACCCGCCCGGAGCAACGGACAGATTACTCAGACTGAATCGAATCGATTGCAGGAGTGGCGTAGCAAAGAGGAAGATGAAACCGACCAGCCACGGCGATATAAATGCAAGTCCAAGCAGCGCTCTCCGTGACTTCAGCGATAATCGAATGGTTCTCATCGGTTCACTCCTCCCACCACATAGTCCGTCCCGCCAACCGTTGTTCCATCCACGGTTACTGCATCCGCATTGTAATTCACAAGGATGGATGTACCGCCAGTATAAGTGATCCGGACCACGCCATCCTGGATGCGTTCATGCTTCAGGATCTGCTCATTCTCCAGTTCTCCCAGCACTTCATTGGCCTGCTTATACAAGGCAACAGCGTCATCTACCCAATATGCATACTCCGTTGCGTAGGCCGAATCATAATTCGTCAGCTTCAGCCTGGATGATGGTTCATAGGTCCATTGAAAATACGGAGCTGCCCCAAGCTCCAGGCTGCGCAGTAACTGTTTGCGGAGATCCTGATCCCCCGACGTGTTCATCGGAGATGCCGCATAGTTCATGTATCCATGAATAACCATCGCATAAAAAGGAACTTCTTCATCGGTAATATTGAAGCGACTTGATCCTGCGGGTACATTCACAACATGTTGTGCATTTCCCCAAGCGTAGCTATTTGCGGCAGATATCATCAAGTTCGGATAGGACTGTTCCAGCTGTCCCAGCTGTTCCTTCACAATGTGCTTCGCCGTCTCCCGATGAATCACCCGGCTATCCCGATAATCGGAAGTCAGGACTTGCCCAAGATCACGGAGGGATAATCCGCCGAGGTCCAGTTGATTGTATTTGTCAGCAAACTCACCCACTACATAAGGAAGCTTGGCCGCTGAGAGCAAATAATAGCTGTCCCTACTCTGATCCATGCGATTAAGCGCAGGATTGTATGGATACAGTTCTGCTGTCTCCTTTGTGACAAACCGCGCTGCATCCGAGGAAGGGGCAAAACGCATATCATCGTGATAAATGTGCTGGAAAGCCACATCCGGGAACAAAGCTCCACCCGACTGCTCAAGTTTAGCGGACAACGCTTGCAGCTCGGAACGACTGCCTACTTCACTGTCCAACTTCACCTGGGTTGGCGTATGATGGCTGATGCCACCACCGAACCATCCCTGATACCGCATTTGTACGCGGTTCACACCATCCTGCTGTAACTTCGCCGCCATTTCGGTGGCCTGTTCGTACGTCGTCATGGCTAAGGTGGTCCGATAGGGCACACTCAGGAACGAAGCCTTTTTGTCCACTGCACCAAGTACATCCAGATAGAACGGCAACTCCGTCTGTTCTGGGAGCGGCTTCAGTACATCCTGCTCGATCAACTGCTGCTGATACAGGCGGGCCATACCCGAGTAACTGGCATCTTCTCCATGAAGGAAATGATAACGGACCTGAATATCTCCACGGAAAGGCTCATCGCTAAGCAGCTGAATCTCCTGCATTTTCTGCGAGGTGTACATCTCCAGTTCATCCTCCCCCCGCAGGGAGAAGGTCGCATGAACGTGGTTGTAACTGTTCTGCCTGCCTCCAATATCCGCAGAGATACTGGCAATGCCGTCCCCTTTTTCAATCACCGCAAACCAGGCATTCTCCCCGTTCTTCAGACCAAACACAGGCATATACGCGGATTCACTAACCTGAGGACGACTGAGCGAATTATCATTGGGATCTGCGCCATAGACACGCTGTACATACTGCTCTTCCTGGGTTTTCCCGTTGTTCAGGTGGATCAGGCTGCCGGAACCGTCAGGCACGAGCATATAACCCTCGCCCTTTGTATCCGCAGCACCAAAGTAAGCGAGCAAATCAATGTTCCGAATGCGGTATTGCCCACTTTCTTCTATTTGGCCCAGAGGTACAGTCACAACAAGCGCCCCTTGATCCAGCCGGTATTCGACAGAAATGACGAAGCTGGGCTTATCCGACACACCTCCGCCTTCAACCCCGTTCTCCTGATTGTCAAAAGCCAGATCGTCCGCCGTGTAACCCGCCGTCTCAAAGGCACCCAGCATCTTGTTCAGCACAAGTTGCTTCGAAATCTGTCCATCCAGCCGTTCCAGAATATCCGGATTGTTCTTGGTTGGATAATATCGGGCAGATGTGTATCTTGCGACAGTAGCATCCAGCTTGGAAAGAACCTTCTCCTCCAGTCGCTGCTTGCTGATCAACTTCGGTAGTGCATCAATACCAAGTGATGTATCACCAAGCGTATAGTTCACCCGAATGCCCTGATCAATCTGGCCCACTGTGAATTGTTTGTTGCTAATACTCGAACTGAAATTCGGAAAATTCTCCAGTGTGCCCATCGCATCCCGGAAAGACACGTTCAACTGGGAGGACAGCACTTCTTTTTCATACGCGGAAGCAAGAGCGTCCTCAGCCCGTTCTTTCGGATTGCTGTACCAGATCTCTCCACTTTCCCCGTCACGTACTGCAATTTCCGTTGTCTCCTCGTTATAGTACAGGGCGAGTCTCTGATCTTCGGCGACCAGCTGCATACCAGGTACACCCTGCGAAGAGTCGCTAAGGAACTGCAACGGGTCCTCCGTGACGGGCATGGCTGTGGTTGTCGTATCCAGATAAGCCGCGGCTTCAACGGCTGGAACCCCCCTGTTGTTTATATACAGCAGCCCGGCTGCAATCATGATTACAGCTGCACCACCAGCCAGCACCGTATATAGTCGTTGCCTTTTGTTCACGGATGCCGCCTCCTTTAGGTCCGAAAAATCAACTCACGGTAAATGTTATAACCGAATTCGTACAACTGTTGCAGCATGCTGAAGACGAGAGCACCAAGGAATACGATAATGCCCATCACAATGAGCGTTAGAACCATCGTAATGATCGTTCTAATCACCGTGTACTGGTGCACCGTCATCATGCCAATGAACAGAAGCAACACAAACCAGAAGAACGCGATGCTATTAAAAAGATAATAAAAAGCAGTCTCCTCCTGCACCATGAACCGGCTGATTACGATCATCGGGGCATAGATCAGAATAACCGGAATGAGCGAGTAACCTGTCGCCAGAACGATTTCTCTGAATTTCCCTTCCCCTTCCATCAAAGTCGTTACTGCCCAATTGGCTGTGCACCATAGAAAGAATGGCACTGCAACCGTGGCGATCTCGATGATGCTGTTAATCGTGCGAGGATCGATGTAATTGACGAGAAATCCTGCATACTGCTTCTGCAAAATCATCATGATGATGGTGAGCACGAGCGCTGCAAAAGCAACGAGCAACCGTCCCCGGTTATCCGACTTGAGGTCCCAGAATGCATCAATGGGGTGAAAAATGAGATGCAGCGGAAACTTAATGAAATCCTGCTTCACGATCAACCTGCCTCCTCCGTCTCCATTTAACCGCCACTCGGGTCAGGATCAGAATGACAATCAGCGCGATTACAGCGGTCAGGAATGTACCAAAATGTTCCTTCATCATCTCTCGCCGATGCCTCTTGAACGCCACAGAATAACTCTTGCGATCCATCCCAAGTTCGAAGTAACCCAGCGCTTCCTCGTTTTTCTTCTCCATTAATAAGGACTTGCCGATACCAATATAAGCGATGTCATAGTTGGCATTCAGCTTCAGCACTTCTCTCCAAATATTCACGGCCTCCGTGTCCTCTCCGCGATAGTGGAGTGCCACCGCTTCGTTCACACGGGAACCAAAACGGGTTGGCTCATATACGACAAGATTGTTCTTCCCCCGATCCAGAACCAAGTGGCGCTCACCGGATTGTTCAATCGCGACAGGTGTTTTGAGCGTGCCAACCTGATTTCCTTTGCCACCATATATGTAGAGCAGATGACCTTCATCGTCGTACGTGAACACCCGGTTCTGTGTCGCATCCAATACACTGTACATGCCGTCGCCCAGCACTTTCACATCAATCAGTTTGGAGGGACCCGGATTGTTACGGAACCGGATATCGCCTTTGACGTCAACATAACCAAACCGCTTCAGCACATCTTCACCAGACGGATTCAGCCGTTTGATCGGTTCATTCGAGCCGGGATCAATATTCGTTGCATACACAAATCCTTTGTGGTCGATATCCGCATTGGAGAACTCCGTCGGGACAAACAGGACCATCTGTGCGCGCTGGGCTTTGGTTGATAACATGCGCCAGATATATTCGCCGTAGTCCCGCTCTACTTTGTTCGTACCGACATATCCGATAAATTTCCCGCTCTCGTCAAACTGCATAATCCCTTCGTATACCCCCTGTGCCACAACATACACTCGGCCTACATGATCAACCGTCAGTTTCAAGGGCTGGAACTGGAATTGGGTCGACAGGATATCCGACTCGGGCTTTGTGATGGTTTGTATCAGCTTCCCCTCTCCATCCAGAACAACCACACGACCGTTGCTTGTATCAGCGACGTATATGCGTTCTTGCTCATCCACGAACAATCCGCCCGGAAGGTTGAAGGTCTCCTTGCTGCCATCCATCATGAATCCATCAATGACGCGCAGCAGCTTAAAGTCTGGGTCCAATACAACAATTCGGCTGTTGCCACTATCCAAAATATAGATCAACCCGGAGGGTGAAACGTTCACATCACCGGGGTCTTTGAACTCACTAATGCCGAGGTCACGGCCTGATATCGTACGCTCGGGCAGATAGGCATCTGGTGAAGGTACAGCCTCTTTCCAGTAGTTGTAGTTATAACTCTCATACGGCGCCGGGGAGGCCGCCGCAGGCACGGCATTCACCAGCAGCAGAGATACTGCCGCCAGGAGAACAAGCCATCTTTTCACTGTGCGTGCCATATCGTTCCCCCTTAATCCTTCATGCCCGAGCTCGCCATCGTCTCAATGATTCGGCTCTGAGAGAAAATAAATAGCGTGATCGGCACACTCATCAAAATCAGTGCTACCGCAGCACCCGCTCCTGCCCGGGATATTCCGCCCTGAATAATCTGACCTGCTGCATAATGCAGGGTCTTGAGCTGCTCGCTGTAGATGTATCCATTCCCATCACTGCCCCATAACATCTGGAACAGCAGAATGATCAATGTCAGCCAGGCTGGCTTCACATTGGGCATAACAATGGACCAGAAGATCCGGTATTCACTGGCACCATCAATCTTGGCTGCTTCCAGCAGCGCATCCGGGATCTGCTCCATGAACTGCTTCATCAGGTACAACCCGAGTGAATAGGCAAATGCCGGAATGATAACAGCCCAGTACGTGTCAATCCATCCGAGCCAAGACATGATCATATAGTTCGGAATGGCTGTCACCGCTGGTGTGAACATTAGTGAGAGTACAACCACCTGGAACATGAATACTTTACCTGGAAACTTGTGTTTGGCAAGCGGGTAGGCCGCTGCGGAAGCCAGAAGCACATGGCCTACGATTCCGATACCTGTAATAAACACCGTGTTGAATATATAACGTGAGAACGGCACCCACGAGTCACTCAGCAGATTCAGCAGATCCGTAAAGTTGCTGAACGTCGGATTTTTGACAAACAGCGTTGGTGGAAAGGTGAAAATCTCATCCAATGGTTTGAATGCATTGTTGATTGCATAGATCAGCGGCAGCACCATGAAGGCACCAAATACGAGCAGAAGGGCAAACAGGGAGAGACTTCCCGATAGCGAACGATTCACCCGCTTTTTGCCTGTCGCAATTGCAGCCATAGCTATTCTCCCACCCTTCGAAGCAGTTTCTGTACCAGCAAGTTGGTGCCCACCATAATCATGAACAGCACGGTGGCAATCGCCGATGCGTATCCCATCTCAAAGCGCGTAGTACCAAAGTCGATCAAATGGGTGACCACCGTCTCTGCCGCATAGTTCACGCTTGGGAACCCGGCCAGTGCGATCGACACATCGGCCACGGCAAACGAGGTAGTCAGCTGAATGACTGCGCCGAACATCAACTGCGGACGCATCGAAGGCAAGGTAATGTACCATAGTTCCTGCCAGCGATTTTTGATCCCATCCACCGCTCCCGCTTCGTACAATGTCCGGTCCACCGTCTGCAAACCAGCGATAAACGCCAGAAATCCGGTTCCGAGACTCAGCCATAGCTGCACGAGAATGAGGATGGGCATAATGTAAGCTTCCGTCTTCAGCCATTGGATTGGCTCCAGCAGAAACCCCCATTTGATCAACAGCCCATTGGCAATACCATAACGATCTCCGGAGAAGATCATCAGCCAGATAAAATACACATTGCCCGAAATGGAGGGCGCGTAGAAGATCAGCGTCATGAACGCTCTCCATTTCGGTGTTAACTCATTAATGATCCATGCGAAGACAAAACAGGCAATATAACTGATGGGCCCGGTAATAATGGCGAACAACAACGTATTCTTGATCGCAATCAGGAATACATCATCCTCCAGAAACAGACGAGTATAGTTCTGCCAGCCAATAAAACGCGGAAATTCCAGCATGTTAAAGTAGGTGAAGCTGAGTATGATCGAGATGACAACCGGAATCACGGTAAACATGAGGAACAGGAGCATATAAGGTGCAAGCAGAACATAGGAATGTTTGCTGGCCTTCATTTCCTGGAGCTTCCAGCTCCACCACGATTTCATGCCCATCCTTGACGCTTTCTCAGGAGGACTGTTTTGTCCGTCTCGGAGTGATATTTGTGGCACGATTAACCCTCCCTCTGCTTACGGAAGACCAAATTCATTACGCTTGACTCGAATCTCGTCCTGAATATATTGGGTATAATCCATGATGGATTCCCTGGCTTCCACTTGGCCAACAACGGTTTTGTAAAATGCATTGAACAGATGGCGGCCTGTAAAATAACCACCGGGTACTTCAGGAATACCCTTCACCGTCTCAAACTGTGCCTTGAGATTGGCGTAATCCTCCGCAGGCCACGGCAGGGAATCCAGCGCCTTGATGTTGGCCGTTGGATAACGGGCAGCGGCACCCATCAGTCCTTCCATCTCCCGTCCGAATTCAGCCTGAATCGGCGTACTGGTCCACCACTTCATGAACTCCCACGCCGCGTCCTGATCCTTGGCACTCTCCAGCATCATGACAGCGCTGCCTCCACCTGGGACGTCACGATTCAAGGTACCATCTGCCTGAACGGTTCCTGGGACAGGAACGAATCCCCACAGTCCCCGAATCTCCGGAGCAAATACAGACAACTGGTTGTACATGGTGTAATCCGTTAGTCCAATAGGCATCTGTCCTGTCCGGAAACGATTGGCAAAATCATATTCCCGCTCCAGCTTGTAATCGGTGTAGAATTCCGTCCACTGCTTAAAGGTCTCGATTCCGATCCGGGAATCCAGATCCGATTCTTTGTCATCGTTACGATAGAAGGCGCCGCCGTTCTGGAGCAGCATCGTTGCATACTGCGAGTTCGGCGGAATATTGACACCCTGCATATTCGCCTGGGTCACAACCGGCATGCCGAATTCCATGTGATTCTTGCTCAGAATCGCGAGTAGAGCCTCGACATCCTCCCAGTTCTGAGGCACTTCAAGTCCGAGTTCTTCGAGCACGTCTTTACGATAAAACAGCATGTTAAAGGTCTGTGTTTCCGGTAGGGCATATACGCCCGAATCATAGGCATACGGTACAATTGCACTTTCCCTGAACTCCTGTTCTACGGTGCTATAGTCGCTGAATTGCGTCAGATCTACAGCCGAGTTCCGCATCGCAAAGTTCACGGGCAGGTCATTACCGATCTGCATGGCAACATCGGGTCCTTCACCGGACAACGTCGCTGGCAGCAAGGTTCCCATGTTGACCAGCTTCAGATTCACGTTAATGCCACTGTCTGGTGTGAAGGTCTTGTCGATCATCGCCTTCATCGTATTCGCCTGGTCTCGTCCGCTACCAATCCAGACCGTTACCGTGCGCTGATCTTCTGAAGTGGCTACATTGCCGATCTGGTTATAATCAATGAAGAACGAATGATAGAATATCTTGGCTTCATGACCAAGCTTCGCGAGTGGTCCCATGCCTGTTCCGGGAATATCACGGTCGATCGAAGTGACGTACAATGCATCGATCTCAAGGGGTTGCTCTCGTGCCTGCTGCACCCATGTTCCGAGACCACCCGTGTTGGTTTTGTAAGCCGCAAGCCGTCTTGGAATGGTATCCGGCTTGTCGATCATCTCGTCTAGTTGCAACGCCATCGTCTTGATCAGCGCTTCCTGATCGCTGGACTGTCCTGACAGAAGACGAAGCTGTGCGGCCACGTCTTTGAGTCGTTTACTTTCCCCGCTGAACACTTCCAGCAGGTTCGGAATCTGTTTCTCCACCCGGTAATCCCGGAATTCATCAGGCTTCGTACCTGTAATCATCAGAATTCGTCGGTACATGGAGTTCAAGTTGTACAGACTGTCCTCCACATTGCGGATAAGAGGTGCAAAATCTCCGAGGCTGTTCTCCAGCCGCAGCACATGCTTTCCTTTTTCCAAGTGAAACTTGTATGCTTCCTTACCGCCCATGACGTCAATGCGATAGTCACTCTGATAACGGAAAGGGGCTTTGGCCATCTCTGCAAACGGAACTTCACCATCAATGGTGAGTTTGCGTGTGGAATAGATGCCTTTGACAAAATTCTGCTGTCCGGTAAAACCGATATGATAAAGTCCACTCTCCGGCACATCCACTTCCCATTCAATCCATTGTCCTGGCAAACGCCAGTTAAAGCCGCCAATCGTATTAATGCGTACCTGGGAAGCGCTGTAAGGAGATACAGCAGAACTTGACCTTTCGCTGGTCGGGTATAACGTAGGTGAAGATTTGGCAATCGCGGCTTCTCCTTCAATGCGAATCAGTACATCCTTCGGCTGCCCGGAGGAATCCAACTGTTGTGCCCCCGCAGTCTCCGCGTAAGGAACAGCTGTCTTCTCATTGAAAAGACGAATGGACCGAATCACCATGGGTTCACGCGATGATTTTAGTGTTAGCGTGTGCTCTCCTTTTTCCAAATAAAACTTGAATGGAGTCTGTTCGTACCCGTCGGAGTCCTGAAACGTTTCTTCCATCCAGCGTGGTTGCTCCACTTGTCTCGGACGAAGATCATTTCCTTGATTATCCTGCTCAACAACATCTTTCTCATTGGCCCACACCCGGTCAAACTGCAAATAGGCGGCTTCCGCAAAAGGAAGTTCACCATCAATGTACAATGCACGCTCAATGGCCGAACTCTTGCCTTCAACGGGATAATAGATGGCGGATAGGTTATACAGCCCGGTCTCCGGCACGTTAATGGTCCAATCGACTTGTCCGGTCTCTCCGGTATGGAGAGATACACCATCCATTCCCTCATAATTAGTCAGTTTGCGGACGTCTTCACCTTCGGCTTTTATGTAATCTCCTGCTTCAATGGTGATGTCCACATTCGGCTGTGTAGCCTGATCCGTTCCGGATCGATACTGTTCGTATCCCTTTTTCTGCCGGGTCTGCTGCAAGACTGCATCCACTTCAATGGCAGGCAGACTGCCAGGCGGAATGTTTGCACTCTTTACATCAGCGCCGGTAGTTACATATAGAATGATGCAGGCTGCCGCCACGATGATTACTGTGGACGATATCCATGTCTTACGTTGTAGAATTCCAGCCATCCTACGAGTCCTCCTCATCAAGGCTGATGCCAGCAATGCCGATTTGGTGGTTCAGGAAAAGGGGCTACGTGCAACATTGCCGACACGAGCCCCTGCCTGAATCGTTTGCTGGTGATAAGTGTTGTTATTGTTTTCCGAGTTTATCAATTGCAGCTTGTGCCTGTGCTTTGTATTTCTCGGCTGTTGCTGTCACGGAAGCGTTGTTTTTGATGATATCGTTCACGTAATCTCCAAATGGGTAACCCGTGTAAGCATCATCCAGCAAAATGCGGCCCGTTCCAGCGATGTGCTCGCGAATGATCGCAATATCCTTCTCATCGGTATAACGACTCTCCAGATAATCTTGACCTGGATACTCTTCGATCTGCGGGATGTCGAAGGTCTCTTCATAGATTTGGTAGACGATCTTTGGATCCTCCACACCTTTTGGAATGAACTTCGCTGATGCCGCGTTGTTTGCATACGTTACCTCTTTGCTACCCTGTGGCCCGTTCGGAATCGGTACAACACCAACAGCAAAGGTGAGATCGCCCAACTGCCATTCAGCAGCGGTGAACAGAGCTACATCTCCATCTTTGAACGTATTGCTTTCCTCCCAGTTGGTTTTGTCACCGGTTTTGACCTTCACGACATTCTCCACGTTATACAGGCGTTTGACGAATTCAGCAGCTTCAATCGTTTTCGGATCGGATAATCCTTCTTTGCTATTTGTATCATCCACGATGGTTCCACCGTTGGCTGCAGTAAAATGACGAACGACATCAAGGGCCCAGCCAGAAAATCCGTATACATCTGTTTTGCCGTCATTATCCGTATCTTTGGTTGCCTGTTTGGCGAGTTCCAAGAATTTATCCCAATTCCATTCACCTTGGTTATACAGTTCCTGCGGATCAGGTAATGACAGTTTTTTGAACAAGTCACGATTATAGTGAAGTCCCAGACCGATGCTGGTTGGAGATTCGAAGGCGTATTCGTTGCCTGCAATGGCAGGGAATTTAGCAATCAGGTTTGCCTCTTGGTTAATGTTGTTCTCAGGTGTAGTGAATTCGGAGATGGGCAACAATTGCCCTTTGAGGATGGCAGGTAGTGCGGATTTATATTCCATCTGAACGATGTCAGCGAATGGTTCGCCGGCTAGTGCAGACGTTGTGAATTTGTTCATGTATTCTTCGAAAGGTACGTTGACGAACTCCAGTTTCACGTTGTATTTCTTCTCTACCTCTGCAATTTTATCGAGTCTGGCCTTATCCGAGGCCGTCTCTCCCGCCGGTTTCAGATCCCACCAGGCCGCAACCTTGATGACACGTCCACCCAGATCAGGCACATTTGCCACAGCTTCTTCCGCTACGTCTTCTTTCTCTGTTTCAGCAACTTCGGTGCTGTTGCCTGAGTTCGTTGTTCCCTCTGCATCAGTCTCCGTCTGCGTTGTCCCCCCACCACTGCAAGCGGATACAAAAAGAATCACAGCCAATAACATCAGAGGTAGAACATTCCATCTTCTCATCATGATTTTAACAACCTCCCCGAATGTGTATGCCAATCATGGTTCACCCTAAATCATTAACCCCGCTCATCAACCAATCGAAAATAAACGACCACCACCATTTGTTATTTTCTTGTTTGTTTTTGACAAACAAAATTTAACACAGCAAAATGTAAGCGTCAACATTTTTGTTGTTAACATTTTCTGTTTTATTCTGATAAAATGCTGATGAAGCTATATTTTAGCTGTATTACAGCTTATTCACCAAGCCAGTTCCTAAGTACACACTTGTTATAATCAGCACTACATTTCAATCATTTGTTATTTTATTTAAATAACAAAATAATAATTTCTGAGACAAAATTCGTCATACTATCTGAAAATGTGCTTACCTTCACGTTGGATGGCTATCGTAAAATGCTGCGAATCACTAACATTTTGAATTCTCTATCCGTTATTAGATTAAGAGAAATACATCATGTTATACTAGAACCAGTTGGATATCGCTCCAAATAAGGAATACGGCAGAACTACGAGTGTAAGGATGGTATGATGAAGACAAAGGTAACAATTCAGGAGATTGCACATTTTACGGGTTTGTCGAAATTCGCGGTGTCACGAGCTTTGTCTGGAAAATCGGGAGTTAGCGATCAAACGAGGGATGTCATTCTCAAGGCCGCTGGCAAACTTGGATATTTCAAAGATAACAGCATGTTGTCTGGTGAACTGTATAACAACCATGAAATTCAGGAAACGAAGAACACACGTTCAAGCGGAACGATCTTGATTTTGTTCCCCAATGTTCGGTACCAAAATCAAGACTCCGTATACTGGGGCCCCGTCTTTAACGGGATCTCTTCCAAGCTGAACCAAAAAGGGATTAATATTCTGACCTTGACGGAACCCTCAGCAGACCAGCTATTTACCCTGCTCAACCCGGATGCCATTCGAGGAATCATTACCGTTGGCTCGATCTCTACCCCGATTCTGCTTGAAATCAAACGGCTCAGTATTCCGGTTGTGATGGTCGATCATCTGGACCCTGTTTTTCACAGTGACAGCATATTCACCGATAACTTTGCATCCATGCGCGAGATCATGCTCTATTTGCTCCGCAAGGGCTTCAAAACATTCCAGTTCGTTGGCAATATCGGGGATGCTCATAGCTTCTATGAACGCTGGATTGCTTATACTTCTGTGCTTATGGGTCATGGGATGGAAATACATCAGATTCCCGAGCTGAGTAATCAGGCATTGGATGAGTTCCGCCAGACGTTCACTTCGGTGATCAGTGAGGATAACCTGCCTGAAGTGTTTGTATGTGCGAATGATTTCTATGGGCTATACACCATAGAAGCCCTTGAGAGTATGGGTATTCGTGTACCCGATCAGTGTGTTGTCACGGGATTTGATAATCTATACGACAATATCCCATTACTGGCTACAGTTAATGTGAGCAAGGAGTTGCTCGGTGCGCGTGCAGTGGATCAGATGTTATGGCGCATTGCGAATCCAGAGAGCAACGTCGAGAAAAAGTTGATTCTTGCTGACGTCATTATTCGTGAACAGTTCGGCAGGCATAGTGGGTAATATGACAAAATATCAAATACCCCTTTAACCGTATTTGTGCGGCTATAGGGGTATTTGGATTGTTGTATGTTGTGTAATGTTTATTGTTTATTTACAATAGGCCGTCACATCATCCCGTTCTACGTATCTGTACGCACATCATCCCACGCCTGATCCAGGTAACAGATTAGCCAGTTCAATGCACGGTGACGTTCATAGGCCACCCCGCCATTCAAACCAGCGGGAGGCGTTCTGTCATTTACCCGACTATCCACACATACCCAGTTGTAACGGTAGATCAGATCTGCTTCATCCAGAATCTCGCTCTTGCTACGCAGAGATGCATCGGAGAGAAAGTCGGTAAAACTATCCTTCTGGTGCAAATAACCGACATCCTTCCCTACGTTACATAACTCCATTGGTGCGCCCAGCTCCTTCACATAACCAAGCGCCCACAACATCACGTGGTACGCTTCATATCCCCAGGAGAAGGAAATAATCTCCTGCTGCTCTGCTCCGTGCTGGTCGATAAACCTCTTCTCTACGGGTGAGAAAAAGGAGTCAGCCTCATACTTGTCGATCACTTCCTGAACCAGTGCTGCGGTATCATCCGCACTTTCGCCGGCTCCCAGACACTCACCCTTAAGCGCGGCAAGACATAGGGCAACCGCACGGCGCGCAACTTCCTCTTTACTCCGAATCGTGGTGTGCTCATCTCCGGCCCTTGCGGGCAAGTGCGCATTATACGGAATGCCTTGTTCAGTCAACAGTTGCTCTGAACGTGCTTTACGTTGAATGCCAGACTCCGACTGAGGTCTGTTACCGTCAAGGAAACTGGTGTGCGCTGTCACCGTGTAATCCTCCACTTCGGATTCTCCATTCACATCCAGCAATAACTGGCCTTGTGCGTTCAGCAGAGATCCACCTCCCCAGAAGATGACGGCATCCAGCGCATCAGCCAAACGCAACAATTCGCCGAAGAATTCTTCCGATATGTCCTCTTCCGTCTCAATACCAACCACCATGTTCAATGTGGAACATTTGATCAATACCTTTTCCTGGAGCGAAGCATTGCGCCCCTCAATCTGACTTAAAAATCCAAGCATCCCCTGAATCATTGTCGTAAATTCCTCAGGATGTGTCTGGCTGGTCATGATATTAAAGCCTTTGGTCTTCTTACTGAGCCATTTTTTCTGAGTCACTTGAATATGGGTTTTGCCTTCCCGGCCTTTAATCGTATCCTCGGGATAGATGGATTGAATCACTTCAAACAGCTGATCCAGGTCAAACTGAGAGCTATATATCGCACAATTTCTCATGAAGTTCACCCTCTCTATATATAGTTCAACTAATGAATATTTACACTGGCACTCCGATGGCAGAATAACTTTCCGATCGCTGTTATCCCCAGATTTTTTTATTCCTTTTTTTTGGAAAGGGAAAATCCGGTGATAAAGGTGAACGCTCCGCTTCTTCAAGTTATTTCTGCCCTCTCCGTTATCGTGTAAATGTTCAGTTGAACATATATGACTAATCCTTGTATGGATCGAATTCATTACCTCCGGCCATGGCGACACCAACAGGACGCAGCACATGGTTGATTTTCAGCGTATTCGCATGTGCGTTCAGCACGTCTTGTAGTTTCTTGTACACAAACGGACTTTCGTCTGTGCCCGCTCCCCGCAGTTCGACACCATAGGTACGAATCGCCTCATGCATCTGTGCTTCGCTAATCTCGCCGCCCATGCGTGTGCGCAGCTTGTAATTCATTTTGCCAGCCGCTTGGGTTCGGCTCATCGTGCGCCCTGCCCCATGTACGGTGCTGCGGAATGATTCGGTATTCTCCTCGCTGTGGATCCCCTCCACAATTACCGAGATATCACCCATACTGCCTCCAACAAAACCGAGTTGCCCGGGTGCCAGTGGCGTTGCACCTTTGCGGACCACAACTACCTCTTCACCCATGTGTTGTTCCTTCCAGGCAAAGTTGTGATGGTTATGAACGGCGTATTCAGCACTTGCTCCCAGAATTCCGAGCACCTGTTCAATAACATAGTCGCGTCCTGCATAGGCGTATCGGCCCGCCAAAGTCATTCCATCCCAATACATATCACCCATTTCGCTGTTCAGGTCAAACAACGTAGGCGGTTGATCCATCGATTCGCCAGGAGCTTTGCCACTGAACTGACGTCCTGCAGCAAGGTTAAGGAATCCACTCGCCACTTTATGACCGAACCCGCGGCTGCCAAAATGATTCGCGATCCACACCTTTCCCGTTGCCTCTTCTACAAAAATATCCACGAAATGATTGCCACTGCCTACGGTTCCGAGTTGGTTGCGTGCAAGTGTCTTCAGCTTATGTTGTAATCCCGGTTCAATGGTATCAAACAGCTTCCAGCTCGCGTTGTCGAACAGCTCATGATCCACGGGTGTTGGATTGTTACGACCCACGCCGAAAGAAATGGTCGAATTGATGTCATCCATGATCGTTACAATCTGATCCCGAATATCTTCCCACATCAGATTTGTACGCACAGCCTTATTGCCACAGGCAATATCATATCCGACACCTGACGGACTGATCATATTCCGATAAGCAACAACACCACCGATGGGTTGCGAGTAACCTTTGTGATGGTCGGCCATCAGAGCCACACCTAATACATCTCCATATTGCGAGCAAGTCACCGCCTGACTTACGGCGTTCTCCAGCGGCTCCCCCCAGACTTTAATGTTATCTACGATCCGCATGATTGTGTTAACCTCCTATGTATTTTTTTGAGCATACATCTTTTATTTTTATACTGTTGTTCTCATTAGTTTAACAAAGATCAGCGTTGCTCGAAACGTCGTCTTCCTTCAGTTCACCATTATCTGCGCATAAAAAAAAGAGAGCTAGGCTCCCTTTTCTCACGGTTGGTTCCTATTCACTTCTTGCTAATCTTAAACTTGAACGCCCAAGTCGCTGTGTTACCAGAATATCGGCCTCTGTTCTCGGTCACCACCACGGAAAGTGTCTTGTTGGTTGATTTGGAGAACGAAGATAGTTTGACGTTGGCGCTTTTATCCCCGTAATCGGGAATTTTGTCCTGTTCTTCGGCGATGGCCTCCAGTTTCAACGTACCCGTGGATTTCAGGTTTAAAGTGACTGACGAACCCTCCTCCAGATCTTTGCCGTTCACACTTGCTCCGATGGCCCACTCATTACCGACAGAGTTATTCTCGACAAGTTCTGCGCTCACCAGCGTCACGGTTACCTTAACCGTTTTGGCGGCAGCATAGGAGGTTGGGGAACATACGGCGAATACCAGGCTCAGAACCATGAAAACATTAGCCCATTTTTTGAACACGAGAGTGCCTCCCTCTTATTCGTTTCTTTTGTTAAGACTATGCCTTATTCGCCGTGTTCCTTAAGTAATCCTTCCACTTGTGTAAGAAATTTTCTCTTGAACTGTCTGTTAAAGATGCTTCCGGTAACCCTGAACCTTCTCATCCTTGAAACCTAACTTCTCATAAAATATATGTGCTTCCTTACGCTGATCGCCAGACACCAGAATCATGTAACCACAACCCAGATCTTTTGCAATTCGTTCAATCTGGAGCATTAACCTCTGCCCAATGCCCTGCCTGCGTACCTGATCCGATACAATCACATTCTCCACAACCATGAACGGTTTGCATGGCCCCACCAGATCCATACACTCAACCCCCATAACGGACCCGACCAGCTTGCCATTGTAAAATGCCCCAAGCACATGATAATGACCATTCTGTTGTATGTAATGAAACATCTTTTTCATCTGCTGCTCATTAGTAGGCATTCCCATCAACTCATTGTATAGCTGGCTTAGTGCCGGTAAATCTTCAAGTTCGATTCCTTTAATGGTAACCATTATAACCCTCCTGATTTTTCCTATTTCGCATGCTTTGTCTTAAGTAAGGTCCTTCTTAAAATAATAATGACTGTGTCCGGTCGGTGCATTCTCGATCGTTGTGATCAATTGGTAGCCATGTTTCTTGTAAAATTCCGGTGCTTGATAGGAGAAAGTGTTCAACATGACAAAATCACAAGATTTCTCTCGCGCAATTCGCTCAACTTCAAGCAACAACTGTGAACCATATCCCCGATGCCGTTGTTCAGAATCCACCCAAAGAATATCAACCTCCAGCCAGTTCCAGCAAAGTGTACTAAGCACACCTGCAACAATCTCGCCAGTCTCATTTTTGATATTGAAATTCAGTTCTTCGTACCGATGCCTTAATTCCTCACTCACATGGGTCGCATTGTATGCTACTAATTGCTGGCGAACATACTCTGAATCTTGCTCGGTACTTGGGGTTATATTTCCTTTAGACATCTCCTAATCACTCCTTTTATCTCAACAGTTTATAATTTACGATAATGTAATTCATTCCGGATAAGAGAGTAACGCCTGTTGCAACCCATAGTAATGCCACATCCACTCTGATATCAGTCAGCAAACTAAACGGAACATTGTTCAACAAAATGGCAATGATCGCTGCCACCTGAAGCACCATTTTGATCTTACCATACCGATCCGCTGCAAGAGCAATGCCCTGTTCTGTGGCTACCATTCGTAATGCAGTAATGACAATTTCACGTCCTATAATGATTACAGCAATCCATGAACTGATCATATTCTCCTGAACCATCATGACCAGCGCTACCGCAATCAACAGTTTATCCGCCAGTGGATCAAGCAACTTTCCCAGATTCGTGATCTGATTATATTTTCTCGCCACATATCCATCTAATTTATCCGTACCTGCCGCTACTGCAAATATAATTAGTGCAATCATCACGCTTTGCTGATTGAGAAAACAGATCATAAACAATGGAATCAACGCGATTCTAGCCAACGTGATTTTATTTGCCAGATTCATTAGACATTAGATATCTCCACTCCTCTCATCCATGTTGGCTAACTGACCTTTTTTCCATTTACGAATTCGGGTCCGAAAAGATTTAAAAGGGGCTACCGAATTAATCTGGATCCACTTCACCATAGCCCATCCGGGTTTGGTACCCGTCCACTGTCTCATCCCTTGCACAAATAACTCTTCTTCACTCAGTGAGTCAATCCAGTTCTGCCACTTTTGTTCTGTCTCCCGAAACAAAGAACGCAGCTCCTCCAGCGTATAACCTGAATACTTTTCGTAAAATGATTCATTTAACGGCCCCAATTGGTTCCATTTATACCCTGGTGCAGGCATATGACATTCATGTCTCAACTGTTCATTTCGCTCCCAATCCATCACCAGGTTCATCCATCCTAACTGGTAGGCAATCATCTGGGCAGGAGTCTTGTCCACACCTTCGACCCACTTATCTTTGTCACTGTTATGGATGTCATTGAATTCACCCTCAAACAATACATAGGTGCGTCGAATCGTCTCACTTAATTCTTTCTTCGAGGCATATAGAATTCCAGGCACGCTACTCCACTCCCCTCGTTTCACCGTTATACATAAATCAGAAGCATGGACTCTATCATCATTTCGACTCAATTCCATAATCATCCTTTTTTTTATGAGGCATTATACTTAGAAAAAGAAAAAAGAGCAGTCTGTAAACAATACAGCTGCCCTTTACTCAACCTATTTTGCTATATCAGCATCTCCTGATCCCAATTCTACAAAGCTTCCTTAATCACCCGTTTATAGTACCACACAGACAACAGACCAAAGATCGAATATAACAATGTATAGACTATCATGACAATGACCGTAGGTGTCGCCAGCTCCGTACCAAAGAAAAACCAACCTGATTTCACGGCAAAGTAACTATGACTCAATCCCACCACAAGTGGAATACCAAAGTTAAACAACTGCTTGATCTGAATTCCCCTCAACAGATTGCTTTGTGTAAATCCAAGTTTACGAAGAATGGTATAATTGCCCTTCTCCTCTTCACTCTCATTCATTTGTTTAAAGTACAGGATACATCCCGATGTAATCAAGAACGTCAAACCAAGGAAACCAACAATGAACATAATCAGTCCCATATTGTTACGTTGGTTATTTCTGAACTCAATCTGGGAGAAACTCGGTGCTTCCAACTCCAGCTTCTTATATACGGCGTACGCCTCTTCAGCCTGCTTCTCGTTCAGAATACGCACACCATAGTAGTCACGCTCGGGTTTCTGCAGCTCGGGATCGAGGTCCTGCCGCAGCTGCTGGTACACCGTTTCATCTACTACCGCTACAGGCGTGCCCCCAGTGTAGTACGAAGGAAGCACTCCCTGTTTAGTGGTTCCGATCAGTTGTTGGTCTAGCGTTCGCTTCAATCCATGCAAGACGATTGGACCTGTCTCCTGAATGGAAATCAACTGCTGAATGGCATTTCCGTATCCCATGAAGACCACTTCACCTGGTTGCAGATCGATGTTATCTACCATATTGTCACTCAACACACTACTGAACAGGTACTGTTCCGTCATGGACTCATCCATCACTTCATGAGCATCAATTTCAATATAAATAGGCTGTCTATGATTCTCCTCATATGGAATCTGTTTGTGTTCCAACTCCGTTACAAAGCGATTTTTCACCTCAACCTGAGCAAATGAAAAATCCTCTGGCAAGCTTTCCTTCGCCTGAGCCTCTGCCGAATAATACGAAATGTAGCTGAGTGACAGCATGCCAATAGCAAGCGCCGACACGGTTGTAATAATCGTGAGCAACAATGCATTAGATTTCATGCGGAACATGATTGAAGATAAAGACAACACCTCATGAATGGATAGGTAGCCGTTTTTACTTTTGCGAATCAGATTAAAGATAAAACTTACCGAACCCTTATAGAACAGGTATGTCCCCAGTATAACCGAGAAGAGAATCAGGATCATCGTATACATCAACTGCTGCATATCCATTGCCTCACCACTGAACAGCCGTGCAGACATGAAGTATCCATACACAATCAGAGCAATACCCAAGACGCCAACAATCATCTGTCCAAACGACATCTTCTGCACCTGCTGCTCCGAAGTGGCCGATACCCGAAAGAGCGAGAGAATGCTCTGTCTCTTGATAAAAGTGTAATTCATCAGCATGATGAGCAAATACATTATCGTAAAGACAATCACCGTTTGCATCAGTGCCATCGGAGAGAAGTACAGTTTCGTAATCGCATCCACACCGAGAATTTTGAACAATATCATCAATACCAGCTTGGACGCAAGAAACCCAATTAACACACCGATGGCCATGGAGCCAAAATAAAGGATACTGTTCTCCGCACTCAAAATGCCAAAAATTCTGCCTTTCGTCAATCCGATCAATTGAAATAATCCAATTTCTTTGCTACGCCGCTTGATAAAGATCGTATTGGCATAGAGCAAAAAGATGCCGACAATGACGATTAACAGTACCGAAGATGCGCCTATAGCCGCCGCACCTTTCGTTGAAGCAGCCACCTCATCCATGGAAGGATCATACTGTAACGTCACAAAGGAAAAATACAAGGCCACACTGAACACAAGCGCAAATACATAGAGATAATAATTCTTTAGATTTTTCCTGAGATTGCGGAAGATAATATAATTCAAGCTCATTGCTGTACACCACCCAATACGCCTTGGGTTTTGATAATATCGTTGAAGAACGATTGCCGTGACTCGTCTCCTTTATTCAACTGGGTGTAGATCTGACCGTCTCGAATAAAGATCACTCTGCTGCAATAACTTGCGGCAACCGGATCATGGGTAACCATAATAATAGTCGCTTTTCGTGCACTGTTCATATCACTTAACTTGCCGAGCAGATCCGAAGCGGACTTGGAATCCAGCGCTCCTGTCGGCTCATCCGCAAAAATGATACTCGGCTCGTGGACAAATGCTCGTGCTGCCGAAGTCCGCTGCTTCTGACCCCCTGAAATCTCAGATGGATACTTGTCTTTCAACTCGTAGATTCCCAGTTCACGGGCAATCTGTTCAAACTTCCGGTGTGCCTCCTGTTTTGGAATGTTCGTGATCGAGAGCGGCAATAATACATTTTCCTTCACCGTCAGCGTATCCAGAAGATTATATTCCTGAAAAATAAAGCCCAGATGATGTTTGCGGAACTCAGCCAGCTGTTTCTCCTTCATTCCGGTGAATTCCTTGCCCTCAATATCAATCGTGCCCTGACTCACCCGATCAATGGAGGAAAGTACATTAAGCAGCGTCGTTTTACCCGAACCCGAAGGCCCCATAATACCTACAAATTCTCCCTTACTTACCCCAAGATCAATGCCCTTCAGCACTTCCTGTTTATTCAGTTTATTACCATAGACTTTATGAATTTTTTTGGCTTCCAGTATCCACATATCTCACTCACTCCTCTTAGATCTTCTGCAAAATGCTCATGTCTATATCATAGGCGGAATGTGCAGTGTTATCGTGTGATTCACCGAACAAAACCAAAAAGCATGTGACATTGTTGTCACACGCCTGCAAGATGCACCATGTCGTTTTTTCGCGGAAAAGTAAGTGTGACGGTTGTGCCCTCGCCAAGAGAAGATTCTACATGAATGTTCATATGAAGCGTCTGGACCACCTGACGAACCAGATACAGCCCCATCCCGGTAGCCGCTCCATCCATTCTGCCTCGGGTAGACGTAAATCCTTTATCAAATATACGCGGCAGATCTTGAGTATCAATCCCTCGCCCGTGATCCTGAATCATGAGTATGATGTGTCCATCCTGTTCCCGACTTTCAATGAGAATGTCCGATGAATCGCTATATTTCACCGCATTGCTCAACAACTGCCGGAGGATGAAGCCTAACCATTTGCTGTCAGTGAGCACGCGCGATACCATTAAAGACACATCAAAGCCAATGCCTTTGGAAATGCACCACGATTTCAGTGCTCGTATCTCACTATTCAATACCGGTTCAAGTTCCGTCTCTTCGATGAACAAATCATTATGCATGAACGGAATACGCTTCTGATGAAGCTGCTGATCCAGCAACTGATGAATTCGTAACCATTCATATGTCATTTGGCTCTGTAACTTGTCGTTTGGCAAGCGCTCGATCATCAGTTGCAACGCAGTCAGTGGGGTCTTCACCTCATGAATCCAGGATAACATCTCGTCCTTCTCCTGTTCCAGAGCGATAAAATGATGTGACGACTCCTTACGATACCGCTGTGTCTGGGAACTGACCGCCTCATGTACAATCTGCTCATATGGACTTTCGGCGATATCAAGTTCTCTCAGATCATAGGTATGATCCCAGATGCTCAACTTTTTATAGAAACGGGTCTCTTTCAGGTATCTCGCCCAGATAAAAACAAGGCATACCACTACATTCAGTCCTACGATATACACCACAGATTGGAATGGAATGGACGAGTCCAGGTAGGCCACCAATAAAATAATAAGTTGCATGCTTACCAGTAGCCATAACCAACTAGCCCTTTCTCGTATGTACTTTCCGATCATGCTTCTGCCTCTTCCGTTGCCATGTATCCCTGACCTACTTTGGTTTCAATGTACTGCTCCAAGCCGATGGGTTCAAGTTTCTTCCGTAACCGATTAACGTTAACCGTCAGCGTGTTGTCACTCACAAAATGCTCGTGATCCCACAAGCTCCGGATGAGGTCCTCACGGGTAACAATCTGATTTTTGTGCTCGACCAGCACTTTAAGGATGAACATCTCATTTTTGGTTAACAGAACAGATTCATCCCCGCAGGTCAGTGTATTTTTCACATACTCAATAGCAGCACCACGCCAGGTTCGGAGTTCAATATGCTCTGTATTATAGTTGTACACCCTCCGCAAAGTCGCTTGGATCTTGGCAATTAATACATCGAAGTGAAAAGGCTTCTGGATAAAATCGTCTGCCCCCAAATGCATGGACATAACCATATCCGCAGGATGATCCCGTGAGGACAAAAAGATAATCGGCACATTGGAGTGCGAACGAATGATCCGGCACCAGTGGAACCCGTCATATTGGGGTAACTGAATATCAATAATGACCAGTTGCGGCTGAATTACGCTGTACTCCTGCAATACCTTGCCAAAATCCTGCACACCATACACATCATACGACCATTGGGACAAACGTTCCTTGATTTCACTGAATAACGATTCGTCGTCTTCAATGAGCATAATTTTAAACAAGAGATTCACCACGTTTCTGATCTTCTAAGGTTGAATAAGGTAATCAGACTCCGTTGTTGCAGAATCACCTTTACCGTTACGAATCGTACTTCCGATCGCTGATTCCAGTGTACAGGGAAGTTGGGCTTATATCAAAAGGTATCCATACTTCGTAAAGAAAACGATCCGAAATACATATATCATATTAGCTCTCAACAGTGTGTATAACATGGCTTGCATCACTGTTTTCGTCCATCCGCTCGATCAACTGCATCGCTACGTCTCGTGGCGATCTTAATTGTCCTGCTTCATATACTTGATTGAACATACCTGCAAGAGCGAACTCCTCTGCACTTTTGCCTCGTGCAACAGCCTGCAATTCCGTATCTACCATCCCCGGATCAAAAGCAATAATCTCAACAGGGTTCTGTTGGCCCGTTTGCTCCAAAGATACGCATTGGGTGAACATGTTCATACCTGCCTTGGATGTACAGTACACTGCCATTGAAGGCGCGGGATAACTTCCCGAACCCGATGAGAGATTGACAATTTTACGTCTGGCGGACAGATGATTTGTTTGTTGAATAAAAGAGGAACTTAATATCATTGGTGCTGCGAGGCTGATGTTAAGACTCTGACTTATCTCTGCCGCACTGCATTGATCGATAGGTTTTAGAGGCTCCAGCATCGCTGCATTATTAATGAGTCCAATGAATTCAGCTTCCTGAGAAGGTATTTGGTCCAATATGCGTGTAATCAAATCATCGATCCCATTCAGGTCGGCAAGATCATACTGAACATGGCGGTAACGCCCGCTCCATTCCTCGCTTGATTCCGACAGATCCGAACCCCCGCGTGAAATACCGTAAACGTAATCCCCCTTAGCCAATAATAACTCTGCAAGTTGTAAACCGATCCCTTTGGATGTGCCTGTAATGATAAAGTGTCTTTTTCCTGTTTCTGTTCCCATTCCGATACCACTCCTCCTCTATTTTCAATGCATGTTTATTTCACTATTCTTACTAGTTTTTCTTTCTCCACAACGTGGCCCAGAGAAAAGGTACACCAAAATACGGTTCATGTTGCTCCAGCGACTTCATTGCACGGAACTCCACACATTCAAAGCCATCTTCCAGCATGTAGCGAAGCTTCTCCTCCGTGAACGCAAGACCACCGCGCATCGACTTCTCTTGATACACCTGCCAATCATTCATAACGATCTCAGGCCCACCAATATCGCCAAAACCAGGAGCAAAACAAGTCATTCCAAAGTATCCTCCAGGCCGGAGTGCATTGTGGATCATCTCTATGTAGGGAATGCGCTGATGTGGCAACAGATGGTGCAGACAACCCGAGTCGTAGACAAGATCATATTCTTGCTCTGGGGACAATTCGAACACAGATCGACATTCAAAATGCACATCCAGTTGCTCCTCTGCCGCCCTCTCTTTAGCCCAAGCAATAGCTGTCTCCGAAAGATCATAAGCATCTACCTGATATCCTTGGCGGGTTAAATACAACGCATTTCTGCCCGGGCCACACCCCAGTTCCAGTGCCTTGCCGCCGCTCAGCACACCTTCGTTCACATGCGCTACCAGATTCTCATCCTGTTTGTTTGGGAAAAAGGGGATTGGTCTGTTCCGATCCTCATAGAAAGGTTCCCAAAACTGCTTGGCAGATCTGAAATCCGCATCGAGCATATCATATAGATCCTGTACACTTTTAATCGTCTTTTCCACAACCACATTCCTCCTTAACTGCTCCATTCAAACCTTCATTTTCGACTATTCATTCCTCGTCATTTTCATTAAATCAGCCACACTCTATTATAACATTTTTACCCAGTAGTTCTCTATTTTTCTTGTGCTTTTCTACTTAAAAACATAAGCTTTTTCCCAACAAAAAAAACGACCGACATGGATGTCGATCGCTTACAATCGTTGGGGTTTGTGTTGAATTTACTTGGCCCGTTCCAAGACTGCAAAGTAATTTCCTTCGTTATCAGCAAAGTTGAAGACACGCCCCGTTGGCATCTCGACAATCTCTCCGACCGTTACATGTTTACCAGCCAAGTCGGCATATAACTGATCCAGATTTTCGGTGAAGAACATTAACGAAGGTGTGCCCAGATTTACACCTGCTGACATCCGCGCCACGAACTCTTTGTCATGGAGTATAATGCTTGTCTGCGAGTCTGGGGTAGGCGCAATCTCAATCCATCTCATGCCCTCGTCAAGGTTTACTTCATCCACAATGTGGAATCCAGCGACTTCGGTCCAAAAAGCCAGTGATTCATCTTGATTATTGACATACAACATAACCTGGCCGACTTTGCTAAACATGGATCAATCACTCCTCTGATCATCTAATCTCTTAACATCCTGCTTATCATTCCTCAAATTCCAATAGAGTATAACATGCAAGACAGCTTTTTTGATCATCTTTCTTTGCAAGTACTAACTACACATTAGACTTATTGCGTGGCTTTTAACTTCTTCGTAAGATAAAGTACAACATCGTCGTCCATAATCGTTTCTTCACCCGGCTGAATGTAATGATCATGTTTGTGTACACCGTGACCGTCTGGTATGTACCCGCGATGGGCATATAGAACTTGCGCTTTGCCATAATCGGAAAACACACCTACACCAATGCCTGCTACATCCGTTCGTTCCAGAATAACTTCCTCTGCTCGGTCCATCAACCGTGAACCAATACCTTGGCGCTGGAACTTCATCAGCACATTAAAATCGTTAATTTCGGGAATGCCTTGTTCCCTGAAAGACGGGTAGCCGGAATCCCACAATACATTCACGTATCCCGCAAATTCTCCATTCAACTCGGCTACCAAGGTTACGCGTTCCCCATTCTGTTGTTCAGCCAAGTAATGAAGATACTGCTCAGCGAATCTCCCCCAACCCTGCTCTTGAAACGCCTTTGATATGATTACAGGATCGCTCTCATTTAACAGTCTGATATGTACACTCATTGATGAATCCTCCTTAAAAAGATATTTCTCCTAGCTATATTCCCAGTCTATCCCGAAGCGATGTGATGTGAGCAACATGGTGTTTGCCATGCCAAGCATACATGCCCAGATTGTAATCCAGTCTTGTCGTTTCTTCCGATGAGGGATGATAAAACTGTTTGGCATAATCTGCATCTGTCAACGCGTTTAACAGAAACACCCAACGACGATGGAGGGCATCCAGAATCTGAAGCGAGAATTCGACATCCAGGTCTCTTGAATCACTCAATTCAGCCCAGCGCTCTTCATAATAAGGCCGAATCGTTGGTGTATCCTCTGTCAGTGCCAACTTGAAACGAATCATACTGTTCATATGGCTGTCTGCCATGTGGTGAATGACCTGTTTGAGCATCCATCCACCTTCTCGATACGGCAGACTTAATTGCTCTTCACTTAGTCCCTTTACTGCTTCTCGTGCGCGTTCAGGCAACTCAGCAATGTCCCGAATCCACTGCTCTCTCTGTGCAGACGTAACTTCGCCCGTGTGTACAAATGGTCCTATTGGAAATCTTTCATCCATCCATTATTCCTCCTTGTTTGTATGATTCAAAATAACTTTTAGTATTATCTAAGGAGCATATTCCATAAGCCAACAGTCTCTCATCTGTCCTTCATGCTGCTCATGTTTCTCCAACAGCTTAATCTTTTGGAAACCACATTTCTCGTAACAGGATATCGCTCGCAAGTTCCAGGATTGAGGGTCCATAACCACTTTACGGGCTTGTTTTTCATTAATCAGATAAGCCAGCATGGATTGCATCAACTGTGTACCAATGCCTTTATTCCAGTAGTCTACCTCACCAATAAACTGATCCGTTCCATAGATGATCTCATCCGTGTCTCCATAACCATACTCCGTTCGCTCTTCTTCCTCAAGCTCATAGAACTGAATGTATCCAATCGGATGTCCTCCATACTCAACGATACAGCGGGTAGCATCATCTTTCTGATTGTAAAAATGCTCTCTCACCTGTTCCAGGTCATGCGGCCGATCACGCCCTTCATAGTATTGAAGGACTTCCGGGTCTGACAGCCACTTCACCAGGTGTTGTTCATCTTCTGTGTCCAAGAAACGTACGGTGATTTCATTCGATTCATATACATTCATCATTCTCATTACTCCTTATTGATCTCCAGATTCTCACCCGTAACCCAACTCAGATCCTTCCCTAACAAATGCTCGTTGTGAACATAATACACCATGGGATTCTCAAGCGGCTGAGTCGTTCCATCCAAAGATCTGAGCGTTAACCGCAACTTGTAGCTCCCTATCTCATCAGGTATCGCAAATCCTATCAGATTATCAGCTGATTTCATGGTTTTCCCCTGCGCCTTCAGATACTTTTCCAGAATGACTTGATCAAAATAGGAGCTGCCAACAGACGAAGGCATGTACCATGCATCATCTTGTTCTTCAGTGAATGTGACCCCTTCCCATCCAGGCACAACGGGATACACCATATGTTGATCCTTGTCTTCTCTTTTTCGCGTTATCTCTAACTCTACCTCAACTGCATCCGTATCAATCTGCCTGATTGTGCCTGCCATCACAACATCCTGAGCACTCACACTTGGAATAACATAGCTGTATATGAGCAGAGTCACCAAGAGGATTATCGTTATTCCCGTAATCCAAAATATTGTATTTTTACGCATCTGTCTGATCCTCCCGTCTGGTTAATCATACTTCTGGAGTAGCTCCTTCTCTGTTAAAGATTGAGTTAACCTATCCAACTCAGGTGATGCCGTCCAATCACTGGAGGTGTTCAATCCATGTTTGATTGTATGTATCGCACTATGTGCAGACATATATATATTATGGTGGACTCCCGGCTGGACAATGATGTGCTCTCCTTCACGCATCACTCGAATGGAAAACATCTGATCGTCTCCATAACTGGCATACGCAATCCATCCGGTTTGCACCACATAAAACTCCGTTAGGTTGATATGTACATGACTGTTTTGCCATGCTCCGTGGGGAGAGGCAACGGTTCTACAATAGTAACTGCCATCTTCTGCTATTATTTTATATTTCTGTTCCCCGTTCGCCATCTGCTCGAAGCTGGTTTTGACACCCGTTTCACCATATTTCTGTTCTGAAAATTCTGTGTTCAATCGGCTTCACCTCCTGACAAATAATCCCTTTATTTAAACATTCGACATAGGTAAGTCGATTCTCCTGTTTGGATATGCGATATATCTTTGCTAAAATATGAAACCCTTCTCTTCCAGCTTCCGTATTAAGGTCGAAGCCGTATGTATCCCATATAATAAACCATCTGATCTGGAGGTTGAGCGCATGTCATTTTTCAAGAAAATGTTAGCCAGTGTAGGTGTTGGAGCAGCCAAAGTAAATACAGAATTGCATACACCAGAGGTCACGCCTGGAGGAATCATCTCGGGGGTTGTGTACATTGAAGGTGGAGATGTGGAACAGAACGTAGATCGAATCTATCTTTCAATCAAAACCCATTACATACGGGAGCACGATGATCGCAAAGTAAAAGAAACAGCCGTTATATCCAAATATTTACTCACCGAAGGTTTCACATTACAGCCCGGAGCCAAATTGGAGAAAGACTTCTCATTTGACTTACCAGAAAACCTGCCTATTACGCTACATCGTGCAGAGGTGTGGGTAGAGACGGGCCTCGATATTTCAAGCGCTGTAGACCCTTCAGACCGGGACAGACTGCATGTTGTTCCTAGCAAAGACATGAACACCGTGCTCGATGCAATTGATATCCTTGGTTTCAAGCTCCGTGAAGTAACCAACGACTATGCGCCGAAGCTGGGTGGCAATCTGCCATTTGTACAGGAATTTGAATTTGTACCAACAAACAAGTTCCGTGGGCATCTGGATGAGCTGGAAGTCATGTTCTATCCGATGGGCGATTCGCTGGAGCTGCTATTACAGATCGATCGCCGCGCTCGTGGCTTCAGTGGAATGTTCTCCGAAGCCATGGGCACGGATGAAAGTTTTGTCCGCCTGCATCTGTATGAACGACATCTGGCGCGAGGGGCGCATTCTGTCGCTCAAGGACTGGAAGAGATCATTTCCAAACATATTTAATCTATAGTTTGTGTTAACGAAAAAAAACCGTCCTTTATCAGATGCGTCGTCTGATGGAGGACGGTTTTTTGGTTGGTTCAGTTTCACAAGACAATACTTCAAGAACGCTGTGTCCAGCGTTCCATTCCTGATCGAAGACCGTAATATACTGCGGCGAGCAAAACGAATCCGGCAACAGCCATGATCATGGATGTTGTATCCCACCGAACAATAGTTCCAAAAGCAACCTTGGATTGCAATGGGTTACCGGAAGAAGCGGTGTTCATCAGATCAGGTACGTAATTCATAGTCATAATCATGCCTTGGACGACATTCCAAGCTGCAAAACCAATGATGAATAACAGGGTAACCAGAACGGATTCCATCGCTAATCGTTTGTTCATGCTTGTCATTTACCTCCTCTTCCCAATTCAATTAGACAAAACGTGCTGCATCTCCTGTTTCAAACGTTCTTTATTTTCGTCCACATATTGATACAGCAGGTCAAAGCTTTCTTCGTTATCCGATTGCATGCTCAAATTCGCAGCTTCCAGTTCAATCTGCTGTAATACCTCATGAATCTGTTCCCCGTGTGTTTGCAGGCTTGTCGTGATGTCATCTTCGGACAGGCCATTCACATTATCTCGTAATTGCCCGTGCGTTACGCCGCTTTCAGACAACATCTGCTCTATTTTCTTCAGGATCACGGCATCTGCATCATTGCCGATCCGCTCCATAGCTACTATCGTCTCACCCAGATACTGTCCGCTGGCATTCTCAAGGAAACCGGTCATCCCGTTCATGGACAGCTCGGTATCCAGATCGATGATCAGAATGATATCTCGCAATACTTGCGGAAGTTCCTGCCCACTTTCTCGAATCGTCGCAAATTCAGCCCGGTAAAGGTCCATCGCAACACTCCCCACCACTTCTTCACCTGACATCTCTTCAAGCTGATCAAGTGGTAACAACTCCTGCAATTCTTTTTGTAACTTGTTCATCTTTCTCTGCCTCCTGTATCTCTATCTATATATACGCCGACACGTTATTACATCATAGCAGAATACGCTATATAAGTTGAACTTACGGAAGTTTACATGTTCGTTCCGAAGTCATTTTACAGGGAATATCGTCAAGTTAACGTGTACTTGACCTCTGGAAAATGTTCCGCTGTTATGATCTTGGCATCACGAGTCTTGGGAGGGGTAATGATGCGCCTGGCCTTGTTCACAGACACCTATCTTCCGGAAACCAATGGTGTTGCTGGCACGCTCCACCGCTTGAGTAACCATCTGAACCGCAGAAGAATTGAACATCTGCTGTTTACTCCGAACTCCGTCATTGAAGGAAGCCATGAGACTCAAGTCAGATCGATTGCCAACATCCCTTTTTTTCTGTATCCCGAATGCCGCATTGCTCTACCCAACAGAGCAGACACTCACAAGCAGCTACAGACCTTTCAACCCGATCTGCTGCATATCGCCACACCTTTTAATATGGGGCTGCTTGGTCTGAGGTATGCGCTCAAACACCATCTTCCGCATGTTGTCTCCTACCATACCCACTTCGATCGTTATCTCGAATACTACCGGTTGAAAAGTATGATTCCTCTCTACTGGAAGTATATCCAGTGGTTCCACCGTGCCTGTGATGCAACCCTAACTCCATCGCAGGAAACGTTAAACACCCTGCAAACCCAAGGCATTCAGCGTCTGAAACTTTGGTCTCGCGGGATTGATTGCAACCTGTACTCCCCTGATAAACGCAGCTCGGATATCCGTGAACGATACCGCATCACCGCTCCCCTTATTCTACTCTACGTTGGACGCATTGCCCCGGAAAAAGATATCGCTACGCTCACGACTACCATGCAGCAGCTGCCCCAGGAAATGCAGTCCCGTGTACACTGGATTATCGTTGGCGACGGCCCATCTCTCCCCAAAATGCGTCTGCAATCCCCATCCAATGTCACCTTTACAGGCTATAAGCATGGCGAAGAACTTGCTGTTATGTATGCTTCGGCAGATCTGTTTGTGTTTCCTTCCTCTACGGAGACATTTGGCAATGTGGTACTGGAAGCGATGGCTTCAGGACTCCCTGTGGTGGCGGCCAATGCCGGAGGTGTAAAGGATCTGATATCCCACCACCGCAATGGTGTATTATTCGAGCCAGGTCAGCCCGATGCACTGATTCGGGAGATATGTCTCTGGGGAAATCACGTGAACCAATTGAGGATGATGGGACTGGAAGGCAGAAACCTGGCTGAGCAGCGGTCATGGGAGCATATTTTTGATACACTAATCGGGGATTATGAGGAAGCTATAGAACATCGGAACAGAAAAACGAAAGATCGAATTATTACAGCGTAATCACCTGTCTTGAGGTTATGCCACAACCCATAACTACCGCCACTGCCTTATGCAAAATTAAACCGGTTCGCTCGTTCAGGCTGCCATAGCATTTACACTCTGCTACGGTCAGCCTGAAACATGTTTCCAATACGTTTCATAACAAAACCTCCTTCTTGGAATGGGTTAAGCTATTTACACGGTATGTAGACAGATAGAAGCCGAAGTTATTGGAATTATTTAGAGTGTTTTGAATGATTGTATATAGAAAAAAGGCATGATCTCATTGAACTGAATCATGCCTTTTATTGCAAACAATCTATTGGTTGAATTTACTGAACGGGACTTTGATATCTACAAACCCTTTAGCGTAGGGTGCAACCTCATAAGGATAGAATCGGATGACGATCCCTTGATCATAGAAAAAGAATTCAGATGTTTGATCAAGCTGAAAATCATAAATATTTTCTTCAAAAATAGAAACTCCTGCATTATACATGGCTAATAGACTGTTGGAGATTGATTTCTCTACCTTCTCCATCTGAGTATCATCTTTAACATACTCGCTTAGCTTCAGTTCTTTCCCCGTTCTTAAATCATAGTTATATGAATTTGTCGCATCCATTCCATGTGCTCCGCCAGTGTACACATGATCTTCATATACCACAGATAACTTTTCTTTTGCATTGTATTTTACACTGGCCATGGTGATGTAGAAATAATTTTTGTTTGATTTCTTTTCTTCTTTGTCCAGGCGAGCTGCTTTCACTGCGTGGAGTTTAAATGTCTTGTTCAACTTATCCGTCACAGATTTCTTTCCACCTGTTAGATGTATGTATGGCTGTCCTTTGTAATATTCGACCTTCGTTTTCACTGTAATCGTGCTGCCTGCCTCTACATGACTACTCGGAAGAATTATAGCAATCAGTACAGTGATCAACAGGTAATTTATCCATCTCAATTTTTTTCTTTCGATTCTATATTTCAACATTATTGATAACCCCCTTTGACTCAAATGATTTCGTTTCCTGCATTCTATTCCATATTACCTGTGGAGTGCCCTTTAGGTCTGTTCCGCTCTGAACGTTGCCAATCCAGATGTCTTCTGCTCCCGGATGTTGTAAATAGTGCCTGAGCGTTGCTTTGATCAGAATAGACGAATGTAAGTCTAGTACCTCATCCAGCGGTATCCAGAATAACTCGCCTTCATCCGAGGGCATAAAATGTCGATGCGTGGTCTCTCCGAAATATACAAACTGCTGCCAAATCTCACCACCGTTAACTTCCAACAGAATATACCGAAGACGAAAGTGTTCGACATCTTCTTGCTTGAATCCGGTTTCTTCTTCAATCTCCCGATAGCTGGCGCTCATGGGTGCGTTCAGTTCCCCTTGTTCCAGATGTCCGCCAATGCCACCCCAGAATTCAAAATCAAACAATCTGTTACCCGCCTTCTTCATCATCAGCATGTCTGAGCCATTGCTCAAAAACGCTGTAGCCATCTGTCTAATCTCCATATGTATGTTCCTCGCTTTCCAGACTGTGATTATAGGAGTCTACTCGTCTATATAACTGCCTTCTACAGCAATTCCTTTAGCTCACTTAGATGCTCAATCGTATGTAAAGGACCCGACGTAATGCTGTCCTGCCACGGCTGGTTGACCTTCATCCAGATGGTGCTCATGCCTACGCTTGCTGCTCCTTCAATATCGTTCACGGGATGATCGCCAATGTAAATGCATTGCTCTGGTCTTAGACCGAAATGATCGAGCGCAAGCTGAAATATGCGTGGGTCGGGCTTTTTGACTCCTGCCTCTTCTGAAACAATAATATGGTCGTAATCCTCCCGGATACCGAGTTGATCGATTTTTCCATACTGAATATCGGTCTGCCCATTGGTGATTAACCCAGTTTGGTATTTCCCACGAAGATGCTGAACGACTTCTCGCGCCTGTTCCATCAGAACTGAACTTCGCACATACTCTCTGCCATAGAACTCCATCAGTTCTGCATGTGGTGGATGCTCTGCCCAAGGCAGTTCATGCAGCAACTCGTTGAACAGAAAGGGTTTGTCCTTATAACCATCTTCATCGAGCTCAATGATTCTTTTGAGAATATCCTCCGTGGACTCAAGATGGGCAAAATAGGTTTTAATCAAACTCCGAGCGAAGCCGTCAAAGGTCATCGTTCTGTTCAGAATTGTATTGTCCAAATCAAAAATAACGGCTTTAATATGATCCATCTTCCTTCTCCCCCAATTCCAGTACATGCGTTATCTTCTCCATACCCGTCACTTCTCTAAATCCCAAGTTGTGATAAAAAGATCCAGCAACCGGTTGATCCGTGTACAGAACCAGTCGAGCGTAATGATTTTCCGCTTTTTGAATAACCGCATCCATCAGCCTGCGCCCAACCCCATGTCTTCGAAATTCTCTCATCACATAAAGCCTGCGAATTCTTCCGGTATCAGTCACTTCAGAATAAGGATCTCTGTTCAGACCGCAGATCCCAACCACCTTATCTTGCATTCTGCATTCAAAAAGCGCTTCATCTTCTTGCTCGAATGTATTAATTCCTGTTTCATATTCATGGATTAATCGCTCGATATGTCTGAACCCCTCACTGGAGCTTTCGGCCAGCATCGCCACTAAATCGTCATGATTCCATACCGATATCTCCTGTATCTGCATGGTGTAACCGCCTCCATCATTTTAAATCAATGGTACACATGCAAACCCAACCATACATTGAATGATGGCCGGGTTTATCTTGTACAGCTCATTATCATTTTTTCTTTTTGTGATAGTGATAACCCGTGCACAGACCCTTTTGTTTGGATTTGGCTGAACAGTTATGTCCACCGTTCTTATCCAGTCTGCCTGGATGAGCATAAGCGGAAGAGGATACACCAACAAGTACGACAAGAGACAGGATTACGATAACAACCTTTTTCATAAGTCACCCTTCGATCAACACCCTATGCTTTAGGGCTTAATACGTGCTATATCATTCTACATGAAAATCCACAATTTGGATATAATTCATCTTTTTAGCCAATCCATTCTCATAAAATCTTAAATTGCTTTAATGCATGGGTGACCCCATCTTCACTTGCCCGCAGTGTGACATAATCGGCGCTTTGTTTAATTCGTTCTCCGCCATTTCCCATTGCAATTCCGATTCCCGCATACACTAGCATATCCACGTCATTCTCCCCATCGCCAAAGGCCATTGTGTCCTCTCTGGATATCTTCAGGTAGTCGAGAACATTCTCTGCGGCTATAGATTTGCTGACTTCGCTCGCTTCCAGCACATTCACTACATACGGATGGAATCTCACGAATCGTAGGGAAGGAAATCTGGATTGGAATTTCTCCGTCTCCGCTTCATCCGCATATAAACAAATGCAATATACGTCCTGTTCCAACGTGTTGATTTTCTGCGGGAAATCCATGAGTCCAAGCGTATCTCTTAAGGCGTCAGTAACACGACCATCTGCTGTACACAACCCGTTCGTATCAAATGACTCTGTAAAATATGAAATACTGTGCCCCTGCAACTCGGCAAACTCACTAAATGTTCTAACCATCTGTGCTGAAAGTACAGACTTATGTATCACTTCATCACCTGCTTTGATCAATGCTCCGTTAGCCGAAATGATCGTATCGATTCCGAGATTTCTGAATTCTTCGCATAAATTATAGGGCCTGCCTGTGACGAGTACGACTTGAACGCCTTTACGAATCAAATCCCGGATCGACTCAGCTGTACGCGGTGATAAACTCCGATCTATTTCGCTCAGCAATGTACCATCCACATCAAAGAACACAGCTCTAATCAAATTGTTCTTCCTCCTCTGTCTTCAATTAAAAAGAGCAAGTACAGAATAACCTTGTTTGGTCTTCCTGCACTTGCTCTTGCAATTAACGGGTCTGAACATCTTGGGTACGTCCCATGTACCATGATTGAAATGATTTGGCCGTATCCAGGGAAATGTCATGTGCCCGATGATGCAGTACTGGTTTGGCGCGGTTTACCGTATGAATGGAAGCCACACCGAACCAACGCTGTAACACATTACGGGTGATCTGCACTTCGATGACTTTCTCACGTTTGGAGATGAAGAGTGTTGACGTGAGCGCACCGGTTCGAAGTTGAATGAAATTCTGATGCAGAATGTATCGGGTATGGAAAAAGTCCATCACTCTGCATGTTGCAATCCACACGAGGAGAATCGCGGAAATCATCCACCAGGCATGTTTCTGCCCAAACACCAATGGTTTGAAGTACCACAATAAACCCGTGATCATGATCCACCCCCAGCTTGGTTTGAGCAGGCGCAGCCATAGTGATATTCGTGGGAGCTTTTCCATCTCTTGCGTAACCCGATAGGATGGCAGGATCTCCTCAATCAGGGTATAGGCTTGCTTCACAGGCAAGAAGGGATAGAGCGAGTTCACCTCCTGCTCGGATTCTCCCAGACTACCTGCAGTGGTCAGCTCTACTTCCGCCAGTCCAAGCAGCCTTTTCATCGGTGACTGTGTAATTTTGACGGCCTGGACTCGTTCTTTCAGGATTGAAAATGACGTTTGCTCCATCATGCCCTTCGAGATATAGATCCGCTTGGCATCCGAGGTGATCTGGAAATTGCCATACTTTACGAAGGTTCTGACTATGCCCAGAGCAATAGATATAATCAATAAAACTAAAATCATCAAACCGGCAATCCACCAAGAATCGAGCCAGGTTAACAACAAACTCTCCGTTACTTCTTCATCAGGGAAGAAGTCCTTCACCCAGGAATAGAGCGTAGCCAGGACCGGAATCAGTACGAGAAAACTAAGCGAGGTAAAGGATGCTTTGAATATGTCCTTGCGGGTGGAATGATAATGAACAACCCGTTCCTGTTTTTCTTTTGCAGGTAGAGACATGACTTCATCAGTTATAAAAGGTTCGGATTGCGCCTCTCTCTCTTCCATAGCCTGAACCGCATCCAACGTATCATGTTCCTCTGTTGCTCCTGCTGTTTCTGCTTCTTCAGCCATATGACCTGCTACAATTTTCTCCAGCTGTTCCGCTTCGGAAAGTGAAACAACGTGTAACTGAAAGGTAGCATCTTCTCCCTTAATTCCGGTCTCGAATCGAATCGACGTCACCCTGAATAAACGATGAAACAGCGTTGTATGACGATTCACATTCTGGACCTTCGTATAAGGTATCGTTCTTCGGGTACGGTTAAACACACCACTATAGATATGAAAGGCTGTATCGTCTGCTGCATAACGCGAGGTGAACCACTTCAGGATAATGGACAAGATGCTAATGGAGACACCTACATAAAAAGCGATTCTTCCATAGAATATCCATTGGGACTCCGAGCCCTGACGGAAAACAAACAAAAAAAGGACGATGGCGAACCAATTCTTTATCCGTTTCCACAAGCTCCACAGCATGGTTAATGGATGATGTCGCTTCATATCGATCATTCATCCACCTCATTAATCCGCGCATAGGACGCAATCTGATGACGGAGTGCAAGTGCGACTTCCTCTGGCAAGGCCGGGATTTCATGCGATGAACCCATCGTGCCAACCGATACGGAATAGAGTCCATATTTTCGCATTAAAGGCCCCTGATTTGTTGTAACCGATTGCACTTTCGCCATGGGGATGATCTGATGTACCTTGGTTAGCGCCCCACGCTTCAGTTGCAGGAACTCCTCATTCACATCATAGTACCAATGCTTGTATAACCATGACGGCTGGATGAAAATATCCCACACCGCATAGAGCACAGATATGGCCGTAACGCCCCACAAAATCCAACCAATCCACGTCTTCCATCCATAGATGGAGTCGAGTATTAACAGTACGGCAAGGATCAGGAAACCTATTACATTCCATATGATGGCGCTAATTCTCCACAAGTTTACCGCATGAGGGGACAGCCGTTGCTCGGGTGTATTCCACTGGATTGACATATGTTCACTCCTTTTTTCCTCGGGTACATAAAAACATACATGATACACTGTACGAACAATCGTCCACGATCGATGCAAAAAGATAAAGAGATGACCCCTATACAATACAGGTCGTCATCTCTTTTGTTCATTTCATTTTACTATAAAATTCTGTACTTCACATAACCAAACCATATGATCTGTTCCTTCGCCCCAATAGTTGTTCGCCACGACATAGGGTTCACCGAATTTGCGTTGCCACTTCTTCTGTGCGATCTGGTAACCGCTATCCAGGCAGAATTGCTGAATTCCCAGCCGCTGCAGTTCAGTAACCAGTGCGAGAATGAGCGCTGAACCAATCCCCTGACCTTGAACATCGGGCAACACGTACAGGCTACCCAGTTCTCCGATATCGTTCAGCCGGCCCTCTGTACATTCTCGAATCTCCTTACCACACGGTCCATACGAGATTGTGCCTACAATAACATCTCCCATTTTGGCGACGAGGTAAAAATACACTTGCTTTGATGTTGTCCTTTGCTTGCAATGCCTTGTGAATCATCGCTTTTTTCTGTGTTATTTCATCCTGAATATCATCCAGAAGCGAGCCTATTCCCTCCTGATCAAATGCTGCGGGGAATGGTTGTCTCGAACACCTGATACGCTCCATCTGCATCTGATTGCGTCAAAGGTTCAATGGTAATTTTGTCATCCACAGGTTCTTCTCCGTTCCATATACCTTCTTAATCTGTACGTCGCTGAATCAGCCTTCTTAGTTGATTCGAATCCTCAAGGGATATGCTATATCCAGTGTGCGTGTCTTCATGGTTTACTAACAGGCCTTGCATCTTGGGATCCATTCCTAATGAAAGATCATACCGTGTTATCGAGCTGTCCGCATTTGTTATGCTCATGTCGTACTGTGTACCATAATCGAGAATGCCGGGCAAACGCTCAGCCTTATGTATGGCCTCCATCATGATCCGTATCTCATCAGATCGATCAAACTCAACATCTTGGCATGGTTCCAAAGTGAGGTCTGGATTACAGGTTAAGGTGATCAACAGAGGAAGTCCCTCTTCCGCGTTCGATTCATTCGGTTTACTGCACCCTGCAATGAACGTGGCAATGACAAATACGAGCAACACTCCTACATATTTCACCATACTGCGTGCCTCCCTGACTTAGTATTAATAAACTAGTAATGAGTAGAGAAGTAATAAATACAGTATATAATGAAATGACTCAACTGCACTAACTATCTATATTCATATCAAGTTACGTAACTCCGGGTCCCATGAAGACAACATAGAGATCAGTCGCTCTACGGTCTCTTCCACAAATACCTGAACTCTCTCACCCGTGATGAACTCAGGAGTAATTCCCGGTTCTTCCCCATTAAGAAAAGAAAACGTGTGGTCCCGCCAGCGTACAATCTCATCAGCAGTTAAACGACCCGTCATGTCATAACCCGGTGAACTGTTGAGCACCTGCCATACCTCTTCGCTCCAACTTGAACCTTGATAGAGATTGAAATCGATCTGGTCCGTCTCCTGGTAATATAAACGCGCCAGTTCATCCTTCGATCTGCTACTGCCTGTATGTTGGTCTACCTTGTTGACCCGTTCGACGAATTCGGGATGCACACTCCGGAACCAGTAATAGTCTGTCAGCACATGCATAAAGTATCCTCGCACAAACCACTTCCATCCTTCATCGTTAAGTTGTTGCATATAGCTTGAGTAGAGATCCTTCAGTTCACCAACGTAATCTCCATTATCTTTCGGGTTGAAATGGGTGTATTCCTTATCATCTCTGGTTGTACCTTCGCGCATATGTATGGAATCTGGGGCGATATTCCCCAGATAGAATGAACCTCGATCAGCCTGCATTTGCAGCGAGTCTGCAATCAGATTAGCAATATTGAGATGAACCATAGGTAACGGCATAGAGTTAATCTCCTTTTATCGGGGAAGTATTCTACTATACTTAGAAAAAGAAACGATATAATCTACTGGTGCAACGTACAGATCTCGCGAATAGTGAGACTTCGCTAGGTTCCACCTTTTTTCACCGTAGATGCGTGATTAACCCTGTATTCTCTCCACTTGCGTCCGGTCAAACAGCTGCTCCAGATCCGTATGGTACTCCGGGTGCTCCTTCACAAGCAGACTAATATATTCCGATCCACATTCATAGAACATCAAGCGGTTAAACGGAGCTGTGTCTCCCATATGATTGCTTTCCTGCCCAAATTTCGCTCGAATCAGATTCTCAATATAACGCGCGTAACCCTCGTTCCACTCCAACCAGCTCCAATACTCGGCTTGTTCTTCATTTAATGAACGGAACAGTGCCATTCTAGCTGTCTGTACTTGCGTCAGGTCTTTACTCTTCAAAGCAGACAACAATGAGTTAATCCGTTCCACAACGATTTCATCTTCATACGGAAACTCATAATCCAGTTCCCATGTTACGCGCTTCAGTTGATCCATTTTATGCTTAATCTTGAGACGGTTGACGATCCGTTCATCATATTTCTCATATACATAACAATGAACATATTCGTGGAACAGATAAACTTTCTGCTCCAGATCTTTGAACGCTGCATCCGTTACAATCGCACACATTCGTCCGTCCATATGGTGCACCGGCATCGCAGCAAGGCATTCATCTGGAATATATAAATCGTCCGGAACCGTCTTCACCCACTCATATTGCTGCGTTTTGGACGAATAATCATAGATATATAATAAAGCTTCATAGGCTACAACCACTGGATAATGTTCTGCAAACAAAGGATGTAGGCTGACCAAGTCTTTCTGAAGCTCGTTTAACTCGTTAATTTGCTCTAAAAAAGCATCCATGTCATTAACCCTCTCTTTACTGGATTGATGCGTTAATCATACTAGAATAGGAAAGATAAAACACTGAGAGAAAAATGATAATTCTGTTCGAGTATGAGCTGGTGAACGTTAGAAACGCTCTCCTCGTTTCTCATACAGGTAGATATCCAGTGCCTGAATCCCACGTCGGGCTAGCTTAATAAACAGGATTAGCGCATACACGCCCAGTCCATATAACAACACATTAATCAACATTGCTAATATTGTAATGATAGAACCAAACATCATCATTATTCCTCCTAATAGACCCTTATAAATATTCACTTCCTATTCTAGCATATTTTTCCTCAGTTAACTTTTCTGGTAGATGTAAGGGGCATTTAGCGTGCTTATCAGTTAAAATAAAAAATCTACCACTCAACTCAGGGAGTGGTAGATCCATGATCAAATCTGATATTCATAGATTCGCGTCTCTTCATCATCAAGCAGGTATCCTTTACCGATATAAGTCCAATTACTTTTCTCGTAATAATCGGTCAGATCAGTACACAAATACAGCTTGTCATACCCTTTCGCTTTCACCTCATTCATCGCATGGGTCTGAAGTTGTCCACCCAGGTTCTGGCCCCGATATTCTGGATCAACATGAAGACATGCAAACCATGGAAAGAGATCCTGCCTGCTATTCAGATCACTTCGTAATAATGCGTACCCACCGATAATTCTGTCTCCGTCCAGCATCACATAAAACCTTGGCACATCACTCTCTGTGTCCACAGAACGCTCTATACAATCCCGATAGAAATGAAAGCTTGATTCTGAGCCCCATTGTTTCCAGAAATACTGTACTGCTTCTTGCAGCACGTCCGGCTTCTGCCGAATATCAATAATTTGCAAAATGTTATTCTCCCTTCACTTGGATCTGATTCAACATATATTCCGCATAATCCAGAAGTAATGCTTCACTCAAATTCACATTTTCCAGTTCACCATTGTACTTTGCAAGACATTGTGAGATGACGTCCGTGTATTTAGCGGGTAGCTCTGTGAGCGCCCATGCTCCTGCTTCTCGCTTGGAGTGAATGACTGAATCTTTCACATACAAGAGAACCCGGGACAGGTTCAATACATAGTAGACTGGGTTGTCCACAATTTCTTCCATAGCTGAACTCGCGTCCGATGTGATTGAGGCAATCATATGTTCACGATTTTCCGGTTGGAACAGATTCTTAATGGGTTTGCCATCCAGCACAATACCTCGCTCATAGATGACCGCCATATGTGCTACCAGATCCAGATCTTCATATCCACCACATAGATATTGCTCATCCGTTCGATATTTCTCCCGGTGATAGGCAGAATAATGAAACTCAAAAGGAGTAGGGTATGCCATAGCAACAATCGTAGATTCCAGTACAATACTGAGTTCAAAGCCTTTCGTAATGTGCATCTCATCTTCAATATGCATTAACTTTTGTGCAATCCTTCGATAGGTGTCGGCAGATCGCTTTTCCCGGCTAACGACCAATATATCGATATCACTCTGGTTCGGATGAAAGCATCCCATGGCCATAGAACCGTGTAAATATATCCCCACCAATGCATCCGTTAATTCTTCTTTCAACATACGAGTAACGCTATCTAAAACAGTTTTTCCATTCAACAAGAGTCTCTCCTTTATGTAGAAGATCAGGTCGCCAATGCAACGTTCATTTCACGCACAAAAACAGCTGTGCCCTTAATTCTGACATCCATATCCTCACCATCCCGAATCACACTCACTTGAACTTTTCCATCTCTTCCAATCTCATGCCCCTGTTCTACCACAAACTGTACCTTATCGATCTCCGGTTTCACATAGGTTAAATAATAAGCACCCATCACCCCGGAGGCTGTTCCAGTCACTGGATCTTCCGTCGTACCAGAGTAAGGTGATGAAAAATGTCTGGCATGCATCATCACATCGGAATAACGGGTTTCGAAACAAAAGGGATGAAGGGAAGCCTTAGGATTATCAATTAAAATTCCTGGGAACAGCGAAGAATCCGGTTTCATCTTCATAAAAGAGTTCAGTTCACGAATCGGGATTAATACCGTCCAGGTTCCTGTACTTCCATAAACGATTGGCGTAGAATGGTCAACCTCATCCAGAGTGAGATTGATGGCGCTTACCAGCTTCTCGATATCCCCCTGGAACGGTATAAACTGTGGCTGATCCTGTTTCATTTCCATGTAAATGGTGTCGGCATTGCGCTCAAATCGTATGGGTAATGTACCTACATTGGTTTCAATTGTGATCAACTCTTTGTCACTTAACATCCCACGCGTCTTCAAACCATACAGTGATGCCATTGTGGCATGACCACACAGATTAATCTCATGGCCAGGTGTAAAATAACGTAATCGGACGTCAGCTACTTCAGAGTTCAACACAAATACCGTCTCATTAAAACCAACCTTATAAGCGATCTGCTGCATCTCCGTCTCACTGAAATGATCAGCATCAAAAACCACTCCTGCAGGGTTACCTTGACCGGGAACTGTAGAGAAAGCATCATAATGATAGACCGTAATATTACTCATCAACAGACCCACTCTCTCTGTAATCTACGAGACGCACATTTCCATATAACTCTACGCTTTCACCATCAATTACAACCCCGCCACCATCTTGGCACACGTAAATCGCCGTACGATTAACACGGTTATACTCTCTTAATGAATCCAGGCTGTCTTCCGAACCATCCCAGTGCGGTGCAAATTCAAAATCAACGAGTCCCAGTGCTCCCATATCTTTCAGATCTACATTGTTTTCATCAGCATCTTCCCCATACCCTGCTATCTCTATCGTAGGTGTAGTCAAAATACTGCCTGCACTGACCCCAATCAGAATGCCGCCACTCTTCACATAGGAATGCAACAAACCAAGCACATTTCTCTTCTGTAATAAACTTAGAAAATAAAACGTATTCCCTCCGGATAGATGAATCGCATCACATTCGAAAATAGAGCCAAATGTTCTCTCCTCATACTCCAGATCAAGATCGTAAAATTGAATGTTATCTATTCCTATTTGATTATAGTAACGTCTAGTGTGTTCAAAATACTTCCGCTCCGGGTCGGAGCACGAAGGGATATATCCGATGGAAGGCTGTTCACTGTTAAATAAGCGTAGTATTCTCTGATCCAATTTATCGTTAGATTTGAATACCAAATCACTTAGCAGAACCAACGTAGTCATCTTATGCCCCCCCGTACCTATTAGACTGACTTAAACTCTCTATCCAAAATCGAGAAAAAATACTGGTCTGTCCACTGATTGTTCCACCATAGTTCTTCCTGGTAGACGGCCTCCCGTGTCATTCCCACATGCTGCATCAGTGCTGCTGAGCGAACGTTTTGCGAATTACACATGCCGACGACCTTATGAGCTTGTAACTCTTGAAACGCAAATTGTAACAAAAGACGTGTAGCCTCGCTCCCATATCCGTTGCCTGCGTATTCTGAAAGCACACCGTATCCAAGTTCCCAGCTTTTTCGGTAATCCACATAACTCCACATCTGAACGATACCAATGGGTGTATCTTCCGGATCATTCAATCGGCGTATAACGAAATCATAGGCATACGGTTTCTCATCTGCGACAGCAAAATGGCTGCGATATTTCTCACGGACCTTTTCCTCATCCGTTTCAACAGTTTCCTCAAAGCTCCAAATGTTTGTGTCACATTCAAGTTGACATATGAAGTCGAGGTCCTGCTCTGTGACTGTTGTTATTCTTACCTTCTCTCCCACGAATTCCATGTGGATTCATCTCCTTTGGATTATCCAGCGTTCCCATAGGACTACTGCATTTGCCCATTAATATATCTTCTGTGACTTGCAGATGCTTCCTGAACCCACAAATCCAACTCCACTCTACTAACAAAAAATTTATCCTGAACCTTAATGAAAGGAAACATTCTCCCATCAAAGAAACCAGATACCGTGAAACTCCCTTGTTCAGCCTTAATAATACTCATCACCTGTTCTTCAGTCATACTCAGATACTCCCCAGTTTCTTGAATCGTTAATAATACTTTATCGTTAGGTACTTCTTGCTCTACTGCATGAGTCAGTTCACTATTTCTCTCCTGAGTCGTTAACAATATGCAGCCAATAATAAACGAGATACCCAAAATGACACTGGATAAAAGTATGGAGAACGGAACAGATTTCATGTAATCCCTCCCTGCCAAAAAAATGGATTAATCATTAAACGTTTCGGATTATGTACTGTCCTGCTTCACCAAGAAAATCACTTTTGGTTAGCCCTTTTTCTCCGAGTAAAATCCTGTAGTTCGATATCGTACCGTCATGTGAAATGATAAACGTATTGCCACTCTGTTTCCTGCACCATTCAAGAAGCTGTTCAGCTAATATCTTGAACCGACATGCATCCATCTGATTAATACTTTCTTCCCAACAATCCAACCCCAGCTCAACCAATCTTATGTCAGCATAATGATGGCTGAGCTCTTCCTTGGAATAGATCTGATCGCAGACGAAAGGAACAAACTCTGGATTCTGAGGAAACATTCTTGGGCCAACCAGCGGGCTGAAGAATACAAGATTTTTGTTAGGGGTTAGGAGTTGCGCTGTTTCAATAGTACGTTTCGTTGGACTAACCAAAATGACGTCTTCAGGAGCAAAAACCACTTGTTTACGCAACGCTATAACCTGACTTTTTCCCAATTCAGTGAGGCCAGGGTGCAGGCAATTTAATTGATTAGGGTAATCCATCAAGTGTTCGCCATGACCATGACGAATAAATGTAATGTCCATAGGCACCTATCCCTCTATTTCTGAATGAAGTGTCTGATGCCTTTTACATCAAGAAGATTACTCAGTTCCTTTTTCAAAAACACAGGGTAAACTTCCATATGCTCTAGTTCGTCCAAGGAAAACCATTGGAAAGTTAACTTACCGTTATCCTCTAGACCTTTGAATTCAACTTCGCTATAGAGCTTATGGGCTTCCGGCAATGTTATGAGATAATAAAAGCCAACTTCATGATACTTCAGGCCATCATATTCAAAGAAATCTTCACTAACATATGCAAGCCTTTGCGCTTCTACATGAACACCCAGTTCCTCCATCATCTCTCGCACAATAGCCGCTTCTGTTGTCTCGTTTAATTTCACCCGACCTCCGGGCAGATTCCAGAAATCATCCTGTTCAGTCGTATGCAAAAGAACTCTTCCCGCATCCATCACAATACCTGCCACACGAAAGTTGAATTTGTTGTTATTTTGTTCATACGATACATTATTGTTATCTGCAGTGGTCATCTCGCTGACCACCCATCAGCAAATCCGTCCATGAACCCGTTAATGAACGAAGGAATAATAAGTACGAGCAATAAAATTAAACTGGCTATGCCCCATCTAAGAAGTACTTTCCGTTTGCTTCGAACACCTATAATAATTAAGATTGCGGTTGTTGCAATTAAGGCTACTCCATAAAATGTCATAAAACTGACCTCCGGTATGTATTCGTATTTCATTAAGGTTACTGCAGAATCTTTTCTAGCTTGTGCCTACAAGCCTTGCGGTCATAATCCGAATTATCCAGCCATACCTTATCCATTTGTAGTAACCCATAGATTTCGGACTCCAGCTTCTTTCTTTCCTGCAAAACCTGTACCGTACCCTCAACACCCTGATAACCCTGTGCCTGCCCCAAACCCTGGTTCGTATAATAATTAATGAATCCCTCTGACCATTCTTTTGGTCTTTCACTAACCGCCTTATCAAAGGTATAGGATATATCTTTCTGGTCGATATAGATGAGAAGCGGATTCAGAGCATGGATGTTACGCCCCAGTTCCAATACATACTGCACGTTCTGCTCTTTGGATTGATTGCATTTTACGAGACCCATGGTTAGTGGATTCTGGATAAAACAACACTCAAATATCGTGATGCAGTCATCATTCGTGCTTAACACGTTTTGGGTGAAATCTTGCCACTTCCCGGTAGTCAGCTTAACATTTTGCTCAAAAGGAATTTCGTAAATATCTCGGCTGAAAATATCCTGTAGAAGGTGATCGGGAAGCTCTATTCCCCATTGTTCTTTCATCTTACGATAAGGAATCAGGAAACCTTGATCATGGGCCGTCGCATTGCTTTCCAGAATCTCTCTGTATTCTTCATGCGTTTTCAATAAAGCCTCGAAGTCTCCAGCATAATAAAAAGATACGCCCTCGTAATCAGCAGGGTGCTCCAGGTCCCCTTCTTGAAATAGTTGTACCTTCTTGCCTTGTTCTATCAAAATTTCGGAAACCATTTTGGCAACCGTTGACTTGCCTGAACCCGGTAACCCTTCAATCAGTATTAATCGCCTTGCCATCATTACATCATCCTTTATTTTGTGTGAAGACATGGATCTTCCAGGTGTCAGACACTATGTTATTAATCAATATCTGCAATAACCCATTTCGCAGAATCGCCATCTTCTTTCTTTTTCCAAAACACCATAGTATTACTATACTCCTCGTTGTTCTCTTTTAACTCGTTAACCGTCACCACTGCCTGATATAGTAGATTTTGGATCAAAAAGATTCATATATCGCTTTTCATCCTCTTCGTATAAATAACGCATACGGGCATTCATAAGTTTGACGATTTCCAATTCATCCCCTGTATAGTTTGTTTCATCAAGGTACTCAGGTGGGATGTCTTCCTTCTCTTGGGATGTCGATATTTCTTCATCCTGTTGTGCCCCTTTTTCTGTGACACTTTGAGCCAAGGAATCTATTGATTGTTGTGCATCTTCAGTGTTTTCCTGTTTCTGACAGGCCACCAGAAGTAGTAATAATAATGAAACTACAGTTAACTTTTTCATAATCAGCCCTCTATTCAATCATGGATAATACTCCCCTGGTAAAGACCTTAAATGCCTTTAATTTAAAATAGAGACTTCCTATGTATGTAAAATTTTCTCTCAAGGTACATCATAACCCATAATGTGGAATTTGCGAATAAACGAAGTTAACCATCTCTGTCTCTATCGCTTTATACGCAAAAAAACACGCTTCTCTGCACGAGTTACATCATGCAAAGCGCGTGGTTATCAGCAGAACATTCACTCAACTTTTGTAACCGTCCACAGTCAATCTAGCTATCTATTAAATAGCATATTCATTATGCCGGTCGCTTCAATCTGGATCTCTTTTTCTTCATTATCCGAGAAAAGGTAACTATATGTTGAAAAGATCCCCATATGCCGTATATGTCCACCTTTAACATGAAGATTCCTTCCCTCACCATCGATTTTCTGCACAAACGTCCTGCCTTCATTCACATTATACGAAGAATGGATGTTATGTTCACTTGCGAGCCATGCAACAAAATCCTCTTCTTTTGGATTGGTCATGACCAGAATAAGGAGCAGAACAACAAGCACAACAATGCCCGTTCTTAGTCCCGCGCCCCTCTTGCCACCATGCTGCGTGTTCTCACGCTCCATCCCGTTCACTCCGCTTCTTGAACAGAAATCTCTACGTTCTTTGCCAAAACCCAACCACTCAATCCATACGAGGATGAGATCACCATGTACTTGTATTTCTCCTCGATCAGCCGGACTTGCAATTCGTCATAGGAATCATAGCTGACAGGCCAACCATAGCCTTTTCCCGACTCTAACAACTCTCGATTATAAGGGATAAAATGCGCTATATCCCACTCATCCAGATCCAGAATAATGCTGCCATGCAGCGGTGTATCAAACGCATGGGCCATTACACCAGAGAATAAAACATCCATATTTTTCGGCACATCATGACTCGAACGAGTGCGTATCCTGATTCTTTTGTTCTCTAAATCAACTTCGTAACTTAAGATGATGTTGTCATGCAAACTTGGCATAGTCCCCCTCCTTCCGGTTTACTCATATATTAAACACTGTAATATTGTTTATAGTCTGAGACCCATTCCGCGTTGGAAAAATCAACAAAGTCATACGGCTCGCACTGTTTAAGGTAAAGCAACTCCTTGTACGCCTGTTCCCCGTCCATATTTTCCAGGTAAAACAATGTCTCCTCATACCCTGCACCACATAATAACTGCACATCAATATAACTGCCCGTATCCTGATTCTTTCGTTTGGCTTGCCAGATCAGCGTGGTGTCCTCCACATTTCCAATACAGAATAACATGATGCACAATAGTCTCAGAACCTCGTTATCCTCTGACTTTCGGTTCTCAATCTCTTGCTGAAGCAGCTGTCGGATGGCCTCCCGGTGTACCTCATCAGGTTCCACCCCGTACAACTGCAACAGTTCTTCCTCGTTCATATTTGTTCCCCTTACCTACTTGAGAATGTTGTTTAACTCTTCCGCTTTTTTCCTGCTATCCATTCTAGCATAAAAATAAAAAGCGATGACGTGCAGCACGATAGATAATAACCACATGCCGGGGAACCAGGGAGCGATGAATTGGAACATGTCTACCGAGAATAACCATACCATCGCCATACCTCCTGCAATATTGAATGTGGAAGAAATGACGATATTCCATACCGGTTTTAACGTAAAATAGTTCCACAGCATGTTATACATCATTCCAAACAACACAGCTGCAATAGCTGATATGGCGGCAATATTCCACAGATAGCCCATTTCGATTGGTTGATCATTATAGAATAGGGTCAATAGCAAGGTCACCCAGAGTGAAGTAACGGTGAATACTTGAAAAAAGGAAAGCCTAAGCTGCATCATCATGATAATTTCCCCCTAAAGTTTTTAATATAAAATCGACTGACAAAGTAACTGGAGCTATCGGTCAGATCTACCTTAATCCGAGCATGGTCTGTTGCAGAGAATGCGGTGATATACCGTGTGTTGATGATCGTTTGATTATTAATTTTCACAAAATGAACGTCATCCAAGTCTTCTTCCACAAATTTCAAGCGTTTGTTAAGCAGGTATCTCTCGCCTGTAATCACACGTACACAACACATCCGATCCTCTGACTCAATGGCGACCACCGAGCTCAATTGAATCTGTATGTTGCGATTATTCTTGGCATGGATGACCGTTAGTTGGGTTTCCGATTGGCCGATCGCTTTTTCAATACGATCCCACTTCGATCTCTCCTCAGGATGAGTAACGACTTTGACCACCCTTTTTTCAATTGCTGTGTTCTCTTCAAAAATGACTTTCACGTGTTGCCCTCCTCTCACAACTCATATTACTGCCATAGTTATGACTATCCCACTGTATTGCGTTTTGTTGCATGATTTTGCAGGTTTGTTGCATCAGCACTCGTAGACAATAAAAAGAACCACTCCATAGGAGCAGTTCTTCTATGTACTCATCCAGAGCATTCAAGGCATGAGCTATTCTTTTTTTATCAAGGTGCTACGTTAACCTTACTCTACCTCCAGATACATCTCCTGATTTTGCAGAATTATCTCGTTCATGTGTGTAATAGCTGCTTGTGCCACGATCTGATAGGTAGCATATAATGCCTCTGTTCTCTGGAGCAGGATTGGGTCCTTCTCCAGATCCGTTGTCAGCACCTCACGCCAAGTGTCTCCGACTTTATTTTCACTTGTAATCAAACGCTCGATGTCGTCCAGCAGATCTACCATTTCATTTTGATTAAAGTAGCTCATTCCGTTCTTGATCCCGTTCCAGCTCTTGATCTCAATGATGTTATAGGCCGAAAACCAATAAAATTCTGCCAGACTCTTTGTGTGATTGTGATAGGAATAGAACAGAAATAAGGCTTGTTGCCCTTCATGTAACTGTCGGTATATCTCTGTTTTGGCTGCCATATCTCTGCCCCGTACAGAAACAAGCATCGGTTCAATACACAGCCAGCTAAGTTGCTTTGAATATATATCTTCTGGTCGAAGTTTAGCCTTCATAACATGCTCCTTTCTTTTCACCAATTTAAGGATTCTCTGGTGCTTCCACGGCCGGGTCATTCTCTCCGCCCATTCTGCGTCTGGATGTCTCCATCCTGCCTGTCGCTGGCACATGGTCAGACGCTTTAGCTAATCCGAATTTGGGCATGTTGGCGTATATGGTTTCGAAGGAACCCAACTGTGTTTTGTATGTCTCATGATAGATCCCTACAGTCCCGTCAGTACCAATGGATCGGTTGAATTTTTTCCAAGCTTCCAAGTGTAATCCGCCCCGTGCGTATTTCTCCAATTCATCGTAAGAGCGCCAGTATTGGAGTAGCGTCACCCCACGCCAACTTATAAAATACTCTGTACTCAGAAATCCGGTCTCCGGATTCATATACAGTTCTTTAATCATCGGGCCCATGGACTTAAAGACAGGCAGCCATTTGTGTATAGCCCACAGACGATTGATCCTCATTCCGATGATAAAAACAACAAATTCTCCCTCAATCTGAGCGGAATATCTTCCCTTATATATGTTCGCCACGTCACTCCTCCTTCTCGTCTAATTCATTCGAATTCAACGGATCTGGACAACCCTTCCTATCCGCTTATAGGCTTCCAATGGGAAATCAAAACTCCACCGTTTGTGATATTCCTCCGGTTCCATTTCCTTCAATTTGCTTAATTCCCTGTAGAACAGCTTGGTCAACTTGACCAGCATTAGCTCTTCAGACATGAGTAACCGACCCTTTATGACGTCTTCTGGGCTAAAGTTATCACTCATCTCATACACCATAAATTGAACGATTGCCTGTGAACGTTTCTTGATCCAGAATCGATATTCTCCAGGTTCGGTCTGCATGGTCATGGTTACATCAGCTGCTCCTTTGTGCAATGCAACGATATGGCGTGCCACCTCATCAACCGCATCCGACAAAAAAGAAACCGGAATCTCTATCTGTTCTGCTTGATTAGGTTTAATCAGAATATCCAGCCATCCGTGCGGTTCAAGCGTCATAACGATGTCCATGTCCTCCTCCTTTATGTAATTCTATGATGCAAGATTAACTGGAGACCCACTTTCAGATATAACCGTAGTGCCGCAATATTTCTTCATTTACAGTTAAAATAATCTCATTGATCTTCGAATGCAACTCACAAACGAATTTGTGCAGTGCCTTCATTGCTGCGTAAATCTTCATACACATTCCATTTTGTATACAATTGTTTTAGCGCTAACGCCGTTTTATGTATGAACTCTTCCATAGCTTCCATGGATAAAAGATTTAAATCACCCAAAGGTTCGTTGTCAGGATTAGCCAAAAACTCAAGTTTCTCTCCCCTATACTGATACACCTCAGATTCCAGCAATCCGCCTAGATCAAATGCTCCCCCCCACGTTCAGCTCATTTAACCATTCATGGGCCCCGTTCCAATTCTGTAGAATCATAAACTCTAACTTCGTGACATCCTGTGTATACACGCTTCTTCCATTGGGGTGGACTTCATATACAGGATAGATATCGAAAGTCCACACGCGATCCGTATAGATATGGGCGATGTATCCGCACAGATATTGCAGGAATTTGGGATCACTATAAGCTATCTTCTTGTTGGACTCAAAAAATTCTTTAAGTTCTTCGTCTGTTGCGAACCTTCCTGCCTCTGGCATGAGATGTGTTTTTGCCTTCTCAGTACGAAGATTAGTTCTTACGTGAATGGAATCTGGAGCGAGACTTCCCAATAATAATTCAGGGGATGGCTTGAATATCAATTCGGATGCAATTGCAAAATGAACCATAGGCCAAGGCAATATAAAAACTCCCTTCTATAGTAAATTGGATCTTATAAGAGTTAACTTTCATATCCCAAAATGCACAATGCATTTCCCATTTACTTCAGCATACTTTGCCATGTTCGCAAGATTGTTTAATTCGTTGATTAATTCAACTTTGTTGTATACGAGTTTCTCGTAGTCGCCCTTCTGTTCGCCTCCAGCAATGCTGTAATTCCCTGTAAGAACGATCGGATCAGTCGCATGGCTAAATAGATCCATCCAGGCTCGAATCAGTTGATGAAACTTCAACAAAGCATCCTGCTCTTCAATAACGGTTATTCCATAGTTGTTCAGTCCACTACATCTCATACAGGTAGATGGATTCCATGTATCCAACCAGCAAAGGGAATCATAGATGTACGCAATGAATTCGTCTTCCAAGGTCGTATGATTCTCTGTGGTTAATCCACTTCCATGTATCATGCCGTTAGAGTCCCAAGAGTAGGAAGTATAGATATATTCGTTTACTTGCGATTTGTTTTCAATAACAAAATGATGCTTCGGCATGCTTAAGTCCCCCTCACACGCTTCATTCCCATAGACTCCTCTTAATTCATCATAACCCATGTATTGGTAAATGGGAATCGAAAAAGATCCTATCCACCTCCTAACTCAGGAGAAGCAAATGGGACCTAGAGAGAAAATTCATTACATTTGGAAAATCCTTCGTTTACTCAGAAACTCTATTCCTTCTTCTCAGTAAATCGCTATAAACTCATTGGTCACATGATCATGTCTCAGTATGCCCATATAGTCTAAACCCGGCTTCTTCGGTCTATAATTTGAATCAATCGTGTAGATATTGAAGTGCACCTCATCTTCATCCTCTGATACATCTGTTTTATCGAAAAGTGCAATCACTCCATCTTTGCCAAGAAACCTAAATGGAGATTCCTGACGCTCTATAATATAAAAAAGGGTATGCGATGTCCTCTACCTCAATAAATTCCTGGTAGCCCATCAGCTCATCAGGTATTAGATCCATGTACTGTCTAGCTACATCTTCTGCCTGAAATACACCTGAGACCCACTTCCAATTCCCCTTGGTTGCTACGATAATAAACAAACGAATCACCTTCTAATTTTAATTAGGATCTATCTATATTCGATGCACAAAAGTCTGGGACAAAATCTGGTGGCTGCCAGCGATGTTGTCAATCTCAATGCTATATTCAGACTCGGTGTAGTTGATCTGATACTGCTCATAATATTTTTTCCAGAATGAAACTGCTGCCGCATTATTAGCGAGCTGTTCTACTTTGAATGTACCCTCAAATTGAGCAAAAACCAAGTCAACCGCTTGTGCTGCTAGCCCCTGTCCGCGATACTTTTTAACCAGGAACAGCTCTTGCACGGTATAATCCACACCTTCCGGCACATATGGAGGTGAGCACACCAGTACGAATCCAATAACCTTTCCTTCATACTGAATCAAAAACGGATGTAATTCATCGCGTTCCAGATATAGATAGGTGTTCGTTGGATCATATTTCCCCTCTTCAAGTAGATCCTCACCAGAAAATTCAGACAGATCATATAAATACAAGTTGTACAGGTTGAGAAACAATTCCTTTTGTTCTGCCAAAATACTCGTAATTTGCACATTCATCTTCATTGCACATCTCCCTTAGTTAATGAGTTGGTTAGTGGTCCATACATGACATTACCGATGTCCACAACGAGTTTGCTGTGCCCTGTTCTCAATATATCCTTTCAACCACAGCAGATATAGGCAAAGTTTGGTTTAAACCATGGAGTAACCTTAACTGTCGTAGTGGAAGTGTACATTTGTGCAAAAAAAAAGACTCCCTACAGAGTCCGATTATTGGTCTTGTCTTTATTTTTCACCAAGTATCCACTGGCAAGCGCTGCGGGAGCGATAAAAGGTAAGAATGTCAACCAATCCATGAAAAGAAGTATAGGAACGAAAATAAATATTACACTGATATACATCATGACTGGAGATTTTTTCTTCAATCCCTGAACGCCGAAGGCAACGCCTGCCAATGAGATCACAAGGACAAAAGCAATGTGAAGCACGTTCATCACCATCACCTCCATTTTGGATATAACTGACACTTAATGGATTAGATAATTAACCACAGGATATGAGATCACATTGCGATCTCTGTACGTTGAAGTCACCGCTTCATGATGGGTGCTAAGAATTCCGTTTTGCAACATCACCGGCCGGAATCCTCGCTCCATTGCTCCGTTGTAGGTGAATAGAACACATTCCTCTGCAGCAAAACCGGCGATAATCACCAATTCAATTCCGTGACTCTTCAACACCTGCTCCAGATCAGTTTGCCAGAAAGCATTGGAAGCTTCTTTGGTAACTGTGATATCCTTCTCATTCACATCCACCTCGGGAATAATACGATATTCTTCCGGTGGTGCCTCCTCCATGCCCTCCACATCCTGCACGTGAACGACCACATGATCATTCGAGCGCAGCACGTTAGCTACATGGTTAATGTACTCGCAAGCATGGTCTATCGAGCTCTGATCCATCTTTTTCCGCACAATACTCTCTTGCATATCAATGATTATGAATCCTACTTTCATCCTATCTCTCCTCATACAAAATGTAGTTTTAATCTTGGTATCGCAATCTTAATTTAGTCTTTAAATAATTCATTCAGCATCCGGTCGCGGTTCTCCAGAAAGCTGCGGGTAATCTGGTAGTGATCGGTATCCTCATAGACTACCTCTTGAATATGGTTATCGTCAAAACTTAAAATCTCTGCCCCCGGATATCCCAGCAAAATCGGTGAGTGCGTCGCAATAATGAATTGTGAAGTGCCCGAAAGATCATGAAGGATACGCAATAAGGAGAGCTGCCTAGCTGGAGATAAAGCGGCTTCGGGCTCATCGAGCAGATAGATGCCTTTGGAACTGAAGCGATTGACGAACAGACTGAGAAAAGACTCCCCATGGGATTGTTCATGTAATGAACGCCCGCCATAGTATTGAAGCGACGCCGGCATCTCATCGACATGTGATGCGAATTGATAGAACGATTCAGAGCGCATGAAGAAACCATTCGTTATTTTGGGCAACCAGGCCAGCCTGAGATAATTCCCGAGCGAGGATTCCGAAGCATGTGTCTCATAGGTATTATTCCTGCCACCCCCTGCGGTATTGAATCCACATTGATGAGCGATGCCTTCCAGCAGCGTAGATTTCCCTGAACCATTTTCACCTACAAAAAAAGTAACGTTATTCGTGAGCTCCAATCGTTCCAAGGATCGGATCGCGGGGATGTCAAAAGGATATTGGTCCCGATTCTCGATCTTGGCCGACATGAGTTCCACACTTCGAAGATACATAGGCATACTCCTATTCATGTTAGATTTGGCTCCATCTACGGCAGGTACCTTTTCGTTTACACATACCCTATATTAAACGACGAACAGTGGGATGACAAAATTATAGTTGACGGTGGCAGATCAGCTTATATATTATGTAGGAAGAACGTTCTGATAAAAACATAAAATGAATTGGCGTGTTACCACCCCAGAGGGCATGAGCCAAGAAGCGAACATGAGACTATACTCGCTTCTTGGCTCTTTTTGCGTTCCGGAGGCATGAAAGCGTTAACTTTAGAAACGAGGAGGCGGTGAACCGTGAGTAAAGGAATGATTCTGCAGGTGGAGCGGGTCGTCGGCAGCAATATTGTTCTGGCCCGGTCGCACCAGAATAGCAAGGAGTATGTATTGATTGGCAAAGGGTTGGGATTTGCGTTCAAAGTGGAAAGCACCGTGCAGTCCGATGATCCGCGGATTGAGAAAAGGTTCCGGCTGGAAGACCGGGAGGAATGGGGGCAGGCTCAGGAGCTGATGAGGGACTTGGACCCCAATGTCATCGACATCTCTGACCGAATTATCCGTCTCATCGCTGATCAGTTTCCCGGCAAGCTGAATGACAAGATCTATCTTGCTCTTCCGAGTCATATTCAGTTCACCTTATATCGTATCCGCAACGGGATGGAGATTCTGAACCCTTTTCTTACGGAGACAAAGCTCAGTTTTCCGAAAGAATTCGAAATCGCCTCGGAAGCGGCGGCCATGATCGGAGAGGCTTTTGGCGTAGAGATACCGGAAGATGAGGCGGGGTTCCTGACATACCATGTGTACTCCTCCGTAAATCACGTCCCTGTCGGACAGTTGGTTAAGGTATCCAATGTGATCAGCAAGCTTCAGTCGATTATTGAAGAGGAGGGTGGCGTTCGCTTTGATCAGGGCAGCCTTAGCCAGGCAAGACTCATGATACACCTGCGCTTCTCCATGGAACGCCTGTATCAGCAGCCGATGACGGCCCCCACCTTCGCACAATATGTGAAAAATGAATATACGTCCGAATACCAGCTAGCCAGAAAACTGAGCGCTGTAATGGCCGAGGATTTGGGTACAGAAGTGCCCGAGGAAGAAACGGCTTTTCTCGCAATGCATTTATACCGGCTTTTTCAAACCCATGCCAAAACCAACAACAGAAAGGACAACACACAATGATCTGGAAATGGAAAAACAACAAATCTGCCAAAACATCTGAAACAATATCCGTCGCCTCCCCGTTCACCGGAACCTGCGTCAGTTTGGAAGAAGTGCCTGACGAAGCGTTTGCGCAAGGACTTATGGGACCGGGAGTTGCAATGATTCCCCAAGAGGGCAGGCTGGTCGCCCCTATCGACGGCACTGTGGTGCACCTGATCAAATCGCACCATGCCGTAATGATTGAGCATACTTCCGGGCTGCAGCTGCTGCTGCATATCGGTATGAACACTGTCAGCCTAAAAGGACAGGGCTTCACACCCCAAGTGCAGACCGGGGATCAGGTCACTATCGGTCAGACTCTGATTGAATTTGACCTGAATGCGATCGCTTCAGCCGGTTATCCGGTCATCACCCCTGTCATCGTTGCGAATGCGGCTGAACAGCCGTGGGAGTCGCACCCGGAGTATGGCAGCGTAGAAGCAGGCATGGGAACTATCATGAAAGTCAGCTTGTCCAAATAACCTAAATCAAAAAAAGAAAGGAAGAACAATATGCTGAAATCACTGCAAAAGCTGGGAAAATCCCTGATGCTTCCTGTAGCAACCCTGCCTGCGGCAGGTATTCTTCAAGGCCTCGGTCTTCTTAATTATGAAAAGGACATTCCGCTCGGTCCCGTGATCGGGGGATTTCTTAATCAGTATGTAGTTCCATTCCTGAATGAGGGAGCGGGGGCGATCTTCGGCAACCTTGCGCTCATCTTCGCCATTGGGGTGGCAATCGGACTGGCGGGGGATGCGGTCGCCGCGCTTTCTGCCCTGATCGCTTATATGGTGCTGACGCGGATTCTGGGAGCCGTCCCAGGTGTATTCGGCTATATTCCTGACGATGTCAAGCTGGATATGGGCGTATTGGGCGGGATATTTGCCGGACTGCTTGCAGCCTATATGTATAAAAAATACCATAATATCAAGCTTCCTGACTGGCTCGGCTTCTTCTCCGGCAAACGCTTTGTGCCGATGGTCACCGCTGGCTCCATGCTGGTGTTGGCCATCCTGTTCGGCATGGTCTGGAGCCCGATTCAGGATGCCATCGGCGCTTTTGGCGCCTGGATTGTAGGTTTTGGCGGCGTTGGCTCCATGGTGTTTATGATCGCCAACCGCCTGCTCATTCCGCTCGGTCTGCATCATGTCCTCAACTCCATCGCCTGGTTCCAGATCGGAGATTATACCAATGCAGCCGGAGAAGTCGTGCACGGCGACCTAACCCGCTTCTTCAACGGAGATCCTACAGCAGGCATGTTCATGTCTGGCTTCTTCCCGATTATGATGTTTGCTCTTCCGGCAGCGGCGCTAGCCTTGATTCATACAGCCCGGCCTGAAAAGCGCAAAATGGTCGCTTCGATCTTTATCGGCGCAGCGGTGGCTTCGTTCTTAACGGGTATTACCGAGCCGCTCGAATTCTCCTTCATGTTCGCGGCGCCTCTGCTATATGTGGTGCACGCTATTCTTACTGGTGCGGCGGCCCTGATCATGTACCTGCTGAATGTTAAGCTGGGCTTCGCCTTCTCTGCAGGTCTGATCGATTACCTCGTGAATATGAAGCTGTCGACCAATCCGCTGCTCATGATCCCGGTCGGACTCGCATTTGCGGTCGTCTATTATTTCCTGTTCCGGTTCATGATTATCAAGTTCAACCTGAAAACGCCGGGACGCGAGGATGACGCTTATGATGCCGATACCCCCACTAATACTTCCGCCGTGGCAGCGTCTGCCGATACCAAGGCTGGCAAAGTGCTCGCCGAGATCGGGGGAACAGATAATATCGAGAGCATTGACGCCTGCATCACTCGCCTCCGGCTAGTTGTCAGGGACGACAAAGCCGTCAACGATCGGGCGCTCAAACAGCTTGGCGCTTCCGGTGTCATGAGGCTCGGTGGTGGAGCTGTGCAGGTCATCTTCGGCACCCAGTCCGAAATCCTCAAGGACGAGATTAAGAAGCTGATGTAACGCTCGTTCTCCTGTGAGTTTAAAAGGCCGAGAGCAAGGGTATGCTTACCCCTGTTCTCGACCTTTTTTGTTAACCAAGAAGCGCAGGATATTCTTTTGAAACGGTTTGGATTGAAAGTAAGAGAGCAAGCCATAGGCTTACTCTCTCTTCAGGGTTAATAGACAAATCTGCGCTGCGCCCAATAGCTGAACAGGAAGATGGATACCTCGGTCAGCAGCTTGGCTGCGAGCAGCGGAATAATCAGTTTTTCATTATAAAAATACAGTAAACCATAGTTTAATAGCAGCACCAGTAGGACAAGTGAGAAGTATTTGGGCAAAGACTGCCGAACCTTCGAGGTTCGTCCTGTGGAGAATACGTACTTCCGATTAATCGTATAGTTGAAGATGGAGCTGCACAGTCTCGCTGCAACAACCGACAGAAACAGATTATGCGTGAAATACTGGATAATGAACAGTAATCCAAAATCAATCAGAGCGGACAGCACCGAAGATGTGCTGAACATCAGGATTGGCATATAGATCCGGAATGAATCCACCAGCGGGCGGAAATGAGAGGACTCATTGTGATCCAGATACACCGTGTCTATAAACTCCTCCGTAATTTCATACCCTTCCTTGTGTGCCGTTAACAGCATGTTCATCTCGTATTCAAACCGATCTCCCGGAATCAGGTTCAGCCACTCCAGCATGGAGTATGGAAAACCGCGTAGACCCGTCTGTGTGTCATATACTTTGGTACCTGTCGTGAGCGAAAAAACTGCCCGGGTGACTGTGTTGCCAAAACGGCTGCGTGCTGGGATTTTCCCGCTGAAGCGACGGCTGCCAAGTACAATACCTGGTGTCGTTTGTGCGAGAAGCACTTCGAAGATACGCTTAATATCATGTGGCAGATGCTGTCCGTCACTATCTGCGCACACTACACCGCCCTGAGGTCCGTACTTCTTAATATACTGAAAACCCGTCTTCAACGCCCTGCCTTTACCGAGATTGACGTGGTGTGTCAGGACCTTACAGCCATAGGCTTCTGCCGTTTCAAAAATCCCACGGTACCCTGGGCCACTGCCATCATCCACAATCACAATGGGTCCAAGTTTAAATGTTTGCAGTTGCAGAACGAGATTCAGTAAACGTACATCGGGTTCGTATGATGGAATTAATATCGTCATGATCCTTGTCCCTCCGTTAGATATAAAATGTCACTTACGCCACGTTCCTGGTTACGCCCCAGCGGGTTATTGACAACTCTGCCCATAAAATACATCGTGGATGAACCGCCGCCGTCCAGATTGTAGGCTTCGGTTACTCCGAGGCCTTTCATGACATCGGCCAGTTCTGCCAAGGTCATGCCACGGCTGTCAACCTGCCGTCCGTCCACCACCACGAAGACGTAATGATTCGGAGCATTCATGCCGATCGCTGTTCTTGGATTCGCATCCTGGATGGAGCGGTTACCAAAGTTGTTATCGATTTTTACACTGCTAAAATCACTGACGATCTCGCCATCCTGAATCAGAATGGGCCCAAAGGACAGCGTATTGGTTGCACCTTCAGCCAGCAGTTCCGAGGAAGAAATCTCATTCTCGTTATATGTTTTCATCGTACCGTCGTTGAACAGGGCAAGTGCATCCCGCGTGGGGCTGTCCCGGTACAACGTTCCATTTCGGATAATGACACCATCATCACGGAATCCGTAGTAGTCACCATTAATGGCAAAGATCGCATTGTTGGCTGCGGCAATCTCTGATGTATTTTCGGTAATGTTCGTTCCAAAGCTGTTGTCTGCCAACGCAGTTCGCAGGCTGCTTGTATCCGTTAGCTGAACATCAGCTACATAATACGTAATCTGATCCGAGCCAGAACCCGTCTGTACCTTTTCAATCTGGACCTTCATACCATCACTCGAATAATTCCAATCATCTGACGTTGCATTCACCTCAGTTGCGTTTGTCGAAGTGCTACTGGAATCATTGGTGTTGTTCGTTGTTGCCGTTGCCGTGTTCCCATCCGCCACAACCACCTGCACATGCCGGATCAGGTAACGGTCAGCCAGGCTGTACAGGATTCCACCTACCGCAAGCACGATGACAAGTGTGATGATGAGCCATCTGCGCTTTCTTGGAGAGATCGGTCGTTTATGTGGTTCTTTCCGGGTTGGTTTCTCATAGATCTTCATCATGTGAAGCTCACCTCTTCATCTAAGTTCTTAAGGCCATATTAGGCCCGGTAGCTTAAATGAATCTGAAACCATATCAATTGAACTAAAGATTATTTACACTAGCCACTCCGATGACAGAACAACCTTCCAATCGCTGTTACCCCCAGATTTTTTTGATTCCCTTTTCTAGAGGGGAAAATCCGGGGATAAAGGCGCAGCGTATGCTTCCGAAGTAGCTTTCTTGCAGAAAGCTTTTAGCTTCGCTTTTTCAGGTTTTTTCTGTCCTCTCCGTTATTGTGTAAATGAATAGTCCAATCAAAAAAGGCCATCCTTTTTCCCATTGAGGAAATCAGATCACCTTGATTTTCAATCTATAGAGCCCTAAAGTCACTTCTATCGTAGTGCATATTTTTATTTAATACAGATATCTTCATCAGAGCTTCCTTGTTATGCATCTGGAAATAAGGCATCGTACGCGGGACAAGGCCGCTTCTCCAGGAATTCCGTTAACGCCGGCGGCTGTTGGGCATAAATATCCTTCAACGACGTTCCATTATAGATGTTACCAATCACAACAGGGTGGCATAACTCACAGATAAGAATATCCCCGTTGCCGTGCAAGTGCAGCTGTTTCGTGCCATCCACACAATTAGAGAAATACACCCCAGGTTGTTCGCGCAAATTCAACTGTTCAGCAAACCGATCCATACAGGTAAAATAGAGCGTTGTATCCGGCTTTTTATGTTCAATCAACTCCGTTACAGATCGAATAAGCGACTCTCTGGAGACAACTTGACTCCAATCGGTATGCGGCATCTTAATGCTGTTCTGGATCTCATGGATGCGCACACCCAGATCATACACCTTATCGCTAATAGCCTGCATGTTCGCCTGGTTACCTTCAAATAGTAACGTTTCCAATACCGTCTCCAGACCAGCTTCCGTACACAAACGGATATTCTGCTCCAGTCTCTCATACATGCGAGGATGCACACGGTAGTACGCAGCATAGGCCTCCACATCCGTATAATTGAACGAGATATGAATGTTGGACAAACCTGCATCACGCAACGCAATGATCCGTTCTTCTGTCAGCAGACTTGCATTACTGTTCAATTGTGTATCGATGCCATGTGCCGCACAGTACGTCACAATCTCCAGGCAATCCTGATATTTCAGAGTAACTTCTCCCCCTGACAATCGCACTCTCTTGAGACGAGGAAGCTCACTAATAATACGGATAACTTCCTGACTATTGATGCACGCTCCATCATCCCGATTGTAGGCGCAGCAATAGTCGCATTTATAATTGCAGTTCGATGTCACTCCCACCTCAAGCCCTTCCAGCTCATATACGCCGGGTGTCTCCAGTTCAAGTGATTTATATCTGTTTTTGGCTATCAATTCGTTGTACCTCCTGGTTCCTTCATTCAATCCACATTTGGATAACTTGAAGATTATAGCGGAAGGCACCCGGTTGACGATATGACATTATGTACGTTGGTTGTTAAAAACAAATTTCCCCAACGATCGGGAGTGATGTAAGGTAATCCCATAATCCTCTATTGTATGTCGTCCTTGTTGAACTCAGGATTATAGGCAAAGTCATAGCTCGCCAGCATGATGAATGACACACGACCCTTCTGGTCAAATGCCATGGACAATCCTTTCATGTTCTCAAATCCTCCTTCTAATATTGCATGATCAAAGGAAGGTATGACATGGTAATTGCCTTTTTTATTTTTCTCCATGACATATGTAATACTTTTTACTTTTCCTTTTTTAGTATCTATAAAAGCTTTTTTACCGTATTGTTGGAAGACCTCCTGGACTGTACTTCCATACCCTATCCCTCTTGGCGTTTTATACTTTATGAACTTTGCCGGATCATTAATCATGATGCCATCCACAATGCCATCTTTGTAATGAATACTCATATCTTTGTACTGGTAGACATTCGTATAGTAGTAATAATCCACGTGGAGTCCAAGTTGCTGCTCAACCTCTTCACGAGTACTTCCTAATTTAATCGTAATATCTTTGGATTTAATCTGAAATTGGAATTCATCCTCAGTAAATATCTTAGTTGCATGAGATGCAGGAGGTTCTTTTGAAACGGCATTACGATTGTATGTCACTTCTGAGCTACTTAAAACAGTCATGAATAACATAAGATACAGAATTCCTTTGTTCAACCTCGATCGCCCTTTCAAAAACACGTTCTTTATTTAACACGAGTATAGAAGTCTTCTTTTACGATAGCATACATCTTCAGATCCTGAAGCTCATTTTTCACCTTCATGTATTTCCTCAACACACCTTCGAATTGCATGCCTGCCTTCTCCATGACCTTGGCAGAACCTGTGTTTTCCACTAAACATCTGGCCTGGATTCGCTCAAGCCCCACTTCGTCAAATCCAAATTGGATGATTCGTTTCACTACCTCGGTCATGTAACCTTGATTCCAAAATTGATCAGATAACACATATCCCAGTTCAACTCTCCTGTTATCGCTGTCACACCCTAGATAGTTACAACTACCAATCAGCCCCTTGGTGTGTTTATCTTCGATCCCCCACGGGCCTATTAGATCCGTCTCATAGCGACTCATGACAAAATCTAAAAAAGCTTTGGTGTCTTCTTTGCTCTGATGCGCGTCCCAGGTCGTGAACTCCGATACAGCAGGTACAACGCAGTAACTGTACATATCCTCCAGATCATCATAAGTAAGAGGTCGAAGTAACGTCCGTTCGGTTTCCAACATGGGAAATGGTTCGAAGAAACTTTCAATCGTTTTCATAGATTTATCCTCCCTCAGATTGTTAGGAAAAAGAAACACACACCAGTTCAGTCCGTGTTGCCTAACTCACCTGTTGTAATATCAAGGCCACAATCTGAGTGTCTTCCACTGCCCATCTTGCTTTACATATTGGACTCGTACATGCTTGCGCTCCGAATCTCCCTGCCAAAACTCCACCTCTTGTGCATTCACGGCATATAGACGCCAATGAGGTGTAACAACACTGGGGTCAAGTCTTATCTTTTCCTTCTGAGCTTCAATGGAACTATCCAGCACTTCCTCGCTATCCAAAACCTCACTCTGATGTCCTGTCATGGCAACTGCTCTTGCTCCAGCTGAACGTTTGCGGAAATCATCAGCGCCCGCTTCCTCCCCTCGATCCTCGGCAATTCCCCTTATCCGAATCTGTCTTCCAAGGGAAGGCCAGTAGAATGTCAGAGCGACATGAGGATTCTCCTTCAACTGCTGCCCTTTTCGACTCTCCGAACTGGAGGCAAAATAGAACGTTTCATCAATTACGTTTTTCAAAATCAACATCCGCGCATCAGGATAACCATCTTGATCCACGGTGGAGATTGTCATAGCGTGAGGTTCTTTCACTTTGTTCTCAACCGCCAATCTCAACCACTCCAAAAATAGCTTCCCCGGCCGCTCCGGCAACTGCCCCGTATCCCACGTTGGAAATGGGCCGGATAAAGATTTTAAACGTTGCAACAGTTCAATTGGTTTATCGCTCATGTCATCGCCTCCGTCTTCTATTTAACATGGAAAAACAACTAATCTAGATGACTTAACACATTTACGCTGCTAAGTTTCCAACCATGCCTTCCCTTTTCAACGGTATGTACACTGGTGTTGTCCATGGGATAAAAGCTGGACTTATTGCTCCATTCCTTCTTCTCAAGCAGATAATACAGAATATTAATCACTCCGCCGTGAGTAATTAATAGAACATTGGTCTTTACTGTTTCCTCCTCTATATCTCTAAGAAGATTCTCGAAAGATATGCTTATCCGGTTATAAAAATCCCTTGGACTTTCTCCTCTCGGAAAAGGTGAATCCATTTCAAGGGTGTTGAAATAAACTCCTGGGTAATGTTCTTCAGCATCCTTATGGAGCATGCCTGCCAAATCTCCGTTATTCATCTCACGCCAATCTTTCATTAAGCTAGCCTGCATGTTTAATTTCTTCTCAATTTCCCGTGTAGTCTGCACTGCACGAGGAAGATCACTGCTAATAATCGTATGTATGTTGTACTCCTCAGCATGATGATGCAAATGCTCTCCCAGTTTCCTGGATTGATTGATTCCCTGTTCCGTAAGTCCACGATCACTCCATCCGCCTCGATACCCTTCCTCATCCATCCCATGCCTTACCAGATAAATTTTCAAGATCTCTCCTCCTTTTCACTTCTATAATGAACACTATACCTTACACTGTATGACTAGCCCGGCATATATACAATAAACCCGATCTCAGATAGCTTCTATCCAAGATCGGGTATTTCCTGCTTACCATTTATCTTACAAATGTGTTATGAACTCGCTCGGATTTGATAAAGTAAGGAATCCAGATGGCACAAGTAAGTACCGACTTGCCAATATCTCTTAACGAGTTTCCATCCTCAAGTTCTCTCGCCATCGGAATCTGAAGCAACAATAGATAATCAATGATACTAACGGCTAGACTGACACTATAAAATATGATCATAAGACGAGGAAAGATCGATTTTCTACTATACAAAGCAATGATAGTATATATGCTAAACACTAAAAACAGTGCGTTATATACCGTTTCAAAAATAACGACCGGTCCCCATAGCGGGTGATAATATTCAGATTGCTTCGAAGTTAGCAACTCCCAAGTCTCTGTTGTAAGCATGGGCAAACAATACATAACCAATTGGAGCGCCAGGAAAATCAACGTAAGAAATAATCCAATCTGGACGAGAATCAGCCAACCACCTAAGCCCGATACGCCTAGTGGACGGTAGTCTGTCTTTTGCTCTTGAATATGTGGTTCCACCTCTTAACACTTCCTTAACTAGTTTTGTTTTTCTGAGATGAGTCTTCCTCGTAATTGTAAATTGAATCTACGGGTGATTCTTACCCCTTCATTCACGTGCGTTGTATGTATTTTCACACTCTCCTTATAGCAATCTCTCCGCCCTCCTATTATATAGAATTTTACACAACTTCCTTATTGTACTACGAGTGTCAAGGCACAGGTTACCAAACATCATACTCATCCACTGTAAAAGCCAAAGAAAGACCTTCGCTATACTTCCGCCATGTTCAGTAAAGTACACGTACGTCATAATCCTCTTATACAGATGCAGATGGTGACTCTGAATTTGACTACAAAGGAGGATATGGATATGACCAATCCCAAAGTAAAACTTTTGCCTTTTGCCGACATTTCAAACTATGTCGAGGGCTTCGATATCGTTTCCACCCAGTGGGGCGGGGATGGCCTTGTTTATGTGCTTTTGATGAATCAGATCCCCGAAAGAGAACGAGGTATGTTCGTTCAGAGTAAATTGAATCAAAGCTATACGTACAAAGTGCTTATTGTGACAGATCAAACTATCGAGGAAGTTGTCATCTGGGGACAGACGTTCAATTATCATTACGTACAACCATTGCATGATCATCTGCTGCTCGTCGGAGCACGGTGTGCGAATTACGGAAATGAACAGTTTGATCTGAACGCCAAATTGTGTGATTTAGACGGAAATACGATCCGCGAGTTTCTGTTGGGAGACGGTATCCAAAGTGTACAGGTCACAGAGAAGGGAACGATCTGGACCAGTTACTTCGATGAAGGGGTATTTGGTAACTACGGATGGAGCGATCCAATTGGATCAAGCGGTCTGCTGGCCTGGGATGAGCACGGTAATAAAGTGTACGAAAACCGCGCAGCTGACATTGCAGATTGTTACGCACTCAATGTGGTAAATGAGAAGCAGGTCTGGTTCTACTTCTATACCGATTTTGAACTCGGTTGTATCTCAGGGGGAACCAGTGAACCTAACGTAACATTTATGAATCCAAACATCTCCGGTTCCTCTGGCCTCAGTACGGATGGTTATCATTTCTTGTTCGATGCCGGGTACGGTAAACATGGGACGTTTGTGCTTAAAAAAATGGAGAAACCCGGTAGATTGAACAAGGGGCAGAAGATTGTTTTGTTAAATGAGGAAGATCAGCCCTTCAAGCAGGCACGGCAGGATTTTCGCCAACATCGTCTTCTACTTAGTGAAGGTAACTTGTTGTATCGGGTAACGATGGAGGAGATTACTTCCGTCTTGGATTAGAGGAAAGGGGTGAAGAGGGTTATTTCTTAAAAGACAATCCCTCTTCTTCCAATGCATTTCGAAGTTTAGGCATGGCAGATGGCCCGATTCCGTGCAGCTTCAGGATTTCTTTCTCCGTGTACTCCGCAAGTTGCAGTAGTGTTGTAATGCCTTCATTCTCCAAGGCACGTCTGGCGGGAGCTGACAGCAAGGCTAGAAATCCTTCTGTCGGTTTACGTTCAGCTTCGCACGTTGGACAGGTTGGGCTGTCACTTTTTTTATAATACGAATGTCCTTGTTCGCATGTTCTGAGTGTTCATTTATCGTTTGCCATGTGGGCATCACTCCTTATAAATTGTATAATATAACCAAGTCAACCTGAATGATAGTTTACTCATAGGAGTGTGTAGAATGGAATTAAAAGATAAGTTGTTATTAATAAAAGAGAATGACTACCAAGCACCTTCAGATATATTTCCATTAGTACAAGAAATGATACATAACATCGGTTCTTTGGATGCCCAGCTACGTGATGAATTAATTTACACAACCTTGTCGAACTGGATTCCTGGTCATGCTCTGACTGTGTACGAACTAGAGCAAATCTTACCCGTAGTCTTGGATGAAAACCATTTGCATTTTAGACTTGGAGAAACAAATTCAGACGCTGTATTCACTCGATCTTTCTCTATGTTGGTTATATCAGTCTTTTTATCCAGGCATAGAGAATCACCATTTCTCTTAAAAGAACACATTCATCAGATAAAAGAGAACGTATTCTACAATGTACAAAAAGAGCGTGATTACCGTGGACATGACGAAGTAAAAGGCTGGGCTCATGCCATAGCACACGCAGCAGATGTTTTGGATGATTTAGCTCAATGTAGCGAACTAGATGAGACCGATCTCTTAACTATCCTCGACTTAGTTTATCAAAAGATAACCGTCACAGATCGCGTGTACTCCGATGGGGAAGATGAAAGAATGGTGAAATCCATCATTAGTGTCTTAAATAGAAGGATACTTAGTGAGACTTACATAAAGCAATGGATTCAACGTTTTGGTGATGTAGAGAAAGATGCAGAATTTCTTCCCTCGTTTAGGCAAAAGAATAACATAAAAAACTTTCTAAAGAGTCTATACTTCAGGATTAAATTTCACCAATTGGATGCTGATCTCGGTCCAACTATTGAGCACACATTATATAAAGTAGAACCCGTATATTACTCATGATTATCAGTCCTTCCAGATTTTCACCCTTATCTCAGACATATTATTGGAAGGAATCGCAATTTTAATTATTGTTAAATTCAGCTCCAAACAAATTGAAATTAGGTTATGAATTCGGCTTGTTTTCTTACCATATAACTTATAATCCGTACTCGGCAAAAACGGCTGCATATTTCTTTTCTAATATCGTCCAGCGCTTTTCGGCTCCGTATTTGGCGTGCAGTTGCTGTAAATAATGCTTGGCTTCTTCCGTATCGCCGGCTTTTAGCAGGAAACGGAAGGTTACTTCGCTTAAATGTAGCGCTGTCTTGTCCATATAATAATGGACTATATCTCTGGCCCCTGTTAGCGAGTGTAAGAATGACATACCCTCTTCCAAATGTGACACCAGTTCTTTCGATAAAGCGTCTGGATCGATATCAGGCGTTAAGGTATAGTGGGCCGGAGCGGAAGGGGCTATTTCTCTGATTCGGCAGGTAAAATGAGATGTGAACTCCAATATGTCTCCATTCAATCCAACGGAATGCAACTCCGCAAGTTCGGTGGAATGAACACCACAATTAACATAAAACTGGACTTGTCTACTGGTGTTATACTTTGCTCTTTGAATGTTGAACTTATATGCGAGGTTTCCATCCGCTTTGTAGAAATTCAGATTTTTCTTCGAATAGCCGTGTTTGGCAAATACGGGTTTGACGTCTGTTTTGATGATCTTCTTAAAAAGTTCCTGCATTGATATCACTCCCAAGGCAAAGTTTATTTAATTCGTTGTTACCCTTTTTTGTTCAGAATCATGCTTGTTCTATTTTATAAAAATAAGGGCCACACATGGATTCGTGCGTATACACGTACGTCCATGTAAACGCTCGGTCGAAGATATAGATATCCTGCTCCGAATCAAAATCCGCTGCAATGACCCGATTCGCGTTTTCGTATAAAAGCACCCAACCACCACTTTCATACATCACATATACTTCATCTTTCGGCTCGGCATCGAAAGCATCTCGTGCTTCATCATGTGTCAGACATTTCTGTTGTTCATAACTGAACATATGCCACTTGTACTGGCTATAATGGATAGACTCTTTGACCACATCATCGATATTATGGGCAAATACGCTGTCCCATTGCTGTACAATCCCTTCGGATTCCTCATACAGTTCGGATACGACAACCCCTTTATCCTGCAATTTCTCCTTGAACATATATTCCTGATGGATACGCTCAATCCCCCAATATGCTCGGTTCAGTTCCATTTCGGGTAACGCATCCAGCAGCTCGTTAATTTTATCTCGAATCATCATTACCTCCGTAAGTTATCTGGAATTAGAATACCTGGCCCTTGCCTGACTGTTTAGCTTCATTTCGCAGTACATAAGCCAGTTTGTACATCTCCGCAATGTCATGTCTGTTCTGTTTCTGGAATCTTTGGATCGCTTCATCAATCTCTACCACTTCCACTGCAACCACCTGCTCACCATCCTCCGGATTCAGCGGATCACCGACAAGTTCAACATCTCCATAACCGATGATTCGTACGAAATGGGGATGCGGGATATACGGTCGATACGGTTCCAACGCACTGGATGTGCAATAGAATTGACCAAAGATCTGATAGGACCGCATGTCTGCCCCAAGTTCCTCCATCAGTTCGCGCTTCAGTCCATCCATATACTGCTCACCTGCTTCAAGCGTCCCTCCAGGCAGCTCCCAATCTCCATTATCCAGTTGAAAGACGACACATTGATCCCCAACAAACGGAATGATGCTAATATTACTCACCAGCTTTTCATCCACGATGTCGTTCAATCTGAACTCCGCCTCAATAATTCCCCAATGAATTGACGTACTCAGCGCTGGAAATAGTTCCGCACTCAAGCTACTCATCCGCACCCGATCCTCTCTATCTAATTCCACTATTCTTCCAATTATAGTCGAAAACACAGAAAGAAGGCCACCTTCCCACCGGGGAATACGTGACCCTCTTCTTACGCTCTCTGCCCTTAAGCCTTGAATCAGTGTTCTCTCCAGACTCTCAGACCATTCTCCTTCTAATGCTGCACCAGCTTTCCATTTTCCAAAAAAAGAACCCGGCTACAGAGCGGCAAAATCCGCTCATCATGCGTAACCATCACTGCACTCTTGCTCTGCTCCTTTACGAGCCGTGCAATCATGCCGACAATATCCAGTCCACGTTCCGCATCCAGACTGGCTGTCGGTTCATCCGCGAGCAGAACAGCCGGATCATTCATCAAGGCCCGTGCAATGGCGACCCGCTGACGTTCCCCGCCAGACAGCTTCTCCGCATACGCCTTCCGCCGATGGGTTAACCCTACCGTATCCAACAACTCATCCACTCGTTTCTCCGCCTTGTTTTTATCCGATCCGGCGAGCTTTGCAACGACCATGAGTTGTTCTTCTACTTTCAGATACGGAATGAGGTTGGCACTTTGAAAGATAAAACCGAGTTGCTGGAGCCGTACATTGGATATATCTTGTTTGCTTTTGCCCATAATAGAAGACCCGTCCAGCAAAACCGTTCCTTCCGTTGGTTCAAGAAGTGCGCCAGCAATGGACAGGAATGTACTTTTACCCGAGCCGGAAGGCCCCATCACAGCCACAAGTTCCCCTTCAGCAACCTCAAGGTCCAGTTTGTCCAGAATCGTGCGTTTGCTGCCGCCATCTTCAAAGGTCTGTGTAATTCCCTGTAATACCAATCGGTTTCTCATGCTGCTGTCCTCCCAATCGCATCAAGTGCATCAATTTTGCTAACCTTCCACACCGAGAATAACGAACCCGCCACAGACATGAGTATGAATAATACACAGGTCAGTGCGAGAGTGGACAAGCCTAATTGAAATGGCATTGATGCTGGCAAGATGGACTCGAACAGTCGAACCAACAGTACACTAATGATCAGACTACCAACTGACAAGACCAGAACTTGTAACGAAACGCTCCCCGCCAGATAACCATTCCGCGTTCCGATGGCTTTTAATATGCCGAACTGACTCGTTTTCTGAATCGTGATGACATAGAAGAATACTGCAAGCACAAACGCCGAGATGACATATAGAAATGCGATCATCATGAGCAATGATCCCTGTTCTTCCTTATATCCAGGAATGGCCGATACGGCATCCGACTTTGTGATGACTTCCGTATTAGGCATTGCAACACTCAGGCGGTCTACCTGATCGCCCCCATCCTTAATCGCAATAGCATTGTACATCGGCGCATTGCCATTGGTGTCTGCTGAACCTTGCGAAGTCCGTGAACCTCCTTGAAGCGTAAGCCATTCCTGTTCATTCAGGAACACCACTGGGGAGTGACTGAAGGACTCATTTTGTACAAATCCACCAACGGTCCACTCCGTTCCCGAAGCTTGATCGACCAAGACGGTGCCAATTGTGACACCAGATTCAGACAACTTATGGTCCACCACAACTTGCCCGTTCGTCTTATCTGTAATCGGAGACCCTTCAGTCACCGTTGGAGCAAGCCAGCCCTCCGGATTAACCATGAACAGCGTGACATCGATCTTTTTTGTGTCGCCGGTTGGACTGACGGTTGTCATTTTCACACCGAGTGGCTCAGCGTTCTCTTGCCCCACCACGGAGCGAGCTTGATTAAGTTGATCCTGATCCACTTGTGACCGGGTGAACCGATGATTCGAATCCTGCTCCAGCACAAAGTGGGTTGCTGCCATATTTTTGACCGAAGCTGCGTTATCATACGCCAGCCCCTGTGCAAGACCTGTAACAAACAGTACCAGAAATGAAACAAGTACCATGATTGTAGCAATTAAGGCATAGCGCCCTTTGGCATACCTCATTTCCCGAATAGCCAAGTACATGTTCTGTGACCTCCCTCTTGATAATCCAAGTATAGGAGGCGAAAATGAACGGCAAATGAATAACAGATTACATCTGCGGAAGTGTCACCGTGAAGACTGTACCCTCAGGCGAACTGGAAACCTCGATTGTACCGTCATGAATTCGGATAATTTTCTGCACAATGGCAAGTCCAAGCCCTGTTCGTCCAGAAGAACGTTCCCGCGCACGATCCACCCGATAGAATCGATCGAACAGGAAAGGCAGATGCTCCGCAGCAATCCCGTCTCCTGTATCCCGAATCTGAATCACACACTGGTTATCTGTCTGCTCGGCATGAATCTCGATGCTTCTTCCCTGTGGCAGATGATTCACTGCATTACCCAGCAGATTCATCCACACCTGCATGAGTAGCACTTCATTGCCCACTAGCTGGATGGATTCGGGCACCGAAATCCGAAGCAGTAGCTCTTTTTCTTCAAGTTGCCATTGCAGCACCTGAACCGCTTGCCGGAATTGATCTCGAAGAGAGAACTTTACTTTGCTCAGATCTTCGTTGCCTTGTTCTAGGGAGGACAGGAGAAGTAGTTGTTTGCTGAGCAAAGAGAGATGACGGCTCTCCTCCTCAATGATTGATGCATAATGCTCTCTTTCCTGTTCAGGCAGATCTCGATCGGCCACCAATTGGGCAAAACCCTGAATCGAGGTCAACGGTGATTGAATCTCATGCGATACATTCGATACAAACTGCTGTCGCGCCTGATCTACCCTTTCCAATTCACGACTCATGGTCATGAAATGCTGGGCCAGCTGTCCAATTTCATCCCGCCTTGCGGTAGGCAATTTCAGATTATATTTTCCTTGTGCAATGCGCTTGGTCGCCTCGGACAGACGTTCAATCGGATTGACCAGATAGCGGGTACTGATCAGAAAGATCAGGATACTAATACCCACCGTCAATGCTCCAATCAGCGCAAAAAAGATTCGCAGCTCACCGAATTGCAGGATTACATCCGGACGCATAAAGAGAGCGTAATTCGCATTGCCCAGTTGTAGATGAACACCCACGGTATTGCTTAATTGATTATCGAAGAAACCGGTAATGAACGGTTTGCTTGGAAACTGGGCGACGCCATGGTATATTTCTCCATTCAGCACCAGTTTCACAGCTTGCTTATCCAGATCTTTCTCACGGAATTCGCGGCCGTAGAATTGGTCGTTGCCTTTTCCATCCGTCACATAGATTTCGTACCCGAGTGCGGCGGCATTGTTCAAATACTGCTCCATCGTGCCGGGTTGCTGTTCCACAAATTGCTTCATTTGCGTCGCGATGCCCACCAGCTTCTCATCATTGAAATCCTTGAGCTTTGTATGATAGTAGATGTTGGACAAAAGAAAACCGAGCATGCCGCTGACCACAATCACCGCAATTGTAATGAGGAATACCCGGACGTACAAGGTCCTCAAGGTGCTTTCACCTCCATCTTGTAACCAATGCCCCGCACAGTCTGTATCACGAAATCATCCGTATAATCCGCAAACCGATCACGCAGCCGCTTGATATGTACATCAACGGTACGGTCATCTCCTTCATAATCTGCTCCCCATACGAGCCGAATGAGCTCATCCCGCGAGAACAAACGGCTTGGAAACTGGGCAAGCTGTGAGAGTAATTCAAATTCTTTCATCGGCAAAAAGAGAATGGATTGCCCGTCAGTAACCTCAACATTGTTACGGTCAATGACAACCCGGTTCATACGGATGATATCGCTGGATGTGCGATGGTACCGACGAAACAACGCCTTTACCCGATAGACCAGTTCTTCAGGTTCAAATGGCTTGGTCACATATTCATCTGTTCCTTTCAGATAACCGTCTCTCTTGTCAGATAGCTGATCTCGTGCCGTCAGCAACATAATTGGAATGTCGTAATGCTGCCGAATGTAATCACATAACTCCAGTCCATCCATACCTGGCATCATCACATCGAGGATCGCCAGATCGATCGGCGTTTCTTGCATCAGTTTGACCGCTGCCAATCCATCCTGCGCTTCATGGACCCGATACCCTTCCTTGGTCATGACATGCCGCAGGAGTGCTCGAATATTGGCATCATCGTCTGCCAGCAGCAGATGTTTCATATGGTTGTCCGCCCTTCTATGTAACCAGTACATCTCACTTTGATCCTGCACAGATGGTAGCATAAAAGCAATCTCATTCGCCAGCATACATTCCCGGAAACACCGCGGCCATGTTTACATTTCCATGAATCTGGTTGACACTATTATGAGGCGCAACTATAATAAAACCACAACATATGAACGAACGCTCATATATTCATTTGTAGGTGATCAAATATTAACAAGAATCATCTATATTCCACACTAGAAATCATATTACATAACGGAGCAAGGCTCCAAAGGAGAGGATTTATATGTCCGGACATCATCACGATCAGAACCATGGGCACGATCATGGACACAACCACGCTCACACCACCAATAACAAGAAAGTCCTGTTGTTTTCCTTCATTATTATTACCATCTATATGATCGTTGAAGCCATTGGTGGATTCATCACCAACAGTCTCGCGCTTATCTCGGATGCAGGTCATATGTTGTCCGATTCCATTGCGCTCGGGATCGCTTTGCTGGCGTTCACCTTTGGTGAAAAAGCGGTGAATACTGGCAAAACGTACGGATACAGAAGATTTGAAATTTTGGCCGCTACGTTAAACGGAATTACGTTAATCGCCATTGCACTCTACATTTTCTACGAAGCGATTGGGCGTTTTATCAACCCGCCAGAAGTCGCAACCGTAGGCATGTTAATCATCAGCGTCATTGGATTGCTCATCAATATTCTGGTGGCCTGGATCATGATGCGTGGTAGCGATACAGAGAATAACCTGAATATGCGAGGGGCTTATCTCCATGTCATCAGCGACATGTTGGGATCGGTTGGGGCCATTGCGGCAGCACTGCTCATGATGTTCTTTGGCTGGGGTTGGGCCGATCCACTTGCAAGTGTAATTGTCGCGGCGTTGGTATTACGAAGTGGTTTCTATGTCACCAAATCCTCCCTGCATATCTTGATGGAAGGTACTCCCGCCAATGTCGATGTGAATGAACTGGTGCAGACCATCAAACAAGTCGAAGGTGTCAAAGGTGTTCACGATGTGCATGTCTGGTCCATTACCAGTAACCTGAATGCGTTGACCGCTCATATCGTGGTGGATGGAACGATGGATGTCTATGCATCCGAGATCCTGGTTCAGAAGATTGAACATATGCTGGAGCATAAAGAAATCAAACATGTAACGCTCCAAGTGGAGTCCGAGAAACATCTGCATGACACCTCGGTATTATGTACGGTCAAAGGCGACGCACCAGATGCCCACGCGCATCATCACCATTGAGAAGGGTAACAAATATTAGTTGCTTCTAAATGAAAACAGGGCAGATTCCCCGGTGAAGGGAACGCCCTGTTTTCATTTTCCTAAGTTCGGCTTTTGGGTATGAGTAGAAAATAGAATAGCCTTTACCTAACCGTAGCGGGCTCTGGACTACTTGTATCTGGAGAGTAACTTCTCTTTCTTTTGATCGAATTCATATTCTGATATGATATTTTTTTCTTTTAAGTCACCCAACTGTAACAGTTGTTCATGAACATTCACAGGGGTCTTTTTTCTCTTGCTTGATATGATCAAGGCTAGAATTGAGAAAAGCAGACCATACAGGACACCCAAAATCCCCAAACCTGCCGCTACCTCCGCACTTTCTTGCGAACCATCTATAAAAACTACGATTAATAAAAAATTGAGTAAGAACCCAATAAGGCTAACGATTGATAATGCTTTCAATGAATATTCCTCCTAAAGGTTATGTATGTTTCTATTCAAAATCAGGAAAGGCAAGTCAGAAGGCTAAACATTAACCTCGTCCCAGTTTATAATGACGTATCCTAGCTGAAACAACAGGATGACAATATAACTGATGTTGATTCCCAAACTGATCTTAACTTTCTTGATCTGATCCAAGAAATCTTCTTTGTTCATTTTTCCGCGTTCCAGCTTGGACTTCATCCAAGCCTTTCTCAATTCCTAATTTGAAACTTATATGCACACTCAAGGTCAGAGTGACTAAACTAAAACCTATAAAACTTAAATACGGTGTGAATTTGTTGCTTCACATGTGCTCTTCCTTTCCGGCAATCTCCATTTGTCTAGTGACTGTTTCATTCAAGATTGCAGATTCACTGTAGCCCAAATACTCAACTTCATTAATCTCCGCCACCACCACAAGATGAGCAGCTGGATGAGCTGCAAGAAGAGTCAGAAGATGATCCCGAGGATGATCCGGATCCTCCCGAGGAACTACTACTGTCGGTACATTGATCCGCATAACAGCTGGAACTGCTCGTGCAACTACTGCTTGACGAGGAAACATAGGCTGCCTTTTCCTGTGGAAGAATTTCCTGTTCCAGCCGCCCCATGTGTAACCCATATGTCGCCTCGTTATGCATGGAGTAATACACCATGGCGCTAGCCATGACGAGAGCTACATCGCTACTTCCGGAAGATGCTGGAGACAGCCCTTCTTCACTTAGCATTGCGGATCTACGTAGTTGATCAATCAAGTAGGCAATCACCTGAGCAGCTTCAGGATCCTCCTGCATGCGTCTGGAATGAAACAACTCATTCACCAGTTCAGACTGATCTCCCTGTGCGATCAGCTTCTGTACATCACTGGATAATGGGTAAGTGAAAAAATCACCCCAGATTGCAGCACTGTAGGGAGTGAACTCGAATAATTGACAGTACACCCAGTCAAACCATGCACGTGCTCCTGGCGTTTCGCGGCGGGTGATTGCCGGCTCATGGTGTACCGTGGAACCCATTAATTCTGCACAAAAATCAGCGTAAGATTTCGTAAACATCAGCATCTCATGCCACAAATCATCAACTTCATCACTGAACATGGGCACCTGCTTAAGTAATGAAGCCATAATGAAATATCGCTTAAGCTCTATCAATTTCCACCGATACTCCAGCGTTTTAATGTGAGGATATTCCTGTTGAATTCGGATCTTGAGTTTGTTGGCAAAATGCTTATTGTAACTCTTCTCCAATTGAAGAATGGTTTGCTGATAGGAGACTTCTTCTCGAAGTCCAAGATTCAATGGTGCTTTTTTTCGTTTGTACGTAACTTTCGTCTGTTTTCTGCGTCTTCCTGCTGGACGGAAAATCTTGAGCTTACGTCGAACCAAATAGGCTGTTACAACTAATAAAACTGCTGCAAGGTAGTAGTAGATCGGCATAATAAAACCGCTCCTCTCCGTTGATCTTCTCTATGTAGGGTTAAACTATCATTAGTATAAATGAGGAACGGCAGTGATTAATAGAGCCCTTTGGCATACATGCCAGAGCTCTAGTTTAGTATATTCCATTGTTGCTCATTGTTATGAAATGGCAATGATTATTGGAGATAGGGTATTTCCCGGGAAACTTTCCACCCATAGCATACTCGCCCCACGGTACACCTACCACTAAAGCAACTTGAAAGAGAATAACGATTAGGATCAGGAAGGTGAATACGATTGCTGACGTTAATACGATCATGACCACACTCCTAAATCATAGGTGATTATAGTGGTTTATCATAAATATCCGGGCTTGATCATAATTCAATGGTTCAGTAAAAGGGACTTCCAAGAAGTATTCCAGCTGCCATTGCTGCGTTTTTAGAGCCTGTTTACTTGTTGGCTTGTCCCAAGGCGGATATACACGTATGGCGCGCTTGCCACCTTTGCCTTGATCCGATACGATATCTCGCTCTAACAATACATGTTTTGGAAATACAAATTGACCAAAATGGCTACCTGAGCGCGTACTAATGACATACATATCTGCTGGATCTGATACATCATATGGCTGTGTCGATCCATCTTCACTCCGCTGCCACAGGGTAACAAATTGTCCAATCTTGGTTGGCGTGGTTTTGGCGACACGGAATCGAATGGAGAGAGAATTTAAGGTGAACACATATGCACCATATTCAGCATTTTGTGCTTCTTCATGTGGTTGAGAGCACTCAAAGCCACACTTGTCATAGATAAGTTCTTTACTGGCAAGTAAGTCGCCATGAAGTATATCGGGGGTCGTCCAAATATTCGGACGATTCAGACTATTTTTGTTATCCAACTTGTGATATCTCTCCTGTCTTGTATAGTCCGAACTACGGCATTTGCAATAGCTTTAGAGCTTTGCTAGTTCAAAATTCATGACATAATCGCTTCCATTCCTGCCATGCCTTCAAGTATTCAGGCAGATCATCAGGATGTTGCTTATTGCTCAGCCCAATTCGGCAATATAGATGGACCAGAGCTTCCTCTATTAATCTGGATTTTTCCATTTCCACTTGTTCCAGAAGTTCAAATGTAGCAATTAATGTTTCGGTGTTGATATCATCCGGCGAAGAGCTAAAAGCATACAAGAAATCATAGAGGATAGGTCCAACCATTGGAGATGGGTCAATAACGCGATAAGTTCATTTTGATCATATACAAAATTATGAACCCCCGTATCGCCATGTAAAAGAAACTTTTCTTCTTCCTCATGAAACAGGTGATCCACTTTGGATTGAACCAGATTATAATCATCTGTTGTTAAAACACTTCCGATATTCATCTTTGCTTCTTGAATACTAATCTGATTGAATTCTTTCCAGGTCCTCTGTTGGGAACTCTGTTCTGCCCCATGATTTCGTATCTGAAGAACGCACATATGTATTGAATAACTCTTTCACCAGACGAGTTAACCAGTCTCTTTTCTGGCCCCGGTTGAAATGGGTCGTGCCTTCCATATACGTATAGATAAAATAAGTGTTATCCGGATCAGTCAACAAAACTTCAGGCAATAACGAAGAATTCTTATACGTATCCAAAAACTGCTGGGCGATGTGAATCTGTTCGGGTTCATCCGATTTCAAAATATAGTGTTTATTCAGACTCGTACTCAACCGATAAACACGTCCAGCTGTGGTACCTGACAAACTTTGAATTTTAGATATTTCTTCGTTGATATGATGCATCTTGAATAAGTCATTGATCTCATTAATCGTTGGATTAATTAACATATGGTTCTCCTCATAATAACTAGGATCTGAATTCATTTGTCGAAGATAAGGTGAGTGAGTTTAGATTTTAATCGCACAGTCGGTTGGATTATCTTTCAAAATGCGCCCGTTCCTCTTGATTGGAGCTAAAAATATAATCTGGATACTGGTTTGCCATGGGTGGAAGCTGATCCTCCGGGAAAAACTGCAGATCCTTCATCTCTTCATTATCGGGCGTAAGTTGTCCAGATCTGATCCCGCATTCAAATACGATAGTCAAATATTCAACCTGATGACCATTGCTGTATGTAAACCTTCTTGCTTCACCCCCGTATATTCCGATAATCTTCTCGGGTTCAACAACTAGACCTGTCTCTTCCAGTGCCTCTCTTACCATCGCTTGCGCCGGTAGTTCACCAAGCTCAATTGCTCCAGCAATCAGCCCCCAGGTTGATTCGTTATGTTTACGACCGAACAGAATTTCCCCTTGTTCATTTCGGATAATCCCAGCTACACCTGGCATAAAAATAAGCTCGTTGCCGATCTTGTCCCTAAGGTTTTTGTAATAGTCTGACATACCCATACACAGTTACCTCCTGTCTTTTATTTTCTAAATTCCCTTCCATCAATGATCCATTGTACGGCACCCCAAATATCCTCTGCGATATAATCAGGTTCGGTCTCCATCCATTTGTCTCTGAATTTGGTTAATGAAGATTCCCCCCAGCCTGTTCGCACCATGATCTTGGTCGCTCCTACGGCATGGGCAGCAAGCATGTCTGTATCTCCTACATCTCCAATAACGATGCATTTGGATAAATCCAGACCGTGTTCCTCGGAGGCCTGTAATAACATTCCGGGTTTAGGCTTTCTGCAACTGCATTCTTGCTCATTCGGACATATATAGGAGTGATCGAATCCGTACTCGCGAAATTGCTCTTCAAAATCCTCAACACTCACTTCTCCACGTGAGATTCGATATTGATTCGTAAAAGCCAGTACCATAATTCCTTCTCGTTTTAAATGCATAATTGCTTCTTGAGCATTTGGGTATAATCTGAAATCTCTCGGATGAATAAAATGACCTGTACCACCAATTGTTCCATCTCTGTCTATAAAAACAGCTTGTACGTTTCCCTGTGGTTTCATCATGGTCTGTTCCCTTCTTAAAAAAATTTCAAGTCTTGTCGTTCATCTATACTTTCTCATCAATAATATGCTTGCTACCATCTTGCTGCTTATGGTGTTGCAATTTTTTGATTTCAGTTTTCAGATAGTGCACTTCTTTAATTAATACATCCAGCTTTTTAGATGTTTTGGATGAATCTATCGCATAACGTACAATTGCAGCAAAGATAAGAACCACAATTAAACATATAAGTGATACTACTAAAGCTCCATAAAGCTCCAAAATGGTGTTCAACTCCTTGCTGTCAAAATAATATGTTATAAAACTCTTCTGAAAACCAAAACCATATGATCCCTAATATAACCATTATGGTGCCTAGTACTTTTAATATTATTTCGATATGTTTAGGGATATCACTATTGGGTGGGTTATCTTCAAACTCGTAATTCGGTTTAATTTTTCGATATCTCATCAGGACAAATATTTTGTATAGAAAATCAGGAAAGAAGTAACATGCAATGCCCACGACAAATACGGGAGTAGATAAATAACCAAAGGTACTGGTGGTCCATTCCATCTCTATTCCCTCCATATTCATCCTCTTGGCCTCTCTCATTCTTCCTCTACGAGAATGTCAGCACAGCGAACAATCAATTCAGGCATACTCTCTCCCTCAAATAAAACATGAAGCTCATATCCGTTATCGATCCGATACAGCTCTTGATACATCCAGTAACTGCCTACAATCCCACCGTCTTGCTTGATGATTTCGGGTGCAACCAGCGTAAGTTTATTTATGTTGGTGAAGCCCCCACGGGTGTCAAAACGAATGACCACCTCATCACCCGTCAGCAGTTCTATCACTGTACAATCATGAAATTGAATCCGGCTACGAATTTCATCGGGAATATCCTGCGCTAAAATGGCTTCCCTGTATTCATTCGATACACGCTCCATCTCTCTCCTATTTTCTTCACTCTGTTTCTTTAACTGTAGCATTACTTCTCTCGTGCAATAACCCAACGTAAATATACGGATATCCGCAATTTTCTCATAGATTTCTTTAGGTAAACGCTCTTTCTGGTTTTTGCAATCCCATTCCAGATTGCTTTTAAACTCTTGCTTGTAGCTCAACTCATCAAAAGGAGGCCTCACATCATAATCTGCAATTAATTTTTCGATCCGCTCTTTTTCTTCAGCAGGCATCTGGTATATTCTTTTATCGTCTTCCAATATTTCATTTCCACTAAAGAACTTTTCAGCAGGCACAAAACCATGGCCATTTTGCTCCAGCAAAAAACGAGGATCTGTATTATACATCTCACGCTGAAACTCTACATACTCTTTTTCTTTTCTTTTATAACGTCGCAGGAAAAGTGCTTCGTCCAATTCGTAAGTTCCTCTATGTACCCTCATCCCAAAATGAAGCCCTGTCCGCTGACACAGCTCATACCATTCTTTCGTTCGATATCTCATATGCATCTCTCCTGCTAATTATTAAAAATCTATTTTGCTATTGAAGCATAGACCTGATCTCGTTAGAAATTGCTCTATTGTTTGCATCGCTACGCCTCCAAAATCCTCAGCCTCAACGATTCCTTATATTCACAAACACTGTTCTACCCCACGGTTTGAAACAATTTATGTTTGATCTCTTTGTCGTTTCGCGCCGCCCATTCATGCACAGCTTCTACGCCTGCAGACTCCTGACCTCGTTGAAAATAAAAACATAGATCCATCGGCACTAACCGTTTACCATAGAGTTTGATGCCAATCCGTCTGTAATTCATATAAATACACTCAATCTGAGATGCATCATATCTCTGATGTTTCATAGAAATCACATGATCGCTTTCCAGCGTAATACTGGGTTTAGTGAAAAACAAACGCCAGAGCAGAAAAACGATATAACCGAGAATAAAGGTCAATATAACGATCAGGAAGTACTTCATAATACCATTTTCATCATAAATAATATTTCTGAAAAACATAGCTTCAATGACCAACATACATAGTAGGCTCAACCATGCTCTTGGATAAATCGTCTTGTATGTGATGAGTTCCACCTCCTAATTATTCTAACCATTAATCCGAAGCCACTCGGAAGGGGCTTTTCTGACAAAATGCTTTTCAACAAAATCCAAAATGTTATCAATTCCGGGCAATGCGGCATTTTCTTTGGCTTCGTCAAATGTCATCCATTGGTACTCGGTATGTTCATGATTTAACCGGACAGACTGGTCTTCATCAACATATCCTACGAATACGGGAGCAATATAGATATACTCCTCCAGGGGTGAATAATATTGTTCGAATTGATTGGCAGAATACAACCGGACTTCCGTAATACCTGTTTCCTCATGAACTTCTCTGAGTGCAGCTTCCCATACCTTCTCGCCCTTTTCTATCCCGCCGCCAACATAACACCACTCGTTATGCAACATACGACCAGCCCGTTTCAGCATCAGTACACGGTATTGATCGAGGCTTTTCTTCAACAGAACTACAGCAATGCCTTCACAACGAATGGGAACTACCTGTTTCATGTGCTCTGTACCATCCACCTTCTCGTGCCCCTCTCTTCAACTTTCCTGAGAATCGAAATCCTCCATAACTTTAAATTTATCCCCGTGGATTTTATCCAGATGGTCTTCTCCCCAATAACATAAATGGTCCAAGGCAGGCTTGAGTCCCCAGCCGTAGTCCGTTAACTCATATTCCACTTTGGGAGGAACCTCCGAATATACCTTGCGCTGTACGATCTCATCCTTTTCCAGACCTCTGAGCTGTGTTGTCAGCATCTTCTGTGTAATGTCCGGTATCAATCTTCGAAGCTCCGACGTGCGTTTCCGTCCTGTCATCAAATGATAAATAATCAAAGGTTTCCACTTCCCACCCATTACTTCCAAGGCCGCTTCCACGCCTACTTTATATTTTTTTGGAGCACTCGTTTCTCCATGTTCCGTCATTTTTGAACCCCTCCATAAATAGGCTATCAAGGTGAATCATAATCTTTTTTTCTGCTATTTTTTCCATTATTCAAGTCTATTTCAAGGCATTCATTTAGGGTACTTTGATGTTCCTATGGCACTTCATTCTTCCTATAGAACATCAAAGTGCGTACTTCCAGATGTTTTCATACCTGTTTATAATAGCATCAGCCACTGATTTATGGCTACAAGACTGCATTCCAGAAAGGTAGTGAAAGATAAGATGAACGTACTCATTGTAGTATCCCATCCAAGAAAAGACTCCTTGACCTTTCAGGTAGCTCAACGTTTTGCACAGGGTCTTACCGATGCCGGTCACGGTTATGAAATATTGGATTTGCATGGGATTGGCTTCGACCCAATTCTCCGAGAAATGGATGAACCAGACTATACCCAAGAAAATCAGGTGTTCTCGCCTGAGGTTGAAACCGAGATGAAGCGATTGAAGAAACACGATGCTGTGGCTTTTGTGTTTCCTCTCTGGTGGTGGCATCTGCCAGCCATGTTGAAAGGTTATGTAGATCGTGTCATGAACAACGGATTTGCCTACGGCGCGAACAAGCTCCCTCATCAGCAGATATTGTGGATCGCTCTTTCGGGTGTGACGGAAGAACAGGTGCAGAAGCGCAACTATGGTCAATCGATCGCCAACCTGCTCAATGTGGGGATTGCCGATTACTGCGGCGTGTCCCAATCGAGGGTTGAGTTTTTATATGAAACGTTGGAATCCAAGCCTGAGCACTATGAGGCACTGCTGAACCATGCACATCACTTGGGACTGAACTATGCCAACGATCCTTCGACGCTATAAAGATATTAATAGCGCTGCATGGTTATGACGTCCCAATTCCGCTTGAACACAGCAAAAAGGTCGCTCCAAAGAGCGACCCTGTTTGTTTAGATTCAATTATTTTACGGTCGAGAGAAGAAACTTCTCCAACATACTAGTATCGGTGATGCTATGGTTACAAGCTGTGTTATCCATGCATACGTACTGGGCCACGGAAGAAATGTTGTCCGGCGTATAACTCTTGGTCTTCACGTTGAAGAATCCGAGCTCCTGATGGCGATGACAGAACATGCAATACCCTTTCTTGTTCGTGGCTGTAAGCCGCCCCTCAATTCCGAGGAATCTGCCTTCGTGCGGATACACGATGAACAAGCGATCGGTAGCAATGTCGGTCCATCTCAGATAAGTTGTACGTGCGTAATCGATGGATTCCAGATCCGGCACTTTGAGCTTCTTTACCTTGGGAAACAGCTTCTGAATCTGCTTCGCGGATACTTGCGGAAATGGAATCAGATATGCTTCCAGCTGGTTCAGATAGGTCTGCAACTCATTTGTCTTCTCATACGTGGATAACTGCTCCAGCAGTTGCTTTTGTTCCGGCGTCAGATCATTGAAGATGCCAACGGCATTCGTGCTGACGGTATAACGGACCGTATCCAACACTTTGGGGTCCACGACCGAGCGCAGCGTTTTGAGCAGGAAATCAGCTTGTTTTTGAATATAATTAAATTGATGATTATAAATAAATGGTGTTTGCATGGCTTTCAGCCCCTTATTTTTATTAGGAAAATAAAGTAAGGTGCAAAGCCTGCGGGTTGAACCATTATGTTGATTCCAGGGCATACGATCTCATTTTGTCGCGCCCTACACAAAGTCCGCCCCTATTCAGGCTTTGCGTAAGGCTTTCTAGCGAACGAGCAATCCGGCATCATCCATATTGCCACGTCATAACCCCCAATACGATAGATATACCGGAATTATAACAGGATTGGGAGTGTATGGGCAACGGGCTTTGTTCCGATCTCCACTTTTCAGAAATATAGCCTACAAATTATACTTTATCTTTACATACCTCATATTCAATAATCCCATATCGACTGATGTCTCTAAGTATCCAACGATCTGGTTAAACGTAAAAACATTAAGATTTTCATCCAATATTGCGTTATCATATTCCATATCACCCAATACATATGGAACAAATTTTTCAACATCTTTTGATTTAACCTCATCTAATTCAGGCAATGTAGAAATGTAATTCAGCGACCTTCTTAATTCATCTGTGTATCCATAATGCTTTAATAACTTCACATTCAATATTCTGAAATCATTATGATACAGTTTATATAATCCAGCGTCTGCATCCATTCTGTTTTTTAACCAAGGCAGATTAAAACCTTTCAACCAAATATCATCAGCAATCAAATGTGTAAAATAACCAAGTACATATAAGTCTTCTGCTTGCGATCTATATTTATGTATAAAGCCTTTGTAGTCAACGTTCCTTGAAAAGTCTTGTACTTCACCAGCAAAGAAATGTGACGAATCTTTTGATGAAACAGCATCCGGAGCGATACTTCCAAGTAAAAAAGGCGTCTTATCTTTGATTGATAGGCTATCAGCAATTCTATTTGCAATTATCAGATGCATTATTCTTGAACCCATATACCCTCCTACCCTTCAACGAATATTTGAGATCGAGCCTGGATGTTTCCAGTTTAACGAAATCGTTTCAAAACCTGTTGTTCTGCATAAAAGTCATGGCAAGTTAATCTTCGCAGTTATTCGAACCATGTTCTTGCTGTTATTGGATTCCCAATGAACCTCCTTACCATATGCTTCACTAATTGCTCTTAACGGCAAATAAACTCTTCCATCTACCATTAATACTTTACTCTTTAGTTCAATTTGCTTGTCGAACTCGGTAAAAGAGCTTTCCCCCACCTTAAAAGTTAACCTTGGTTTTGGATAATCATCTTTGTCGACATATGCAAATATTACACTTTTGGCTTCGTTATCCCACCATATCCCTTTACCAGGCACATCGAAATCTAGTACATTCGTAATATAGGCTGGCGAAACGAGTATGTGGCCGTCAGAGATGATATAATCATTTGCCTCTACTAATTGAAATGTTTCCAAGTTAACCATAACTTCAATTGATTTCTTGGGAGCTTCAGCGCCTGCTTGAGTCTTTAGTTCTTTTTCATTAAGTAATATATTGATCTTTTTCGGTGCGCTTGTGGCTGTAAAAGTCATGAATACGCTCAAAAACGTCAAAGCAAGGGTAACAACCATAATCTTCTTCACTTTGTCCACATCCTCCTATTGGTAAATGACTCATGCTCTTAATCAACTCTCATAGTACCATTTTATTCAATTAAAGGTAATATACTTCTATTCCATAACAAAAAAGAAGCCACCTCCCTGGCCTTCCCCAGTTCAGTGACTCCATTTTATTCTAACCCCTACATTTAACTACTCCTTAACAGCACCAACCACGATCCCCGTTACAAAGTACCGTTGCAGGAACGGATACACAAGCAGGATCGGCAGCGCGCTAATAAAGATCTGCGAAGCCCGAATGGTCCGTTGGGACAGGTTCTTCACCGCTTCTGGATCAAGCTTCGACATATCGGCCTGCACGATGATTGTCTGCATGAAAGTCGCAAGTGGCAGCTTTTCCGCATCACGGATGTAGATAATCCCATCAAAAGTATGCGTTCCAATGCCCAACCATCATGAAGAGTGAAACCGTTGCAATAACAGGTACGGAGACCGGCAGATAGATTTTGATAAACGTCTGGAAATGTCCTGCGCCATCGATAAATGCAGCTTCCTCCAGATCCTTTGGAACGGTACGGAAGAAATTCAGCAACAGAATGATGTTGAACACCGCAACCAATCCTGGCAAGATCAAAGCCAGCAATGTGTTCATCAGTCCCAGCTTCAGAATCAGGATATACCCCGGAATGAGGCCACCGCTGAACAACATCGTGATGACAAAATACCACAGATAGATGTTACGTGCACGGAACACCCGCGTCTCCTTGGAGAGCGCATAGGCTGCAATCGTATTAACGATTAACGCAAGTCCTGTACCCAGTACCGTCCGCTCCACGGATACCCATAAGGAGGAGAGGAAGTTGGTATTGGCAAATGTCTTCGCATATGCCTCCAGTGTAAATCCAATCGGCCAGAACGTGACGAGACCAGCATTCGCAGGTGCAGATGCGCTAAGAGATACCATGAGCAAGTGATACAAAGGCAGCAAGCAGAGCAGTGAAAGAATGGTCAGAAATACATTGTTGAATATGCTAAATATGCGGTAAGGCATCGTTTTATGATACATTTGTTCGTCCTCCTCTCTAGAAAATTCGGTATCCGGCGAATCGGTAAGCCAGTCGGTACGAGATCACAATCAGGATCAGGCTGATGACCGATTTGAACAGATTCACAGCGGTAGCGAAACTGAACTGTCCACTAAGCAGACCTTCTCTATACACAAACGTATCGATAATATCTCCTTGTTGGTAAATCAACGGACTATATAAGTTAAAGATCTGGTCAAAGTTGGCGTTAAGCACATTCCCCAGTGCCAAGGTTGCAATGACGATCCCAATCGGAATAAGAGCCGGGATGGTAATATACATCGTTTGCTTCCAGCGTCCTGCGCCGTCCACCTCAGCCGCTTCATAGAGTGAAGGGTTGATGCCGGACAGTGCCGCGAGGAAGATGATTGTGTTGAATCCAAACTCTTTCCAGACATCACTCGCAATAATCGTGAATCGGAACCAGCTGCCATCCCCCAGGAAGAAGATCGGCTTGATGCCAAATACCGATACCAGGAACTGATTGACAATACCCGTCTGGGCCAGAATGTCGATCAGGATGCCTGATAACGTAACCCAGGACAGAAAGTGAGGAAGATACACAAGCGTCTGAATCGTTCTTTTCAGTGCCATCTTCCGTACCTCGTTGAGCAATAAGGCAAAGACAAACGGAATAATCAGATTCATGACAATCTTCGTGCAGGCAAAAAATAGCGTGTTCCACGTAATTTGCAGGAAGTAATCATTTTCCCACATGTACCTGAAGTGCTTTAGTCCTACCCATTCGGAATTGAAAAATCCCAGTGCAGGTTTATAATCCTGAAATGCCATCAAAATCCCGGACATCGGAATGTATGAAAATATAAAGACCATAATGGCCGCCGGCAACACCATGAAGTGCAGAATCCATGGCTGTTTATAGCGTTTTTTTCTCTTTTTATCCAGCTTGTTCCCAACGTTTGCCTGCGGGACCCGCTTACCCTCCAATTTAGCCTCCATAGCACTGCTCCTGTTCCCAAAAAAAGTTTTTGTGTGTGATGGGGTTCTCTGATATAAATAGTATCAAGCCATACTGAGGTCTGCTATATAACATTGTTAGGCTTGATAGTGTTTTGTTAGGGCCATCCTAGGAAGAGGTTAATTTACACACGAATTTAAAGGAGACTTTTCATGTATATATGGAAGCGCTTAATGCCTTTTCAAAATAAAACCAGATCCCGATTCAGTCTATTCGCCAAAATAAACTTGTTAATTGTGGTCTTATTCATCCCCATTCTGATCATGTACACCTACTCGAATAACGTCACCTATGATGTCGTCAGCAAAGAATTGCAGATCTCCAACACAAAACAACTTACGTTTCTGTCCAGTCAGATCGACTCCCGTATCAATCAGATGATGGATTTCAGCCTGATTCTCTCCCGAGATCCGAATGTCAGAGCCTTCAACGGCCTGAACATGTGGGATGATCGATATGACCGGATGCAGACCCGTTATGTGATTCAGGAGAAAATGACGCTTCAGACGAGCGTTACCGATATATGGCCTACCCGATATGCGGTGTATTCACAGCAGAATGAGGATGTCATCGCCAACTACAATCGAACTACCGGATATGATGAGGCGTATTTGAAAAAAAATATGAGCGGACAATGGACCTATGGGGACCAAAGTGCCGAATCACAAGATGAGATGAAATCCTTCTACTGGTTCTTTACGGACTCCCTTGCCCAACCAGGAATGCTCACTGGAAGCAATCTGGTGATTGAAGCCAGCTTCAGCTATGAGAACATTCAGAATATGCTGGATACGTATAAAGCAGGCGGACAAGGTGATCCTTTCTTATATCACAAAGGAAATGCACCCATTCTGAATCGCAGCGCGGACAAACAGTTATCCGCAGCACTCACTCAGTATCTGGATACGCACTCGCCAGAGGATACCACACAGGACGTGGTCGAACTGAACGGAAAGAAATATCTGGTTAGCTCCGTGAAGTCCACCTATCTGGATTGGCATCTGGTTGACGTCATCCCGCTGTATCAGATTTTGAAACCCATCTCGCTCAGTCAGAATCTGTTCTACACCTGTATGATTTTGCTGCTGGTGGTGGGTATCTCTGCGTCAATCCTGCTGTACCGGAATGTTCAATATCCGATCAAAAAACTGATCAAAGGTTTACGCCGTGTAGAGCAAGGGGATTATTCTGTCCGACTGTATAGCAAAAACCAGAATGAGTTCTCATTCCTGTTCCGCCGATTCAACGATATGTCCCATCAGATTCAGGATCTGATCGAGAATGTGTTCCATGAGAAAATTAGAGCCAGGGAAGCTACGCTGAAGCAATTACAAGCGCAGATCAATCCGCATTTCCTATATAATTGTCTAGGTTATATCATCAACATGGCCCAGATGAAGGACGAGCAAGCCGTGGTCTCCATGGCGCATAACCTAAGTGCGTATTATCGCTACACCACCCGTATGGAACGGGAGACGTCGTCGCTACAAGAAGAGATCAAGCTGCTGATCAACTATCTGGATATCCAGAAGCTGCGTAATGGTCGCATTGAGTATCACATTGATATCCCTGAGGATATGCTTGCCCAGTCGGTGCCACGATTAATGCTTCAACCGATGGTCGAGAATTCAGTCATACATGGTGTGGCGAAATCCTACTCTTCCGGGGAAATTCGAATTACCGGGGAGCGCTTGAATGGTTTTGGCAGAATATACATCGACGACGATGGTCCCGGCTTAAGCCCGGAACAGTACGAGGCATTGAACCTGAAGATGCAGGAACCTTTACAAGAAGAAATGGGCTGCGGCCTTTGGAATACGCACCAACGAATCACGCACCTGTTCGGCAGTCATTCCTACCTCCTATTCGGCCCATCTCCACTTGGCGGATTCCGAACCGAAATCATCTGGGAGTTACCGAAAGAGGACACCGATTCCGATAAAGGAAATACCGATACAAATTGATACTATACTAACGATAAGTTGACATTTGATTTTGAACGAACCATTTACACGTGAACGCAGAGGACAGAAAAAACCTGAAGAAACGAAGTGTTCGCCTTTATCCCCAGATTTTCACCTTTATAAAAGTGATTCAGAAAATCTGGGGGTAACAGCGATCGGAAGGTTGTTCTGTCATCGGAGTGGCAAGTGTAAATACGCCTTAGTTCAACCACCAAGGGAGACAAACACAATGCAAATGATGATCGTAGACGATGAAGCACACTGGGTCGATAACCTGTCCATGACCAAGCCCTGGCACACGCTGGGGATCGAACATGTGCATAAAGCATACTCGGCACACGAAGCACTACAAATGATCGACACTCACCCCATCGATATCGTGATCTCAGACATTCAGATGCCTGAAATGACAGGTATTGAACTAATCGAACGCATCCGCATCCGGGACAAAAAAATAAAATGTATTCTGTTATCCGGCTATTCCGAATTTGATTACGCCAAAAAAGCCATCCAGTTCGAGGCCGTGGACTATCTGCTCAAGCCCCCGACTGACGATGAATTAATGGGTGCCGTTCAGAAGGCCATCGATCAATTGAATAACGAATGGGAACTTGTCAGTTCATTGACACGAACGCAGTTTACCTTGCGAGAGAATCTCCCCCATTTGCGGGGACGACTGCTCCTAGGAGCTTTACAGGGACAACGAATCGCCGCTGCGGAATGGGATCGGAAGCTCGCCAATTACGCTCTGCCCTTTCATACCGGGGATGCTGCTTTAATGCTGGTACGTCTGGAAGAAGAATTCGGACACTATGACAGCAATGATCAGACCCTGATCGAATATGCGATCATCAACATGGCGGAAGAGATTATGGGTGAGTTTATGGAAGTGTGGGGCGTCAAGGAGGAGCACGGATATCTGGTGTTTTTGCTACAGCTGAAAGAACGGAAAGGCGATATTGGTAAAGAAACCATTCTGGAGAAGCTTTCGATTCAGCTTCAATCCAAAGTAAAACAGTTTCTGAAAGGCTCCCTCTCCATCGTTATCACCGAGTGGTTCACCTTTCCGGATCAGCTTTACGATCGCTTCCGTCAGGCTTCCGCCTATTTCAGGCAGATCGTCGGAGACGAACGTGAATTCGTCATGCGTGTCAGCGATGTCGAGACACCTGCGGCACAAGGTCCCTTAGATGTACTATATACCCCGCCAACGTTTATTAGTCTGCTAGAAAGCGGACAGTGGGAAGCCGCCGAAGAGAAAATCCTCGCGGTCTGCGCAGAGCTGGATGAGAAATGGTCGGAATCATGGGAGCACTGCATGGAGGCAGGTTTTCTCATTACGGCTTCATTCACCAACATCGCCCACCGGAACAAACTGACTCTGACCACTTTAATGGGCAATGATGTTGAGGATTTGCAAAGTGGCGAAGTTTTCGCTACCATCAGCAAATTGCGGAAATGGTCGCTCAGCGTGCTGGGCAAACTCAAGGAAGGTACGTCCAACGAGATCAAAGACATCCGTTCCGAGTATGTGAAGAAGATTCAGGATTTTACAGATAAGAACCTGCATCTGGATGTATCTTTACGTGTGCTCGCTGACCATGTCAATCTGCACCCGACCCATTTGTCCAAAATCTATAAGATCGAAACCGGCGAAGGCATCAGTGATTATATCTCGCGCCTGCGCATGGATCGGGCCTGCCACAAGCTGGTCACGACCACCAAAAAAGTGTACGAAATCAGCATGGAGATTGGCTATATGGACCCGGCTTATTTTATCAAAGTGTTCAAGCGTCAATTCGGCGTTACGCCGCAAGAATATAGAGACCAGCATAAATAACATGACTGAAAAACGTTCTTTTGGAACATTCACTAATAGAGTCCTATCGAAACTAAAAAACTCATATAGATGCACTCCCGCACAAATTGGTACAGTTACACTGTAAAGATCATACACCGTAGGGGGATTGAACAATGATCAAATTCAAAAAAACATGGTGGTCACTGCTCATGGTTATCACGCTCATCACGATCACTGCGTGCGGCAGTGGCGAGACAGCCAGTGACAATGGTAATAATACGCCGGGAACTGTCGGCTCAGCTGAAGCAGAAGCTGCTTTTGCTAAAGGAAAATATGATCCACCGATCGAGTTCAGTTCGGTATTGATGCCGAAGAAATACGTGCAAGGAGATACCAAAGAAAATAACGTGCACGATCGCTGGATGCTCGAAACGCTGGGTATGAAGCATAAAGATACCTGGTATCCAGCCAATGACGATCAATACAGACAAAAGCTGCAACTGGCTATCGCCTCTGGTGAGAAACTGCCTGATTTCGTAACAGTACCTACCAATGCGGTATTGACCAATCAGCTGATCGACTCCGGTCAATTCATCGCAATTGATGAGTTGTTCGACAAGTACGCGAGTCAGACCCTGAAAGATCACGCAGCAGCACATCCTGAACTGTGGTATCCGTTCACCAAGGACGGCAAGAAATACAACATGCCGATCATGGAGTACACCGATAACGACGATACACTGCTCTGGCTCCGCGAGGACTGGATGGAGAAGCTGAACCTGGAAGCTCCGAAAACCATCGCAGACCTTGAGAACATCATGGACAAATTCAAGAACGAGAACCCGGACGGTCTGTCTCCAGACAAAGTATTCCCGCTGGCGATCTCGCTGAAAAATAACACCAACACCTGGATGGGTCAGCTCGACTGGTTGTTCGGTGCATACGGCACAATCGAGGAGCAATGGAACAAAGACGCAAACGGCAATCTCGAGTACGGCTCCGTTAACCCGGGTGCCAAACAAGCCCTTGCCAAGCTGGCTGAATGGATGGATAAAGGTTATATCCACGCTGACTCGGCTCTGTGGGACGAAGGCAAATCCGCTGAAAGCTGGACAGCTGGCAAAGCGGGCATTCTGCCTGGCGCAAACTGGGTACCGGACTGGCCTGCACCTGACCTGTTGAAGAACGTACCTGGCTCAAAGTATAAAGCTTACCCTGTTCCAGCTGGCCCAGACGGCAAGATCGGTACGAAGTGGCAGAACTCTGGTGTCAACGCAAGTATCATGATCAACAAGGATGCGAAGCATCCAGAAGCCATCTTCCTGTACTACAACTACTTGCTCGATAACCTGGCTAACCCGAAAGCGGGCAGTGAGTATGAATACGGCTTCGCCAAAGGTTACGACTGGGATATCATTGACGGACAACCGACCAGTGACAAAGAGAAGATCAAAGACTTCTCCAACGAATTCCCATTCCTGACCGGCCCAGCACGTATCCCGGATCTGTACATGAAAACACTCGTGAAGCTGGCAAACGGCGAGAAGCCTGAAACACCTTACGAGAAACAAATGGCCGAATTCCGTAAACCGGAAAACTGGTATGCAGGTAAAGTCGTGATGTCCCAGATCGACGTCCGTAAACAAAACTATTTCACTGGCGCTGCAACACCAACCATGGTATCCAAATGGAACCTGCTCCGCCAGTCTGAGATGGAAACCTTCAACAAAATCATCTACGGCAATCTGCCTATTGATGCCTTTGACCAATTCGTCGCCAACTGGAAATCCAATGGCGGTGACCAGATCACGCAAGAGGTGAATGATTGGTTTAAATCGGTAAGTGCGAAGTAAGAATTGGATTTTGGAAAATAAAGAGTAAACAAAACAAGCCGAAGCGGTAAGATCTACGCTTCGGCTTGTTTTTTAGGTAGATATTGAGGTCGCTTCCCCTGACCTGTGGGTTCGCGTTAGTAGGTTAAAACCTTTTAACAACTCACAGATTACGTTTTGCTGTTCTCAACTCTTCTCACTTCTTATGAGACATATTTTCAAGCAATTAGGCATCCGGCCTATCATTCTCCCTGTCAGTTAACATTGACTGCCCCAGCAAGGAAACTGTGAGCTGAATGCCGTCCCTCAGTCCTTGCATGTACAACTGCTCATTCTCTATCCCTTTGGTGACAATGTATAGGCTCTCCCACTCAGCATATCCAGGTGTCTGCTCGACATCTTTGCTAGCAAACAAAGCTTCGAACGCTTCATCTGTTTCCCCACGTACACGACTAAGGTCAGGATCATGCTCGATCTGGGCAGACACCTCATCTAACCTCGCCTGAATCGCTTGTTGCAACCACGATGGAAAGTCCATAGCTTCTCCTCCCCTACGCATTATGTACCTCAGTCATCATCGTATCACTCGGTCATGTCTCGCCTTCATTTCACTAACTCGTGCCACCAGTTCGTCCACCCTTCTGCTCTGTTCCTGAACCTCAGGATTGTCCCACAACGGAATCGCTTGCTTCAAGGATGCCTCTCCAAGCTGATTAAGCTTGCGCCGTTCCTCTTCCAATAAGTCAAGCAACCGGCTCATACATCCACCTCTCTGATGGGTCTAAACTGCCCCATGTCTTGTTAATGCTATACGTGAGCAGTCATTTTTAATGCGATTCATCCGTACCCGATGTTGTAAAACTAATATCTTCGTCTAATCCAAATTGTAAGATAAAATATAATCCCCTTAATGCGGAAATCGAATAAAAATTAAAAAACACCGAAATAAACCCTACGGTGTCAAAAAATAATATTTGTTCACGGATTGTAAATATCAACAAAAGTAAAGGAATCAAACAAAGAGAATTCCTAACCAGATTACAAACAACATTCGATTTGGATATCAATCATACCAATCTTCCCCGTCTGAGAGGTCAATATCGTCTTATCTAAACCGTTCTTAACTAAATTTCAACTGATAGAGCATGGTTTGTGGTTTAAGTCATAAGGCAACTTAAAACAATGTGAGGTATTCAATCATCGAAATGTTCATCAAACATTTCACCTTTTCTCTTCCCAATTTCGGGATGCACCGGCCTTCTTGAATTACTCACGTACGCCTATAGAAAAAAGATTAGATATCCTTACGGGATACTGTTTTTTCTTATACAATTTAAATATGGTTTTCGATATTCTCTTATCTAATGCTCTCATATGTTTATAAATTGAAATAGAGTAATTTAATAATTCCACTCTTCGTGAATATTTAAAATTCATAATTTCCCTTGCATTAGGGTTTACAGGAATCTTAGCTCTAACCTCCCAACCCTTGCTGTACAAATTAGCTGAGATATTTAATAATGTATCAACTGGAGTGTAATGAATAAAACAATCCCTATAATCTTTTAGTCTTGTTACCCATATGGCTTTAGCATTCTGTAGATCTCTTATAGGCCCATCCAAGTCTTTCTTGCAAATTTTATTAAAGGATGGCGGCATATGGTCTTTATATGCCGTACCAATAATTCTTGCCAATAAATCTAAAGCAACATTAATTGATGAAAGGTACGACTCAAATTCCCAGTAAAGAATATTTGAATTCCTATTTGAGAATGACATTCCAAAACAATTATCTTCAACATTTTGAATTTGATCTTCAAAATAATCAAATGCGTCCTTATAAATTGAGAATATTTTTTCAAGTCTGTATTCGGAACACTGGATATGGTATCTGTATGCTCTTGAATACTCCCTCACAAACCATCCAAATTCAAAATAGTAACCTTCATCATCTTGCTTCTCCAATTCGAATCTTATCTTGTCTAATAATTTTGTGATTTCTGGTGAACCGTTTAAAAACTCCGGCATTGCTGGTAGTGGTATTAAAGTTTTCATCTTGGTATGATCCCTCATTTTCGCGACTATTTTTTATAACGTTTTGTATTCACGAACCCTCACTGGCTTAAGGGCGTAAGCCCTGGGTCGACGGACTTAGCCAGTGCAGGGCTGTCTGCTGAATCTGCTTCTCTGAAAACCTTCTGCAGACCAAGGGGCGCCAGGCCTGCTGCGTGAATATGCTGTTATGCGATGTCATTGGCATCATTGTAAAACCTACTAATTTCCTGGTTACTGTTAATACAAGAAAAGTATTCTACCAATAGAACTGATACAATAATTTAGGTTTTTTATTCTTTGTTGATTTCTTCAGGTTACAGTCAGAACATAATAATTGAAAATTAGTCGGATCATTTGATCCTCCGTTTTCTAATGAAACTATATGATCAAAATGTAACCCCCTTTCTGGGTTAACATTAATAATTCCAGACAAATCCCTAGAACAATTTTGACATCTTCCATTGTCTCTGAAGAATACACCTTTTTTGAGCCATGTAGGCACTCTAACCCTATTAATATTTATACATTCACTTTCCGATACGTATTCAGACAATAGCTCATTAAAATAATATAAAAACAACTTATCATTAAATAAAAGATAGAAAGTTTCATCTTCTATACTGTTATTACCTGCAATAAACAAATCCATTATTTCACTAATAATATCTTTTATCTTCTCTTCATATTGATCCCTATTCTCTTCAGTTGATTGAGTTTCTAGTTCTTCTAGGATACTTCTATATTTATTAATTTTGGGATTATACACTTCTAATGGCTCGATAAAGTTCTGTAATATATATGACTCTATTTCTTCATGTTCAAAATTATAAAAATCATCCACAAACCAATATTCCTTTTTTGTTAGAATCATAACTAATAGATCACTAATAAAGTTATATAATATTGATTCTTTATGAGGTTTTTGTAACTTAATTTCATTCCCTTGTACTAACTCAGAAAAATATTCATCTCGATCTCTCTCGAAAAACCATAAATATTCATTAAATTTTTCATCTATGTTTTTACTAATAATTATATCGCTAGCAAGAGAAGCAATTTGGTATGCATAATTCAGTTTTAATGTTTTATATGATTCATCTATGCGCATACTTTCATATTCCTTTCATTCTTTCAATGATATCGCATAACGTTCTCGTATTCACGACGCTCAACGAAGTCGAGTGTGTCCGGCTGCCACTGCTTCCCTGCCAACTACATCTGCCGGACCGAGGGGCGAATGCCCCGATGCGTGAACATGTTGTTATGTGACTCCAACGACTTCCTCGAATTACTTATGGGTTTAACGTGAAGCAGTCATATACAAATTATATAAATTAGTACATTGGTCAAAACATTCCAGATATAAAATTCTGATTTCATCATTAGAGCATAACTTTAGATAACTTTCTGAATTTATGATCTCTTTGATGGGTAACATCTCAAGATAATATTCCGGGCTATTCTCCTTCATTAAGATATCTTTATATCTACTAAGTACCTTTACATAAACATTATCAATAAGTCGATATTGACACTTACTGAGCTCCATCAGGAAGAATTTCTGTATTTCTCTCGCCAAAAACGAACCATTATTATAGGGAGGAGTACCGAAAAAGCAATTACTTACAGGAGACCTATACCAGTACTGACCTTTGTGCCAATGCTTTGTAACAATAAAAGAGTGCCACTTTCGAATTTCTTCATAACGAGATCCTAACACTTGATAGTGGCTTGAATACAGTCGCTCAGTGGATTGTGATAGCAAGTAATTGATTATTTCTTCATTAGTATTTAATTGTGTGACCTTGGTTATCGAACACCAGCAAATATAGTTATTATCTATTTTTCCCAATAGGCATACTTCTTCACCAGGGCTAACATATATCTCAAAATAAAAATCTTTATTGCTAATATCATAATTCGGCTTAACACTATTCTTTGTTGTAATAAGGTTGTATTCAATCATTATAATGACTCCTTTATCAGAGTTATCGCTGGTTTCACATAACGTTTTGTATCTATGAACCCGAAAGGCTTAAAGGAGCGTAGCGACTGGGTGGCTTCGCCACTTAGACTTGCAGGGTTGTCTGCCTGAACAATCTCCTTGAAATGCTTCTAGCAGACCAGGGGACGAAAGTCCCACTGCATAGATATATTGTTATGAGATGTGACCAGCATCCTTGAATAAACTCAAGAAAGTTTGTTAGTTATATATTCTTTTGTATATGTAAACCATTCTGGCACAAGAATTTCGTTAATAGAATATTCTTCAACGCTATTATTATCAACATTTATTTTCCATAATTTCTGCTTTTTGCTCTTAGTATCGTTCCACAGTTCATCAACTTTATTTAAATTTGGATCTAATACAAAATAAAAATCTTTTTTTCTATAATCACTATCTTTCTTTATGAATCTCTCTCTACAAGTCAAAAGAATATATGGTACATACATAAATGTTAGTCCTTTAAAATTCCAAACTCCCTTCGATGTCGCAAAATCAATCAATTCTCTAAACTCTTTTACACTCAAATTATCAGCGATACCCTTACACTTTTCATAAATTGAATATGAGTTAGCAATGGTCAGTGATTTAATGTACTCTCCATTCTCATTATCAATATCACTAGCAACTAAATGTTCAAATGGCTTATGATTTTTTTCAATTGTAGGACACCGTGATCCTTTTCTATGTGTAAAATGTGTTCTTGTATTTTCCGATTTATCAGCTCGTAGAGAAATCTCCTCATCACATACGGGACATAATCCCTCTCTGCGATTGCCACATACCTTTAACCATTCTTGTACCTCTAAGAGTTTACCACTTACTGGATCTATTGCTTTATTCATTAGAAGACTCCTTTTTGTTATTTTGGTCATTTCTCATAACATCTAATTTATGTACTTCGTAGATACAACACATTTCGTACATTATCCGAACTACGTCTATGATAACCCATATTGTGACATTTGCGAAGAAAAGTTTGGAGAAAAAGGGAGAATTAGAGCAGTACTCAATCTCCCAAATCCATCCGATCCAGCGGGCTTTGAATACGTTGAATATTTTCCGTACTAACATGCGTATATCGCTGAGTTGTACGTGCACTCGTATGACCAAGTAACTCCTGAATGTAGCGCAGGTCTGTCCCGTTTTCTAGCAAATGAGTGGCAAAGGAATGCCTCAACGCATGAATACTAACCTTTTTCACAATTCCTGCGCGCTGTCTAGCTTCTTCAAAAACCTTCTGCACGCTCCGCTCAGTAAGATGTCGATCAGAAGATTGCCCCGGAAACAGCCAACGATTGGGTCTATATTCATCTATGTATTTCTGCACCATATCCCAGGCGAGGCTTGAAAGAAGCGTCCTCCGATCCTTTTGGTCCTTCCCCTGTCTCACAATGGGTGTCTGCCTTTCAATATCGAGATCGCTGCAACGCAGACGTACAACTTCACCTACACGAAGCCCGGAAGAATACATCAGAAATAATATAGCCTTATGTTTAGGGTTGATTACGGATTTACGTAGCTGCTTAGAAAACGCTCGACCTGATTACAATACGTTATGATTGTTTTGCGACTGTATCCTCGTAACTTTAGCGCCTTCTGTAACGGTTCTTTGCTTCACTGGTTGTTTCCCCTAGGGTATGATCCACATTTTCTGTTTGGGTTCATATGCAGGTTTATAGGGACAACGAATATGCAGTGAATGAGTAGAACCTTTAGTTATGGTGATAGTCTCTTCGGTTGTAGTATCATCGTTCATAGGAAACTCTCCTTTGTTTTTGAGTCTATGTCTTTCTCCGCAATTTTGAGAAATAAAAAGGAAGGCTCTCCTCATCCCAAAAAGGGAATCAGATGACCTTCCGATGCTTTCGGAACATATATGATCTTTAAAAGTAAAGATGGGCACAGCCAGTACAATAAAAAACTGCCACTCCATGTAGCTTCAACAAAGCATATCTACTGATCAATCTGTCCTCATGGATAACAGTAGACGATTGAACCAGCTGGTACTTCGTCTGGGGAAATCCCTTTTCCCAAACATATACCGATATTCTTCTTGCCAGCTATAGAATGGTTAATTTGAGTAGAAACAACTTCAAATACTTGCTCTTTCCCATCCGTTTTTTTGATGATAATCTGTTCACCAATCATCTCTTTAATTGTCGAAGGCAGTAGTTCATCCAACTCTTCATTAGCCCCCATAACGATGGTTCCGAATTCGGGTGTATCGAAGACTAAGCCAACGCCAAACAGCATTTTAGCTTCCATTCTGTGACCACCTTATCTCTGATCTATGAATAGCTCGAATTTGTTACCCTGAGATCGGCATTACGAAGTCTAACCATGGCATCTATCAATAATGCTTAAGTTACCCATTTAACTTCTGCCCTTCTAAACATACAAATTCCATCCCACAACAAAAGCAGCCAATATAGCAGCCGAGATGCCAGACATGATGTACATCACCTTTTGCTTTTTGCTGTAACTGTTCTTCCGCAGTTTGAACATAAGAAAGCCAAGATACGCGACTGCTAGAACCACATAAAGTAGGTTAAACATTAAATTGATGCGTAACGAAGAATAAGCAGGATAATTTGGAAACCTCAACTTCGTTTGTATGATGAAAAGATTAAGAAGGAGTACCACACCTGCAAAATGTATTGCAAGATGATATTTAGTAAAATTGGTTGTAGGATTTCCTCGTTTATGTAGTTTGTTAATAAGCATCCGGATTAAATAATAGCCGATCAAAGCAATTAAACTTAAAATGATGGCTAGCGCAACAGGAATAAGAGATATCTTAAGTAAGTTCACCTTTAAATTTGATACAGGCAAGTACTCAATGTAAGGAGTAACGGAAATTTTCTCAACAACACCATTATGCTCGACAACATTATAAGATTTTGCTAAATCAGCTTTTGTATATTTCGTTATATCAAGTGCCGTAAATAAATTAGTAATACTAGCGGCTGCCCGTCGTGCGGATTGAAAATATCCTCCCCCCTCTGAGGTAATTATATTAGAAGTGCGAGTTCACCAGCATGGATCAGGCGCAAAAGGGGCAAAGCAAGCGATCGGACGTTCCCGAGGTGGATTAAGCACGAAAATTCATGCGGTAGTTGACGCGTTAGGGAATCCACTTCGCTTCGACTTGACTGGAGGCGAAGCGCATGACTCCGTGTATAAAGGTAATGACAGATGCGATCGAATGCGTCTATGCCAAGGGACAGTTAATGGGAGAATTCAACAAAAGCTCTTCTCCAGCAATGATCTCTCGTGCCTATATCTCTTTCTTTAATGGAGTGGGCTTAACTCTTGGAGAAAGTATTATTCATCATCCCGAGTGGGAAAATCTGAAGGGGCATGCCTTTTATTTGTTCGCACCCATACAACCTAAAGAAAAAAAACTGGAGGAGTCTGAATGAGTCAAACATCATTACAACCCGATTTGACATTTAACGTTCGTGTAAAAAAAACGGAGCTCATCGATGCCGTCAACCATTACCCCACTGAATATTTCCAAAGAGTAGATCGCTTTCTGGATGAGTATGTAGGAAAATAAATTCAATCCAAGAGAACCAACTAGTGAGGGAGCTTGTCCTGACGAAGTAATGTGCTTATTCGCCATCCGTATGTCGTCTGAGTAAATCCGATGAGATTTTATGATCGACCATGGTATCACCTCCACAACTACAATGTACATCATATTACCCCACAGTCGATGTAATATTTTTATTATGATACCATTATTATTGTTTATATATTTGACGATTATTATCCTGTATGGGTCGGAATGTGAAGAAAATAAAAAATAAGCCCACTAGACTTATCTAATGGGCTTTCGCTGTGGAATCGCAAATAATAGTGATTTATAGAATTTGACCGCCCACCATCGTCCAGAGAACCTGAAATTCATCATCCAATAGGACCAGGTCGGCATCGAAACCAGAGGAAATTTCCCCCTTTTGTTGAAATCCAAGAATATTGGCCGGCGTAGTTGAAGCCATCTGTACGGCATCTATCAAGGGAATTCCGGTTTCGACAGTATAACGTAAGGCTTCATTCATGGTAACTGTACTGGAGGCCAGTGTTCCATCCTCCAGTCTTGCAATGCCACCCGATACCGTGACATGATGGCCTCCAAATAGATAATTCCCATCGCCCATACCCATTGCTTGTAAAGCATCTGTGATCAAGACCATTCCTTCCGGTCCTTTCAGGTTATGTATCAGTCGAATAATAGCAGGATGCAGATGGACATTATCCACAATAGCTTGAAGACTTACATGTTTCTCTTCAAAAGCAGCCACGATCAGACCCGGATCTCGATGATGGATCGGCCGCATGCCATTAAAACAATGCGTAACATGACTCGCACCTGATGTAAAGGCTTGTTTGGCTTCCTCATATGTGGCATCCGAATGAGCGATCGCTATAACTACTCCCTGTTCTTTCAAAAAGGAAATCAAGTCCATTCCTCCCGGCAGCTCGGGCGCAATAGTAACCATCTTAATGAGTGACCCTGCTTCCTGGAAAATGATCTTCATTTCTTCTATGTTGGGATGCCGCAAATACTTTTCATTCTGCATTCCTTTTCGCTTCGGGTTCAGATACGGTCCCTCTAAGTGAATCCCTGCGATCTTTGCTCCCACTTCTTGTCCTATTACACGCTTGACACTACGAATCATTTCCAGAAGATCCTCCATCGTAGAACTAACAGATGTAGCCAGAAATGAGGTACACCCCGTTAAAGCACATTGGCGTGAAACTTCTTGAATACTCTCTTCAGTACCGTCCATCATATCAAAGCCATTGGCACCGTGGATATGAACATCTATCATCCCAGGTACTAGCAAATGTCCTCTCCCATCAATCCGTTCATACTCTCCTTCTAGCGTAGGAAGATCACCTGTGTCTATCCTCATGATTTTCCCTTCAGAAATCCACACATTGGCTGATGGAACGATACGGTTGCGAAGTGCCATTTGTACATTATGCAAAATATAATACATAAAAACCCTCCTCTTCCCTATGGTTATCAGTCTTGCTTTCGAACCTCTTCATTTTCTTCCTGACACTCAATAACAGTGATGTTCTTCTGATCCAGAACTTCTCTGATCTCACTCGGGAGTTCCAGATTTGTGACTAAAATGTCAACGAAATCAAAGTCCAGCCGATGAATAGATTTGCCAATAAATTTTGTGTGATCGGCTACTACGATAACCTGATCAGATCTTCTAGCCATTTCTTTCTTTACCCGGGCATCTTCTTCATATGGATAATAGAGTCCATCAGACCGGATCGCCGATGCTCCAATGAAGGCTTTATCAGCACGAATTTCACTTAGTTTATCGATAATGGAAGAGCCATATAAAAAGCGGTGCTTTACATTCAAGTAACCACCGAGTATATAGATTTGGAGATCCTCTCGATTGGACAAGATCCCTACGTTATCAATGGAGTGCGTGACCACCGTGCAATTTTTTGCGCTAATTTGTTCCGCTACAAATTGCACCGTGGTTGATACGTCTAAAATCACAGTCTCATGGTCTTGGATAAGTTTTGCCCCAAACTTCCCTATTTTTTTCTTACTCTCGGATTCATCAATCAAACGATCCTGATAAGACAGCATTTCTTTCTGTAACTCAGGTAACGATAGCCCCCCATGAGTTCGAATCACAACGCCTTCTTGTACTAATCTAACAATATCCCTTCGTGCAGTATCCCTTGATACTTCAAACAGCGTACATATATCTGTAACACTCATCGATTGGTGTTGTTTCAAGTATTCGAGTATTTTTAACAATCTTTCCTCTTGATACACAATACATGCACCTCCTTTAAGTGATTATAAGTGTAATTTTGAGTTTTTGCAAGTTATTATAAGTAAGTCTTAAGTTATTGTAAGTATTCATTCCTGACCGTTCAATAAAAAAAGACGTTAGCCAGATGAATTCACATCCGTTAACGTCTTTTTAAGTTAAGATTTACTGCTAAGAAAAAATTAAGGAATGGATTTCGGAGCCATTTGCTTAACAAATTGACTTAAATCACTCAGATACTTGTCATCAAAAAGCGCTCTAGGAAAGAAAATGGCTGTCAGAAGCAAAAGGATTTAAACCAAATTTATGTTTCAGTTTCTTTTCTAAAGCTTGCTCAGTTATTTTTTCTGGAAATTCCGATTCAGTTGTAACCCATTCTGGCTCATAGTGAGTAATTGCATTTCTAACTTGAATTAATAAATATACATCTTGATAAGGGCTAACTCCCTTTTTAAAAAGATATTTATCAGCTAATGTAAGAGCGATTTGATATTTGTCTAAAATACTGTATTTAGCCGTCTTTGGCAGACTGTATATGGTTAAAAGAAAAATCCTTTTTTCGCTGGCATAACAAAAATTCCCTCCGGTTTCAAGTGTTTGAGTAACATGATCTCTTTTTTCACTGTCTACCATGAGGGGATAATACCAATGAGTTTTCACCTCTATGACATTCCCCTTACACTCCCTTATGGGCCTACTTTATTCCATCTTCGTCAGGCAGATCATACCGGATATTCAGATTGCAGTTATTTCGGGGGCAACCCATCCTTTTACCATTAAGCCTATAACTTTCTTGCTTTGATCACAAAAGTGACGGGAAACATCTTCGCTCTTTGGGCAAGATCATTGTCCTCGCCCTGCAGCCTCATGATTTCTTCGTCTGTTTCCTCCACCATCTGCTCGATTGCGAACCCGGCTTTTGCCAATGCATTGATGTAGGCGGACATCTTGCGGTCGGATAAAGTGAGTTCACCTTGGATAAACTCGGGAGCCACGGCGCACCAGGATTCATCAAAATAACTTTTGCTGAACACGAACTTTCCGTTCTCTTCGATGACGCATCTATGAATGGGATGAGACCAGCTGAAAATGAAGATACCGTCTTTTTTGAGATAGGAAGCAATCCGGCTGAACGTTCCTTCGAGGTCGGTGGTCCAGCCTATCGCATAGATGGAGTAAACATAGTCAAAGTATTCCTTCGGTATACCGCATTCTTCTTCCATGGGTGAGCAGATCAGCCTCGCCGAAATTCCGCGCTCCGCCAGATGCTGCCGTGCCTTCTCGATCTGCTGCGCGGATAAATCGATGCCCCATAGTTCAGCTGCCTGCCGCTCACCTTGATACTACAAGGATTGACCGTTTCCACAGCCGATCTCCAGTACCTTTGTCCCAGAGACATCTCCAAACAGACGGTATTTCGCTTCCGAGACAAACGCTCCGTACAGAGGAGGCACGATCGCGCCTAAAAACTCATTTCCTCTTGTATCCCAATAGGAACGATTAATGTGATGAATCTTGTCCGTATTGATCGCAATAACCTCCGTCAGCGTAAAGCTGTATTTCTATAAACCCTTCATTCTATCTTACCGTTATTGCCACATTGCCTTTCTTGCGCCCGGTATCCACATATCTGTGGGCCTCCGCAATTTCATCAAGAGCATAGGTTCGATCGATGATCGGTTTTAGTTTGTTTTCCTCGATCAACTCTTTGAGAAAGAGTAAATCGGCTACTTCCATTTTCGGAAGTCGACTGTTGTTTAGAAAGACACCATTTGGCGTTAGGATTTTTTGGCATTGTGAGGGTTTGGCTTTTATTACGGCATCATAAACAATATCGTATTTGGTTTCTGAGGCTGTAAAGTCTTCTTCGGTATAATCGATTAGTTTTATCTGCTCCTATAGATTCTACCAATCCAAAATTACTTTTACTGCACACCGCTGTGACTTCTGCCCCATAGTATTTCGCAAGTTGAATTGCATACGTCCCAAGACTGCCGGATGCTCCATTGATCAAAATTTTCTGACCTGGCTTTATTTTTGCTTTTTGCAAATTTTTCAAAGCTGTAAGCCCTCCCGATGGAACGACCGCAGCTTCTTCGTAGGATAGATGGTTGGGCTTTATTGCAACCATTCCCTTTTTTTCTCCGGTTCCGTTTTTCACTTTTTCAGGTAAACAAATGTATTCGGCATAACCTCCACTAAATCCTGTAAGCCCAAAGACCTTGTCTCCTTCCTTAAAGGATTGTACGTCTTTTCCTACCGACTCAATTACACCGGATATTTCTAGTCCAAGTATTAAATTTTTCCTGGGCTTGAACATGCCGAATACAAGTCTCACCAAGAATGGATCAGCTCTTCGAATACGGGTATCGCCAATATGTGCAGTGGCTGCAAATACTTTAATTAAAACCTCATGGTCTTTTGGTTTCGGCTTTTCCACCTCTTTCATCTGCAGCACTTCTGGCGGTCCGTAATTTGTGCAAATCACAGCTTTCATATGAACCCTCCTATTTCTTAGTGTTTCACTGCCTGGTTCCATGATCGTTGTTAATACATCTGCAGTCCATACAATTGAGCCTGTTTTTACCGTTCGAATTTGTTGGGCCATGTTTTTGATTGATGCCGACTTCAATTTATATTCTGCAGGTCCTACTTTTAATGCTTTGGTCTGATAAATGGATGGATGTATTGAATCGTGTTTTCCAAATGGAACAGGATCTATTTCGATTGTTTGAAGCCAGCTTACACTGTTTTTAAGATCTTCATAACTAAGTCGAAATGCTAGATTTCTGAGGGATGGATGATAAGACGTTTTATATTCTTCTCCCCCAATCTTGTCGGTTTCAGATAACTTATCTGTATTCACAAACCCTTAGTCACGACAACAACCCACCTATGGCGGTCAACATTGGGTGGGTTGTTATATTTGGAATAACTATTTTATTCTGTTAACCTTCCATATTAAATGCTTCACTATAGATTTCACGCAGCTTAGTGGAGTTATCATGCCAATGAATGGGCTTACCATTGATAATTTGGACCAATACATCCAGACACCTATGCCATCCTGCTGCGGTATTCACTGCCCATGAATCATCGTTAAACGTATGGGTAAAGATCATTCGACAACCTTTATCTTCTGCCTGCAATGAAATGTTAACCAGATCATCAACTTCACGGAAACCAAATACATATGGCTTTTCTAACTCTGTAATGGTCCCCTCATATGTCGTTCCTTCACCATCATCGAAGGCAATCTTGCCACCAAGTCTGAGATCCATCTCTCCTGTTGCGAAAGGATACCATTGGGCGAAGGAACTAGGCTTCGTGATCATAAGGAAAACATCTTCTGGATTATGATGAAGAAATCGTTCAAACCTCAAAGCATAACGACCGTTTGACTCATGTAATGTACCATATTCACTCATCATGAGATCCTCCTTATTTCATCACATATATCCATCTTCAGGTTCACCAACATCAAAACCCAACACTTTTGACGCTTCTAATTTGAACGTTTCTATCCAAGAAGTCCAATCATCGTTATTCATCTGTGCATAAAATGATAATCCACTTGGTTCAACGGATGCTTCAATAAAAACATCATCCTCGTCAGTTCCAAACCAATATGGAATTCCACTTTTATAACCAATCCAGCCTGGCATATTCTCATATACTTTAGAAACTTTATCCCATACCTCATCAGGCAGGTCATACCTTATATTTAGGTTGCAATTATGAGAATTTATGTTGTTCATTACATTCTCTCCTTCTACCTTAGACGTATATCAAGATATATCCTCTATTTTTATGTAAACTCTCACTACCTTAAGAGTGCAGTTATTTGTTGCAATTCAGTAAGGTAGTGCAGGGTTACCTGCTGACTCCACTTCTTCGAATACCCTCGGCAAACCAAGAAGTGAAAGCAACAAGCGTAGATATGTTGTTATTTAGATGTAAATTACCTTCCACAAACTACTTATAGATTGTATTTCGTTTTCATTCTTTCATATAACTTATAATCCGTATTTCGATTTACAATCTCTCCTATTAACTCTTTCCACTTATTTTCAATCCACTTAGGACTTTGTTCTTTCAGAATATCCTCGTTAAATTGACTATCGATATACTCCAAATCTTGTTTAAGCACTCCAATATCCTTAATCAGTTGATTTCTCGATTCTTTTTCTAGCGATATCTTATTCGATAAAATGTCGTCTGTGATTTCAACACTTATATACGTATACATATCTCTAAACACATTGTAGATTAAATCGGTTGATGGTAATTGATCTTCCCTGAAGTCGGAATTCAGAAAGACGAATGATTCTTCACCCACTTTCAAAGATACTGCAACATTTCCTAATGCGTGTATGACTGTTTCCTTGGAAGAATTGTCCTCTAAGCTTTTTATCACATCATCTAAATTGTAGATGGATTCTTTTATACCAATTTCAGTTCCATGATTTAGTTTAACCGTGTAATCAACTTCTTGGTTGTCTTTGTACGCTTTGAATTGATAGTTGAAGTACATGCTTATTATCAATCCAACCATTAGTATGATTATTGCAATATTTTTTTTCATTGAATCACCTCCTAATAGTGCCTGAACTACGTATATGATAACCCATATTGTTACAATTGCGAAAGGTAATTGGCGAATAAGGGAGATTTATTAGTTTTCTCAACCCCGTATCCAATCGATCCAATGGGCTTTGAATACGCTGAATATATGGAGGGTTGTACAGGATGCGAGTATGCAGTGGAACCCTTTATTATAGTAATAAAACAAAAAGGTCCTTCTTCATCCCATAGGGAATCAGACGACCTTCGATACTTTCGGAACATATCAACTTTTTGAAAGGTAGAGCGTACCGTCTTTCGCTGCAAACGGGCTAGCGCCGGCAACCACCTACTCAAGCCAACAACGCCTGTTCAATCTGATCCACAATGCCATTGATGCCTGTTGGTCCATAACAACCGATCCATGTCGCGGCATCTACTGAGTGTATTTGCTGTCGCTCATCCGTGTCAAGCATCCCCCAGACACGTTGCTCGGTCGCAGATATGCCCTCCTGCATGATCTCATTGCTAAGCAAAAAGTAGTGGCTCGCCTGCACAGCCGGTAGTCTGTCAACGGAGATATGATAGGCCGTATCGGTGGTATCTGCCACAAATAACGGAACAGGCAGACCCAGATCACGGTACAGCACAGCGCCTGTGCGATGAGAGGCAGAATGTACACGAACCAATGAGTCCAACGGACGAATCAGTGCCACGCTCTTACCTGTCAGTACTGGAGCAAGTTCTTCGGACAGCAATGTGGTCCGTCGATGATAATCCTCAAGTATACGTTTTGCCTCTGCTCGTTTACCAGCTAATTCACCGAACAGGCTAAGAATGGTCTGCCAGCTCTCATTGCGCTTAAACATAAGAACTGGAGCCAACCGGCTGAGCCGTTCATAGTACTGATCATGCACCTCAGTGCAAATAATCAGATCCGGGGACAGTCGTTCCACAGCAAGCAGATCAGGGTACTCATACGTTCCGAGTATTTCGGTACCCTGCAGTCCTGCCCTAATATATTGCGGGAAATGGAACGTTCCACTTCCCAATCCCACACTTCCTGCTGGAGATAATCCAAGCGCAAGCAAATGATCCGCATATTGCACATCGAGTACAGCGATACACTGTGGAGAACGGGTGACAGGATATTCACCTCGCATATGGCATATCACTGGACCTTGGTCCGACTCGTACGAAGAAGCCATGCGATTCCGCAGCAAGGATTGAGCATAATTTGCATCTGTTTCCGAAACGGCAGCAAGTCGATAACGCAGCGGAGGAACGCCATAATATTTCTTAAACGCCCTGCTGAAATAATACATGTCGCGGTAGCCCATTTTGTCAGCAATTTCCCCAATGGAAGCATCCGTATGAAGTAACATCCGCGAGGCATTCTCCATCCGCAACTGGATGACGTATTCCATCGGTCCAAGCTGCTTCTCTTGTTTGAATCGTCGCTGCAGCTGTCTTACGCTGCATCCGGCGAGGGCTGCCAGTTCCTTCAGCTCCAGATTCTGGCGATAATGCGATGATATATATGACACAACAACATCCACCATGTCGGACTCTGCTCCGCCTTGACCACGTTCATACTCCATGATCAGTTCGTAGATCATCACCTGGAGCAACGCATGGGCATGAAACCGTTCCAGTCCTTCGCCACGACGCCATTTGGCAACGATTTTTTCCGCATTCTGAATCCATTCTGCCTGAGTCACAGGGTTCTGAATAAACGAATTTTGCAGTGGATGTTTGCGATACGAGGGCATGGCATGGGAGGCTCCTTCCATGGAAGAAGCCTCGTACATAATTACGATATAATAAAGTTCGTCTGATCTGGCCGTCAGCGTAAAGGATGATCCCTTCACCACATGACAGGCAAAAGAAGCTCCAATGTGGCAACCCTCGCCATCCATTGCAAGCTCCCCTTCCCCTCCATATGCCAGCAGCAGCACATTTGAAGTTAATTCAGTTTCGCTAAGAACACTGCCTGTCTGCAAAGTACCGCTATACCCGTCAAGCATCTTGATCGTTGTATCACTCCATAGACTTGTCTGTTCTTGCAGCGGCATTTCTCTCATCTCCTGACAATAGCAAAGGTAAAGTTGTTGCTGTTGTCATTTTAGTTGAGATTCTTTCTCATTGTCAATTTTCGGACATTTTCTGCAATATTCCCCTGACATCTGATAATAGAAACAACAGGTGATGCGCTCGCTTTTTGCAACGGGTATATCATTCGTACAATCGGTGAAACGGGTCAACGGATTCTTTCTCACACCGAATACTTGCCCGGACGCCACTTGTGTCAGATATGAAAAGTCCGCCTGGATGTGCTCACTTTCCTGCTCTGCCTCGTCTTCATCAGGCGTATATAGTGGCCCAATGCGTACCATAATGTTCTCCCAGAGAATACTCATCGAAAGAGGTGCAATCGCAGCAAGCGTCTTTAACAGGGGTGTAAGCTGTCCCGCAAACATCTCCTCGACCACCTTTTCCCGCCATACTTCCCTGTCTCCCATTAGTCCTTCTGCCTGAAGCCCATTCACCGCTAGAAAAGGAAATCGTGTGCCGCCCTCATGATCTGAGAGCGCCGGATGATAGAGAAAGCTGTTCTCCAGCTGAAACGAAACATGCTGATGATGAAAAGTCATCGCGGTCACCAGCGGAGCCGTCCACAGATAACCAATCCGTTTGGCTAACATCGAAGCGGCAACCTTCATGTCAGGCGCATCGATGTACTCCTGAAGCCAACTGATATACTCTCGGCATGCCGCTTCGTCATGCAGCTCACTTAGAGCAATGGTACGGACACTATGTTCAGGCGGCTCACCAAGTAAAATCGAATGATCTTCCACTGTCTCTTTCCATAAGTCTGTCGAGAGATATGAATTCATATTAATTCGATCCGAGCAGGGCTTCCGATGCCTGATCTACAATAAGATTAATCGCAAGAGGTCCGTAGTATGCAATCCACAATGTTGAGTTAACGTCATACGTGCGGTTATTTTTCACAGCATCAAGGGACTTCCACACTGGATTACTCACCATAGCCTCTGCCTCTGCCGCAAACAGCTCATCCGACAGCACAAAATAACGATCTGCCCCAATGTCAGGAACCTTCTCCATCGAGATTTCAACGGAGGTATCATCCTTGATTCCCTCAACGAGTGCAGGCATGTTCAAACCCAAATCCTGATACAGAATGCCGCCTGTGCGATGCTCGATCCCATGAACACGAATACCTTCTTTTCTCGGACGAATCAGCGCGACCGTTTCATCTCCCATTTTCTCTGAAAGCTTCGCCTTCAGTCCAGCAACTTTCTCCTCATAGGCTGTGCGCACTTTCTCCGCTTCGTCCTGCTTGTCTGTAATCTTAGCAACTGTGGCTAACGTATCACGCCAGTCTTCGTAGAAGTCCAGTACGAGGGTAGGTGCAATTTTGCTTACACTCTCATACTGTTTCTCCTGGAAGTCCGTCATGATAATCAGATCCGGGTCTAACGCTACAATCGCTTCCAGATTAGGCTCGTCCCGTGTACCCAGAACCTGTACATCACTCGGCTGATCTCCTAAGTATTCTGGAAAATCGGTGTTACCTCCAGCGATAACACTACCTGCCGGCTTCTCACCAACAGCTAACATTTGATCCAGAAATTTAACATCAAGCACCGCAATTCTCTGTGGTTTTTCGTTTAGCGTCAGCTCACCCTTCATGTGTGTGATCGTTACGGGAAAAGCTCCGTCTGTCTGTGTTTCTGCATTCGCAGGTGTCTCCGCTGGCGTTGCCGCAGATTGTTTACCGCTATCTGTACCTGTTCCAGCACCGCAAGCGGTCAGGACAAGAATAAGGGCTAACATCAAGCCCATGAATAATCGTGATTTATGAGCAGCATATGCCTTACTTCCGGCAACCTGCCTATTTGTTCCTTGATTCATGATGAATCCCCCTTATGTATAAAACTGATAATGATTTTCATTATCGAAACATAAAGAAAGTATATACGATCTCCGCATCGCGTTACCATGTACTTTTGCGACATTTAAGCCGGACTAATGCGACATCGTAAGCCGCTTATCCGCCCTTTAATTGATATATGCTTGCAGTCGGTAAAGGTCTGAAAGAAGCTCTTCTTCCTCCGGCGTATTTCCATACTCCCCTAACCAGCGCGGTGTGCGGATATGCCACTCGTTAGACATGTATTGCTTTTCATCCCGGTACACTATAATGTGCTCCAAGAAATACTCTAAAGAGCCGAAGGATTGTTTACCAGTATCGTTGATAATGGATTTTGTTTTTTCAATGATTGCCTGTAACATGTGTTGGATATGATCTTCTGGATTAATAGCATTAATTTCCATCGATGACCTCCCCCTATCTCTACAAAAAAAATGAATTAGTATATTATTTAAATGAGCCAAATATTTCTAAACGTAGAATTCTGTTCTGATTAAATACAATAAATCGATGCCCAATGAGTATTGAGACATCGATTCATATCATCTAATTATGAGGTGAGTAATGAATATGCGACCAAACATGAAGTATAGCATTATTGTTAGCGCAGTTATTATTGTCGTTGTTCCTATTATCATTGGATTTTATATGTTGAACAAGGTTGTCGATCCTGACGAGACAATGGTTACGAGAACTGAAGTTTCTCCTGAGCTTATTACTATACAAGGTGGATTTGCAGACAGTATTAGCAAATATCACGGCTATTACCTCTCACATAATAACAATTCATTATTCATTCAGATTAAAGGCAGTAAACTTCCTATCGGTGGTAGTAAAGACTTCACAATTTCATTTTCTAATACTTATGGGAGTGTTGATGAAATCTACTTATTAGGTCCTGGCAACTCTAAGAAAAAGATTTGGCCGAATCCCTAACTTTCATTGGAATGGATATCATATTATCTGACGCAATCAGCTTCAGTCTCTTCTGCTTAACTTCTTAAATGCCGAGTATTCCTGATCAGACTTCATATAACTTAATATTTTTTCCGCACATGCAGCTGAGCTAAGCTCTTCCGTATTCACTTCCAGGTCATATTCATCATTGGAGTAGATGTAGTCGAACTGGGAATGGGCAAGTCCAATCTCACGATCTCCCCTGCTCTGCTCTCTTCTGGTAAGTTCCTCTTTCGAGCACTGCACGCCTACAAACAATATCGGATAATCCGATAGTAAATCATAAAAATCGTTAAACCACTTGTCATTGCTGATGACCGTATCCACGATGACATTCAAACCCATCTCCGAAAACAGTTTAATGGTTGCACAGTACAACGAATTGATGGGGTCGAACAGGATATCGGTCATCACATGGTGTTCCACTTCTCTTGTTGGTTTCATATCTGGATATGTATTGTCGATGAATTGATCATAATTATGCAGAATTTGATCTACAGATAGATGATGAAACGGAATGTCTCCCTGATTTTTCATTTCCATCGCAATGCTCGTCTTGCCCGAACTTGACGTTCCGTTCAAAAATATAATGAGTCCTCGTTCCATATTGATCATCCTTATCATTAAAATTGGAAAACACTGTTCTGCTGAATTACCACTCTCTCCATTCTTCCGTAATATCTTCTTCCTCATGGATGTCTAATCCAGCCAGCCTAGCCGCCTTGTCTATAAAATCAGCCAATTCTTCACGTTCCATCGTCTCAATAAAGTAACTATTGGCCTCATTCATTTCATTAAACCTAAGCACAACTTCTTCTACAGCCTTCATCATGTGCTCAGAATCTTGCGTTTCTTGTAATGCTATTAATTGGTGCAAATATGTATCCAGGGCTTGATCAGACATGAGTAATCTCTTCTGTAAAAATCTCATCTCCGTGTTTAACCATTCTCTCGTTCCATAGTTTCGTTGGTTTTTCATGAAACAAGTTTTGTAATGTCAATGGAATCAATCCCTTCCATATTTAATAATATCTATATTTTACCTGTAACCAAAATTATGAACAAGCGTTCTCGTCATTCACTTTCACCCTATTCGCTCCATAGCCTTGTCACGTTCTCTAATTCCATCTCGTCAAATTGTAATCGATAAATGTCCGGTTTCTTGGTTTGATTCATAAAATCCAATCCGTAACTCGAATCAAAGTAATTCATCATCAACGTCATTACATGTCCGTGTGTGCCGATCGCCACTTTTTTGCCCTTGTATTCTTCTAAAATCTGTTTCAACACGCCCACTGCTCTATTCTGGCAAACCGTGTTCGACTCGCCCCCTGGCTCTGCATAATCCGGGTCATCGAACATCTTCTTCGAAGCAGGCTCGAACTCTTCATCCGCAATCATATCATCTGAAAAATGTCTTTCCCGCAGATCCTCCATGATCTGAATATCTAATTCTAACGCTGCTGCCACACCCTCTAAGGTCAGAATAGCCCTAGCATAAGGACTTGAGACAATGGAATGTATTCCTTCATTCGTTAATATTTCCGTTATTCGTTCTGCATTCATCTTGCCCTCCAGAGTAAGCCCCCTCGTTCTTTCCGTTCCTTCCGTATACGGTGACTCTGCATGCCTTACCATATAAACGATGGTCTTCATAGGACCCTCCTTGAATTTCTTCTATCAATTTTATGGTCACGATTTAGGTCCTTCAACATATTTTGTTTTTCCGTTCTAAAATCAATTACATGGTGCCACTATATTTTAGATTTTGAATTCAGGATTGATATTCTGCTAGACATTTAATTTACAATAATTTTCAGATATGTGTATAGTAGAAATGAAGCAATATGCTTTTAAAAGAAGTTAAATCTAACGGAGAGGATGAGATCATGTCTTTTTTCAAAAGGAAGGTTGTACTAGTCTCTTTATTCGTATTGGCTATCTCTGCAGTTGCAATCGCTTACGCAAGTGGTCAATCGAAACCGGACGTAAACATTCATAAAGTCGTCAACCTTTCAGCCAACTCTTTAACATTTCATGAAATAGATAAGCTGGATGCGTTCGCTGAACTGGTCGTTATTGGTTATGCCACAGAAGATTTCAGAGATCGAAAGCATGTTATTACTGCATTTGATGATGGGACCATGCAATCCTTTCACACCAATACAAACATCAAGATTGAAAAGATATTGAAGAAACCCAAAGATTTCCCCTCAAATCAGAACGAATTGACAATCATTGAACCCGTTAGTCTGGAAGGAGACGTCAAATATACAGTTGATGACTATGTAGAACTGCAGAAGGGTGATAAAAGTGTGCTCTTCTTGATGAAAAACTCCTTTGGTGATTATGGATTAATCAATGATAACTTAGGTAAATTCAGCCTTGAAGGGATAAGTCAATATAGTTTACCTCAATCCTCCTCTGTACAAGCGTTATCAAGATACGAAGCTTTCCGTGACTCCGTTATGGAGAAGTACCATTTGAATTAAGGTTTTCATCGAACAATGGTGACCTTTGCGGACATAGCTGCCCTATTTAATCTATTGCACTTCTTTATCAAGGCTTACGTCAAATGATGAAGTTATCGATTTTTGTCTAAAATCATTGGGTATCACTTTAATCTCCACGTTTAGATGTATAGATTCAGGCAAATTCATTTGAGTTATATTCTCATAACCGATGAAGTAATAATGCTTTTCGTCCAGTTCTATCAAACCTCCACCTGTTGAGCCAGAAGTTGAAATCAGATTCCCGTCACGATAAAGCTCACAAGCAATGTTATATTCCTCCAAACTGTACCCTTTCACTTCATATCCAACCTTGATTTGATTTTCCGTGTAATCAGCATTTCGTAAACTGATCGCACCACCATCCACCATTTGAGTCTGAATTGCAATATTTGCTTCGGGCATCTCCGGTTTCTTTAATAGATAGCCTACTTTTAGGTACCATATAGCTCCTAATACAACTACAGCAAGTACAATCATAGCAATGATAAGCTTCTTTTCTTTTTTATCCATAATCCTTACTCCTTACATCTGAACACCCTTAAAGTTCTTTCCAAACCTGTGTTTCAAATAATACATTTTCCCTGAGCGATCAACACCCGAAAACTGTCATCCACCCCATTATCCTATAAATATATTGTTAATTTTGTCTCGATCATAATCTAGAATCCAATCGTTATATTCTGTATAGACATCCATTAGCTCTTCCCTTGCTGCTGAAATAACATCGCAACCTCTATCATCATAGATATGAAATACCGTTTTCTTACTTATATTAATGAAATACACCCTATGATAAATCTTTGGCTTAATTCCAACATCATGATTACATATAGCTTTGATTAACTGATTATATTTCAAGTCCTCAACTCTACATTTAGTCCAGTACCTATACATGTTGTTCCTTGGGTCTAGGATGTCATCCGGTTCACAATTTAGACCTGGAAATATATCAAGGCTCAAGGCTCTAATCGGCCCTTTCTTCTTGATATATTTTCTATACAGGTTCAATTTCTTCACTTTGTGTTTAGGCTTATCTGCAAAATAAGCTTGAGTTATTAATAGAACTTCATCTTCTTGATCATGAAGAGCCTTAAATAATTCAAGTGATCGATGATAAACTTGTTCCATGTAATGCTCCATATTCATTCCAAACATCAGAGGATTGCCAAGCTCGAATCGTATTGCAACATCCCAATTATAAAAATGAGGCGGTTCTAAGGTCAGGTTTGGAAAATTCTCTGCCAGGTACTTCTTCAGATCCATTCTGTGGCCTCCAAATTCTCTTTAAAGATGAATGCCAGCTAAAGAATGAATCCGTCTCTTCAATGGTTTCCGGTTAGGCATTCAGATCTTTTAATGTTAATTGGGTTACTCAACTCTCCAACACTTTTTTTGAAAAATTAACCCCATCTGTACCCATTGATCACTTCGAAAGGCTTGTCTTTCTTCAATCAACGTCACATGTTTTCCTCTGATTTTATAACTAATCTTTATCTGACTTTTCACATGCTCGGGTACAGCATTTTCGGTGTAATGGTCTTGATTATATCATGTTGTTCTCTCCGATTTAAATGATGCTTTTAGTGTTGTAAAAGGTGAAACGGAGCGCGGCTTATGCAATGGCAAGCCGCGTCAGGATGAGTTGCTGCACCCAATGGGGCAGTACCTCATGGGGTTGCACCGCGTGCATTAGTGCGGTGCTCATGCTGCCATCACGAGCACACTTTCATGATGGCAACACTTGGTGCATCACGATAGCTACGCCGTGATGCCCGCAAAAAAGCGCCGCGACTTCATCGTCGTGGCGCTTCCTCCTGCTGTATAAGCCAATCGGCCATGCAGCTTTTGTTATGCTACTGCGTCCCATAGGCGCAGCATAACGTTTTCTTTCGATTTTACAATTTTAACAATGGGGCTATGCTAATCATTTACGACTTAGGGAACAGACCACGAGCTGGATGTTTCTCCTCATCTAAAAGCTGCCTCTCAACCCAACAGAGCCTGAGCGATCTGATCGATAATGCCATTGATGCCTTTGGGTCCATAACAGCCGATCCATGTCGCGGAATGATCCGTCCTAACATCCCTGGGGTTCCACATCGCTGGAGCTTAATTCATACCAATGATGTTCAACCTTTTATACCACTAAATGTAATGCCGCTAATAAACGTCTTTTGAAGAAAAAAGAACAAAACAATAATAGGTAATGTCATCAAGGTGGATACCGCCATTAATAGACCCCATTCGGATCCCTTTTGACTCTGAAATTGCTGCAATCCGAGCGAAACCGTGTAAGATGGTTCATTGGTTAAATAGAGCAAGGGGCCCATGAAATCAGTCCAGCTCCCCATAAATTGAAACAATGCCACGGCTAATACGGCGGATTTGGCTAGTGGAAACATGATCTGTAAATATATGCGGAACTCACTAGCGCCGTCTAAGCGGGCCGCTTCGCGCAGGGCATCAGGCAGTCCCATGAAAAACTGCCGCAATAGAAAAATGTAAATGGGCACTCCAAAAAATTGGGGTACAATCAGTGGAAGAGGTGTTCCTACCCAACCTAATTTAGTAAACAACAGGAATAGAGGAATCATTGTCACCTGTCCGGGGATCATCATAACAGCAAGGGTAACAAAGAAAAGTAAACCTCTCCCACGGTACTCTAACTTGGCAAAACTATATGCAACCAAGGGACAGGATATGATCACACCAAGCGTACTAACGATAGTTATAATCGCCGTGTTTTTCAGATATGTCCAGAAAGGGATATACTCAACAGCACGGGAATAATTACTCCACAGAATTGGACGCGGAATCCACTCTGGTGGGAATGTAAAGATTTGTGTGAGTGGTTTAAGAGAAGTCGAAAGCAGCCATATGAACGGAATCATGAAAAATGCAGAAGCAACAATTAGACATAAATAGGCTAACGCACGATTGATTCTTTTGATAGCGGTAGGATTCATCCCTTACTTCCTCCTTATTTCCCTTGATAATGAACCCAGCGTTTAGACGTAATAAAAATAATTCCGGTTAATGCCATAACGATAATAAATAAGATCCATGCCATTGCGGAGGCATAACCCATTTTGAAATACCTGAATCCGTTCTCATATAAATACATGACGTAAAAAGTCATGGAATTTGCAGGAGTTCCTTGCCCTTTGGTCAACGTATAGGGAAGAGTAAACTGTTGGAATGCACCAATCATTCCCATGACAAGGTTGTAGAAAATAACGGGAGTGAGCAAAGGCAGCGTTACCTTTCTCGTTTTCTGAAACCAGTTAGCTCCATCGATTTGCGCCGCTTCATAGTACTCCTCAGGGATGTCTCCTAATCCAGCAAGGTAGATGACGACAGCTTGCCCAATACCCCAAAGCGACATCAGAATGAGAGAGGGCTTGGACCACGACTCACCACCAAGCCAGGAAGGCCCATCGATACCGATATTCGCTAACATCCCGTTCACCAATCCGAAGTTTGGATGTAACAGCCACATCCACAGAACAGCCAAAGCCACTTGTGGAACAAGTGTAGGCAAGAAAAAGATCGTTCTGAATACAGCCATACCCTTGACCTTCATATTCAACATCATAGCGAGTGCCACACCGAAAAATATACTTAAGGGAACAAAAAATACGGTAAAATAAAGCGTATTGTATATGGATTTCCAAAACAGAGGATCATGGAAAAGATCTTTATAATTATTCATTCCGACAAATTCACCAGGCTGCAGAATGCTGTAAGTCGTGAAGCTGAAGTAGATGGACATTAGCATCGGAATTGCATAAAAGCACAGCAGCCCTATAGCCCAAGGTGAAGCAAACAGCCAACCAATCACATTGGTTCTGTGGAGTGCTCGTTTCCTTGCCGATGGAATTGCGTTTACTTTAACTGGATCGGCCAGTTTCGCCATGTGCATTCTCCTTCCAATTGTCATTCATGAATAGGCAAGGAGAGAGTTCCCTCCCTGCCTACCGAGCACCCTATTTGTCGTATTTTTCCAAAGCCTTATTAACAGTCTCTGTTACTCTATCCAGGTTCTCTTTCGGAGTACCGTTACCGCGGGTAGCCTTTTCCGTAGCGGAAGCTAACTCATTCCACAGCAGCTGGCCTTCAGGAATAACCGGGCGGTTATGTGAATTGGGTAAAATATTGATAAATTCCTTCATAATCGGATCGTCCTTGTAACCGTATTTGTCGTTAACCGAATCGATAACGGAAATTTGAGAGTCAGCGTTTAATAACGTTTGCCCCTCTTCTTTCCCTAAGAATTCGAGGAATTTCCAAGCAGCAGCGACGTTCTTGGCGCCTTTAGGGATAATAGCGGACCCGCCTCCCGACCATGTCGTAAAATTAGTACCTGTTGGGGTCGGTATTGGTGCAACACCGTAGTTTAAATCCGGCTTAAATTTTTCGATACCCTTCACCGTAAAGTTTCCACTTATCTTCATGCTGACTTGACCGGAAATGAACGGATCCATTTCCTCCGTACCCGCTGCACTTGTGAATCCGGCAATATCCTCGACATTGTATTTTTTGCCGAAGTCGGTCATCCATTGTAGCGCTTCCACGACTTTAGGATCATTTGCCGTAATTTTGCCGGTGGCAGCATCCTGGAATTCTCCTCCAAATGCCCATCCCCAAGTATACAGCCAGCCTTGCGAATACCATGGGATGAACCCGATCCGTTTGAAACGTTTACCTTCCTTGATGGTTAACTTATCGGCGGCCGCTTCAAGCTCGGCGATCGTTTGTGGTGGTTTGTTGGGATCCAACCCCACTTCTTTGAAATGATCCTTATTGTAAAATAGCAGGCGAGAGTCCGTATCCATCGGCATTGCATAAAGCTTTCCTTGATAACTGGACTCCTCCCATGCAAATGGATAATACATTTCCTTACGTATTCCGGATTCTGCTGCCATCGAGGATAAGTCAGTAAGAGAACCTTGCGCAGCCCAAGTACCGACCTTAAACCGATCGAAAAGTGCAACGTCAGGAGGATTGCCGCCTGCGACTGCAGTCAGCAGCTTCTGATCGGATCCCTCGTTGGATTCTGTATAAACCAAATTCATTTTGATCGTAGGGTTTTTCTCTTCAAATGCCTTCACGACTTTATTCATATTATCTAAATCAATTGAGGTAAGACCATGCCACATCGTAACCGTTGTAATCCCCTCTCCGGCCTGATCGCTAGAGCCTCCATTCGTTGAACAAGCCGTTACAAGTAGTAACATAACCAGAAAGCAAACAAGAATTGGAAATGCGATTTTTTTGGATCTCCTCATTCAAAGTCCCCCTTAGTTAAATGAATTCGTTTAACTTGAATTCCTATAGGATCCACTTCATTTTCTGATCATCCACAACTTATGTAAGCGTTAACAACTTTGGTGATATGAACTATTAAAATCAGAAAATGATGAACACCGTGAATTTGTTATAGGAACCCACTAGTTATACTAAGTATATTAATATGACATCATAAAACATGTCAATTGCAATATTACGACATCACTATTCATGATGTATGGCTATAATTTAGATATAGAAATCGACGTTTCAAGGTTGGTTAATCTCCGGTCCCCTAACCAATTCCCTGATGTGAAACATGCTTTACCATAAGAACATCGCCTATCGACATACTTCATAGAAGACAGACCGCGTCTAAAAGGGGTTTTTCTTGCGATATCAGGTCAGGAAGGTCCCTGCTTCGAAGTTTATATGTCTGATATCAAAAAAAAGTGCCGATAAGCCCCTTGGGACTTCTCGACACTTTGAACAATTGCTTTGGTTTAGCTGCACTTGTATAAACCCTACCCGTTATTTTTCACGACCATACGATGTTTAATAATGTTCAGCTCGGGAACTGCTGTTCCATGCAATTGAGAGATTAACATATCCACTGCCAATTCACCCATCTGCTTCTCATCCTGCTTAATATGAGTGAAGATGGGTTGACCCAGGTGATCGTTCAGGGAGTCGAAACAAACGATCTCGAATTCCTCCAGAGATTTCCCCATCGAGTGGATGACTTGAGCCAGCATGGTAGCTATTAGAAATTCCGATGCGACAAACGCCTTTACATCAGGGTGTTGTTTCAAAAAATTCTTTACTATTTCTTTATCATTTTCAATCGCTGTTCCATTTATGTTCTTGGGAAGGGTGCCCTTCAAGTTTGTCAATACATAATCTTTGTTCAAATTCATTCCTTCCTGGGTGAAGGCAAACGTATATCCGAGCAGCCTTTCCTCCAATGTTGAAGTGTTCTCTTCCGGCGGAGATAAAAAGGCAATTTTTTTATGACCTTTGCTAATCAGATGACGCGTAAGATCCATGGCTGCTTTCTTATTGTCTGTATATACCGAACAAACCGGAATTCCTTTTAGATATCTATCGGCCAAAACAATTGGAAACCGATCTAATACAAGTCGAAGCAGTTCAGAATTATAGTGTTGACCATGAATGGGGGTCACGATTAATCCTTTGATGCCTAAACCAATAAATAAGTCAATCGCACGTTTTTCCTCATCACGATCCCCGCAAGTTCGCTTGATAATGAGTTGATAATTATGCTCAGCACTCCGCTTTTCCATCGATCTAAGAAGTTGCAGGCCAAACTCGTCAGAAAAATTCGGTATAATAAATCCGATCACCCGCTTATCGTCCTCAGGAACCAAAGTTGTTCTTACTTCTGAATAATGCTTCGGTTCTTGTCCTCCAATGATACCATCGGCCACATATGAACCTTTTCCTTGTATTCGTTTGATAACCCCAGAATCTGCCAATTTCTCCAGAGCCTTTTTAGATGTAATACGACTGACGCCAAATTTTTCAGCCAACTCTTTTTCAGAAGAGACTCGGTCACCTTCTTTTAAACGACCTTCTTTAATCTCTTGTACAATATAGCTATATATCTGCTCGTATAAATGCAATTCCACAAAACCACCCTGACATCATAATATTAATATACTAAGTATATTACACAAGAAGTAATTCGCAAAGTTACTGAAAATACCGACGAACTTCTGTGCATGGAGTTTTCCAAGTCTACGGTGTCAGACCTCTGCTTACAATTAGACCCCCTGGCAGGGGCATGGAATAACCGGCCTTTAGTCGACAGCCGATTCCTGTTCTTGTGAATGGCAAGCCGCGTGAGGATGAGGTGCTGCCCCTAATAAGGCAGTACCTCACGAGGTGGCACCGCATGCATTAGCGTGGTCCTAATGCTGCCATCACGAGCACAGTTCCGTGGTTGAAACACTTGGTGCATCACGATAGCTGCGCCGTGATGCACGCAAAAAAAGCGCCGCGATCAATGTATAAAAAAACAACCACTGACGGTTTTAGGCTGTCAGTGGTTGATTGAATAAACTTGCTTACTTGTCAATTAAATTGGTAATTTTCAGCATCCTTGCAATCAGTGCCGTCACTTCAGCACGCGTCATCGGAGCTTTCGGGCTGAGATGAGTACCTTCGCCCTGAATGATGCCTGCTTCGATCAATTGCCCCACATCCGCCTTGGCCCAGTTCGATACGCTCGCACCGTCTTTATATTCGGACAGAGCAGAAGTATTCTGACTAACGACAGCTTCGGATTTAATCAGGCGGTACGCGCGGGCTACCATTGCGAAGCCCTGCTCTCTCGTAATTGGCTGGTTGCCGTAGAAGTTGCCATCGTCATAACCGCGAACGATATCAAATTCATCCGCAATCGCGAGGGCATTTCCGTACCAGGCGGAAGTCGGTACATCCGGGAAGTTATTCTGCGACGCTTCCTGACGCATCAGACCCAGGCCGAGGACCACGATCTCCGCGAACTCGGAACGGGTTACGCTGCGTCCCGGCGAGAACGTGTTATCCCCGTTCCCCTTCAGATCCAGTCGTGCCGCAATGTTATTCACATCCGCTTGACCCCAATGGGTTTTCACATCCGTGAAATCCTGCGGATTCCAGATTACCGAGTACGTACCGATGCTGCGCAAATCATGGATTTGTGCATAATAACGATTGCCGATCTTCGTTACAACGGTTGGCAGATGATATACGCTGCCGTCCGGATTCACTACAACACCCGTCGTAATCCGGTTCGGATCGATGCCTTCCGGGAGAGCGATGTATTTCGCCGCATAGCCGTTCAATTGACCGGATTTTACGGTTTGACCCCCATGGCTAAACGTCAGGTCCAGATCAACCGGATCAACCAGCAGCTCATAACCTCCTGCTGCTGCCTTGTTCTTCGCAGATGCAATCAAGGCATCCGAAGAACGCTTGATGTCGATGCGAACACCGATATCGTTCAGCGCTGCATTGCCCAATTGACCGGCGACAGCATTCAGGTTCATTTTTCCGACAGGTACCGGATAAATGGCCAGTGGGTTACTTATTTTCAGGCTTGCGCCCTTATCGCCCAGTTTCTTCAAAGTGTCTGCCGTCAAGCCATCAACCGTCATATCCCCTTCATTTGGCGAGTGAATCGACAGATCCTGGCCTGTACCTTCCGATACAGCTTTACCCAGCTTGTCCGGGTCTACCTTAACTGACGTTGTCGTACGGCCGTCTGCAGTTGAAGTTGTGCCTGTTGCAAACGGATCGTCTTTGCCGTTCAAAGTTACGTCGAGATTACCCTTTGGAGCTTCAGGAGTACTTGGTGCTGCTGGCGTTGTTGGAGTCGTGCTTCCGCCACCTCCGCCTCCGCTGTTACCATTATTTCCATTATTGAATGCACGGAAGACGGTCAGCGTATAGAGTTTTTCCCTTCCGTTAACGGTAACCTTAACAACAATCGTGTTGCTGCCTTCATTCAAAGGCAATTCATTGCTGGCTTTACCGCTGGCTGCATCCGTCCAGGCACCATTGTTGAGCGAAAACTCAATCTTGGCGTTCGGATCCAGACCTGCAAGCGAGTCCAGTGTTGGTGTGAAATATACGCTGTACGTTGCAGTAGTAGCAGTGTAATTGTACGTATTCTCAGCAAAAGCCGGTGACAGAGGTATCGAAGTTCCATCGTTGGCATTCAGCTCGAGACCGGTAAGATGCGATTTTTGAGCAGACTCGACTACGATTGTCTTGGATTGTTTGGTCACTTTTCCATTTTTCAATGCCGTTACATCAACCGTATATTTTCCATCCGGCAATTCTGCCGACGGGGTAAAGCTCCAATTTCCATTACTATCTGCTTCTACTTCCCTTGTTTCAATCACTTTGCCGTTCTCATCCTTCAATTCAACGGTGACTTTCGAATCTTGGTCTACCACACCTTTGAGTTCAGGCTTGGACACGTTGACCAGCCCACCGCTCGGCTCGGTGATCAACATGGGTTTCAGCAGCTCTCTCGCTGTTTTCAATTCCTGAAGTGCTTTATCTACTTCTTCTTGAGTTTTGGTTTTGTTGTCAAGCACGGCTCTGGCGTCTTCCAGAGCTTTTTTATACGCTTGCCATTCCGCTACCATATAATCTTCTTGGTCCAGTTGATCCCCTTCTTCAACGGCTTGCTTAAGATCGGTACTATTGACAATAGCAACGGTTTTCTCGGCGATGATATCCAAATTTTCGTCGCCCGCCATGCCGCCGTATTCAATAACATACCCTGTAACATTGTTGCTCAAAGGGTAATCGTTCCAATGTCCTGCTTCTCTGCCGGGCCCATAAATATGGGCAACATATTCCAAACCAGAATAATTATTAGGTTCACTGGCGGCCCAATTTGCATACCCTATTTTTGTGCCGCCCAGATAACCCTCATAGAACTTCTGACCATTCCCGCTATCTTGCTGGCCCTCCGGCCCGGTTACCCAACGCCAGTCACCAGTATTTACGGGTTCACCGTTTTTCCGTTGGATATCTTGTGCGCCAATCCATCCAAGACCTAACGTCTTTTCTTTTACAAACTCATTCTCTTGAGCATCTGTAATCGTGACCAGATATCCTTCGCGCCCGAAATAATTGTCGGCGGCAGCCTCATTCTTCGCGGCAGCCCAGGTAATACTGCTTCTCTTATTGATATATTTATAAAAATGGCCGTTAGCATCATTTGGAAGGGCATCACCCAAGGCAAACCTAACGGTTCTGACTGACGTATTACTGGAGGTTGTTGAGAACGCAACAGTTGATAATGTCTGATTATAGGCTTCCGATGAAGCAGTTCCCTTCAACGTTAAGACACCATTCGCAGGATTATATGTTCCTGTGATTCCTGTCGCTGCGGTAAATGTCAATTGATCCCCTGCTTGAAAATTTTCAAGCAGCACGGTGGCAGCGTCCAGATTTATTGTATAAGGGGAGTCTTGAATCAGAATTCCAGGATCAATAACGGCCCCGGACGATTGCTCTCCGTCCACAATATCGTATCTGGTTGTACCACCTGATGTGGATATTAAAGCTTCGCCTGCATCAGCTGCACTTGCTGTCGTCGGGAACATTGCTGGTGGTAAACCGCCCACGGTCAGAGCCGCTGCGAGAAATAATGCTCCATGCTTTTTCTTAAGAAACTTGTTGTTTTGTTTTGACACGTACCTTTCCCCCAATTCTTTTTTAGACTTTCTGATGTAGACAAATCCTTTTTAGCACTTTTTCATATGAGCAAATGTTTTTCTTTTTTTCGATGATCCCCCTAATTTAATTATCAATTTATGAAGTTACCTCATGTTGGATTGTAAAAATAGAGCTCTATTTTCCATCCAATCTCTTCTAATTAACATGGGGTTATATTCTCGACAATTCCCCACAGTTTCTGCAACTCATATTTTAACGATTGAATCTATACAAAAACTATACAACTCATCTGGCCGGGTAGTAATCTGCACATATACTGCATCAAAATGGTTCGTTAAATCCTGGATGGTTGCAATAGAGTAGGAATGATCCACAGTTTCTTATTTGGCTCCCACCGTCTGCCCTTTAACTGACGAATGCGTTGAATATGTACAGCGTTATAGGGAATATGGACATGCAATGAGTCAGCTGAACCTTTAGTTACTGTGTTTGTCTCTTCAGTTTTGGCCTTATCATTCATACGAAACTATCCTTTGACTGAATTGGGTATGTGATTCTATGGGGATTTGGAAAACAAAAAAAGGAAGATCATTCTTCATCCCGTATAGGAGTCAGATGACCTTCCGATGCTTTCGAAACATATATGATTTTTTAAAAGGTGGAGCGGAGCGCGGCTTGTGCAATGGCAAGCCGCGTAAGGGTGAGGTGCTGCGCCCAATGGGTGCAGCACCTTCTTGAGACACACCGCGTTCATTAGCGCGGTGCTCATCATTGCAGCATCACGATTGCGACGCCGTGATGCATGCAAAAAAAGCGCCACGACTGCATAGTCGTGGCGCTTCCTCATGCTACATGGCACCAATTAGCCATGTAGCTTATCTCAAGCCGCTGCACCTACATGGCAGCGGCTTCTTCTCCCAGCGGCAGCGTGTAATACTGCGCCTGCTGCCCTTCGTGCTGCTGGTACACAACGACCAGCAGCGTCCGGCCTTTCGCGGCAAGCGGGCTGGCGCCAGCTAGCACACGCTCAAGCCGGAACGGAAGCACATCCAATACGGTGTGCTTCTGCAGTTCTTTTTCGCCGAGACCAAGGTCGGCGAAAGCACGGGCACCCATGACCGTCTGTGCGGTCATGGCCGAGGTCATCGGCAACGCACGCGAAGCGTTGCCGTCCACCATGTCCGCCGCTCCATCCGCGGCGGACCCTGTTGCGTCGCCCGAAGTGAGCGACGCTGCATCCCCGGCTTCGCTGCCGATTACACCCGCCGCATTCGCGGCAGAGTCTTCCTCGGCAGCAGCCGAACTTGCCACAGCGGCACTCGGACCCGTGCCGCTGCTTTCCAGCCATGCCGTGCCTGCGGCGCCGGCGACACGTGGCAGTCGAACGTCCTCCGGACGTTCAGCCAACGTTTTCATATAACCCGCCCACTGGTCTTTCTGGAGCGGATCTTCCCACCAGATTTTGCGTGGTTTGTATTTGTGACCGAGGAAATAATCCAGCTTCATCAAGCCGAGCACGATATCCATATGCGGCGTATTCCGCGACTCCAGGAAGCTGTGCAGACGAGTGAACAGATCCTCCAGTTGGTGACCGATCTTCTGCCAACCTTGACCCTCCCAATAATCCCCGAACGCCTGGAAGAAATCAAACGGCGAGTTGAACTCCTGCTCCATCAGATACTTCAGCGTATAGTCCATCCGATGTGCGTTCCAGTATTTCTCCAATACATCCTCCAGCCGCTTCAAGCGCACGATGTCACTGAACGGCAGCACGTCACTGCCCAGAATCTCATACGGCGCGTGATCCATGTACGTGTAGTTGTACTTTTCCGCATCCAGACGCAGACCCGTACCGCGCAGCATTTTAAGGAATCCGAGTTGAAGTTCTTCCGGCCCCAGTGCAAACACATCGTTAAACGTTTTGCGGAACGTATTGTAATCTTCCTCCGGCAGTCCGGCGATGAGATCCAGATGCTGGTCGATTTTACCGCTGGCTTTCACCTTGTTCACGGTACGACTCAGCTTGGTAAAGTTCTGGCGACGTTTCACCAGTTCATTTGTCGGATCATTCGTAGACTGAACCCCGATCTCGAACCGGAACGTGCCCGGAGGCGCATTCTCTGCCAGATAATCCAGTACTTCGGGACGCATAATATCCGCCGTAATTTCAAACTGGAACACCGTCCCCTGATGATTCTCGATCAGGAATTTGAACATTTCGAGCGCATAATCCCGCTTGATGTTGAACGTCCGGTCCACAAACTTGATCAGCTTCGCACCCTTCTCAATCAGATACAGAATATCCGACTTCGTCCGCTCAATATCGTAATACCGCACGCCGACCTCAATACTGGACAGACAGAACTGACAACTGAACGGACAGCCCCGACTGGTCTCAAAATAAACAACCCGTTTCCCAAGATCCGGGATATCCTCTTCAAATCGATGCGGTGACGGCAGATCGTTCAGATCCGCCTTTGGCCGCCCTGGCATGAGAATGACCTCTTCCCCTTTGCGATACGCCAGTCCATAGACAAAGTGGAACTTCTTGCTTCCTTCCAGCTCCGTCAAAAGCTGATGCAACGTCTCTTCCCCTTCACCCATCACGATGAAATCAACATTGGGAATCCGGTTCATCCAATATTCCGTGTCGTAGGACACTTCCGGCCCGCCCAGCAGAATTTTCACATTCGGCATAACCTTTTTCAGATTATCAATGACCTTGATCGTCTCTTCAATGTTCCATATATAACAAGAGAAACCAATCACGTCCGCGCCGCGCTGGTACAGATCAGACACAATATTCATCACCGGGTCCTTGATCGTATACTCCGCCAGATCAATATCAAAATCCTTCTCACTGTATGCCTTCAGACACCGCAAGGCCAAGGAGGTATGGATGTACTTTGCATTTAATGTAGAAAGAATAACCTTCATGGTTCACAACCTTTGCCTGGACACCCAGACCATATTTTTTGGTAAAAAGAAAGCTGCACAGCCATCCTGTCCCGGATGCTGTTCATCTAAACCTCTTTTGAACTAGCCACTCCATGCCTCATGGACATATCCAACTTTTGTCTTTCAAAGAGTGGACACTCTTTTCAAAAAGACATATACACCCCGCCAAATGAAAACCACAACATACAGTATAAAACCCATATAATAAAACTACATGCTGTATACGATACGGTCAGCCATTTCTAACCCCAATGTCCACCCTGAAAGACAATTCGCCACCATTTGTCCACTCTACAGAGACACGATAATCAACTTCAAACTCAACTTCAACTTGTAAAAGACCTCAATAGTGTTCAATTATCTATCATCTTTTCAATCATTTAAGCTTTACGCACATGAACTTCAAATATTGTAAAGTCCGATATCTAACAATTCATACTCATTCCACACTCACTCATACTCGTAAAACGCATCATCATCCGTATCCACTTCTTCGCCCGATTGCTTCTGGAAAAACTCCAGGAACGGCAGTCCGTACTTGCGGTACTTGACCTCACCGACCCCTTTGATATCCAGCATGTCACGTTCTGTCTGTGGACATACCACACTCATCTCACGCAGGGTCGCATCATTGAAGATAATGTACGATGGTACATGCTCTTTCGCCGCCAGATCACGCCGGATCAGGCGCAACTGTTCAAATACCGTCTCATTAACCGCAGATGGCATCGCATCGCGCCCACGACGTCCGCCATAGTTCGTACCCGAAGCCGTCGCCGCTGTTTTGCGGACGACACGTTGCATCACTTCACGCTGGCCTTTGAGCACTTCCACCGCTAGTGGTTGCAGACGTACAACCGGATACTGTCCCTCAGACAGCATCAGATACCCTTCGGATACCATCACGTTGATGATCTCCGATATCTCACGCTCTGTCCGATTGCCCATCACACCGTAGGTTGGCAGAGAGTTGAAGCCATAATCAAGCACTTTTTTGGCACGGGAACCTTTGAGCACCGAAGCGACCAGCGATACACCATACCGTTCACGCATGCGGTGAATGCAGCTGAATATTTTCTGTGCATCAATCGTCATGTCTACCAGCTCGCGGTCGTCCGTACAGGAACTGCAAATACCGCAAGGTGTATCGTCATGCACCTCACCGAAATAATCCAGCTGTGCACTGCGCAGACAGCGGGTCGTGTAACAGTAATCCACCATCTGTTGCAGCTTCCGGTAATCGTTCTGTTTACGGTCGCCCTCCATCGGATTCTGCTCAATCAGAAACTTCTGGGTGATAATGTCCTGTGCCCCGAATAACAGAATACACTGACTTGGCTCTCCATCCCGGCCTGCACGTCCGGCTTCCTGCACGTATGCCTCCATATTTTTCGGCATGCTGTTATGAATAACGTAACGCACGTTCGACTTATCAATCCCCATCCCAAACGCATTGGTCGCCACCATCACTCGGATATCATCGTACAAAAAAGCTTCCTGGCTCTGCGAGCGTTCATCGTCCGTCATCCCAGCATGATAGCGTCCTGCGGGCAATCCCGCCTGCAACAAACGCTGATGCAGATCGTCCACATCCTTACGGGTCGCGGCGTATATAATACCTGGCTCGCTGGCATGCTCGCGCGCGTAATTCAGGACAAAATCCTTCTTGCTCTCACCGCGTAGCACGCTAAACGCCAAATTATCCCGCCCAAGTCCGGTCACATATGTCTGCGGGTCCTGCAAACGCAGCAACCGCAGAATATCGCCCATGACCTCGGGCGTCGCTGTAGCCGTAAAGGCCGCAACCACCGGCCGCTCCGGCAAACTGTCCACAAACGGCGCTACCGCCAGGTAGCTTGTCCGAAAATCATGCCCCCACTGCGATACACAGTGGGCCTCATCCACGGCAACGCACGAGATCGGCAAATAGCCCATCTCCTCGCGGAACCAATCCAGCTCCAGTCGCTCAGGCGCGACATAGAGCAACTTCAGCTCACCGCGCTGCGCCGCGCGGATACGATCATTCACTTCTTTGCCGCTAAGTGTACTATTAATATACGCGGCAGCAATTCCGGCGGTCGTCAACGCATCGACCTGGTCCTTCATCAATGAGATCAACGGGGAGACAACAAGCGTCAGACCCGAATATAACAGAGCGGGGATCTGATAACAGATCGACTTACCGCCCCCGGTTGGCATAATGCCCAACGTATCTTCACGTTCGAGCAGGCTGGCTACGATCTTTTTCTGTCCCTCACGGAAGTCGGGGTAGCCATAATATTTTTGCAGGAGACCCTGCGCTTCTTCTAATGTAGGTGTTTGCACACTCATGTAAAGACTCCTTACTTATCACCGGTGTTTTTCCACCAGCTTGGTCCGATCCGATTCTGACATCCGAAAGCGGCTCATATCCCGCATCCTTGACAACAAAATGGCGTTCTCATGACTTGTCCGTCAAGCAAACGCCGCTCCCTTTAGTTTAACGGCCCAGCCCCGAATGAGCAACCGCGTTTTACTGTAAAACGTTTGAAGCTTCTTCATCAAAATAAAAACAACCGTCCTGCCCTAGTTGGACAAAACGATTGCATCTAATTTTGACAAACTACTACACCCTCCAGAGACTGTTTCGTACTGGTTATACTTCTGATCTTTCTATTACTAAATTCATACTCAGATAAGCCGCTTGTTTTGGCAATCTTCTATTTCAATCTATTTTCCCTATTTCATAATAACACTTCAAACCCTTCTGTCCTCATCTGTCCCAATTCGTCTCCCTACTTACGCGGTGACACTTCACCACGTTCTTCCCGCTCTTTCATCTCTTTGCGTACCACCACTTCGAGCTTCTGGCGATTGGCAAGCAATCCGGGATCGTTGGGCAAGTACTCACGGGCTTTGGTGTTATACATCAATGCCTGCTCCCAGTTGCCCAGATGAGCATAACAAAGGGATAAACGAGCATGTGGCAGCCATGTACGGCAAGCCATAGGCACCGGGCGCAGACCCGGATCGCGGCTGCTCACGTCCACCGCCTGCATATACCAGTAGATGGCCGAGACGGGTTCCTGCCGCTCATGGAAACAGGCCGCAATGGCGCAGCAGAAATCCGCATGTGGCAGATCATACTGGAACGACTGCAGCAATGCACCCAGCTTACGGCCCGGCTCACCCAGTCGTTCATAACATTCCGCCAGCCGCGCGCAGGCAATCAGGCGATCCTCGCGGTAACCGCTTGGCTGCTCCAGCAGCTTCGCGTAACCGCGTGCCGCCGCCGCATAACGCTGGCGGTCATAACATTCGCCTGCATAATAAAACAGCAGGCGACCTTGGGCTACGCCCTCTTCGGCGATCCATTTGCGCAGAATGCGCACGTTTCGCGCCGAATGATGTCCCGCTTCGCGGCGATGCGTAACGGCAATGTCTGCCGTAATAACCTCGCCCCGCGGGAAGCTAAGCTGCTCGTGCAGCCGGCCATGCCAGCGGCACCCGGCATCCCGCTTGACCAGGCGAAGGCGTCGGTCCGTCACAAGTGGACTCTCCTCCGCTCCCTCGGCCAGCGTGTAGTTCAAGATCACAGCTTCCGTCTCCTCCCCAGACGGAAGCTGCTGCTTCAACACCTCCAGCTTCGCCCGTTCCGCGGGCAGCAGCACATCATCCGCATCCAGCCACAGGATATACTCCTGCGTGGCCTTGGCGAATGACTCATTCCGCGCTGCGGCAAAGTCTTCCTTCCATTCATACGTGAAGACCTGGTCGGTATACTGCGCAGCGATGTCCATCGTGCGATCCGATGAACCAGTATCCACAATGACGATCTCGTCCGCGATGCTGGCAACCGAGTCCAGACAGCGTGCCAGCGTGCGTTCCTCGTTCTTCACAATCATGCACAGACTGATGGTGATCACGTTTTGAGCCCCTTCCTGTCGTACGCGTATTGCGAAATGTCATAACGATTTGCTTTCGTTGGTTAAATACTTCGAACAAAGTCTATCGTAATTTGAACTAAAAGATATTTACACTGGACACTCCGATAACAGAACAACCTTCCGATCGTTGTTATCCCAAGGCGAAGCATATGCTTCCGATGCAGCTTTCATTCAGAACGCTTTTAGCTCCGCTTCTTGAAATACTTTTTGTTTTCTCCGTTTCGTGTAAATGTTTATTCCAATTTATTTGGCATTTGGTATTGGTCACGGAATTCATATCATTTTCACTGTGGCTAACGAACTGAGGCGACGCTATTTGTTGTATTTCAGCCACTTGGAAAATGTAACGAATCTGAGACACGCTATTCTCGCATTTTAGGAAACTATTCGTCGTTTATCGCAGCTTTCAGATGAAATAGGATCGCTGAGATTCGTTACATTTCTCATCTCTCCAAAATCATCAAAATAAGGCGTGTGAGATTCGTTAGAACATAGAATAGATCTGTCGTTATACTAAACAGCAGTGTTGAATAGAGGTGATCTAGCTAAGTGATCTGATAAATGCTCTGGGAAGCTTGCAGGGGAAAATTTCGGGACCATTTCTTTAATCTAAGCGGAAGCGCCCTAGTCCCCTTCATAACAAGAACCGCAATGATGCTCCAGAGCACCCTCCTATTCACATTTACTCTGACAGGCGGTTTTCCTCTGGTCTTAAAATTTAAGTTTAGATTTACGTTTGCCTTTACAGTTACTTGTAGCACAGTTTCAGCGTCAGTGTCCTTATCCTTAGCTTTGGGTTTGGGTTTGGGTTTGCCCTTGCCCTTGCCCCTACACTTGCAGTGTCCTTAGCTTTGGCTCTAACCCTGCTCTTACCCTTGCTGCTTTCTCTGTCCCTGTCCCTACCTTCACTGTTATACTTCTCCACTCTCGTGACGGCGAAGCCGTTTCACCTGCTCCACCGCACTGTCCAGTACCTTCTTGCGCTGCTTCATTACGCGGAGATGCTGTTGTTCCACCTCGGCAAAATGGGTATGATCCAGCGCCATCCACTCCATCAGTTGATCCAAACTCGGCGACATATGCACCTGAGTTCTCCGCCGTTTGCGGGCCACACAACATAGATATTTATGATGAACTTCGAGTTTCAAGACTTCAAAATACGGCATCAGACACATCGCCAGGCTTCCTGCATAGAACGTCTGCTTGTGGTCATAGAACGGATGATATCCATACGGCACGGTCACAACCAGCGTCCCATCCTCTTGCAGCAGCCGATGAATCTGGACCAACAACATCTCCGGATGAGCAAAATGCTCAAGCACTTCTCCAAGCAGCACAGTGTCAAAGGTAGTCCTTACTTTCCATTGCGTAATATCCAGCATCCGAAAATCCACATTGTTCCTAACAGGTCGGGACTCTTTGGCAAGCTCTCCTTGGGCATACCGGATACTTTCTTCCTCCAGATCAATGCCTGTTACACGAAATCCTTCACGTGCCAGCAGAATCGACGTAATACCCTGACTACACCCGACATCCAGGATGCGTTTGCCTGTCGCCTCACGGCACATCCAGTGGATACGTGTTCTTGTCGCTTCATGAGAATCCTCCGAATTGATCTCGCCGTAATAGCGTTCACTCACTCGATCATGATTCGCCATAGGTTTCTCCCGTTTTCGCTCGCCGAACAGGCTGGCCCAGCACTACAATATTTCCCCCGTGACATCCGGCTGTTGCATTGCGTGTATCGAAGATCAGCTTCGCTTGATCCGCCATCTCCTGATAATCGAATGCCGAATGATCCGTCGTGATGATCACCAGATCAGCCCATGTCCACAATTCCGGCGTAGCCGGCCGGGATTGAAGCAACGTACCGTCATCCTTACGGAAGACAGGCACCATTGGATCAGTGAAAACGACTTCTGCACCCGCTTTGCTCAACAGCCGGAAGACATCCAGCGCTGGAGATTCACGCAAGTCGTCGATGTCTTTTTTATAAGCCATACCCGCCAGAACAATGCGCGCTCCCCGAACAGATACACCATTCTGCTCCAGCAGCTCCGCTGCACGCTTCACCACTCGCTCTGGCATCTGCCGATTGGTTGCATCCGCCAGCTGGATGAATTGCAGCTCCGATCCCTGACGGCTTGCAGCCCAGGACAGATAGATCGGATCGATTGGGATACAGTGTCCGCCGATGCCGGGACCGGGATAGAATGGCATATAACCAAACGGCTTGGTGGCCGCCGCACCCAGCACCTCCCAGATGTTCACACCCATCTGTTCACAAGCCGGAGTCAACTCATTCACCAGTGCAATATTCACACTGCGAAATGTATTTTCGAACAGTTTTGCCGTTTCCGCTACGGTTGTTGAACTGACCGGAACAACTTCGTTGAGGAATGAACCGTAGAACTGTTTGCCATAGGTCAGACAAGCCGGTGTGGAGCCGCCAATGATTTTTGGGGTATTTTTCACACCATAATGTACACTGCCCGGATCTACACGCTCTGGAGAATAACAGACATAGAACTGCTCTCCAGCTCGCCAGCCGTTTGCTGCTTCAATCGGTTGCTTCACACGTTCCTCGGTCGTTCCTGGATAAGTCGTACTCTCCAATATGACGAGACTGCCCTCCAGCAGATAAGGAGTCATACCATCCACCGCTGCCGAGATATAAGAGATATCCGGTTGATGCTTGGCGGTCAGCGGAGTGGGCACACAGATGACAATGACATGGGCCTGCGCCACTTCTGCATAATCGTCACTTGCCGTGAACAGTCCTGTCTGCATAAGCGACTGCAGGACATCATCTTCTATACCGATGACATATGAATGCCCGGCGTTCAGCTTGGTTATCTTGGAGGTATCGATGTCAATCCCGTGGACCTGATAACCTGCCTGTGCCATCTCCACGGCCATGGGTAAACCAACATAACCGAGACCGATGACAACAGCCTTCAGGGAGCGATCATTGATGTGTTGAAGTGTATTATGTTGCTGCGGCCCTTCTTTTCCTTCGTGCTGCTCGTGCTGATGTTTCTCTTCCATCCCTTCCACCTCCAAACGCTCCGCCTCCCTTCGATTAGTCGATATAGCCGCCTGCACGCAAGAAATTGGCAATCGCTGGCTTGTTCATCATGGCACTGTCCGAACGATACTCGGAGAAGTTCACACGAGGCAGGTTGCTGTACTGATCTGTCAGCCCCTTGTCCGGGTGCTCCGGCAAGATCACGTAATACTGCGCATCGTATTGACGAGTGCGTGGTGCTTCAAAAGGCGAGATCAGCACTTCATGCAATTTCTCACCTGGACGTATGCCTGTCACCTTATAGTCGAAGGATGGACGACCTGCCTGTTCCAACATGACGGAGGCCAGTTCCGTCATCTTGCAAGCTTTCATTTTCATCACAAACGTCTCCCCGCCCACAGCAGCCTCAGCTGCCTTAAGCAGTAGATGTATGGCTTCGGTGCGCGTCAGGAAAAAGCGGGTCATGCCTTTGTCCGTAATGGTCAGGCTCTTGCCTTCATCAATCTGACGTCGGAATAAAGGCACCACGCTACCACTGGTTCCAAGCACATTGCCTCCACGAATGCAGACAAACCGCGTACCTTCACTCAGCCAATTGGCACGAATCATCATTTTCTCACCCAAGGCCTTCGTCATGCCGTATACGTTAATCGGATCTACCGCCTTATCGGTGGACACATCAATGACTTTCGGAACCTGCATGCGAATGGCAGCCCGAATAATATTCTGCGTCCCGATCACATTGGTCTTGAACGCTTCATCTGGCTGGTCCTCGCAGACCGGAACATGCTTCAGCGCAGCCAGATGGAAGAGCACATCCACGCCTTTACACGCATCTTCCACTGCCCGATAATCACGGATATCCCCGATGACGAATCGCAGACGCGGGTCATGATTGAATTCACGCTGCATCGCAATCTGGCCATATTCGTTACGAGACAGGAGACGAATCTCTGCCGGGTCCTGTTCCAGCAGCACCTCGGTCAGCTTTTGACCCCAGGAGCCTGTGCCCCCGGTAACCAGAATCGTTTGTCCTTTAATCATGCATATACCCCTCCCTGATCAGATCATGAATTCGCGTAATACCTGTGCCATCTCTTCGCGGCTTAATCGGTCTTTAGGCGGTACCTTTTTGACTGACGTATTGCTCGAATGCACGATGTTGACATAGTTACGCGGCGTCAGCAGCTCATGCGGCAGATCGATGACATTGCCATGCGTACCTCTGCCCGGCAGCTTCACCCGATACCCGGATGCGTACTCCGCTGTTTTATACAGGTAGACATAGAATTGCGGAGAACGATGAAACGCAGGTGCCATCTCGTTGTTCACGCTATCCCAGAGATAGCCGTTCTGGTTAATCAGGGCAATCGTCTGCGGCTGTGGCTGCACATCATATAGCTGCTGTACAAAGGTCCGGTGATATAGGTCATCCGAATCCAGACGGGCAATATAGATGTGCTCCGCCCCTTCAGCAAATGCCAAAATCGCCCGTACACTCTCAATATGGGTTCCAAAACGAATGTTGGCAGGCAGCGGCTCCTGTTCCGCGAGAATCTCCTGCATCACTTCTCCCGACTCCTTGGATAACTTCACCACCGTGAGGAAATCCTGATTCGTCTGAGCTTTAAGACAGTGCAAAGTAAATGTGCGAAAAATGCTCATCCGCCGCTCCAGCCATTCTCTCGTCAATCGCTGAGGGTCGAGCCCATAATTGTTGAAGTTAATCTCAATAACCACTTTCCTGGACATAACATTCCTCCTCATAAACTCTGCCATTATTTCAGCGGATACCGACCATTTTCATAGTTTCAACAGTCGTTTGGAACGAAACACAACTTCCGGCTGTCTGGTAACTGACAGTCCATCCAGGTCTCGCTTGCCAATCCTGCCGACTCTATAAGGTATGAAATGTTAATAGAAGCGGTACGGACTAATGCACTGATTTCAACGAAATAGATTGATATACAGCTGAAGATGGTGCCCTGCGGGTCGAACGTACATATCATTGCTGCAGCCGCAACATAGAATAGAGCAATTCAATTTTCAAAGGAGGCAACCACTCGAATGAATTCGATCTATCTTGAAATGGATGGTGTGCTTGATCAGCTTGAAGCGGCAGTGCTCGAAGAGCGACCGCTGTCTCTTGTACGCGTTGGCGATGGAGAGAATATCGTCATGTCCCAGGAAACGGTGTGGACTACGGAACAGGTTCTTCAGGAGCGTTGGGCCATTAAGGCCAATCTCGGTCAGAAGGGACTTCGCCTTCCAAACATACAGCTCCGTGACGAAGTCGCCGCTTCCCTGCAACGTGCAAGTATCGTCGGGGTGCTTCCCCGTGGTGACACTACCATCAAAGCTCCGGATTATCTCAAAAGACCCCTGACCGATATGCTGTTTGCACACTTTGGCATCTCCCCCCCACTGACCTGTCATGCCTGTGTGAATCGGGAGCTCGCGCAAAATCCCCGTTTCTGGCAGATGCTTGCAGGCAAGCGGGTGCTCCTGGTTACTCGTGAGACCCAAGAACTGCGTGCCGCACTCGTTCGAGATCCATACCATCTAGACATCGTGAGCGCACTGCCCTTCGACAGCTATGATCAGATGCAGGAGACACTCGAATGGATTCAGACCAATCAACATACCTTCGATGTCGCTCTCTTCTCCTGCGGAGTAAACGCGGTTGTTCTTGCTGAGCGAACAGCCGCACTGGCTGGCAAAGTCGCCATCGACTTTGGCAAAGCCAACAACATCATTCTGAAAGGCCGTGCCAACTGATTTTCAGACACCTCCAACCTCGAATCAGTGAGTTTGCAGCGAATCTTGCATATGGTTGTATGACAAAAACCCCCGGCTCTTTGAGTCGGGGGTTTCATGCTGAGCGCTAGTCGAAACTGGTCGCTGCATTACTTTGTACGTCTGGTTGTCTGGGGTATGAAGCGAACTCTGCCGTCAACAGAAGTGATGACGAAGCACTCTGCCTGTCATAATACGTCCTTCACTACTAGCCGATGGCTGCAATACCGTATAACATCTCCGGCCCGGTTCTTACTGCTGTGGACACCCCAGAGATGAACGAAGTATACACACTTTCCAATGCTGGTGGTGCAGACAGATCCTGAGCTGTGAACGAATGGAATTCGGCACCTCCGTTCTGTCCAATCGTACCTTCAGCACGGTAGATGATATAGAAAGGATCATATAAAAAACCACGCACAAGCTCCACAACAAAGGTATCTCCCAGTTCTCCCGTAACACCTACTGTCCCGTTCAACGTAATAATGGGATTCACCACACCTTGCGTCTGTAGACCAATGGTGCCGAAAGCTGTCGGGGATTCTGACAGTGACAAACCGGGCTGTCCTACGGTTGCCGAGTTCATCGAAGTTCTCATATCGAGAAACACGCCCATGAGTAACACCTCCAATGCTATGGGATACCCTATCCTATGAATCTCACTACTCTTATGATTGGATGTATGCAGATTGCATGAACCTATTTTTATTTGTCGACTGTTAATGGTATATTGAACTGCATAACGAAAATGAACGGATCGTATGCACACAAGCGGTACAGGCTGTTCAGAAGGAGATTACTATTCATGAATAAACGCAAACGTCCAACAGGCAAGACATCGGCCTCGGCCAAGGGGAAATCTTATACAGGTTCATCTTCAGCATGGTCCGGCAAGTCCAACTTCTCATCTGCCAAAACATCAGGTGCTTCCGCATCACGTAATACGGTGGAGAATAAGAAGCCAATAGCCGCGAAATCATCGGGTGCACCAAATAAAGCTGGAGGCAACAAACCCAAAAATGCCAGCGCATCCAAACGACCAGGCAATTCCTACTATCGCAAGCAGGAACCACCACGCCAATACAAAGTGACCGAACCGGATGAACTGTTGAACTTCCTGTTGCAGCATTTGAAATCAGGACGGAATGCAGTGAAGTCCATTCTGGGTCGTGGACAGGTATCCGTGGATCAGAAGGTCGTAACCAAGTTTAATGAAGCGCTGACGCCAGGTCAGATTGTCTACATTCGAAAAGAAGGTGCAGTCGCTGCTCCTTCCTTGACGGGTATTAACATTTTGCATGAAGACGATGATATCATAGTCATCCGCAAGGAAGCCGGACTGTTGTCCATTGCCGCTGACAAGACAGATGACCTGACGGCTTATCGCCAACTGACAGAGCATGTACGCCGCACCAATCCGCTCAACCGGATCTTTGTTGTCCATCGTCTGGATCGGGACACATCGGGTGTCATGATGTTTGCCAAAAGTGAAGAGGTACAGCAGAAGCTGCAAAACAACTGGAAGGAAAATGTGCAGGACCGCGTCTACGTTGCCCTTGTTGAAGGTTCGGTAGCCAAAGAAGAAGGCACCATCTCTTCCTGGCTGAAGGAAACCAAAACGCTGAAAATGTATTCCAGCTCTCGTCCGAATGATGGACAACATGCCATTACACATTACAAACGTCTGAAGTCGAACCGTGAGTTCTCCCTGCTGGAAGTGCGTCTGGAGACAGGACGTAAAAATCAGATTCGTGTGCATATGGAAGATCTCGGTCATCCGATTGCCGGTGACAGAAAATATGGTGCACGCACAAGAGACCTTGGACGTCTCGGACTTCATGCACGTATACTCTCGTTTATTCATCCCACAACGGATGAGTTAATGTCATTCGAAACGGATATTCCGAAGCCATTCCTGTATCCGTTCCGTGCAGAAACTCCACCTGCGAAATAACTGCATCGTTATATAGAACCGACTGATCGATTGATCATGCCTGAAAGGAGGAACGGACACTGAAAAACCTGTTGATCACCGGTTACCGGGCACATGAATTGCAGATTTTTGGACAGAAACATGAAGGTATTCCTTTTATCAAAAAAGCCATCTCCTCCCGTCTTACTCCCCTTGTCGAAGATGGTCTGGAATGGGTGCTGACGCCGGGACAATACGGTGTGGACCTGTGGGCCTGCGAAGTGGTGATTGATCTAAAGAAGATGTATCCACATCTGAAACTGTCGATCATCACTGCCTTTCAGAACCCAGAAGAGCAATGGAAAGAAGACAAGCAGGAGTATTACCGTTCCATCCTCTCGGGTGTGGACTATTACGGTGCAATTAGCAATCAACCTTATATCGGGCCGTGGCAGTTCACTGCACGGGATGACCTGTTGCTGCGTAAAAGCGACGGTCTTCTGCTCGTCTATGACGAAGATGCCGGAGAAGGCAGTCCCCGTTTTGTGAAGGAAAAAGCCGTGAAGAAACAGCAAAACGAGGACTATACAATCATCAGTGTCACTTCAGAGGATATTCAATCTGTAGCTGAGGATGAGCGCATGAACGATGTTATAGACTTTGATGATTCTTCATTCTAATTCATTGTGTATCAGTATAGTTCGTCAGAGGTGCATAACATTTCGAATGACGTACATATGTTTTTTTTCGAGGCAGGTTGGGTATAAGTAGTATTATAACTGCGATGATATGTCGTATGGGATAAGGGGAACTGCAGCCATGACAATTACGCCAGAGCAGCGCATTCAACTGCATGGATTTAACAACCTGACCAAGTCGTTGAGTTTCAATATGTACGATATTTGTTATACCAAAACCAAAGACGAACGCGAAGCTTACATTGAATATATTGATGAACAGTATAACGCCGCCCGGCTGAGTAAAATTCTGAACAACGTCTCCGATATCATCGGAGCCCACGTTCTTAATGTTGCCCAGCAGGATTACGTGCCTCAAGGTGCGAGTGTTACGATGCTTGTCTCGGAAGGTCCAATTGTGGAGATCCCTGAAGAATCACTCGATGAATCTCCCGGCCCTCTGCCAGATAACGTTGTCATGCAGCTGGATAAAAGCCATATCACTGTGCACACCTACCCTGAGTTTCATCCTAGTGAAGGTATCAGTACCTTCCGTGCGGACATTGATGTCTCCACCTGCGGTGAGATCTCACCGCTTAAGGCGCTGAATTATCTGATCCACTCATTTGATACGGACATTATGACGATGGATTACCGGGTGCGTGGTTTTACGCGGGATACAAGCGGGCGCAAGCTGTTCATTGACCATGAGATTGGCTCGATTCAGAATTACATTCCGGACGAGATCAAGAGCAGCTTTGACATGATTGACGTGAACGTCTATCAGGAGAATATTTTTCACACCAAGTGTAAACTGAGGGAATTTGATCTCGACAATTATCTGTTTGGGTACACTAAAGATAAGCTCAGCAAGAAGGAACAACAGGAGATTACGGAGTGGCTGAAGCTGGAGATGGACGAGATATATTACGGCAAAAATATTAATCGTCCCTCTTAAAGAGGTTGTTCAACGCTGATCCATAAGGGCAAGGGCTAAGACAAGATTTCATGAAGGCAGGGTTCTTCTTATCGGGGACCTCCGGCATGTGCTTGTCTTTTTCTTTGTTTTGTTGACAGTGTGCAACTTTATTTCTTATTATAGAAGTAACTGTACAATCTACAGTGAAGGAGACTGAGCCCGTGATCGAAACGAATACGACAAGACGTAACGAATCACTGTTACAAGCACTGACTGCACAACACAATGCCATCACCAACAACATTGCCAATGCAGACACACCCAACTACAAAAAGAAAACGGTAGAATTTCAGGAAGAGTTGCGACGTATCGTTGAAAATGGCAAAACAGATCAGCTCGCCATGAAGCGGACTCATAACAAACACTTTCCTATCAGTGATCCCAATTCTTCCATCGTTCAGTACCGAATTGTCGAGAACAATGAAACAACGATGAACAATAACAACAATAACGTTGACATTGACAAGGAAATGGCGGACCTTTCAGAGAACCAGCTCATGTATAACTACATGGTTGATCGGGTCAGTGGACATTACAAAAAAATGAAGAATTTATTGAATGATCTGAAATAATGAATGTACAAGCAGCCCGAAATGGCTGCTTTTTTTTGTTGTTTTTCCCTGAGTGCAGCTCGTTTGGTGCCATTTTTCGGTATCCTCTCCTGTTCGTAGTATAATGGGAAGAAACGAATGATTTCATATCGTATAAAAGAGGTGCAACATGTCTCCACGTCATTTAAATGGATTTCAAGGTTCCAAAGTCAGATTAGCGGCCCCATGCCCGGAAGATTGCATGCGTCTCTCCCGCTTCACAGACGATTATGAATATTTGCGCAACATGGATACCGATATCGCGATCCCGTTAACGCCGGATGAGACAGGTTCCTCCTCTGTCCGCCGAGACAACGGATTTGAATTTGCATTACGTACACTGGAGGGTAACCGATTCATTGGATTCACAGCCCTCTACCGGATTGAATGGAACAATCGCTCTGCTCGTCTGGCCATTGGTATCGGCGAAGAAAATGATCGGGGTAAAGGATACGGAAGCGACGCTCTGGCTCTGATTTTAAGGTATGGATTCCACGAATTGAACCTGAACCGGATTGCGCTGGAAGTCATCGAATACAATGAAGCTGCTAGACATGCGTACCTAAAAGCCGGATTCCGGGAAGAGGGTCGCCAGCGTTCTGCAGTTTTGCGCGATGGCATGCATTATGACCTGATCTCGATGAGTATCCTTACGGAAGAATGGTCGGCACAGTCTGGGCTTCCCTTATCATTCCGGTCTAATCGTACTCCTGAATCTGGGGATATGGTAGCGGGTGGTTTTTCACAACGAAACGGGAACGAACAAGCTGCGCTGTCTCTGTCGGAATTAAGTTCTGTTCCAAAAGATGAATCTAAAATTTCACCTCGCATCGGCGTAGGTGCGGTCATCCTGAATGAACGGGGCGAAGTGCTTCTCGCCTGGCGGAATCGTCAACCCGAGCAGCACACCTGGAGTATTCCTGGTGGGAAAGTAGATCCCTATGAATCACTGGAAACTGCTGTTATCCGTGAAATCAAGGAGGAAGTGAATCTGGATATCGCCATCGACAGTCTGCTCTGTACGGCGGAGACAATCCAGCCACAACAGAAGGAACATTGGATATCCGTGCTCTATTCCACCAAGGTGATTGGCGGCCATGCTCGTAATCTGGAAGAAGGCGGAGCCATCGGTGAGATCGGCTGGTTTCCACTCCATGATCTGCCCTCTCCACTCGCCTGCTTCGCCGTACCTGGGCTGGAAGCTGTGAAGAAGTTATATAACCAGAATTAAGCTTGGAGGTGCTTGCAAGTGTTGGAGATTCCTCTTCCTCGACCTGTACCCTTCATTCTGCATGAATCGAGTTCTCAATTCGATTGGAAAGGCAGCGGCTCGCTATCACTGAAAACATTCCGTAACGGAAAAACGCTCTATGAAGCGGGACGCGGTCACTTCGCAGTCAATAATGAGAACTATCTACTTCTGAATGAGGGCCAGGAATATAGTCTTCACATTGATTCATCTACTCCAGTTGAATCCTTCTGTATCTTCTTCCCTCCCGGTTATGTGGAAGAGATCGGCCGGAATCTAATTACCAGTGATCTTCGGCTACTTGATGAGCCGTATAGTTATTCATCCTCAAACAAGATGGAGTGGGTAGAACGTACATATTCCATGGATAATCGGCTTGGCGCAGCTCTAAATTATTTGCGGAATTTGTACAGTCAAGACACGCTGGATTCCTGGACAATAGCGGAGCAGCTTCATCAGCTCGCTGTCCACATGCTGGATCTACACCGTAACGTTCAGCAAGAGATCAACGAACTGGATATGATCAGACGTTCAACCCGAGAAGAGTTGTATCGAAGAGTGTATATCGGGCATGAGTATATCTCCGCCTACTATGATCAGCCGTTAACGCTAGAACAGACTGCAGCGGCTGCACAACTATCCGTGAATCATTTTCTACGCAGTTATAGGAAGTTGTTTGGTACTTCACCCCATCGTTATCTGACTGAATGCAGACTATTGGCTGCGAAGCGGCTTTTGCTATATTCGGACAGGTCTGTCACCAATATCTGTTATGATGTGGGCTTCGAGAGCCTCGGTTCGTTCAGTTCATTATTCACTAGACGCTTCCATAGCTCTCCTTCCCAGCTGCGGGCAAAAAGGTGATTATGAAGAAGAACCTCTGAAGAGGAACATCTATAATTACATTATCTCATCAGATGGAGGTATTCCTTATGAATCATGCAGAACAGATGAATCAACTATTTCAGGCTGCACAGTCTGGAGATTTGGCCAACCTGCAATTATTGCTCGCTTCTCACCCGGAACTCACCAATACTGAAAATCAGGATGGGTTAACTCCGCTGGGATATGCCTCTCATTATGGACAAGCAGGAGCAGTTCGTCTTCTTCTGCAGCATGGAGCCGATGTTAACGCCCTTTCTCATTCCAAGATTTCCTTTATTCCGTCCAATACTGCACTTCATGCCGCACTTGCCGGAGAACGTTCACTAGAAGTTATCCAACTTTTACTCGAACATGGGGCAGCCACGAGTATTCTGGACAGCGATGGACAATATGCGTTGCACTCCGCAGCATTTCATACGGATCAGATCGAACTTATCGAGATGTTACTTCAGCATGGAGCTGATCCAAACGCGCTAAACTCAGCGGGCAAGACCTCACTGGAGATTTCACTTGAACGTGGTAACACGTCTACAGCCTCATGTCTGCGAGCAGCCGTTACAGCGCATCAGCAATAATGATTAGATAACGTGAGCAATACCGTTAATAACCGTCAGGACTCTTTTTGGAGTACAAAGAGAAGGTCTGACGGTTATTTCTGTCCTCTACGTTCTCATGCAAATACGTAGTTCAACTATATAGAAATCGGATACATACATATTTTTCTAAGAAAATAAGAACCGTTTGGAGCCTTACGCGGTCTAATACTCAACATATTCAGGAAAGGAGGAGCCATGTGACCCCTATTCAGCTCACCATCGCCGCACAAAAAGGGGATGCCGAGGCTTTTGCAGCCTTAATGGAATTACATCAGAGCCAACTGTACCGTATCGCCTATGCATACCTGCATAACGAAGGTGATGCGCTCGAAGCGATTCAGGAATCAACGTTCAGGGCGTTCCATAAACTCAAAAAATTAAAAGAGCCCTCCTACTTTGGCACTTGGCTCATCCGCATTCTGCTCAACTACTGTGCGGACGAACGCAAACGCAAAAGTCGGTTCCGTCCCGTCACCAAGATTCAGGAATCCAGCAGTTGGGATCGTCCTGCGGACCCCGATCTTGCCGCCGCCGTCTCCACTCTTGACCGGGATTGCAAACAAATTATTATTTTGAGTTATTTCGAAGGTTTCTCCTTAACTGAAGTTGCCGATATTCTCGAAATCCCGACCGGAACTGTAAAATCCCGATTACATCGGGCACTCGGACAGCTCCGTGATCAACTTGAAACGAAAGGAGATGCATCCTCATGACGGATGAACACAACTCATTTGACGCATTGGAAGAACGGCTGAATGCTCGCAAGACGGAATACGAATCCATGCCTATACCGGATGCTGCCTATCAGGCTGTTCAGTCCGGAATCCACCAGGCTGCTAGCAAACGCAAGTCCCGGCTGCGCTGGTACATGAGTTCCATCTCGGCAGCGGCCCTCATCCTGCTATTTACCGGATGTATCCGTGTCTCTCCCGCTTTTGCGTCCTTTGTGGAGCAATTGCCCGGCATGGAAGGCATTGTGGGTATGATTCGCCAGGACAAAGGATTAATGATGGCGATTGATCAGTCCCTCTTACAGCAGGTCGGTGTCACCGACGAGCATGATGGTGCTTCCTTGACCGTTGAAGGCATTATCACAGACGAGTCACGTATGGTCATTTTTTACACGATGAAGGGCATGAAAGATCCCGAAAAATTCAACTATGACATCGATTTGCTGGATGAGAATGGTAAAAAGTTACCTGTTGCGTTTAGCTATTCCTCTCCTAATCCGGATTCAGAAAGTGGCGTTTACGAGGACAAAATCGATGTCTCATTCACAGAATCTTTACCGCCACAAGAGCTGACCGTTGTATTTAAGAAACGAGGTAAGGAACCGAATAATAAGTGGAAGGTTACCTTCCCCGTGGATCACAGCTTAACAAAAGGCATGAAAAAAAACATTCCCGTAAACCAAACTATGACCGTGGACGGGCAGCGTATTTATGTAAAACAGGCCGTTCTGTATCCCACACGTCTTGTACTTGATATCGAATATGATCGGAACAACACCAAAAAGATCTTTGGCATTCGTGATCTGCACTTGGTAGATGAGCAAGGCCGAGCATGGAGAACGGATTCATCTTCCATCGGAGGCTCTGGAAGTTCCGTCTTTTTCGAAAGCATGTACTTCTCCACTCCGAAAAAACTGACTTTGCAAGGGTCTGGACTTTCAGCAGTGGATAAGGATGAACTGGTTATCAGCATCGATCCATCTTCAGGTGAAATACAAGGCGGCCCATCGAGTTTGAAATTGCTGCAAAGCACGGTCCAGGGCAATAATCTGATCCTCGAGTTTTCAATTGCAGATGCTCAAAATGCTACTTCAGGGCTATCATTTACCAATATCGAAGACAGTAAAGGAAACCCTTTCGACATTAATGAAGTAGGCTGGAGCCCTTCCGTCTTTGAAGCAAGAGTTGTCATTAAAAATGGAGCCGCAGCCAAAGGAAATCTGACAATGGAAATAGACTCTTACCCTGACCAAATTCGTGCACCGTTCTCTATTGAAATTCCTGTGACTCCCTAAAGAAATGTAACAGCCATAATTGTAAGCCACACGACGTAGTCATGCACTATAATGAAAATATTAAACAACTACATTAAATCGATATATTCCCAGGAAAGGGTGTTTCCACAATGAATCAACGTTCGATCCGTTATCCACAACCACTCGCTCCGGGAAATACCATCGGTGTGGCAGCACCCTCCAGCGGTGTTGGCGAATCCCTGCACCATTACCTTGAGGAGAGTAAACGCAACATGGAGCGCCTTGGTTTTGGCGTTATGGAAAGCCCGTCGCTCCGCCACAATACCAAATGTGTGAGTGCCTCCAAAGAAGAACGCGCCGAAGAGATGAATGAATTTTTCCGCAATCCAAATATTCAAGCCATTATCCCTCCATGGGGCGGGGAATTTCTGATGGATATCCTCCCCCTGCTGGATTGGGAAGCCTTAAAATCGTTGCCGCCCAAATGGGTCATGGGATATTCGGATATCAGTACGTTCTTGTTCGCCTATACCCTGATCACCGGAACAGCATCAGCACATGGCACCAACTATGTTGATCTAAGATCAAACGCCCTCGATCCCGTGACTGCGCGCTGGATTGATGTGTTACAGACCAAATACGGCGGACAGATCACACAATCGTCTTCTACACATTATCAATCGGCATGGAAACCGGAATCTCCTGGATTTAACCTGGATACACCTTCGTGCTGGAAACAGCTCGGCCACTCGGAAGATGCAGATACAGATGTGGCGTTCTCCGGTCGGCTGATCGGCGGCTGCATGGATACGATCTCCAGTCTGATTGGCACGCCGTATGCACCTGTTGCATTCTATCTGGATCAGTACTGTGCAGACGAAGGAACGATCTGGTATCTGGAAAGCTGTGAGATGAATGCGGGGGATATCTACCGTCATCTGTGGCAGATGAAACAGGCTGGCTGGTTTGCAGGTGTAAAAGGCTTCATGTTCGGCCGACCTGCCGGTTATTCCGATACAGCCGATTTTAATTTCACCGATGCCCTATCCTCTGCACTTGGGGATCTGGATGTCCCTGTACTGTACGATGTGGATCTCGGCCATGTTCCGCCCCAGCTCACCTTTGTGAATGGAGCATTAGGCAAAGTCGCTTATGAAAATGGACGCGGGAGCCTTGAGATGGCGTTTGTGTAATCACCTTTTATAGGCAGATGCATACCTTGAAGTAAGAACTTATTTTGAGGAAGGGTTGTGCATCATGTCTGAATCCACATCCACGCCATCCACGCGTGTCGTGTATCAAGCCAATCAACCGACGCTTCAATCCGTGCAAAGTGTACGGAATATGCTTCATCATACAGCCCGGCAGCATGTAGGCAAGAAGGTACAAGTCCAGAATATCGATGGGCAAGTGTGGGAAGGTGTCATCATCAGTGCAGACCGGGGGATTTTGTATCTCCAGGTTACCCCGATGCATGGATATCCTGAACCGCGCGCCTTGTTTGGACCAACCATTTTGCCGCTTGTGCTGTATGAATTGTTGGTTATCACACTGTTGATGTAGTGGTATTGTACTTCCATATTCGAACCTGTTCCAAGAAGCTTCGCTCCTGAGATCTTTAAGTCTTGGGAACGAGGCTTTTTTATCGTCCTGGCGATGGTGCGGTATGATTCCTTGCGAGCGTGTGAAATATGATACAATGGTGTCGCACCACCCCATATCTCATATGAAACGGAGCTTGATCCGGTTGGAATACATACGTCATGATTCATCACCCGTATCGCAAGCCGAGACGGGTATGATTGGCAGCAACCCTACTGAACAATCCCGCGTGATTGCAATCTGTCTGCTCGCAGGCAAAATCATGCTGCAAAGCGGTGGTGAAACCTACCGTGTGGAAGATACGATGAAACGTATGGCGGCTGCGCTTGGTTTACCCCATTCGCACAGTTACGTTGTTCCGACAGGTATCTTCTTCTCTGTTGATGCAACCGAACCCGCCAAGCTGATTCGTATCTCCGAACGTACAACGGATCTGGACAAGGTGTCCGAGGTGAATGCGGTCTCCCGCCGCATCGGACAAGGTGAGCTATCCGCTCAGGAAGCCCATGATCTGTTGGTACAGATCGAAGGCAAGCCCTCCTCCTATTCAACGGCTGTGCAACTTACGGCCGCAGCGTTATCCAGTGGTTGTTTTACCATTATGTTTGGCGGGGGCTGGAGCGACTTTCTTCCGGCGCTAATCTGCGGGGGCATAGGTTATGCAGCCGTTATTGCCTTTCACCGGTTGGTGCGGGTCAAATTCTTTGCCGAGCTTACGGCATCCTTTGTTATTGGCTTACTCGCTTTTCTCCTGATCTATCTGGGGGTCGGTCATGAACGGGACAAAATCATCATTGGTTCGGTTATGCCGCTGGTTCCAGGGCTACTGATTACCAATGCAGTACGCGACTTGATGGCCGGGCATCTCGTATCCGGATTATCCAAGGGAGCCGAGGCATTTCTGACTGCTTTTGCCATAGGTACAGGCATTGCAGTTGTATTTTCACTTTTTATGTAAGACGGAGGAATGCAGGATATGCTCCATTTTATTGAACAAGCCTTAACCAGTTTTGTCGCTTCAGCCGCGTTTGGGATCATCTTCAACGCACCACGGCGCATGCTGCTCCACGGTGGATTTGTCGGCATGATCGGCTGGATCATCTATATCGTGCTTGAATATGCAGCGGATGCGGTTCCTGCTACACTTGCAGCGACCATAGCCGTAGGTGTCATCAGTCAAGTATTCTCTCGCATGTTTCGCGCACCCGTTATCATCTTCAGCGTCGCAGGCATCATTCCTCTCGTTCCTGGTGGACTGGCGTATAATGCAATGCGAAGTTTTGTGCAAAATGACTACAGTGCCGCTATGGAGATGGCCGCCAAGGCACTCATGTTATCCGGCGCTATTGCTGTAGGCTTGGTGTTATCGGAGGTATTAAACCAGATGATACGCCGAATTCCCGCCTCACTGCGGACAAAATCATCATCGAAATGATTATTCTTTTCATAATATTCAACACGTGGAAGGCCCGTTAGGCATACAGGATGAAATCTTGTATACTAACGGGCCTTCCGTATCGCTTTTTATAGAGCACTATAGTGCAGTGAGACAATCAAAGAAATCTATTTACTTCACAAACGTATTTTTCACACGTACCGACCTCAGGAAATATGGAATGAAGATACAGCACGTCAGAATGGATCGTACGATCAACTGAAAAGCCGGAGTTGCATCAAGCACATGCTGTTCTCTTGGGATTTCATTGCGCGCAATCAGAATCCACGTCACGATGCTTATGATCACATTCATCAGGTACATCACCATCATCATACGCGGAAACTGTCTCTTCCGTTTATATAAAAGAATGAGATTCACGATAACGATCATTAATAGAATGGTACTGCTTATGAAACCAAACCACAGGAGTGGACGGATCATCTCCGTGTAAATCTGAGGATCGACACCACGGCTTACTTCCCATCTGGCAGGGTCCATGATGACATTCACCTGCGATACATCCGAGATGAGAAACACCAGCGCAAGCCAAAGACTGATCTGGATTAAAATAAGCCATCCGCCCAATCCGGAGATACCAGGCCGTTCCGGTCTGATACCGGTTTTGGATTGCAGCGAGTTCATATCCGTATCTGTATCCGAGTTCCTATATTTATAGTTCATTTCAGCCTCCGTTTACGATAGATAAGACACATATTATACACTAGAAGCTATACTCTGTGTTATCCAAGAGAAGGAAAGAACCGTCTGGGCTATAGTCTCTCTCTCTTGCATTCTATTGGGTAGCACGTCTCATCACTGTTGCGAACAACTCCGCTGCAACACCACTTCCTGACCTCATATAATGTTCTTCATCCGTATGATCAAATCCCATCCAGACCGCCGCAGTCCAGCTGCTCGTATAGCCCACAAACCACAGATCCCGATTGGCCTCTCTTCCCACACCAGGTAATGCAGCCTGTGTTGTTCCCGTTTTCCCTGCTACCTTGTGCTGACCTAACTGTGCACGGCTTCCTGTTCCCTGACTGACTACATTTTGCAGCATTCTGGTCATGGCATTCGCCGTACTGGAGGAGATTACCTGCTTATTTTCCGACTTATGAGCAAATATTGTCCGTCCTTGTGAATCTGTAATCTCGCGTATCAGATGGGCTGTATTCAACTTGCCATTATTCGCAAACACCGTGTAGGCCTGAGCCATCTTCATTGGAGACGCCCCCTGATGCACACCGCCCAGAGCAATCGAGAGATTCATATCCTCTTTCCCCAGTTCAATACCGAGCCGTGCTGCAAATTGATGTGCATAGTTCAGTCCGGTCTCATGAAGCAGCCATACGGCTGGGGCATTGATGGACTTTTGCAAGGCTTGGGACATGGCAATTAAACCACTGTAACGCCCACCGAGATTGGAAGGTTGATAGCTGCCATATTGCATGCGTTTATCCGGTAGTATGCTCTCTGGCTTGAACTTCCCCGACTCCAACGCAGGGCCATATGCAATAATCGGTTTAAAAGAAGAGCCTGGCTGCCTTGCATCCATAATCGCTCGGTTGATGCCCCCTTTTAAAGGATTACGTCCACCCATCATTGCTTTCACTTCACCGTTATGCTGGTCGATAATAACCATACTTGCCTGAACCAGCTCGTCTTGGCGATCATCGGGGAATCGGGTAGCGTCTGCAAAAGTTTCTTCCATCGCCAGTTGCGCCTGTTGGTCTAGCCCAGTTTGAATAACCCAACCTGCCGATTGAATCTCTGCTTCACTTTTACCTGTGAGCCGAGAAGCCTCCTGAATCACAGCATCCACGGCAGACACATATGCGGGCTCGCTCAAGCCCGGTGAAGTTGTTGCATTCAATACGGTTTCAGGCGGCGTGAAATCGACGTCACGGGCTACGAGCATCTGCTTTCGTGTAATTAGTCCCTGTTCATGCATTAGTCCAAGGATAACGGCACGTCTTTGTTTGGAAAGTTCAGGATGATCTACTGGATTGTATATGGATGGACCTTTGGGGATTCCGGCTAATGTAGCAATCTGCCATAGTTCCAACTGGTGCATATCCTTAATTCCGAAATACCGCCAGGCTGCCGCTTTTACACCATACTGCTGGCGTCCCATGTAGATCTGATTCAGATACATTCCCAGAATTTCAGCCTTGCTATACTTCTTCTCCAGGGCCATCGCAATCGATATCTCATTCACCTTTCGACTCAACGTTTTATCCCCATTCAAATACAGATTTCTTGCCAGTTGCTGCGTAATGGAGCTTCCTCCCTGACTCAGATCCATATGTATAATGTCTTGCACAATGGCCCTGCCGAGGCCGATGAAATCCAGTCCATCATGGTTGTAGAAACGTCGATCTTCTGTAGCCAAAAAGGCCATCTTTAATAAATCTGGCATAGCGTTCAGGTCAGCATATTCGGAATACCCTTTGGTCTGCGTATGCAACCTCGAAATTTCGGTCCCCTCTGCATTCGTAATAATGGTTGAAGAGGCCTCCTGCATGGCCTCTGGACGATTGCGAAGCATTCCTTCGCCATAAGTAATTAGATAGAGATAGAAAAGGGTCAATATCAAAACTACAATCACTGCGGCATCAAAAACGTAATACATCCATCGCTTGCTCCCGTGCTTCAACATTCAGGCTCCTTGTTTACCCGTTCAATTGAAACTTCGTGTTCCTGTCTATCTCGTTGTGTAATCTCCAGAGCATGTTGAAGCAGCAATGTCTGTTCATACGCCAACTTGACCCAATGCTGAACTTCAAACTCGCCCTGGCACCGGCCTTGGATGATCTCATCCAGAGAAGATTGAATACCGTAGAGAGTAAGTTTTATTGGCAAGTCAACCTGTATAGAAGTAGTTTGAGCCTTCTCCTTGTCTTCTTCATTCTTTTGCTGAAGGCCGGGTTGCTCATTCTGAATAGATGCTCCCTCTATCTCTCTTCTCTCCTGTTTCGGTCCTGATATGCTCAGCCCATCCTTATGCATGAGAAACGCAATCGTATTCAGATTAGCAGCAATTTGTTGTAATTCACCACCACTTAGAACATCAATTCTTCCAGGATTGTGGCCCAATGCAAGTTCGGCTGTTCTGCGTGCAAGTTGACTGAGATCTTCCGCAATCTTCTGGGATCGAATCCAGAAAAAGATCGCAAACACGGCTCCTCCAATGAAGATAAAGAGCGGCTTTGTTCCGATATGGTTGATTCCCCAGTTCATCATACGCGTTATCCATGCTGCATCTGGAAGGACGTGGTGATGCGCAAATCGTAGCACGTGATAAACGACAAAAAGGAGCGCTGCACTCAGTAACGCGCTTGCTCCTGCAATGTATATGTATCTTAGTCTTACAGTACTGAATTGAGACTTCATACTCGGTATCCTCCTCATACAATAATATGGTAATAGAGGTAGCATACCGAATATTTCTTAATGAGGAAGTAGTTAACTTCTTACCAAATTCTTAATTATTATTCCTCTGAGTAGTTACTTGATGGAGCAACAGTTACAGGGAATCGGGTAACAAAATCCGTTCTGCCATTTTCACTGTAAGCAACGATACTTCCTCGATGTAATTCAATCATCGATTTGGCAATCGCTAGACCGAGACCGGTACCTCCCGTATCGCGGGAACGGGATTTATCTACCCGATAAAATCGATCAAATAGATGTGGCAGATCTTGTGCCGGGATCGGTTCACCATAATTACTGATGCGGACTACAGCCTCTTTACCTTCAAGGGCCAGCCCAATCTCCATTAGTTTACCTTGCGAACCATACCGAATGGCATTGCTGAACAGATTCTCATATGCTCTTACAAGCTCCCCCGGAGCAGCTTGTATCCATAGTGGCTCTTGCCCGCCGATGATCTTGTAGGTCATGCCAGCATCCTCCAGCATGGGAGCAAACTCTTCAGCCAGTTGCATCAGAAACGAATTCAGGTTCAACGCTTGAAAAGACAACGGAAGACTCCCGCCGCTCACACGCGTATATTCAAACAAGTCATCGATTAACTTGCGAAGGGTCAGGGATTTCTCATAGGCGATGCTAACGTAATAGCGCATCTCAATCTCATCCTGGTACCGATCCTTCTCAATGTACTCCAGAAATCCCAGAATAGAAGTGAGTGGTGTTCTCAGATCATGTGATATCCCCGTAATCAGATCGTTTTTGGCAGCTACCGCATTACGCTCTTCCTGAAGCGATAACTGCAATTGTTCAGCCATCTGATTAATGCTTGCAGCAACCACTCCAAATTCATCCGAGGTCTTCACTTCGATGCGATGGGATAACTCTCCTTTGGCAACCTCCTGAATTCCTGCCGTAATTTCATCCAGAACCCGCATCACCTTACGAGAGAACAGGAAAAAAAACAGCACAAAACTGAGCACGCCTACCACAATCATCAAAGGCACCGAACCGATATTATTCACCAACCACCTGATCCCTTGGGCTGGAATGGAATAATCGGGATACGTCTGAGCTTCCAGGATGGTCTGCCCCACCTGACTGCCCCCGTACAAAATAACTGCAGTCAATATGCCGCTCAGCAGAAATGCATAGATAAATTTCCATCGGACTGTATTAATCAACTTTGAATTCATAGTAGGAACTCCCTGAATGTGTTCATGTCACATGACATCCTTTGGATGTACATGTTTATTGCGGTTTGATCATCTTATAACCAACACCCCATACGGTCTGAATGAACTTGGGATGTTTGCTATCGAGTTCAATCTTCTCACGAATCTTGCGAATATGCACCATGACGGTATTGTTCGACTCCATGAATTCTTCTTTCCAAACTTGACGATAGATCTGTTCCATACTGAGTACTGAACCTTGGTGGCGAGCCAGTAATTCAAGAACAGCAAATTCACGCGGAGTCAGACGAACCGGCTGCTCATCCACCCAAACTTCATGTGTATCGGTATTAATGACCAGATCATCAATAACCCACTCGTGCTCTTTGTTCTCCCGACCTTCATTGAAGGTATGATACCTGCGCAGCTGGGATTTCGCCCGTGCGACAAGTTCAAGCGGGTTAAACGGCTTGGTCACATAATCATCAGCACCTATGCTTAGCCCTGTGATTTTATCCATATCCATACTTTTGGCGGACAGCATAATAATCGGCATTTTTTGCTCTTCCCGAATTTTCATACAAGCTTCGATTCCGTCCATATTTGGCATCATGACATCCAGAATAATGAGATCGATCGACTCTTTTTTCAATTGTTCCAGTGCTTCAAGCCCATCATTCGCGGTGAGAATCCGATAACCCTCGTTGCCAAAATAAATTTCCATCAGTTTAATAATCTCCTGCTCATCATCCACAAGCAGAATGGTTGCTGGCTGTGCCACGGCATTATTCCTTTCCCTTTCATAATTCATGATCTGTTCAAAGTATACCACCGAGGTATGAAACTACGAAAATCATCGTGATCTTCACGGACACGCTCGATCTTGGCCATCATCTCAAGCGTCTCTTCAGGCTTCACCTGCTGAATCCACACCACAGAAGACACCAGCGCCATAGCCGTATACAGTGAATACAATCTCCAGAATAACTCATCCGGTTCATTGCCATCGAAATAGCCCTGAATTTGACCTATGGAATATGGAATACTGATCTCCGAAGCAAACAAACCCAGCTTCAAAAATTCATGAATGGGATCACCTTGATCATAACGATTAAAATCAATCACTCCTGCGAGTTTATCCTGCTTAACGACAAGATTGCTCGGGTGAAAGTCATCATGCTGAAATCCATCTGGACGATTTTTCATCCAACCGAGATGATCTGCAATAAACGTTAGAATAGCATGATCCTTTTTCATCACGATAGGGCACTGTTTATAACGCTCCACGTACCGTTGATGCTTCGTGCTCTTGCGTATATACCATGATTCGGTCTGTTCCCCCATCGGCAACTGGTGAATCAGCTGTAGCTGCACCCCTGCTTCAAAGCCAACCGCCCACTGTTGCTGTTCATTCAGTTGTGGCAATCTCTGGGAAGCATCTTCGCCTTCAATGTAGCTAAGAATCATATATCCGTTCTTCTCATCCAATCTACCTGTGCCCAACGTTGCTGGACACAGTACACCTAATTGTTGCATGCTCTGCAAATATTGATATTCCCTTTGCTTCATCCATTCCTCAGCGATATCATACACCCTCACCAGCACATGGCCTTGACCAGGGACAAACATTTTGAATTTAGTATCTGCTGAATAACCCTTCATAACAGGTTCAATCCGCGTGGCCTGACCAAGTTCAGGAATCTGTTTTAACCTGTCAATCAACGTATTGTCCATCGATGCATTCCATGTATCGTGTTGTTCCACATCCCGAATCCTCCGTTATTTCACGTATGGCGTGTAGTATCGTCGGTCTATTCCCACTTTAACCTATGATGTTTCCTATAACATGCTTATATGTATTCTATCCGTTTCTATTTAAAAAGTACTGATTCGGGTTCTTTGCCCGTTAGGGTCAGCATCGTATACAATTGTCCTCTGTGATGATATACATGCCCCATAATCTCAAGTAACCACTCCAGACGACTATAGGAAGCTCCCCAGTACGAATCCGTCACATGTAGTAACTCTTCCGTGTTAAACTGCCTGTACCGTTGGTATAGATACATCTGGTTATCAATCAAAGCCTGCTTGATCTCACCGAGCGAATGCACCTGATTCTCTGCATAGAATTGAGCCATCTCTTCTTCCGATGCACCTTCGGAAATATAAACATCCGCTCGGCAGATCACAGACAGATGGGCTAGTAGTTCTCCAACAGGCCGTTTACCTTCAATTGGAGTCAAAGCCAAATCTTCTTCCGACAGCTGATCACATATATCAATCAACGATGTTACGGCCACGTCAATATGTTTGAACGCAGATTGAATCAACAGATACACTTCCTTTTTATCCCATTATACAGAACATATGATCGGTTATCAACCAAGATATCCCTCCCTAATTTATACCCCAAATCTATATAAATTGAACAAAACATTTACACAAAACGTAGAAGACAGAAAGGACCTGAAGAAGCGGAGTGTTCGCCTTTATCACCGGACTTCCCCTTTATAAGAGGAATCAAAAAAATCTGGGGATAACAGCGATCGGAAGGTTGTTCTGTCATCGGAGTGTGCAGTGTAAATATTCTTTAGTTCAATTTATATAACAATCTACGAACAAAAAAAGTCCTTCCTCCTTCTTATAGACGGGATTCAGGACATTTTGTTGCCTATTTGTTTTCAAATCTTTGCTCAACTTGAGTATAACGAACAATACGTATGCTCGAATCGTCCAGCCTCCAAGTCAGACTTGCGAATGAAAAATTGCAGTTCCCCGCAATCCCACCATTGGAAACCAATAGCATCATGTGTATCTATCTTCAACAGCAGCAGCGTATCGGATAGTTCCTGCCATGTCCGATCCTCATCACCGCCGTAATGCTTGGTCAGCTTCTTCTCACACTCCTGCTCATTATAATCGTACTCTTCTCCCAGTGCGATCTGTAACAAGGCACGATGCTCGGCATCCGGATGCTGCCCGTCAGGATATCCAAACATACCACCCCAATTCAGCGTACTCGGATGATTCCAGCTCGACTCGAATTCAAGGTATCGGTCATACAGACTCACTTCCGTTTCGGCCTCATCGGTCTCAAGCAGAGACGGCGAGAGCTCATTCAGCGCGTTGGCGTCAATATATGCATATGTAGGAAACTCAAGGTTAGGCAGCACGGTCACCGAATGTGCAACAAACGGGGCTCCATCCAGCGCGGTATCACCCTCAGGCTCTCGCCTTATCAGGTTATGAGAACTCGGCTCAAAAATCACACGATGTTCAATGGGACAAGCAGTTTCATCCGTGCCAACGAAAAAGTATAACATTCCACGTTCAGGCAAAGTCCCGCGCCCATCATTCGGCGTATACGGCGACAAATCCACCAGGTTCAACTGGGCCAGGAAAGTCATTGGGACTCCTTCTTGTGTTACAGGCCATTCCATGCGACTTGGCAAATCCGGATGTCCACCCACACGTGAGTTTCCTGTTCTGCGATATTCATCCAGTGTGGATACATCGAGGCGAATTCCCCAGCGGCTTGAAGATAACAACAGATCGGCAGCAACTCCCAAACCATATTCCTCAAGTGTTTTACGGGCTTTTCTGGTCAGACGTTCACATTGTTCTGGCTTAATCATATAGATCCTCCCCTTTTGACAATACACCTATGCTGAGACATATTCAGGTTCACACCTGTATATTCTTCCGTCCCGACGTCTTTCCCTGCTTCTATATAAATTGAACTTAAGAATATTTTACACTTACCACTCCGATGACAGAACAACCTTCCGATCGCTGTTATCCCCAGAATTTTTTAGATTCACCTTTGCAAAGGTAAAAACCCGGGGATAAAGGCGAACTCTTCGATTCTACAGGTTCTTTCTGTCCTCTACGTTCTCGTGTAAATGTGTAGTCCAATTTATATAGAAAAAAGAGACTGACATCCCCTGTCAGTCTACTTCCTTAATTCTATATTCCATTTAACGATTTGGATCAGAAGACTTTTCCTGGTAAGCACGCATATGCTCCTCACCGTCCAGGAATTCATGGGCCTGATGGGCTGCCATCACACCATGATAGCTGATATCCAGACCCAGATCTTCCTCTTCTTCTGTCGAACGCACAGGCACAATTTTGCCAATCAACTTTAACCCGATCCAGGTCATGGCGAATCCCCAGATGACCAAGGCTGTAAGGCCAAGTGCTTGAACACCCAGCAACCTCCAGCCGCCGCCCATGAATAATCCACCATCCGTGGCAAACAGACCTACAGCAATCGTGCCCCACATTCCGGATGCAGCATGCACCGGGAAAGCACCAACTGGATCATCAATCTGCCGACGGTCCAGCCAGTTAGTGGCAGCCATCATCAACAAGCCAGATACTGCCCCAATGAATATCGCTGCTACATCACCAACAAAAGCACAGCCTGCCGTAATACCGACCAGTCCCGCAAGCGAACCGTTAATGACCGAGGGTGCATCTGAACGATTGAAGCGGAATAACGTATACAACAGCGTAACCGCACCACCCGAAGCCGCAGATAACATCGTGACAATCGCAATGTGACCAATTCTTACATCCGTCGCGCTGAGTGTACTACCCGCATTGAAGCCAAACCAGCCGAACCATAACAGAAATGCACCTACAGATGCCAATGGCAGATTGCTCGGGAGTGCAATGGCACTTACGCCAAGTGGCGTGTACTTCCCTTTACGCGGACCAATGATAATCGCAGCAGCCAGTGCTGAGAATCCGCCGAGCGCATGGATGACAGCAGAACCGGCAAAGTCTTGCATCCCCAGCTGACTAAGCCAGCCGCCGCCCCATGCCCAGTGTCCACCAATTGGATAGATGATCGCCGTCATCAATATGATATACAACAGATAGGCACGGAAGTTGATGCGCTCGGCTACCGCTCCTGAAACGATGGAAATAACAGCAATGGTAAAGGCAGCCTGGAACAACCAAAATGTCTCCAGGGATACCGGTACATCCAGGTGAGACAAATCCCCATTCAGGAAAAATCCCGTTACTCCCGCAAAACCGCCAACGTCCGAACCATACATCAGTCCAAAACCGATCGCATAGAACAGTAACGTCCCAATCGTAATGTCAGCAAAAACCTTCATAATAATGTTCACACTATTTTTATAACGCACAAAGCCAGCCTCGAGCAGGGCGAATCCACCCTCCATCAATAAAATCATCGCTGCACTCAGTACGACCCAGACCGTATCAATCCCGGTGCTTAACGTCTCCAAAGTCATGCTTGTACATCCTCCGTTTCACTAAGCTGTCTGAGCTCACGGATTGTATCGGGCGCAAGCTCGATTTCGTCCCGCTCAATGCTGTCCGGATGCTTAATTCGTTCTGCGATCTGATCCAATTCACGAATACGTCTGCGAATCTGTTCCATCTTGCGAAAACGTTCCTTTACCTGCACCATATATTCCACCGCCTGATGATGGGATGCTGGACGTCCCGCAAACCATTTGCGTACGGGCGACAACGATTGATAAGCAACCTCTTCCGCTCGACGCTTTTGTTCGAACTGTTCGATCTTCTGCTTGAGCGTTTGGATCTCATTTTCTTTTTTGACCTTCAGCCGTTCGATAAGGTACAATAAATCGGACGATGATATTTGCAATGCTGTATGGTGATACACCTCGTCGATTACTAACATATCATGTCAGGACTCCTTACATATCAAGTTACTTGTACCGATTATAGTTTGCCGGGGTCTGCCCGTCAATCTTTTTTTGGACTTGAGATGGATTTAAATGAACCGTTCATGGAGAACGGCTTTTTTTATTTGGCACAGATTACATCTAACAAGGCTAATCTTGCCCAGGTTCGCATTCACTCTTTCCATTCTCAATACTTATAGAATAAGCATCCACATTTTGGGTAATGAACATACACAGACTACCCGCACCATAGAACCCGTATATAAGGAGAGGATTGCACGATGTTTACTCGTAATGACGATATACGCAACCAAATCTGGGAAGCCGTCTCGGGACTTGAAGAAGAACAATTGAACCGAAAACCTTCACCTGAACAGTGGAGTATTATGCAAGTACTACGTCATCTGAACCTGATGGAAAATGTCATTGGAAAACAAGCCCGCCTGGCTCTCGAAAAGGGACAGACGGTGTCTGTGGACAAAAAACCATATGAATTATCGTTGGACCGCAGCCGCTCCGTCGAGGCACCACCCCATCTTCAGCCTCTAGCAGCGCCTGAAGCACTTGCACACGTACGCGGTGATCTGGACGAATCTCACCAAGCGTTAAACAACTTTGCATTGGATCATGATCCCGACCTGCTGCGCAGCAAGTCCTTTCCTCATCCCGTATTTGGTGAGATGGATCTTACACAATGGATTGACTTTACAAGTTATCATGAGGAACGTCATCTGGGACAGATCCAAGAGATCAAACAGCAGCTTGGCGTATAAACACAACCTCCTCTTTCACATAGCGAAGAATATAGTTGAACGACAAAAAACCTCCAATCCTATAACCTGGGTTGGAGGTTTTCAATGTTCTTATCCTACGAATAAGAACGACGACACTTATATTTTTTTGCCCAAAATCGCCAGATCTCTATTCACACCATCCAACACGGCCACTTCAGGATAATAACCCCACTGTTCAAAACCATGCTTGCGCAATAACCCCAGACTCGGTTCGTTATGCCCAAAGACAAATCCGAGAATGGTCGTAATCCCAAGTGCAGGACACGCCGCAAATACCGTTTCGAGCAAACGTCCACCCGCCCCAATTCCCCGACATTGCTGATCCACGTATACACTGACTTCCACCGTTCCATTATAGGCAGGACGTCCATAGAATGAACTGAGACTCGCCCAAGCTACCACCTGTCCTGCCTGCTTCATCACCCAAAGCGGACGATGTTCCGGTGTATGTTCCTCGAACCAAGGCAAACGTTGCTCCACCGTCACCGGTTCCAAATCCGCTGTTGCCATACGGCCCTCAATAGTAGAATTATAAATTTCCACAATCCTCGGCAAGTCCTCCAGGCGTGCATATTCAATCTGCACATCTTCCAGTTTCATCGCTATTCCTCCATCATTCCAGATCGTTCTATAACCATAGAGGATATTATAATGGAAAATAGAAGCCTTCGTCATCCCTAACATTCTGACAGAGAATTACTCAATCATTACTCTGCCAGTCCCTGTATTGTGTTCCCACGCGTTAACTGCTGAGTCTGGTCTGCCCAACGAATGTTAATTGAGCGAGATGTGAACAGATCCGGGCCATCCGATACCTGGAAATGCAGATGAGCTTCACTGGAATTCCCCGAATTACCAAGCTCACCGATAAGGTCTCCCTGCTTGAGCTTATCTCCTTTTTTGACCGCAACACTGCCTTCCTTGATGTGTCCTGTGATGCTGTATTCACTGTTGCCATGGTCGATTACCACATAGTTACCAGCCGGTTCTTCCGGATTCATGACACCCGGTACATTGTCCGGTATATCGTTCTTGATATCGACGACAGTACCATCAGCAGCTGCATAAAGTGGTTCACCAAAAGCATAGTAGTTTTCGTTTGCCGTTGCATCACCTTGATAACTGGATTGCTCTTTGGTCCGTACGATATCCAGCGCATAGCGCTGCGTTTCGTGCTCATAATGATAGTTCGACAAGGCATCATTGCCTCCCCAGAATACATACCATTCCCCCTTCATCGGCAATTGAAATTCCGTTTTGGTGAATTTGGCATCCGTGTCCTCATGAGCTTGCAGCGGTTGGATCGAGAGACCTTCAATTTGATTTTCTTCGGAAAAATAGGCTCGAATCCCTTTGGTCCCAGTCTGATCCTTCCAGGCAACCTCGGTTAATTGATTCATTTTGGCGTCTACCACTTGCTCCCACGATTCAACACCCTCCAGAAAAGGATCAGCGGTCGTCTTGAACTGCTCAAGCGTTAACGTCCCCTTCAATTCCGGAGAGAACTGATTATAGATTGCATCCTTTGAACCGTTCATCAACGTATCTATGAAATTGTCCGGTGTTACCACCGCGCTCACCTCTGAACTTGAGTTCTGCTCCTGATTGGAGTTCTCGCTCGCTTCATTATTGGATGCCTGTTCGGCTGACTGCTGCTCTGCCTGGTCGGAAGTAATGGAATTGCTATTGCCGCAAGCAGACAATATCACACAAGCTCCAAGGGTAATCGCAAGCACCTTCCAGCCCTTTCTATTCTGTAATTTTGAATGTGTATTTTGTTCTGATTTCAGATGACCTTCTCTGTTCATTCTCAACATCCCTTCTGTTAATCGTTATACTTTCCAGTTAAGTGTACAGAATGAGTCTTATCCTTCGTCTAACCCCATCTTACATGTAGTTAAACTTGCAACGCCTTTTGAGGTTGTATAATTAAGATTCCGTTAAGATAGCTCATACGCTATACAGCCTTCTTGGATGGTATGATTAGCAATACACACAACGGAAGGATCAGGAGGTCATTTTTAAACTATGGATAACGTCTCATTACTGCTTGTGGATGATGAACAGGCGATTCTGCATATGCTCAAAACCGTTCTGCTCAAAGAGCAGTTTCTCGATATTGATACCGTTACAACAGGCGAAGCTGCCCTTGAGGCATGCAACAACAAGACCTATCATTGCATCGTGCTCGACATCATGCTTCCTGGCAAAAGCGGACTGGAAATCTGTCCTTTTCTACGGCAAGTCACCGATGCGCCTATCCTGTTTCTGACGGCCAAAACAACCGATTATGACAAATTAACCGGATTCGCCGTTGGTGGCGACGATTATGTTGCCAAACCCTTTAATCCTCTGGAAGTCGTTGCTCGAATTAAATCATTGCTGAAGCGTTATTTACCTTCTAAAACCGCAGCGATCTCGGACCACGTCCCATCTAACGTAAATACGTCATCTCCCAGCACATCGGAAGGCGTGTACAATTTTGGACGATTCCAGGTGCTGGAATGGGCTGGTGAGCTTCGGGTTGAAGGAGAATCCGTATCCTGTCCGGCACTTGTGTTTCAACTACTGCTCTTTTTCTGCAAACATCCCAATCGAATCTTCACCAAATCAGATCTATATGAGCGGGTCTGGGGCTCTGAAGCCATTAGTGATGACAATACCGTGATGGTTCATATTCACCGCATTCGGGAGCGCATTGAAGCCGATCCTTCCAATCCGGTGTTTCTCGTCAACGTCCGTGGTCTGGGTTACAAACTGATTCAGCCGGAACATGTGTCACGCCCATGAGTATTCGTCGCAGGTTAATGACCCGGTTTATCGGGATGCTTGCTGGTGCAGTCGTTCTTATCATCCTGCTTGGGTCTGTAGCCACTTACTGGGTCGTGCAAAAGGTAAATGAAGTGAATCTGGTAGATGATTTTGCTGCCAACGGTCTGGACCAATTAATTAATACAGCAGAGATCATGCCGGATGACACCATCCGATATGACCCCGAATTGCTGAAGCAAGTAGACAAAAATCAAGGCTGGCTCCAGGTTCTGGATGAACAAGGTTACGCCATTGATGAATATCACACACCTGCCGATGTTCCTATTCACTATAAACCGGGGGAATTGATTGCATACTGGGAAAGCCAGAGGCCGTTCCCTTATCAGATTGTCATGCTGATCCGGGAGAAAAACGGGAAGGAATTCACCTTGTTATATGGTGAGAGTAACCCGGCCAAGTCCTTAATGACTAAGATTCGTTCAGACCTTGCTTTCACCAACGGGAAGCTTGATCTTCAGCCCGACCAACAGGAGGCCCTCCGTGCCGCCAATGCTTATCTTCAAGTATTGGACGCGTCAGGAAGCGAACTCTCCTCCTATAACAAACCGGCCATGGGCGTACCTAGCGAATACACCATTCAGGAACTCGTTCTGCAAGTTCGCTATCCGAGTCGATCAGGTATGTCTGTTGCAACGTGGTACGACGAACAGAATGAAACTACCTGGCTGATTAGCATACCTAGTAATCCATTGGCGACCGGAAATCAAAACCCCTACAATTTTATCCTGGAACCGGCATTGGTCGTATTGATCGTGTCCATCATCATTCTGCTCATTTTGCTTGCCTTCTGGTATGCCAACCGATTCGGTTCACCCATGCTGCATATGCTCCAATGGTTACAGCGTCTGGAACGAGGACATTACGAGGAACCCGCCGGAGCCTTTGGAGTTCCTCGCAGTCAGCGTCGTAACGGAAAGTGGAAGCGAAAATACAACGTGTATGCTGAAGTGCTTCGCTCCATGCAGGCCCTGTCTCACACTTTGAAGCAAGATGAAGAACTTCGGAAACAGACTGATTCTCTGCGGGAGGAGTGGATTGCTGGCATAACACATGACCTGAAGACACCCCTCTCCTCCATTCAGGGATATGCTCATATGCTTGAGGCGGATAAGTATAGCTGGACCGCGGAGGAAGTCAGGGAATTCGCAGGCATAATGCTCGATAAGTCCATGTATATGGACAGGCTTGTCAACGACCTTGCCATGACCTATCGATTACGCAGTGGAGGATATCAACCTGTAGTGGAAGAGACAGACGTAAATACGTTGCTCGGTGATCTGATTCAGCGCGCAGAACGGAATCCGGCATATGGGGTAGGTCGCATCCTATTTCAACCTTCCGAAGTGCCTGTGTATGGACTTGTCCATATTCCGTCGTTTGAACGAATTGTGGATAATCTGACTGCCAATGCCCTTCTTCATAATCCGCCCGAGTCTATCTTGGTTGTCAGTGTGCATTCTGGTAAGCAGGCAGATGAATTCAGCATTCAGTTTGCCGATAATGGAAGAGGCATGGACTCCGAGACGGTATGGAAGTTATTTGAACGATACTATCGCGGTACAGATACAGGTACATCGGACGTTGGATCAGGGCTGGGCATGGCGGTAACCAAAGGTTTGATCGAAGCCATGAATGGTCGTATTGAGGTACAGTCCACCCCTGGTGAAGGAACGATCATTCGCTTAATATGGGATGGGCCGTCAGAAACCAATTAAAATATTCCGCTTGACCTTTCCATTTTCAGTCTATATAATCGACACTCAATAACACCTGTTCCAATATATTGATATTGAATGCAACACATTTCAGGATAACTTTAATGAGTTGATCTAACATATTTGGCGATGACCAGAGACATGATTTCGTTTGCGTGCTGCCCAGAGAGAGAGGGGATTGGTGAAACCTTCTTCAGCGAACGGACCGGAATTACCCCTCTGCAGCCGTGACCTCGAACCTCAGCATTTCGAACTTCCCTCGATGTTTGGCATGCTGCCAGTAGAGTTCACCGCCTGATCCCCGATAACGGATTCCAATGAGGGTTATGATGTTTTCTGTTCCGGCGGCTGGCCGAGAGCAGGGTGCACCATAACCAAAATTAGGGTGGAACCACGAGCCAAGCGCACTCGTCCCTTTTCCGGGACGGGTGTTTTTTGCGCTTTCATTTTAAGAAATGGAGAGTGGTTCACATGAGCAAACAAGAAAACAGTAACTCAGCAAGCAACAAATCAGGTAACGAAATAAACAGCCAAGCAAATGGTCTACAACAATCCGGTCATTCCATTGAGGTCCGTCTGCAAGGTGGCGCGGTACGTTCATACGAAGCAGGCATCACTGTAGGTGCGGTTGCCTCATCTATCAGCACAAGCCTGGGGAAACAGGCCATTGGCGGTATTGTAGATGGTCAAAATGTCGATCTCGATTGGGTGCTCAAGCAAGATTGCGAACTCGTTATCGTTACTTTGGACAGCGCGGAAGGTCTATATCGTTATCGTCACAGCGCAGCACATGTGCTGGCACAGGCACTCAAACGCATCTACGGTGCGGAACAAGTGAAACTGGGTATAGGCCCAGTCATTGAAGATGGATTCTACTACGATGTTGATCTGGAGCATGCCTTGTCCATCAGTGATCTGGCTGCCATCGAGCGGGAAATGAACAAAATCATTCAGGAGAATCATAAGATCAGTCGCCGGATCGTTAACCGGCAGGAAGCCCTCCGTATCTTCGGAGAGATCCAGGACCCCTATAAGCTTGAACTCATTCAGGATTTGCCAGAGGACGCCGAACTATCAATCTATGATCAAGGAGAGTTCTTCGATCTGTGTCGCGGTCCCCATCTTCCATCCACTGGTCGGATCAAAGCGTTCAAGCTGTTAAATGTGGCTGGTGCGTACTGGCGTGGTAACTCGGATAATAAGATGCTGCAACGCATCTACGGCACTGCTTTCCCGAACAAAGCCCAACTGGATGAACATCTGCACATGCTCGAAGAAGCGAAGAAACGGGATCACCGTAAACTTGGCAAAGAGCTTGAACTGTTCATGTTCTCCGAAGAAGCGCCCGGCATGCCCTTCTATCTGCCCAAAGGTATGACTGTTCGCACTGAACTGGAGCAGTTCTCCCGTGAGCTGCAATTACAGGAAGGGTATCAGGAAGTCCGGACTCCTCTCATGATGAACAACCGGCTGTGGGAGCAATCGGGCCATTGGGAGCATTACAAGGACAACATGTATTTCTCGGAAGTGGACGATGCCACTTTTGCACTTAAACCGATGAACTGTCCTGGACACATGCTGATCTTCAAAAATACACTTCATTCCTATCGTGAATTACCGATTCGCATGATGGAATTTGGTCAGGTTCACCGTCATGAATTCTCAGGTGCCCTGAACGGCATGATGCGTGTGCGGACATTCTGCCAGGATGATGCCCATCTCTATGTCATGCCAGAGCAGATCGAAGACGAGATCAATCAGGCGATCTCACTGATCGGACGTATGTACGATATCTTTGGGTTCGAATATAAGATTGAATTGTCCACTCGTCCAGAAGACTCCATGGGATCGGAAGAACTGTGGGATCAGGCGGAACGCGCATTGCAAAATGTTCTGGATCGTCGGGGCGTGGAATATCGCATTAACGAAGGGGACGGTGCCTTTTATGGACCGAAAATTGACTTTCATATCCTTGATGCGCTGAAGCGTAGCTGGCAGTGCGGAACAATCCAGCTTGATTTTCAAATGCCGGAGAAGTTCGACCTCACTTACATTGGCGAGGATAGCCTGAAACACCGTCCTGTCGTGATCCACCGTGCCATCTATGGTTCCATCGATCGTTTCATCGGCATCCTGACTGAGCACTATGCAGGAGCGTTCCCACTCTGGCTCGCACCTGTGCAAGTGAAGCTGCTGCCTGTATCGGATCATTACGCAGACTATGCACTCCAAGTACAGAGTCAGCTCCGCGCTGCGGGCATTAGGGTAGAAACAGATCTGCGCAGCGAGAAGCTCGGTTACAAAATCCGTGAAGCCCAGATGGAAAAAGTGCCTTATTCGCTCGTACTTGGAGAGAATGAGAAAAATGCCTCATCCGCCTCTGTCCGTGCATACGGTCAGGGAGATCAAGGCATCCAACGTATTGAAGCTGTTATTGAAATGATCCAGCAAGCTGTGAAGGCAAAAGTCTGAACCACATCCGCATCACAACTTCTCGTCAGGCTTTAGCCCCACCTGTTCTTCGCTCCATGTCCAGAAACGCTCAGCTGAAGCATCATCAACGGCATGTTTCTTCAGCTGCTGCTCTTTCTGTTGATAGAAGTAACGCCCGGTGATGCCGACAACTTCAGGGCTTGTGGCCAGATAAACAGCCGTTCGCGCCCCTTCTTCAGGGGACAGAAAGAATGGAAGTTTACCTGCAAACACCATAATGCGTGTGCCAAATCCGGTATTGCGATCTACGCCAATACTCGTTCCCACCGCACCAGGGTGCAAACAGTTCACTGTGACAGACGTACCCGACAGTTTGCGAGCCAATGCACGAGTGAACAGCACGTTAGCCAACTTGGATTGAGCATAGCTTTTGATCGGATTATAACCTTTGTGCAGATGTGGATCTTCGAAGTGGATTTTGCCGGCCTTGTACGCACCTGACGAAACGTTCACAACCCGTCCCTGCTTCGCAGCTTTCAGAGGTTCTATCAAAAGTAAGGTCAGCAGGAAATGCCCCAGATGGTTGATACCGATACTTTGTTCGAACCCATCTGAGGTTTCCTTCCGCTTAACCATCACTACCCCTGCATTATTAACCAGAACGTCAAGGCGATCATGACGCTCGCGGAATGTGCGGGCAAACTGGCGTATACTTTCGAGTGAACCCAGGTCACACAACATCAATTCAATCGCAGAAGAGCCGGACTGACGCACAGCTTCCTGAAGAGCCTCTTGTCCGCGCTTCTCACTGCGGCATGCCATGATTACGCGATATCCTTGTCTTGCAAGTTCAATGGTGGTTGCCAACCCCATACCTGAGTTAGCTCCTGTTACAATTGCTGTCTGATTGGACATGAGGTACTTCCCTTCTGAACCTGAGGTTCCGAAATTAGAGGCGCGACGACGGACAATATGAGATAATGATAGGATCACATCTCGGTTTCCATGGGAGGACAAGTATGCTGACCAAAGAAGATTTTAAAAAAGTTAAAAAACAAGCCAAACTTGAAATCGCACTACTCGAACAGGAATATCAGGAAATCTTGCAGAACGTTGACACTACGCTGTATGAAAAATACGGTATTTTGGACAAAGAAGAAACACGTGAGCTCACCCGAAAACGCAAAAATCGAAGATATGCTTCACTGGTCATCGAACTATGCGCCATTACTGAACAAATGTTACATCAACTGTATAGAGACGTATATCAGAAAAAGTTTAATTCGACCCAGCTGATGAAAACTCCTGCCTACCGTGCACGCTCCAACATGGAGATTATTCAGGCCGAACTGAGTAAAGAGTTCATTGCTCTGGAATCCGAAAAGGAACACTTCGCTGAAGCCCTTAGTCTGGTGTTTCAGACGAGGAACAAACTTGTTCATGATAACTTCTCGTTTGTCTCCATCGTTAAAGATGGCAGTAATGAAGAAGAAACGTTCGAAGCACTGCTCCATACCGTTAAAAAATATAGAAAACACTTAAAATACAATCGCCCTGAATAACAACAATCATCGCTAAAAAAGAAAAGGAGGTGTACCGGACTACGGTCCGGATCACCATGAGCCATCCATCAACTTCGATTACTGTGCTAAATCTCCAGATTCCCACACCTTCCGGGAACAGCCCCATATTCCCCGTCATGCTTCGTGACGAAGATGGGGTAACCCTGGTGGATACGGGCATGATTGGACAATTTGCCGAACTTCAATCCGCATTGGAACAAGAGGACGTACAGCTCCCGGACGTCAAACGTGTGATTATTACACATCAGGACATCGATCATATCGGTAACTTGGGTGCTCTTCTGGATGCCATCCCTGATCTGGAAATCTGGGCACATGCCGATGAGATTCCATATCTAACAGGTGAGAAACCTTTGATTAAATTCACGCCTGAACGTCGCGCTCTGCTCCCCGCGCCCGTTTTGGCACTGGCAGACCAACTGCTCTTGCAGCTGCCTGAAGTGAACATTAGTAGAACTCTGGCGGACGGAGACTTGTTACCCCTTCAAGGTGGTACACAGGTCATTCATACACCGGGACATACGCCAGGTCATATCTGCCTGTATTTCGGGGAGCAACAGTTCCTGCTCGCTGCCGATGAACTTCGTGTGGTTGATGATGAACTGGTTGGCCCTGCACCACAAGCGACACCGGACATGCCTGAAGCGCTGCGAAGCCTGAAGAAACTGACCAACCTTAAGCTCAATAAGGTTCTCTGTTATCACGGTGGCGAGTACATGAATGATCCGGCTCAGCGTATTGCCACACTTGCGGAGAGCGCAGAATAAGTAAAGAACGCGGACTTGTGAGTGCTTTTGAATGACAAAAGCATCCTATTAACGCTGTTTCTCTTCGTGCGGCATTGTGCGTTGTAGCTCATTCAAGATTAGGATGACACATACATTACAATCAAGGAGCTGTCCCAAATGTCATGAACTTGACAGGGACAGCTCCTTTGATTAATTAACCATGTGCATCTACTACTGCACTGGTGTTGACCGTATGGTAGCTCCTATTGCGCACGCTATGCATACAGTATGCACGCAGTATCTTATATTGAACTACGACATGTGCACAGTATCTTTCCCCTGCCCGTTTGGCAAAACAATTCACCGGAAAACCGTAACGTAAGTGTCTACTTATTGACTGAGGTCCGCCTCTAATGAATTGGGCACAGTCTAAACGCTATACTTGTTTTGTAACGAATCTCAGACACCCTATACGCAGTATTTTGAGTATCAAGATTTTCTAACGAACTTCATGGAGCTAGAATAAAAAGTGGACACCCGTTAACGGACGGAAGGATAATAAGACTAACGGAGGTGTCCACATGGGAGAACAGCGGCAACGATATAACGAAGAATTCAAGAAACAAACGGTCAAATTCATTCAAGAGCAGACGAAGACACTTGGAGATTTGGCAGAAGAACTCAACATTCCAAAAAGTACGTTGCACCAATGGATGAGTAAGTACCGCGAACTAAAACATGAGCCTGTTGCCAGTGTAGATCGAGTGAAGGAACTGGAAGCAGAGCTTCAAGAGATGCGCCGGTTGCTTCAAGAGAAAGAGCACACGCTTGCGGATACACAAGAAGAACTGGCGATTGTAAAAAAAGCAGTGCACATCTTCAGCAAACCAAAGAGCTAAGATTTCAGTTTGTGGAAGATCATCGCTCCGAGTTTTCTTTGGAGAAGATGTGCAGAACCTTTCAAGTATCACGGAGCGGATATTACAGATGGCGAATGGACCGAACCAGCAAGCGGCAGAACCGCAAAGACGAGGTCATGAAGCGTATTCGGTATCATTTTTACGACCACCAGATGCGGTGTGGAAGCCCTAAAATTACGTATCTGCTCCATTTAGAAGGGTTGCGAATCTCTTCCCGTACCGTCAGTATATACATGCGTCAAATGAATCTACGTTCTGTGGTCATGCCCAAATATCGCGTTCAGACGACGGATTCCAAACACGACCATCCCCTTGCGCCAAATACGCTGAATCAGCAATTTAAAACGTCCAAACCGAATACGGTATGGGTTACCGACATCACCTACATTCCTTGCCGAGGAGGTCGTCTATATCTGGCCAGCGTTCTGGATTTGTGCACACGTGAAATTGTAGGCTGGCGTCTATATAACCATATGGAAACCAGTTTGGTGATGGGTGCACTGGAGGAAGCTTACAAGGCCAAACGCCCCGCTCCGGGATTACTCCATCACTCGGATCGCGGCTCTCAATACACGTCAAAAGAATACGTGGAGCAACTAAAATCATACGGAATGGAATCAAGCATGAGCCGCCGAGGAAACTGTTATGATAACGCCTGTATTGAGTCGTGGCACAGTATTTTAAAGAAGGAACTCATTTACTGCAACCCTCGTTTTAAGGCACCGGAAGAGGCTTATACTGCCATCTACCAGTACATTGAGTTCTATTACAACCGCAAGCGAATGCATGGCGCGCTAGGGTATCTTTCCCCTGCTCGTTTTGCGATGAAATTTACGGACAAATCCGCAGCGTAGTGTCTACTTTTTTGACATAGGTCCACCAGACACCTTAGTTACTCATTACATTGGTTTTTCCGCAGGTTTCGAGTGAATTTTGGCATTATAGCGTGGCTGAGGTTCGTTAAATTCTACGATCTTCACCAAACCTCTATTTAAGGTGCGTCAGGTTCTTTAGAAAAATTTTATTTAGAGCGATTTAGATTCAGGGCACTTCAGGGCTTTAGCTCAAGATAAGCGGAAACCGTTCGTTTTAAACTTACTCCATTCGCTACCTTACGGCGAGACCGATTCGGTGCGACGCTGTCCTGCAACACTGATTTTCTCTCCCCTGACCCCGACTCAACTCTCCGGAGTAAGCACTATCAGCTTGTCATCTCCATCACGTGGCGATCCCCGTCCATCCCGGTTGTTTGTAAGCACATATAACTTGCCGTCCTCGCCAGCACTCACATTACGAATTCGACCCCATTCATCTTCGAAGATGGGTTCCACCTTCTCCACCTGTGTGCCATCTTCCGAAAGAGTAACCTTCAGCAACTGCTCTCCACGCAGATTTGCAGCAATCAGTGATCCAGCCCAAGGTCCTTCCTCAACAAAAGCTACACCAGACGGCGCCCATGTATCATTCCCACTATGTGCAAGCGGAGCCTGATATGCGCCATTGTCATCGTCGTCTCCCTCCACCTCGGGCCAGCCATAATTCTCTCCGGCCACAATCCGGTTGATCTCATCATGATTCCGCTGACCATGCTCAGTAGAATAGAGGTAACCGTTGTCCGGGTTCCATGCCAGTCCCTGTGCGTTGCGGTGTCCCATACTGTATACAGGTGAATTCGGCCATGGGTTGTCTGCTGGGATCGATCCGTCGAGACCTATCCGCAATATTTTACCTCCAAGACTATCTTCGTTCTGTGACAGTTCCGGTTCATAACGCTCACCTGTCGTGATATAGAGCAACTTGTCCGGGCCAATTTTGATCCGCCCACCATTATGATTTGTTCCGCCTGGAATGTTACCAAGCAACTCTTGATCTATGACCGCTTTGCCATCATTCACCTTGAGACGTAACACTCGATTGGCAATGTCATCGCCTTCCAGATAAGAGTGGTATGCATACAAGTAACCGTTCTCCTCAAAGTCCGGATCTGCTGCAAGACCCAACAAACCTCCTTCACCTTCTTCATTAAATGGGGCTGAGAATTCAATCAGTGGTTCAGAGGCTAGTTTTCCATCCTCAATGACTCGAATCGCACCAGGGCGTTCCGTTACAAACATCCGACCATCAGGCACACTCACAATCTCCCATGGTGCATTCAATCCTTCAACCAGAACAGAAGCCTGATACGGAATAACCGTCTCTCCCTGCGCTCCACTCTCATTTCCACTTGCACCGGTATTGCCTCCATTGGCTGTCTGTCCCTGACCGGTTCCCTGTCCCTGAGACGTCTGCTCTACTCCTCCCGTTGAGGGTTCGCCTGAAGAACATGACGCGGTTAACAGTGCCACACTTAATAATGAAGCATACAGCGGAACGGTTGCTCGATTATTCATGATTACATCTCCCTTCGCATATCGTTCTTTTGTATAAAATAATTAAGCCAAGCTTCAACGTATTGTTAATGGATTGCTCGCTATAGTTGTGGTGTTATTATTCATCTGTTAAGCGGTTTCGCCCTGTATTACCCTTCATACTCGCCGCTTAAACCGACAATTCAAGGGATTCTGGGGACATGAAATCACCACAGTTTGGAATTCCATCATAATCTTTTATAATAGAAGGATAGTATGAATGGAAAGGTGGACAACTACACTTATGAATCAAAACCCTTTATCTGGTCTTGAAGCCGATCTGTCCGGGCAAGGATTGGACGCCATGCTGATCACAGATCCAAAACATATCTACTATTTAACTGGATTTGCGAGCAATCCGCATGAACGTTTCCTCGGTCTGGTTCTCGCACGTGGCGAAGAACCCTTATTGATCGTACCTGCGCTTGATGCTGAAGCTGCCGCAGCCGCTTCCTCGGTATCCAACATTGCCACTCACACGGATACGGATAATCCATACGCTTTGTTTGATCGTTATCAGGGGCGCTTGGCCCGAGTAGGTCTCGAAAAAGAATATGTGACAGTATCACGTTATGAGCAGCTGACCGCCGCGCTAGGTGCTGCCAGCTTTGAAGATGTTGGCCCCCTGCTTCGCACATTACGTGTAAAAAAAACACCGGATGAGGTAGCCCGCATTCGCCACGCCATTTATCTGATTGAAGAAACATTGCGTCAAGGCCTCTCTCATGTTCGCACAGGTGTAACCGAGATCGAGCTTGTCGCCGAGATGGAGTATCAGATGAAAAAGCTGGGTGCCGATGGCCCTTCCTTTGATACCATGGTGCTCACGGGACCCAAAACAGGTCTGCCACACGGTACACCGGGTGAACGGAAACTGCAACATGGTGACCTGTTGATGTTTGACATGGGTGTGTATGCTGGAGGGTATGCCTCGGATATCACACGTACATTCGCCTTTGGTGACATCTCACCTGAACTCAAAACCATCTATAACACCGTGCTCGCAGCGAATGAAGCTGCTATCCAAATCGTGAAACCAGGCATCACCTGCGCCGAAGTGGATCGTGCAGCACGCCAGGTCACGGAAGAAGCGGGATACGGCGAGCGTTTTATGCATAGAGTAGGCCATGGTCTCGGTATTGACGTACATGAGTATCCTTCTCTCCACGGTGAGAATATGGACATCCTGAATGAAGGTACCGTATTCACGATTGAACCGGGCATCTATACCGCAGCAGGCGGCGTCCGTATCGAAGATGATGTAATTGTGACCGAGACGGGTATCGAAGTTCTGACGACATATCCAAAAGAACTGCAAATCCTTAGCGACTAATCCAATTGGATCTATGTCAAAACAGCCCATATACATCAATGCTCAGCCGATATTATGCATCATGAACTAAACTGCACAAAACTGTGCTGAACTGTATCTTCAAAATAATATACTCCTTTCGCGTACGCCTCAGGCCTGTATACAGAAAAAGTAGCAAGTACACACGCGAACGCAAAAATCCCGCAAATCCATGAATATCATGGTTTGCGGGATTGTAATTAATACAAAGCATATCCTAGATTACTCCGTCTGCATTCTACGTAATCTTATTCCTGCTCACTCATTTACCATTAACCAAACTCATGTGTGATATCCTGCCAAGACTCCAGCTGTGGCAGCTGTTGCTTCCCCCAGTAATCCAGAAACCATTGAATAATCCCGGTTAGATCTGTTGTGCTGCAGCTGTAATGCCGGAAACCTTCCTCGCCTTCCTGCAAACGAATCTCCGCCACCATTTGCCCTGGTTCCTCAAGCGCAGCAGCCTGCATATACATACTTCCCTCCACCAGCTCCGAAGGTTTAAGTACTACGTATTCATGCAATTCCAGATTGGAGATCAACTCCACCAATAACGAGGCATTAATGCTATCATTCTCGTAGGTTGTGCCATTGCTTTCCAGTGTATAACGCAGTGTAGAGTACATGTGCGATTCCCCTTTGTATGAAATCATCGTTGGCTTAATGATACACGCTTATAACGACAGGTCGTTTATATTATAACTTTTTCATAAAAATGTAAAAAGGATTTTTCTTGTTTCGAGTCTTTTCTATGAAAAAAACCCTTGCAGAGTCCGAATTACAATTGACTGCGCAGAGGGTAATTTCAAGTGATACTCTTTGAATATTGTCTAAGCCTCATCCTTAAACTTAAAGCTGCGTGCAGCATACAGAAACGGCGTTCCAACCGCAGTTAATACAAATTTGATAATATACGTCGTCAGGAAGATTTCCAGCCAAACATCCCAAGGGTAGATGAACGCAAACGCGATTGTGCAGAACACTAGTGTATCCACAAATGAACTGATGATCGAACTACCGTTGGTACGTATCCACAACTGATTACGCCCGGGGGCCACCTTGCGCAGCCAGGAGTATAATCGAACATCCAGGAACTGACTGATGAAGTACGCCGTCAGACTTCCGAGGGCCAGACGTGGCAGCAGACCAAACAATGTTTTCATCGAATCCTGTGCAAAGTCCGTTGGTGCCGGTTCAAAGAACAACACCATCTGCATCAACACCGTCGTCATGATGAGCGTGAAGAATCCAAACCATACGGCTTTGCGTGCCTCACCTGGTCCATATTTCTCATTGAGCAGATCACTGGTCAGATACATGCTGACATACATCGTGTTACCAAGCGTCAGCACGATTCCCATGATATCTATCGTTTTGGTCACCTGAATGTTGGCTATAACCGTAGCCACACCAATCCAGGCATAGAGACCTTTTTTACCGAACAAGCGGTAACACAACAGGAAAAATCCATAAGTTACGAGAACAAAAACTGCTCCCCACCCTAAGTTAAACATAAATACATACACTGCCTTCCTAGTTTTGATTACGCGGGATGGTTACGAACCGCGGTTTGGCTCAGGGCCAAAACATGAATACTCTATCACATTTCTCGTCCCATGAACAGAACTAAATAACTCCAAGTGTGCCTGAGTGACTACGACCCCTTCTATATTCCTCCCGCTTCCCTCTCGACCATACGATTGTTTTGTACTTTCTTGCCTTACTCCGTTTATAGAAAAAGAAGACTGCTTCACCACCGTGCACAGCATAGTTTGATTGCCGCAAAAAAACCGCCCTCCGGATTCCTCCGAAGGACGGCTTTTCTCACTTGATTTGTAGACGGCTCTAGCTATCTTAATGTGAGCTTCTATCTAATCCATTCTGTATTAAGCCTGAGCCGCAGAATCCAGCTCACGGCTCTGATCGTTAAACGTGTCCCGATCGTTTTCCTTCAAAATTCTGCTCGTCACGAGTCCTGATGTCATCGACCCGTTCACGTTAAGCGCTGTACGACCCATGTCGATCAGCGGCTCCACGGAAATGAGCAGTCCAACCAGAGCCACAGGCAGATTCATGGTGGACAATACGATCAGGGAAGCGAAGGTTGCCCCGCCGCCAACACCAGCCACACCAAACGAACTGATCATGACTACGAGGATCAAAGTCACAATGAAGTCCCAGCTCAGCGGGTCGATGCCGACCGTCGGAGCAATCATCACCGCCAGCATGGCCGGATAGATCCCGGCGCAGCCGTTTTGCCCAATCGTAGCCCCAAAGCTTGCAGACAGGTTCGCAATGCCGTCCGATACGCCGAGTTTCTTCGTCTGTGTCTCCACATTCAGCGGGATCGCCGCTGCACTTGAACGGGACGTAAAGGCAAATACCAGTGTTGGCAGCACCTTCTTCAAATACGTAATCGGGTTGAACCCGGACAGCGAGATAATGATCAGGTGAATAATAAACATCACGATGAGGGCCACGTAGGACGCAATGACGAATTTGATGAGCTTTAATATCTCTTCCGCATTGGTTGTCGCCGTTACCTTTGTAATCAGTGCTAGAATCCCGTAAGGCGTAAGCCTCAGCACCAGCGTAACAATTCGCATAACCACCGCATATACCGCATTAACCATACCGCGGAACGTCTCCGCCTGCTGAGGTTTTTTGCGATCCAGTCCAAGTACGGCTACACCGATGAACGCGGAGAAGATAACCACCGCCAGTGTGGATGTACGACGTTCTCCTGTCATATCTGCAAATGGATTCGAAGGAATGAATTCCAGCACTTGCTGCGGGATTGTCTGATCCTTCACATCAACAAGCCGTTCCTCCACCTTCTGAATCTGCGCATTCTCCCGGTCTCCTCCTTGAATCTCAATGGAAGTCAGGTTAAAGCCAAGGCTCGTTACAATGCTGACACCTGCGGCAATCGCTGTGGTGATCAACAGAATGGCAATAATGGAAACACTCATCTTGCCGAGATTTTGCTTGCCCTTCAGATTCATAATGGCCGAAATGATCGACACCATGATTAATGGGATCACGACCATTTGCAACAAACGAACATATCCTGAACCGACCAGATTGAACCAATCGACTGATTTTGTAACTACATCAGAGCCTGATGTGTACACCAATTGAAGAATAACCCCGTAAACAATCCCCAGTCCCAGACCCGCAAATACGCGTTTCGTAAAGGAGATATGCTTTTTCTGCATCCAGTAGAGGATGCCAAGTAAAACAAGCATAACCACTACATTCAATATGACTAGAAAAGTATCCATTTCTTTAAATCCTCCTCAGGCATGTGTGTAACCGGAACATATCCGGTTTTCTCTTCTATCTTTTGTACTTCCGACAAAGACATTTTACAATATAACATATAACAAACTATTCTGGTAGGTATTAATTGATATTATGTAATATGCATGTAACAGATTCATGTATTTCTGAAAAAAATACACCAAATCGTGAAAATTGTTCTATTCAACCTCCGGTTAATTTTGTAATATAGGTATATCCGCTTATTCCCAAGTTTTCTCAATGTATAATTTAGGTCTTTCTTCATTGGTAGATAGGTCTTAGGATTACGGAAAAGCGACAATGTTAATGAACTTGACGTGAAAGGATGATCATATGTTTCGTAATCGCACCGTTGCCGGTAAAATCAGAGGCACTTTGTTCCTCGTTCTGCTGGTTGCTTCCCTGTTGTTCAGTATTAGTTTTTACGCCGTATCGATGAACATCATTCAAAGTTACGTGCTTCCGCAGTTTGACAAAGTCCTAAACACGTCCATTCAGGATATATACAAGAATACTTCAGCATCCAAAATCCTGCAGGTACAGAGTGGCGGAGCCGGTTCTGAAGGTGCTGCCATGACCGTGGAATCATATCTGGCAGATAAAGCAAAAGAACATAATCTGGATGCTGCTTACGTTGTTGCTATTCAAGATGGCTCAGCCAACGTGGTTGTGGCCAACTCTTCCTCAGGCATGAAAGCCCAGGATGAGATTAGTGTAGAACCTGCAATGAATGCAGCTATTGAGAACAAAGAAATGGTAATCAGTGAGGTCTACTCCGATTCCTTTGGTGTACATAAAGCAGCCTTTATCCCCATTGCAGGAAGTAACATGATTATGGCTGTGAGCATGGATGCCCAGTTCATTCAAGACAAGATTACCCAGATTTTCTGGTTGTGTCTGGGGATTACAGCATTAGTGTTTGTGCTCGGCTGGCTTATCTCCACTAGTATGATCAAAAGAGTTACCAAACCAATCATCAAGCTCGTCCAACATAGTAAACAAATATCCCAAGGTGATCTGACCGCTAAACTAGAGATCAAAGGTAAAGATGAAATTGCCCAGCTTGCCGCTAGCTTCCAGACGATGACGCATAACCTGAAAGAAATGATTAGCCGTGCCTTGTCCACGTCCAATGAAGTTGTATCAGGCTCCAATGACCTGCTTCAGCGGGTTGAATCGATGTCCGGTATGGTTCGAAACTCCAGCCGCTCCGCAGAAGATGCAGAAAAAGGCAGCATCAGCATTGCGTCAAGCGCATCCGAGAACGCCAGAGCTATGGAAGAAATTACGCAAGGCATCATGCATATTGCTTCTTCTTCCGCTGAAGTGTCTGACCAGATTGGTGAAGCAGCCAACGAGGCAGTTAACGGTAACCGACTGGCTCAGAATGCCATTGAGCAGATGGAGCGTGTAGGCCAGACAGCAAGCGAATCGTTGCGTTATGTCGAAACTATGAATGAACGTTCGGTAGCCATTGGCACCATTGTTGCTTCCATTTTTGAAATTACCAAACAGATTAACATGCTGTCACTCAACGCCTCCATTGAAGCAGCACGTGCCGGAGAGCATGGCCGCGGATTCGCTGTTGTTGCTGGAGAAGTCCGCAAACTTGCCGAGCAATCCAAGACAGCCACCGAAGAAATTTCGGATTATCTGGGTACCATTCGTGAAGACGCTGAACGCTCTGTCGACGCCATGAACCGTGTAACCCAGGAGATTGGTTCAGGCACAACGGTCGTTCAACAAGCAGGCTCAGCCTTCCAGCAGCTGAATGAATTGATTCAGAACGTGAATCTGACCATCCAGACCGTCTCTGCTTCTACACAACAAGTATCTGCTGGTGCTGAAGAAGTGAGTGCATCCGTTGAAGAAACGGCACAGATTACGACCAAATCTCGTGAGAGCATGTTACAGATTGCTTCAACAGCAGACCTTCAGCTCAGCGAGATGGATTCCCATTCGAATACAGTTCGTCATCTGCATGAACAAGCTGTAGAGCTTCAATCCGCCATGAAAAATTTCAAAATAAACTAACAGGTTAACCATTAACCTATCATCACATGTTTTAAACCTCATATAATCATAGGATATACAATACCCCCATGCCGCTAACATTCCGTTTCTAGAGAACGGGTTGTCAGACATGGGGGTATTGTAGTTTCACTCGGGTGCCTGAACACCCATAATCTCGTACACGCGCTTCATATCCAATGCCGAACGCAACGATTCGGCTACCCGATCAAACTCCATCTCCTTACGTTCAAGCGCACTATACGTCTCCTGAAGCGGAGGCAATCCTTTTCCTTCACGCAAGGCATTCAGCCACGAACGTCGGAATTGATCACTTTCAAACAAACCATGCAGGTAGGTTCCCCACACCCTGCCATCTACAGAGCCCCAGCCTTCTTGGAAAGGTTGACCACCTGGATGAGAGATTTCAAACAACGCGGTTACACGTTCAGGCTCGTGGCACTCCGTAACGCCCATATGAATCTCATATCCATTAATGGGTAATGAAGATGCATCCTCATCTCGCTCACCATACAGACGAATCGGGTGATCAGGCTGCACCCATCCGGAAGCTCTGACGGTCTGCTTTTCCTGAAGAAACGTTGTCGATAGCGGGAGCCAGCCAAGTCCTTTTGCTTCCTGGATCTGATTCGCCTCCACAGCAAACGGATCCTTCAGATGACGTCCCAGCATCTGGTATCCGCCACATATTCCTACCAGCTGAACATGCTCACGCTCGGTCTGGCTCGCAATCGCCTGCTCCAGCCCAGACTCACGCAGAAATGCCAGGTCACCTATGGTATCCTTCGTACCCGGTAGAAGAATGGCATCCGGACTGCCCAATTCCTCTGGCGAGGTCACGTAACGTACATTCACATCCGGTTCACGGGAAAGTGCATCAAAGTCTGTAAAGTTGGAAATTCGCGGATATCGGATTACCGCCAGATCCAGCTCGGTTTTGCCGGATTTCCCATGACGCATGGAATCCAGCACCACTGAATCCTCTGCTTCAATCTGAATATCTCTTATGTAAGGCAATACACCTAATACTGGAATGCCTGTCCGTTCTTCGAGCCAGTCGAGTCCTGGCTGCAACAGGGATAGATCACCGCGGAACTTGTTGATAATGAATCCTTTGACACGCGCCACCTCATGGGGTTCCAGCAGTTCGAGCGTACCTACGATGGAAGCGAACACCCCGCCCCGATCAATATCGGAGATCAGAATCACCGGCGCATCGGCCCAGCCTGCCAGATTCATGTTGACGATATCCCGGTCCTTCAGATTGATCTCGGCCGGACTGCCCGCTCCTTCCATCAGCACAATATCATAGGTATCCCGTAGCCGGTTCAACGCATCCATAACCGTCTGCTTTGCTTCAGGCAGAAAATGCTGGCGGTAGTCCGATGCACTCATCTGGGCAAAAGGTACACCGTGAACCACGATCTGCGAATGCATGTCCCGTACGGGCTTAATCAGGATCGGGTTCATGTCGGTTGTCGCCTCAATACCACAGGCCTCGGCCTGTGCTCCCTGAGCCCGACCAATCTCCTTGCCATCTTCCGTCACATAGGAATTCAGTGCCATATTCTGTGACTTGAACGGAGCAGGCTTGAAGCCGTCCTGTTTAAAAATCCGGCACAATGCCGTTGTGATGACACTTTTGCCCACATCGGAAGCCGTTCCTTGCAGCATCAGTACCGCCGCTGGTTGTGATGGCCTATCTTCCACGCTCTCTCCCCCTGTCTCCGTGTATATCCAGATCACCTTGCTCCCAACCTCATGCGTAACGTTTTCCAAACTGCTCCATACTTCAAAAGTTACAGCCAGAACAGTCCTTGAAGCACACTTAGCACAGTCAACAAAGCCGCCTCCAGCAGCTCATTCATGGCACCATACGTATCCCCGGTTAAACCACCGAGCCGTTCACTGATCCGGGAAGCCACGAATCGGCCGATATAATAACACGCTACAGGCAGTATAATAACTGCCGTCACCGGGTATAGCCACCATGGCAGTGTTCCCAGACCACTCACCATCGCATCTGCTATCCCCATATCCGGCTTGAAAAGCCACACCGCGGCAAACGTAATTGCCCCTGCGATTAAGGTCAGGCCCACAGCTGAGCTGCGTGCACGCTGGACCTCCTTCCGCTCCCCGAGACCTTTAAACAATACGGCAAGTCCATCATCTTCGCGAGCATTCGGCCAGGCCGACATCGCATACACCATGAACCATCGGCTCCAGATCATGGGCAGGATCAGCAGCGCACCGTACACCCAGTGGCCCCGGGCAATAAAATCGGCGATCAGCGCAGCCTTCATCATCAGAAGCAACACGCAGGCGATCACGCCCATTGCCCCTACACGGCTGTCCTTCATAATCTCCAGCATCCGCTCACGGGTACGATAACTGAGCAAGCCATCTGCCGTATCCATCCATCCGTCAAGATGGAGTCCTCCGGTGAGCCATACCCATAACGTCAGGGTCAGGACGGCAGCCGGTAAGGCCGGAAGCACTGCACCACTTAAGGCTCCAAAGAGCCAGACACACAGACCGATTGCAGCACCGACCAGCGGGTAAAAGACTACACTTTCCCGCAGCAGTGGCGGGACAAAATCGATTTGCATTTTGACAGGGAAACGGGACAAAAATTGAAAAGCGGCTGCCGCCGCATGTTTACGCTGAGGAGCAGGCGTGCCATCCTTCATAAGCGGTACTCCTTGCTTTTTAGTTCAATCGCAATGCCTACGGTCACCAGAAACACTTCACCGCATATCGCCGCAATACGCTGATTCAGTACACCGGCCAAATCCCGATATTTCCTGCCAAGGGCATATTCCGGAACGATCCCATCTCCCACTTCATTTGTAACCAGAACAAGCAACCCGGGATAGGTTCGAATCGCTTCAACCAGCGCGTCCAAATGTCCCTGTAACAACTGCTTCTCGTCATGCTCATACGCTAGCAAAACATTTGTCAGCCACAACGTCAGGCAATCCACCAGAATGGTGGGTGCAGAAGTCCCTGTATGCCCTTCACCCATGCGGCTTATCAAAGCAGGCAGATGTATCGGCTCTTCCATCGTGTGCCACAGATACCCTGATGCCTCGCGCTGATGCTGATGCATGGCGATACGCTCACGCATTTCATCATCGTACGCCTGAGCTGTCGCCACATACCAGGCCTCCGAGGAACGCTGCATGCAGAGACGCTCGGCAAAGGAGCTTTTGCCACTACGTGCGCCGCCTGTCACCAGTACACTCATCGGGAACCCTCTCTTTGCACGGATGAATCACCCGACGCAGTGGAGTCCGAAGCAGGGCTTGTCCCATCCGAGACACCCGCGCTTGCAAAGGTCGCCATCTCGTTCAGAATGAGACATGCTGCGTCAATCAGATGAAGACTGAGCACGCCACCTGTGCCTTCACCCAGACGCATGTCCAGATCCAGCATCGCTTTCAGGTCCAGTTCACGCAGCAGCGCTCCATGTCCATTTTCGTGTGAAGTATGAGAAGCGATCATATAAGCCGTACTCAGAGGTGCAAGTTGTCTCGCCACCAGCGCTGCCGCGGTAGAGATGAACCCGTCTACAACGACTGGGCAACGATTAGCAGCAGCTGCAAGAATAACCCCGGCGAGTCCCGCAATCTCCAGCCCGCCCACCTTGCACAGAACATCCAGTGCATCTTCCGGGTTCGGTGCGTTTACGCTAAGCGCCCGGCTGACTACAGCAGCCTTGCGCTGCAAGCCTGCATCATCAATGCCGGTTCCTCGCCCCACGGCGGCAGCTGGTGCAACTCCGGTTAACGCGCTCATTACAGCAGCACTTGCGGTGGTGTTGCCAATTCCCATCTCCCCGGTGACAAACAGCTGTGTTCCCTTCGCCACCTCTGCCGCTACAACTTCGGCTCCTGCAAGGATAGCCCGAACTGCCTCATCCCGGGTCATCGCTGCCCCTCGGGCCATATTGGCCGTGCCTTTGCGAATTTTACGGGAAAGCAGGTCCGGATGTTCAAGATCGGCATTCACACCGATATCCACACAGATCACATCAGCTCCGGCGTGACGGGCAAGCACATTCACTGCAGCGCCTCCAGCGAGGAAATTCAGGACCATCTGCGGGGTCACTTCGGCGGGAAAAGCACTGATACCTTCTTCCACTACGCCGTGATCTGCGGCCATGACAATGACCGCCCTGTGATCAAAACGCGGACGTGTATTGCCCGTCATACCTGCCAGGCGGATCACCAGCTCTTCCAATTTGCCCAAGCTTCCCGGTGGCTTCGTCAACGAATCCACATGTGCAGAGGTTTCTGCCGCGACTTCCTGATCAGGAGCAGTAATCTTACTTGTTAAATGCTCCAACACCTGTTCATTATTCATACAACCAGCACTTCCTTCATCAAAATATGGGTTGTCCCGCTTCATTTAATCGATTTCACGCCGCAGCAGCAGTTGAGGTATGGCATGGTCGGGATGGGAGACAATCGCGGGTTTGACGCGAAATATGTCCTGGATATTCTCATCGTTGATCAACGTATGAGGCGTGCCCTTTCCAACCGCCATGCCCTCACGCAGCGCCAGAATGTGATCGCAAAATAACGCGGCCAGATTCAGATCATGCAGCACAGCCACAATTGTAATGTTATTTCTCTGTCGCCATGCCGATAACAATTCCATGAATTGCAATTGATATTTAATATCCAGAAACGTGGTCGGCTCGTCCAGCAGCAGTAACCTCGGCTCCTGAGCCATAACTTTGGCTAGTGCGACCCGCTGCCGTTGCCCGCCGCTGAGTGCATCCAGCGGTCTGTCCGCCAGTTCTGTCAATCCCAGGTCTTCGAGCACCCTGTCCACCACAAGTGCCCCATCACCCGTTTCCCGCCCCAGCCAGTTCTGGTACGGATATCTCCCCATCTCCACCACGTCTCGCACGGGATAGGAGATGGCTGGCAAACCATCCTGCTGCAATACAGCGATCATGCGCGACAGGTCCTTACGGCTGTAAGAGCCGATGTCTCGACCATCGATACGGATCTGACCTTCGTTTAACTGTTCCGTTCCGGCAATAAGCTGGATCAGGGTGGACTTACCACTGCCGTTTGGTCCGACAACTCCCCACCAGTCACCTTCGCCAACATGCCAGTCTACATTGCGCAATGCCTGGTGATTGCCATATGACTTCCCTGCTCCCTTAATGGAGATAAGTGAAGTCGAGTTGGAACTGGTACTGGAATTCATGGCATCATCCCCTTCTGCAACTTTTTGTTCCGGTGCAGCAGGTAAGCAAAGAACGGCGCACCAACAAAGGCGGTGACGACACCAAGCGGAATTTCAGTTGGCGCCAGCAACGATCTTGCGATGGTATCTGCCCACACCATGAAGATCGCTCCACCAATGGCAGACAAAGGTACCAGCAGTCGGTAATCCGGTCCCACCAGCAGCCGCAACATATGCGGGATCACCAACCCAACGAATCCGATGACACCCGATACCGAGACAGCACCTGCGGTCAGCAGTGTGCCAACTGCCAGCACCGACAGCTTGAGCCTGTCCACTCCGATCCCGATATGTGCCGCTTGACGTTCTCCCAGTGCAAGCACATTCAACGAGCGTGCGCGGCTCCAGAGAAAGACCAACCCTAACAGAAAATACGGGAAAAGGATGGCCGTATACGACCACCCACGCAGAGCCAGACTTCCCATCGTCCAGTATATAATTTCATTAATCGTCTGTTTCGACATGGTCGACAGGAAGGAAACAACTGCGCCCAGGAAACTTTGCATGACCACACCAGCCAGAATGAGGCTATGTGTAGGTATTTTACGCCCTTCACGAGCCAGTGCCATAACAAACCATAACGTGATTACACCCGTCAAAAACGCAATCAAAGGCAACGTCCAGATCCCAATCAGTGCATACTGCAATCCGAAGAAAATCAGAAAGGCTGCACCCACGGAAGCACCGGATGATACGCCCAGGGTGAACGGGTCTGCCAGCGGGTTCCGAAGAACCCCCTGGAATCCCGCACCGGCAATCGCCAACGATGCGCCAACGAGCACGGCAAGCAGTACACGTGGGAATCTGACTTTCCAGATAATCTGTTCGGCTGCCTTATTCCAATCCGGTGTAATCCAATCGCCCACCCAGGGAATTTTGTGAATCAGGATGCCTGCAATATCCCGGATCGGCAACGCTACTGAACCAATGCCCGTGCAGATGAGCACGGTGAGCACCAGCAGCACCATGCCCGTCGTTCCGAACAGGATCAGCTTTTTACTCATTGGAACAAGTCAGGGTAGATCGCTTTGGCTACTTCTTTCAACCCTTGAGTTACACGTGGACCCGGACGGCTCAGCAGGTTGGCATCCAGGCCAATAACCGCATCATTTTTCACAGCCGTAATTTGATCCCAGCCGCTGCGCGCCTTGATGATCTGATCCAGTGTTTTGGAGTTTTCGTCAATTACATCGTTGGCATACAGGATCACATCGGGGTTGGAGGCAATCACGTTCTCTTCATTAATTTCATACCAGCCCTCTTTGTCGGAAGCAATATTGCTACCACCGGCTACAGTGATGAGTTCATCCATGAATTCGCCTTTACCCACAGTCCAGCCTGGGGAGAACTCAACATATACTTTTTTCTTATCTTCCGGTTTAACTGCCTTCACCGCTTCGGTTACATCCGTCACGTCCTGTTTCATCTGGGTGATGATTTCTTGTGCTTTTTCCTGATGATCGGTAATTTTACCGAAAGTTTCAATATTGTTCATCACATCGTCGATGGATTTAGGGTCCGTTTTGAAAATGGTAATGCCCAGTTCGCGCAGCTTCTTCACCGCATCCTCACTCATCGAGATACCTGTGAAGACAATGTCGGCTTCAGCTGCAATGATGGACTCTTCATTGGGCTTGGTGATACCGCCCATTTTAGCTTTGGTTGTTGCCGCTTCCGGATAATCGTCATAGTCGGATACACCAACGATCTGATCGTCCAATCCTAGGGCAAACAGGGATTCCGTTTCAGCCGGAGACACGGATACGATTTTGGCCGGTGCCTTTTCAAAGGTGAACGATTCACCCGTTGCATCCGTAACGGTAAGTGGATATTGTGTTTTGAGGTCCGTCTGCGCCTGGCCTTGGGACTGCTCCTGTGCCGGTTGCTGTGAAGTACCTGTGCCCTCGTTTGATGTTGCATTGCCACATCCGGCCAAAGCCAGTGCGAGTGCCGCTGCACTTAGCAGGGACGCTACGTTTTTCCAATTCTTGAAATTCATTCTGTTATTCTCCCCTTCTCTATTTGTACTATTTTCTTGCATCGTGCTCGAACTTTTACTACCCATGCCTTGGTGTTCCTGTACAATAAAAAAATCCCTAATCCTTACGTCTAGGATCAGGGATGACGTCTCGCATATGGCGATCTGTACATGTTCAACCAAGGGTTGTCCATGCGCATAGAATAGCCCGAAACGCTGTCCTTTCCTCGAAGGAACACCGGTTTGTACGTCCAGGGCAGGTAACCTGACTTACAGGAATCATCCTGTTTTACAGTGGCGGGACCGTGCCGGATTTGCACCGGCTTCCCCATTTCACCCTTGTGTGTTCATGACTCGTACTAATCTGCCATGAAAACAGCCTTCACACGCGGGACCCTTGGTCGCTGATATGGTAAACCATTGACGTGTAATTTCTGCATGCTGCATACTTCTTCAGACTTCACAGCCTGTAACGTATCTGTACCCATGCTGAAGTCACACTTCTGTTGTGATTATAGGGTATATTGTACATCCTTACAACCCGATCGGCGGAAAAGTCACTCTGCTGCCAAACCACTGATTCCCCTGTTGATCAAGCTGAACCTGAATCACCTGTCCCGGTACGACATGTGTATCCCAGAACCCAAGCCCGGCAATCAGACGGGACAAGGCATACCGGATGACACCACCATGTGTGACCACAACTATGGTTGGCACTTGCCCCTCATCAACGTGCATCGAAGGACGATCCTCCAACAACATCTCTTGGAGAAAGGATTCCAACCGTCCGGTAAACTCCTGCCACGATTCCCCTCCGGGCGGAGTGACCTCCTGCGGCGCATCAATCCAGCTTCGGTACACAGGGTTATCCTTGAGCTGACCATACGTCAGCCCTTCCCACTTTCCAAAATCATTCTCACGCAGGCGCGAGTCGAACTTCACCTGTGCGCTGGCATCAGGAAGAATCTGTTCCAGCGTCTGCCGGCAGCGAAGCAGATCACTGCAATATACCTCGTTCCACGAAACACCGCTCAATTGTTCATGAAGCGGAGCCAGCTCTTCTTTGGCATTTGGCAGCAGACTGATGTCGGTATGCCCCAGGTATCTTTTTTCCACATTCCACAGCGTTGTCCCGTGACGGACCCACAGAATGTTTCGTTTCAGTGAGCCGGGTTGATCCGTATGTACTTCATTGCCTGCATTCCTTTCATTTATGACCATAACAGCGTCCCTCCTGCCAGCCATACCCCCAACGTTATGAGCAGGCACAGTACAACAAAAGCCCCTGCCGACCAGAACATCAGACGTGACGTATGCACAATATCCTCGGCTTCCATCGGCCTTGTGGCCTCGCCCATGTAGGCACGAAACGAAGCAACGCCGTGATACACGTTATGTCCGCCAAGCCGGATGCCCAGTGCTCCAGCCACCGCAGATTCGGGAAAACCGCTATTCGGACTCGGATGCAGTCTTGCATCCCGTGCGACCATGCGTGCTGCTCCATTGGCGTCCAGCTTCATGACCCAGGCACCCAAGATTAACAGAATCGCTGTCAGCCGGGCAGGTATCCAGTTCGCCACATCATCCAGACGGGCCGAGGCCCAGCCAAGATACAGATACTTGTCATTTTTATATCCGACCATGGAATCCAACGTGTTGACGGCGCGATAAGCCATGGCTAGTGGAGCGCCTCCAATGAGCGCATAGAATAACGGCGATACAATGGCATCCACGATATTTTCAGCAACCGTCTCTACCGTTCCCCGCACAACCTCGGGTTCATCCAGATGCGCCGTATCACGTCCAACAATCATGCCCAGTGAACGTCTGGCCGCCGGCCAATCCTGCTGCTTCAGATGACGATACACTTCCATGCCTGCATCCTTCAGCCCTTTTGAAGCAATGGTCGTTGCAATGAGCACCACTTCAGCTACCGCTGCAATGACAGGGTGGATTAACCCAAGCATATATATGAGTCCCCACGTGATGGCAAAAGAACTCCCCGCGATCACAATCGGGAACAACAGCCCTGCTCTCTTCAGCCCCGAATCTGTGCGCACACGCGAGCGAATGACACGCTCCAACGCCGAGATGCCTTTTCCCATGCCAATCACCGGGTGGGGAATCCAGCGCGGATCTCCAATACATCGGTCCAACAGGTACGCCAGTATAATAATCCAGGCTCCCGCCATGCCTGTCCAGAACGGCCAGGTCCATAGATGCTCCACCTCAAAAGTCATTTGTGCCTGATCCTCTCTTTCCATAACAGTCCGGCCCGAAGGCTCTCCGTCACCGTGTCGTATACCAATCTGCCAATCGCTGCCCCTGCCGTAGTCGCTGTCCCGGCATAAGTGATCATCGGCTGAGGTTCCTCCACTGCCTGACCTACCGCAAACACAATGGCATCGGTTGTGGTGCCGGTGGCGGGCAACCCGTTCTCCGAATCCAGAACACCCGCATCCGCCAGCGCTGCCGCTTTGGCTTCCACCGCCGTCTGTACCGCATTCACCATCGCCCCGGTGGTCATGCGTCCGTTCAACCAGAGCATGATGTTAATTGTACCCGGGACATAGGGGGCCATCGTTAGATTCCGTGCTGAAGGAGCAGAGCGCTCCCTGCCGGAAGACATCGTCTTATTTCCCGCCGCATCAAATACCGTTCTCTCCGACCCCGCGCGTGCTGCATTCGATACACCTGCAGTGGTGCAGCACAGAAGACCAAATTCATCACTTGTATATTCCTGAATGGAGGTATGCTCCAGCCTTACGGCCGTCAATAATCCGGCACATTGATCACGCGGCTCTTGCCATTCGTTCAGCGCTTGTTCGATATCACGCGGCGGATCATCACAGCGGTAATGCCTGTCCACATAGATGTTAAATATGCGATCCAGTTCAAACATCCCGCCGCCATATACCGCACTCGACAGCGCTTGGGCAGCTCTTGGGCTCTGTGCTTTGATATGTCGTTCATGTGCGGATATGTTCAGTCCAGGCCAGGAAGAGGCCGCATATTTATTCTCACCTGTTTCTCCATTCGCAAAGTAGTTATAAAACGGGAGTGTCACTGCCGCTTCCCTCCCTGTGCCTGTTCCGAATTTTTTCTCTGCTCCTGCTGACTTGATCGAAGAATGGAGGTCTGATCAACATTCGGATATCCCTTGGTTTCCAGCACGCTGCCCAGTACTTCGAGTAATGTAACATTGGCGTCTGCATCCTTGACCGCGAAACGTACATGCCCTTCGTCAAGCCCCGGATACATGGCACAGTTGCGAATCAGGATACCTCTTCGACCCAGCGCCTCCTGCATTGATGCCGCTGTCCAAGGGGCCGGCACACGTGCCAAAATAAAATTCGCCTCTCCCGGTGTCACCGCACATCCGTACACCTTCAGTCCTTCGATGAGAAGCCCCCGTTCCCGCGTGATCTGTGACATGGTCTCCTGTTCGTACCGTTCTCCACTGCGCAGACAGGCTTCCCCTGCCATGAGCGCCAGACCGTTGACACTCCAGGTCACCTGTTTCTTTGTCATCGCCTGAATGTATTCGGCACGGCCCAAAGCATATCCGAGACGCAAGCCCGGAATGGCATAAAACTTTGTCATCGAGCGAATGATGATCACATTCGGATAGTCATTCAGATGTGCTGCCAGAGAATGACGCCGGTCTACCGGAATAAAATCCATAAAGGCCTCGTCAATGACAAGTACGGTTCCCGTTTCTTCCGCTTTGCGGGCAAGCCTTTGTAATACCTCAAGTGGATATTGTACACCGTTTGGATTGTTGGGCTGGCCGAGGAAGAGCAGGTCTACCTTTTCCATGAGCTGCTCGATGTCCTCGGGTTCCGCTCGCCACGCCAGTTCTTCTCTTCCCTCCGTATGTACAACCTCGGCACCGAATTGTCGTGCCAACGCCCGGTACTCCGAGAATCCCGGTTCCACCGTACCCACCTTGCTCGGGGCAAGCCCCAGCAGAATGAGCGCCATGCTTTCGGCTGCACCGTTGCCCACGGAAATCTGCTCCTGCATCACACCAAGACGCTCGCTCAGCAGTGCTTTCAATCCTCGATGCGCCGGATCAGGATACCGAATCACCGACTGCAATCCTTGCTGTATAGCCTCCAGCACCTCTCTGGGCGGACCGAGTGGATTAATGTTGGCACTGAAATCCAGAAAATCGGCGGCTTCCCTCCCAAATCGTGACGCAGCCGTCTCCACGTCCCCCCCATGTCCGAACACTTCGATATAACCGGTCATTCTTCCGTCATCCTTTCTGTATGTCCTTTTTATTATGGATGGCACGGGAGGTGTGGGTCAATCCTGTTTTCTTTGTGTCCCAACCATAATTCGTTTACAATAGAAGAGGAATTTCGGTTCCTTTTGATATACAAGGTTCACTACATAAGGGACTAGCAATCCCTCACATACATTAATGGAGGAATGACCATGCTGTTTGTAGACAACCAGGGCATTACAGATCCTTCTGTAAACCTTGCCATTGAGGAGTACATTCTGAAGCATCTGCCGATGGAGGATGACAGCTATCTGCTGTTCTACATCAATCGTCCATCGATCATCATCGGAAAGCATCAAAATACGATTGAAGAAATTAATATCGAGTACGTTCAGGATAACGGTGTGCAGGTGGTTCGTCGTCTTTCGGGAGGCGGCGCGGTATATCACGATCTGGGTAACCTGAATTTCAGCTTTATTACAGCGGATGACGGTCAATCCTTCCACAATTTCCGCAAGTTCACCCAGCCTGTGGTTGAAGCTTTGCACGAGCTGGGTGTAAATGCCGAGTTGACCGGACGTAATGATCTGCAAGTCGGCGAAAAGAAAATTTCGGGCAACGCCCAGTTTTCCACACGTGGGCGCATGTTCAGTCATGGCACATTGATGTTTGATCTGAATCTGGAGCATGTTCAGGCTTCCCTGAACGTCAATCCCGAGAAGTTCAAATCCAAGAGCACCAAGTCCGTGCGCAGCCGGGTCGCCAACATACGGGATCTGATTGACACCAACCTGACGATTGAGCAGTTCCGCGATGAGCTGTTACGTCACATTTTCAGAATGGAGCCACAAGACGTCCCGCAATACAAGCTGACTGACAAGGACTGGGACAAAATTAAGGAAATCTCCGCTGAGCGTTATAATAACTGGGACTGGAACTATGGCTTGTCTCCGGAAAGCAATGTGAAGCACACTCGCAAATTCCCTGTCGGCATCATCGATCTGCGCATGAACATCAAGGATGGACGCATCGAAGATATCAAAATCTTTGGCGACTTCTTCGGCGTAGGTGATGTAGCTGATATTGAAAATATGCTGCGCGGCAAACGGTATGAAGAAACCGAGGTGCGTACTGCACTTGAGGGCCTGGATGTAAAACATTACTTCGGCAACCTTGAGCTGGAAGACTTTATCGGCCTTGTTTTTTTGGAAGAGTAAAATTTAGATGTAAGTATAGTTTTAGAACGAAGTCTAAGATCACACGTTAACGGAGAAGACAGAATTCATCCGGAGAAGCGAAGCGTTCGCTTAAAGCTTTTTGAAAAAAAGCTACATCGGAAGCATACGCTTATCAACGGATTTCTCCTTGGGGAAATGGAATCAAAAAACCGGGGATAACAGCGATCGAAAGATGAATCTGTATTCGGAGTGGCCTCGTGTAAAACTTATTTTTTCGTTCGTTAATATAGATACAGATAAAAAAGGAGAGAAACACAGATGACCTACAAATTGATTGCAATCGACATTGATGACACCCTGATCAACGACAACAAGGAAGTAACCCCTGCTACACAGACTGCACTGGAACAAGCGGTTGCCCATGGTGTAACTGTAACGCTGGCGACTGGACGTGCTTATGCTTCCGCACAAGCGCTTGCTCGTCAAACCGGACTTAACGTGCCAATCATTACGTATCAGGGCGCATTGGTGAAAAACTTGCTGGATGAAAAAGTACTTTATGAGCGCTACGTCCCACAGGAAGCTTCCCGTAAATTGTATGATTACTGCCTGGAGAACAATCTCCATCTTCAAACATACATTGACGACAAGTTGTATGCCCGTGAGGAAAACGACAAGCTGCGTGATTATGCCAAATTAAACGGCACCCAATATTACATTGAATCTGATTTCATCAAAGTCATCGAACAAAAAACACCAAAGCTGCTTATTATCGATGAGCCAGACTACTTGGATAAGGTTGCCGTTGACCTGCGTGAATTGCTCGGACCTCAAGTGCATATCACAAAGTCCAAACCTTACTTCCTAGAGATCATGCATAATGAAGGAACTAAAGGCCACGCCCTGACCTTCCTGGCTGACCATTTCGGTCACCAGCTCAGCGAGTGTATTGCCATCGGCGACTCCTGGAACGACCATGAGATGCTCGAAGTTGCTGGTCTTGGTGTAGCGATGGGAAATGCCATTCCTGCGCTGAAAGAGCTGGCAGACTACATTACGGCAAGTAATAACGAAGACGGTGTAAAAGAGGTTATCGAGAAGTTTGTGCTGAACGCAGAGTAAATAAGATCAACGAACAGCCCAGTCGGCGAATTTCGCCGTGCAGGGCTGTTTTTTTGATTTTAAAAATATGTTCATTATCCTATTTAGCGATTATATTAGGTATATTTTTCTATTATTTTTTATGTTTTGAGAGCAACAATGCGGTAATCAAGGATAATTGTAGTGAAATCGTAATCGCCATAGATAAAATGACACGATTTGTATCTTGGACATCGGCAAAAAACACAACAATAAAAAATACAATAAATGAGATTACAATGCTAGCTATGAAATTTGAAATTATTCGTTTCATGTTTTGCCTACTTTCACGCACCTCGAATTATTATCTTACTTGCTCATGGCATGCTGGAAAGACTCCAGCAGTTTTTTGATTTGCCCATCAAATTCCAGTTGAAATGACGGAATGATCTCATCTATTCTTTGCTGGAACAGCTCCGGATCTTGGACACCAAGCTCTGCTCTTAACTCCATTTCTTCTTCGGAACCATTGTCGTTCAGGATCATGTTCAGGATTTCACCTTTAAAGTATTCACTTGGAGGAAGGATTAGAGCATTCATCAGGAACTGGGTAAAAAAGAGATGTTTATTATTTTCCTGACTCGCCTTTTTCATCGCCTGCTTAGTAAACAAGTTTATATACTTCTGAGCAAACGCAACCCCTTTCATTCGGGAAGGCCCAACATCTTCGACCCCTTTCCATCGCAGATCAGCCACAGAACTGAGCCACCAGGCTGGTTCAATCGCCTGCTGCATACGAAGCAGCACTTGACGCTCAAACTGCGGCTCAGGATGCATTCGCTGCTCATTCAAACATTTCGCTATGGTCTCGGCTTCAATTGCAGCAACCGTCATGCCTTGGCCATGGATTGGATCGAAGCTGCAAAATGCATCGCCAAGGACGAGTAATCCGGAGGGCCAATTTTCCATCAGTTCAAAATGTTGACGGACAGACTCGGAAATACGGTATCCACGCGGTCCTTGAAAAGGCTCCAGCTGTTCTGCCAACGCTACGATTTCATCCGAAGCAAACAGATATTTGATTTGCTCTTGAAACTCATCGGGTTGAGTTGGAGGATATTCATCTCCTCCTGCGTTGAACAGTAATAGTCCAGCGATATCATTTTCAATGCGCCACAACATGCCTGCACGAGTTCCTTGCACAGGATCGGACTCTGTTATCACCGTTCCCCAGTCATTTTGAATAGAGGATGGTATCTTATAATAGCGGGTGCTGTAACCAAGAGACACCTTCAGCACTTCCGGCTCAGGCACGGACAACCCTATCTGTTCAAGCCATCTGATCAATTTGGAAGAACGTCCCGCGGCATCAATAACCATATCTGCTGCAAGCATTGCTTCCCGATTATCCCGACCTCTTTCTTTGGTATACACGCCTATAATCGAACGCTGATCCTCTGATGCCATTAACCCGGTAACTTCCGTACTCATTAAGAAGCTTATATGATCTATGCTATGGACTCGCTGACGCAATACCCATTCCAGCAGTGCTCTGCTGCTCGATGCAATTTTGAATGAGGAAGCGGCATTCGCCTTATTGACTAATGTACCATAGCGATTGGCAATCACAATTTTCTCTTCATGCGAAGGAATGGCACCAAGCGCGACCAATTCGTCATTGTATCCGGGAAAGTAATGTTCCAGAATGAGTCCGCCGCGCGGTAATACACGATGTGGATGAAAGGATTGAGGCACACCCTGCCGATTTGCCGGCTCAGAAGGCAATTCATCTCGCTCAATGATACATACCTCATCATAATAATCAGATAACATCCTTGCAGTGATTAACCCTGCGATACCTGCCCCGATCACCACAGCTTTTTTCATTTCGGACATCGCCACTTCACCCTCTCTAATCCATCATATTTTATCTACACTTGTAGCCCTATCAAAAAATTACTTATAATACCAATATACACTTGGAATCTCGTATCATGTAAGAATCATTTTGTTGATAATATATAGCTAAACTACAATAAGGAAATGATGTAGATGAAAATGATTGATAAAAAGGTGGATTTGAGAGTTACCCGAACTCATAAATTGTTAACGATGGCGCTACTCGATCTGTTATGTGAGAAAGGCCAGCTATTCAGCAACCTCACAATTAATGAAATATGTGACAAAGCTATGGTTCACCGAACAACGTTTTACAAACATTTCAAGGATAAATTTGCTCTGTTGTCCTCCACCCTAACATGGGCCCTTCGGGATTATTTACACATGAATGTAGAAGATCGATTACAGCAGCCTTTACAAAGCGTATCTAAAATTCTGTTTGGAAATGTACTGGAGACAATTGTGCAGAACCAACAGAATGATGAGGGGTTTAACAACTTTTTCATACATTATATCGGAGAGATATTCAGACAGGATTTTCTGGAATTGAAGAGAAGAGGTAAACAATTTTCACTTCCCATAGAACTTGTAGCGGAGTTTCACTCGGGGGTGATTCGTTTACTTGTGATGTGGTGGATACAACATTTCGAAGAAAATGTTACGGCAGAACAGATGGATGAATATTACTACCTACTGGTTAACGAGAATATCATGTTGAAATAACAAACAGCTCAACCTAAAATCAAGGGCTGATTTTGAGATTGAGCTGCATACCTTCAAACTTTACCTATTTTAAAACAGATTCGGAAGCCTGCACTGTCATCCTCGCACGCTTTCCTTTCTTCAACCAGCTGCTCACCTTCTCATTCATCGCCAGCAGACCTGAAACAACCAGCACCACACCGATCCACGTAACCCAGCTGACATGTTCACCATAGACAACAGCACCAAGCCCTACGGCAATGGGTGGCGAAATGTATAACCATGTTGCTGGAAACAACGGGTTGGTACGCGACATAATCCAATAGAACAGACTATGCCCCACCATGGAGCCAATAACAGTCAGATAGATCACCGACGAGACGGCAGGCACCCAGTCCAGAGCAGACATATTCCACGATTCCGTTCCGACCGAGAGCAGGGATAACAGCAGTCCCCCATACATCATCTGCACCGCATTGATCGCTACAGGACTAGCCTCCTTGAACTGATGAATAACCTTTTTGGAGTACAATGCACCTGCCGAATAACAGACTTCCCCTACCAGTACCGCGATACAGCCCCACATAAACAGGGAACCTGCACCAAGCGATACACCTGGCAACACAACCAGTACCACACCGGTGAACCCGATCAGGCAGCCTGTAATCATACGGGCAGATGTTTTTTGCCGTAACAGCGCCGTCTGCATCAACATAATCATCAGAGGCCCTGTCGCTGACAGAATGGCACCCACACCTGAGCTCACATGTTGTTCAGCCCAATATAATGTGGCAAAGGTACCGAAGGTCAGCCCCGCTCCCGTGAACAACATCTCCTTGCGGAACAGGAGCGACCAGCTCACTTTGCCCTTCATCCTCATCCATGCAAACATCAGCGCTCCCGCGATTAAAAATCGCAATCCGGCTGACAGAAAAGGCGGCATGCCTGCCTCTACTCCAATTTTAATAGCCAGAAATGTTGTACCGAAAATAAGACACATAACCGTAAATGCAATCCCCACCATGATAACCACTCCTTTATCTGTTCTTCATCATATCTCATGGTCTACAGAACAGAATGAACAAAACAGAACAGTTTTCTCCCATTAGCTGTTACAATAGAGTTCAAAAGGAGTGTGAGCCGGGTGGGCAAAACCTTGATGATGACAGATAACAGCCTGAAATTATATGAGCAAGTAATCCATTATCTCGTTGTACGGATAGAAGCGGGAGAGTGGGCCGAACATGAAAAACTGCCATCTGTACGAAGCCTGTCCGAGCTACTCGGCGTACATCGTCTGACCGTTTTCAAAGCCTATCAGGAGTTAAAAGAACGTGGGAATGTTTATGTGAAGGATAAGTCTGGCTATTATGTCAGCCCAGTGACTCCATTCTCAGTAACGGATCAGGCGGATGATCCCGCCGTGTCTGCCTGGCTGCATTGGGATTCACTTGCACGGGTACAGTCCCTTGAAGCAGAATACCAATTTTCCAAATCGTTAATCGATCCCTCTTTGCTGCCCAACCGTTATTGGGGTGAACTAATGCGTGATCTGCTAGATCAATATCCCCGTTTGCTCGGAACGTATTCCACAATTCAGGGTGATCTGGAATTGCGAAGCGCGCTGGCAAGCCATCTGACGAAAAAAGAACGCTTCTATCTCTCCGCAGACGAGGTGTTAATTACATCAGGTGCCCAGCAAGCGATCGACGTCATCTCGCGGACGCTGGTCAAACCCGGAGATCGGGTGTTGATGGAACGGCCTACGTACGGACCGGCAATGGAGATTTTCCGCAAACAAGGTGCTCGTCTGATCTTTACGGATATTCACTCGGACGGGTATGATCTGGAGCAGATCGAACATCTGATGAAAAGTGAGAAGCCGCGCCTCTTTTATATGACACCGACCTTTCAGAATCCAACCGGCATTAATGTTCCAGTAGAACAGCGCAAGCAGTTACCGGAACTGGCAGAACAGTATGGTTGTTTTCTGCTCGAAGACGACAGTACCTATGATATCTATTTTAAGGATAAACCTCCTGCACCGATTTTCACCTATGACACCACCGGACACACTCTGTACATTCGCAGTTACAGCAAGTATGTTGCACCCGGGCTACGGATTGCAGCCATCATTTGCCGTCAGCGTTTCATGCCAGGACTACAGGCTGTAAAATCACTGACAGATAACGGATCGCCCCTTCTGAATCAGAAGCTTTTTCTCCGTTATTTTCAGTCAGAACGTATGCATCAGCATCTATCCAAGCTGCGGACCGCCATCCAGCTACGGATGGAAGTAATGGAAAAATGTCTGCTGGAAACGGACTGGACGTGGACCCGGCCTGAGGGCGGACTCAACTTTTGGGTAGAGCTTCCTGAGGGTGTGGATACAGGGAGACTGCTTCACCGATGCATGGAACAATCCGTTGCCTTTGTACCCGGAACCGTATTTGATTCTTCGGATAATTCAGCCAGTCGCAAGCTGCGCCTGTCCTTCTCTTATGCACATGAGCAGCAGATTCGGGAAGGCATGAGCAGGCTTATTACGCTTGCAAAAGAAATGTAAGGTTTGGTTATAAATCGAAAAAAGCCCGAAAGGTCACATGACCTTCCGGGCTACTGTTATGAGCTGGATATGACCTTATCCACCAATCCATATTCGACTGCTTCAGCAGCGGTCAAGAAATAATCTCGATCCGAGTCCTTCTCAATCCGCTCAATTGACTGCCCTGTATGGTCGGCTAACAGCTTGTTAAGGCGCTGACGATGCTGAATGATGCGGTTAGCATGAATCAGCATATCGGATGCCTGCCCTCGCGTACCGCCATGTGGCTGATGGATCATGATCTCACTGTTGGGCAGCGCCATACGTTTACCTTTTGTTCCACCTACCAGCAATATCGTACCAAAGCTTGCCGCCATCCCTGTACAGATCGTGGAGATATCCGGCTTCACAAATTGCATCGTGTCATAGATCGAAAATCCTGCGGTCACCGACCCACCAGGGCTGTTGATGTACATCTGGATGTCCTTTTCCGGGTCCTCTGCAGTCAAAAACAACAACTGGGCCACGATGGCATTTGCCATCTGATCCTCAATTTCTCCGGACACCATAATGATCCGATCTTTGAGCAAACGTGAATAAATATCATAACTCCGCTCTCCGCGAGCTGTTTGTTCCACTACATACGGCACTACATTCATGTGTGTCGCCTCCTCGGTTTAGGCAACCATGTTGACCGTGTATCCGCCTCCATACGACATCGAGTTCATGCCAGAAGTGGAGTACCCGTACATCATTGGCTGCATGGATGGAGACGGCAAAGTCTGCTGCAAAATCGTGCCCGCCACAGCCATCGGATCATCGGTCCGATTCAGGCACAAATCAATGATTTGGGCTGTATCCCCATTACGAAATGCCAGCAGATAGCTGCGCAGTTCCTCCCGATTGTCCTCCACTGCGCCTTCCTCATACTGCAATTCTGTGTCCGATTGTTCCAACCTATGCCTCACTTCAGCTATGGCAGAGCGTGCACGACTTAACGCTGCTTTCACAGCACCTTCTGTCGTATCCAGCATTTCCGCAGTCTCTGCCGCCTTATAACCCATTAATTCACGTAATACATATATCACTCGCTGCCACGGTGGTAGCGTATTTACAAGAAGTTGTACGGCAGACTCCAATTCCTCGAATCGCCTTTCCTCCTCCATTTCGTGTAGGAGCGGCTTCAAGCTATCCAGTTTATATGCCAATCTCTCCCGCTGACGTAAGATATCAATCCAGCTGTTGCGTGCAATACGAATCAGATAAGCTTCCCAGTTTATATCTTTATTCATCCCGGAAGATTCAACCACTCTCAACGACAATACTTTGAGACAGGTCTCCTGAACCAGATCCTCCGTGTCTGGAACTGATTTCGTCAGAGATAAACAATACGCATACAACGAACCCATCAGATCGGGTAGTACGGTATGGATGCTCTGGTTCAATTGATTTTTTCTGTCGTTGCCATTGAATTCAATATCGAATTTATCTTGTTTACCATCATCATGTGGTCTGTTGATTCTGCAATCCACGGACTTCACAAAGGCCATCTTGGGGGCCCCCCTTTGCTGGTTCCTGATTGATTTTGACTTACACTATGTAAACGAAGAACTCCTTGTAAAGGATACGCTCTTCTGAATTTATTTTTGTAACGCTCATTAAGTTGAGTTACGCATTCGTTTCCAGCTTTAATGTTCCAAGCGGCACCTTCATCCCGGTAAGGGCAATCGTAATACCTTGATCCAGATTATAATTCTGCCGTACATCGACGTCATGAGACATATGTGTAAAATAAGTATGACCCGGTTTCAGTTCCCGCAGCAGCTCCTGCGCCTCGCGCATATCGTACACCGAACGTGTTGAGAATTCCGCAAGCTCATGCACAAAGCTTGTTCCAAGCACCAGCAGATCCAGTCCGTGCAACGGCTCTTTTTCGGATGTCTTCAGGTCAATGGCGTCTGAACAATACGCCCAGCTATACCCACCCTGATCCAATCGATAGGCGTACGAATACCCGTTATGTCCATGGCATACTTTCCAGGAATGCACCTTCCAGCCGCCTAGTTCAATACCGCCATCCGTTTCGAGAAAGTCCATATGACGACCCAGCCAGGGAAACTGTCCCTGAATGGTAGCAATCACTTCGCGTGGTGCATACAAACGTCCCTTTACCCCTAACCAGCGGCATGCATCCGCCCATTCTGGTAATCCTCCAATATGGTCAAAATGAGCATGAGTGATGAGCAGCGTATGCACCATACGTAACCCCTGATCCTCCATCTGTGATCTCCAGTCTGGTCCGCAGTCAATCATGAACTGTTCCCTCGCACCATCCCCACCACCGTCAATCAGAACAGAAGAACGTTTCCGTTTATTCTCTCCCGTAAGCCTTGCCTCTGTACATATTTCGCAATCACAATACACACGTGGAACGCCCATCGCATCGCCAGTGCCCAGAAATGTTAGCTGATTCAATCCGCATTCCCCCTGAATTAATGATATGTAAATTGTAATCGTCCACCTCTGTTTTTGCAAAAAAAAGACCATCCCGCTGCAGTTATCCACTGCAATTCGGGACAGTCTGTGGTCTGACACTTCACCTTCAGACTTTAATTCCATGCTTCGCTCCATTCGGGAGCGTACGCTTCGTCAGCATGTGGTGCAACCTTATAAGCGGGGCGTCCGCATGAAGATCAGGCCTTACCTTTTAAACAGGCCACGACCAATTAATTCGAGTCACATCCACTCCGCGCTGGAACTATACCAGTGCCCGCAGCTTCAACGTCAGTTCCTGACCCGCAGGTACATCCTTCGAATCCGTAATGACCCAGTTCGATGCAAGTCGCTTCGCCAGCACCTCTGCCTGTTCCGGTTTCAACTGCAATCCGGTGACAATCCCTTCACCCACTGTGAAGTCTTTCTCGTGCTGTACCTTGAAGGCTTTCTCTAACCAGATTCCCAATCCACCACGCGTGTTAAAGGTAATCCGGTACCCATCTTTTACTGCTGCCTCCAGATTTTCACCATGCTCGTCCGCATACGAGAAAAATTCGTTATATCGGTATTCCTCTTCAGACACGGCGTCAAAAGCGGAAATATCTTTGGCTTGAATGGCTTTTAATATTTCTTCCTCAGGCATCCCCTTACCGCGGGCCTGCTCCAGTCGAATTGCTGTACTTTGGGATAATTTGATCTCTGAACTCATCCAACTCACACCTTCCTGCTAGTACTATGTAACAATCATGATTCAGTATACCTCTATTATAACCTTTTGGCAGTAAAAAACCTCCATCTCTACTTCCATTGAAATGAAGGTTTAGTATCCACATGCTCGGTTAACTATTCGATTACATCAGCAATACTCATAATCCAGCGAGCACCTGATACCACACGCCGCGTTTGGAGTACAACGTACTGCGTACCTCATCCCATCCACCCAGATAATTGATATCAAATAATCCTTCTGGCGTTGGGAATGTCGACTCGGTCTGTGCAAATACATCCGGATCTACTGAACGAAAACCATGCTTGGCAAAAATGCGCTGTGCTTCTGGTGTACGCAGATAGGCGACAAAAGCTTCCGCCAGTTCACGATTCCCATGTTTATCGGCATATTTATTCACCACAACTGCCGGGTTCTCAATCAGGATCGTATTTTTCGGAATGACGATGTCATAATCTACACCTTTGGCGATCCGGGCAAGCAATTCATTTTCATACGTGACGATTACATCACCGACACCGTATTCGAATGCCGCCATCGAAGAGCGCCCACTCTTGTCCAATGATTCAACGTTACGATGTACCTGTTCGAGAAAAGCCTTGGCTGCGGAAGGATCTTTCTTCCCCTCTTGCTCCTCCGACAGTTTCAATCCGGCACCGTAGATGGCATTAATGTCCCATTGTGCGCCCCCGGATGTCTTTGGATTAGGGTAGAGCACCTTCACTCCCGGCTTGGTTAAATCCTGAAAATCATGAATCCCGAGCGGGTTGCCTGCTCTTGTGCCCAGAACAACAATCGAACGGGTGATCATGCCCTCATTAGGGGTCTGTTTCCAATCGGAGCTAACCAGATCGGCTTTGACCAGCTTCTCGATATCACTCTCCATCGCGAGCAAGGCCACATCAGCCTCGAATCCACCAACGATGGCTCTTGCCTGTGTACCTGAAGCTTCGTAGGACTCCTGGAAGTTAATTGTCTGTCCGGTTTTTGCCTTCCACTCCTCCTGGAACTTGGGCAGCAACTCGCCTACAGCGTCTTTCGCTACACTATAGGCACCAATCACCAGCGTATTGGATGAATCGTTACCAGAGGGCTCGTTCTGTTCGCTTGACTCCTCCTGCTTGCTGCATCCAGCGGTCATGCAGACGAGCAGAAGCATGAGGGCAGCATATAAGAGTATGGCTTTCTTCTTCCTCGTCTGCATGGGCAGCCCCTTTCTTCCACTTGATCTAAATCATCACCGGCATCGGATCTTCCTTCAGTCGGTTCTCAACCACCCAACTGTTGGAGTCATTGAACAGGTATGCACGGTGTACAAGGACTCGAATTTGTTGACCGATCTCCAATGTCGTTTTCTCCAGGGAACGATATGTGATTAACTTATGACCCTGTACGTCCACCTCTACCATCCATTCACTACCGCGGAAATGAAGATGTTTGACTGTACCTTTTTCCGTTGCAGACAACATGGTGAATTCGTTTTTCAAGCCGATTTCAATATACTCCGGTCGAATCAGCGCTTTGGTATGTTCACCTTCGACGGCATGTTCGAATCCTTTCAACTGGGAGGCATCCTCCACAACCGTAGACTCCCCGATAAATGTAGCCACAAACGGTGTCTGAGGGTTTTTGTAGATATCCCAAGGTGTGCCCTTCTGTTCCAGACGACCCTGACTGATAATCATAATCTCGTCCGCCACTTCAATCGCTTCATCCTGATCATGCGTTACAAAAATCGAAGTGATTCCCACTCGCTCAATCAACTCACGCAACCATGAACGCAGTTCCTGACGGATCTTGGCATCAATGGCCGCGAACGGTTCGTCCAGCAATAACAGCTGTGGCTCCGGGGCGAGTGCTCTGGCAAAAGCAACACGTTGACGCTGCCCACCAGATAACTGATGTGGATAGCGCTGTTCGAAACCTTTTAACCCGGTCAGTTCAACCAGTTCCATCACCCGATCACGGATCTGGGCTTTTGGTGTCTTCTTGACCTTGAGTCCAAAGGCGATATTCTCAAATACCGTCATATGTTTGAACAAGGCATAGTTCTGGAATACAAATCCGATTCCCCGCTCCTGTGGAGGCAGATGGTTCACGACTTTTCCGTGAAAGCGAATCTCACCGGAACCCGGATTCTCCAGACCCGCCAGCATCCGCAGAATGGACGTTTTCCCACCTCCGCTGGGTCCAAGCAGACCGATCAGATGGCCTTTGGCAATATCGAATGAGACATCTTTTACCGCATGAAAATCACCGAAATGTTTGTTCAGATCACGGACTTCTACATGCATATCAATGCACTTCCTTTCGCTTCTTGGCCCATTCCATCATGAGCAGCAGCCCGACGGAGAAGGTTACCAGCACCAATGCCACACCATTTGCGGCAGCCACATTAAAATTCTCAACATCCTGATACACCAGGGTTGTTGCGGTCTGCGTTTTGTTCATAATATTACCGGATACAACCAGCACTGCACCAAATTCCCCAAGCGAGCGCGCAACCGTCAAGACTAGACCGTATACCACTGCCCAGCGGATCGAAGGCCAGGTCACACTCCAGAACGTTCTCCAGCCGTAGGCGCCAAGTGTAGATGCAGCCTCCTCTTGCTGAGAACCGAGTTCCTGGAGGACAGGCATAACCTCTCTGACCATCAATGGAAAGGTAACAAATAACGTTGCGATCACCATACCCGGGAAGGCATAGACCACATTGAATCCAATCCCTTCAAAAAAAGCGCCCATAATGCTGTTAGGTCCCAACATCAACACAATCATCAAACCGCCAATGACAGGAGATACGGCATAAGGCAGGTCTACAATGCTGTTCAGCAGCCCTTTTATCCGTTCACTCAGCCATCCAGCACGAACCAGATACAGAGCCATCATGATGCCAAACAATGTATTTAACAGGGTGACCACCAGAACCACCAGTCCGGTCATCATCAAGGCATGTAACGCCTCAGGGCGCATCAGCCCTTTCAGGAATCCGCCTGCCCCGTCTTCAAATGCACCAATAAAAATGCGTCCGAGCGGGATGATCAGCAGTACAATAAATACCGCAAACGTCAGTCCGATTAACAGTCGTCTCATCGTCTTCTCCCCCGCATCTGCACCAGATTGATCAGCCAGAGGATCAGGAAGGAGAGTGTCAGGAGCAACACGGATACCGCAGCGGCTCCCGTTGGATTATCACTTTCAATCTCCCCGTAGATAAATACGGAAGCAGTCAGTGTTCTTCCCGGAATGTTACCAGCCACCAGCACGACAGCCCCGAATTCAGCCAGTCCTCTGGAGAAAGCCAACATCCCCCCACTGATCATGCCAGGTGCCATGGACGGCAGAATAACCTGCATGAACGTGCGAACTTTGGATGCCCCCATCGTGTACGAGGCTTCTTCCTCGGAAGGATCGATTTCTTCCAGCAAAGGCTGCACCGCACGAATAACAAACGGAAACGTGACAAAGGTCATCGCGATAACAATGGCGGGCTGGTGAAATACAATCTCAAATCCCATGGATTCTGCCAGTTTCCCGATGGCACTGACCGGACCCAGAAGCAGCATAATCATCAAGCCGCCCACCGCTGTTGGCAGTGCAAACGGGAGATCAACCAGACTGTTGAGAAACGATCGGCCCACAAAGCGATACCTTGTCAACACCCAGGCGATCATCGTGCCCAAAACCACATTAATCAGCGTGGCAATGACGGCCAGCCGAATGGTCAGCAGTACGGCTTTCCACGCGATGGGGTCCATAATGCTCTGAAGAAAGTTGCTCCATCCTTCAGAGAAGGAATTGACGTACACACCGATGATTGGAAGTACTATAAGTACGATAAAATATAACAATACGGTACTGCGGAATCCCCAAGTCCATCCCTTATGACGAAGAACGGTATTCATTGCTGCGTTCCCTCCCAGCCTCCGGCTTTAGCTCCGGTCGGCAGTCTTCCTGGCTTTAATACGACATTTTTCCTAAGTTGGATGATATTACTTTAATATTATTCCCATTAGTCTACTTGGTTTTGCTTTTCTGATACTTTACCAGTTTGCAGTGCTAATCGTCAATGCTTTTATTGAATATAATTGGGCCACATATGAGAACGATTAATAAAAATCGCACTGTACACTGCGCGGCCAGAACAACCTTCCGATCACTGTTATCCCCAGATTTCTTTGATCCCCTTTTTAAGGGGAAATCCGGTGATAAAGGCGCAGCTTATGCTTCCGAAGCAGCTTTCCTACAGAAAGCTTTTAGCTTCCGCTTCTTCAGGTTATTTCTGACCTCTCCGTTATTGTGCGATTCACATATCCGTCTTCATATGTGGTTTGTTTGGTATGTAGTGGTTAAGGTACAATCGAGGGTAAGAACAGAGATGATAAGGAGTGATCTAACATGTTATATACGAAGAATATATCCACTTCCACACGAGACGAAATGAAGGATATCACACGGGACGTAAAGCAGGTTGTCCAGAGTAGCGGGGTGCAGAACGGGACGGTGCTTATCTACTGTCCACATACGACAGCGGGTATTGCCATCAATGAAAATGCAGACCCGGATGTGAAACACGATGTATTGTTGCGCCTTGACGAAGTGTACCCTTGGGAGCACCCAGAGTATCGACACGCCGAAGGCAATACAGCCTCTCACCTCAAGTCGATCACAACAGGGCCATCACAGACGGTGATTATTCACGAAGGCAGATTGCTGCTTGGCCGCTGGCAAGGCATTTACTTTTGCGAATTCGATGGACCACGTGAGCGGGAGTATTTTCTCAAAATCATGGAAGGTTAGTTGGGTCCAATAGGCCTGCCACCTACTCGTTCATTTTTGCAAACACAAACAGGCGGTCCACCCTCATTCCGGGTCGGAGCCGCCTGACTTGGTCTGCTGCGCATACTAACTTTCGCAAGACAACGTTATAAAGAATTAAAGTTATGACAAATCACCGCCCTGAAGTGTAGGGGTGCAACAATAGCGCCATTATTGGACGCCAGGCTGCTGACCCAGATTGCGGCACAGCACTTTGACATGAGACAGCGCAGACGATTCAATCTCCACAAACGTTAAACGGTCCTGAATGTAATAAGAAATGAATCCGTGCATAGCCAAAAATAGCGTACGCGGTACCCTTTGAATATCCTCTTCCGTACAGTTCTCTTCATTCATATACTGCCTTACAATCGATGCAAACAATTCAAAGCAACGTCCCTGTTCGGTACGACAATAAGACAACAATTCTTCGTCCCTGATCATAAACATAATTTCGTATTGGTATGGATTCTCCAGACCAAAGCGAATAAACTCCATCATAATGTGCTCTACCTTGCTCACATCATCACGAACCGGCCTGACCATGGCTTGCAGCAGTAAATGCCCCAGATGATTAAAATCTTCAACCACGATGGCATAGAACAGCTCTGCCTTTTCCTTAAAGTGATAATACAGCGACCCATGACTATAGCCCAGATGCTGGCCGATGCTTCGCATCGAAATGGCGCGGTATCCTTTGGTAATAAAAAGGTGCCTCGCTGCCTCCAGTATCCGCTCCCTCGACAACTCCTGTTCGACTGCTCTTCTAGCCATATATTTTATTCCCCTTCAATAAAATAAAGCCGCTGTCCCTCCGTGATCCGGGATTGCCCTTGCGTCAAATCCGTGATCCAGGCTACAAAAGCCTCGGTTTCACTATCCGGCGGAAGACAAGTCAACGTAACCTTATCGGTGAATCCAGTTTCACCTGTACGGACTTCCCGGCTTCTTAACTCATTTTCCACTTTACCCAGCCACGTATAATCCAGTTCAACAAACACTTCACGATGCAGCACGTTGGTAATGGCTTCTCCGGCTTCAATGGCTGCTACAGCTCCATCCGTATAAGCACGAATTAACCCGCCAGCTCCAAGCATAATTCCCCCGAAGTATCGCGTAACCACAATTGCCACATTTTTTAATTTCTGATTTTTGATCACTTCAAGAATGGGTTTCCCTGCTGTTCCGCTGGGTTCACCATCATCGGATTGCTTCTGGATCTCGTCCCGCTCACCAATCATGTATGCAGAGCAGTTATGAGTCGCATTCCAATGTTTTTTCTTGATCTCATCGATGAAGGCAACAGCCTCTTCCTCTGTCGTGACCGGCATAATATGACCGATAAATCGCGACTTCTTGATTACAATTTCCAGATTGCCCGGTCCTCGAACCGTGCGATAACGTTCAATCATCCTAAATCCAACTTTCTGATCTTTTCCTGAGTCCATTTTACAAGAAAGCAGTTCACCGCGCGAACGCGGACGAACTGCCCTGGTTATCTACATCCGGGAACCCTGCCTCTTATACGAACAGTGATTCCCGGTTAGATTTACATTACCTTATTCAACTATATGAGCAGACCGATGAATTATTCGGAAAGTCTCGCTTCGAGCGCTGCTTTCTCTTCTTCAAAGCCTGGTTTGCCCAGCAATGCGAACATATTTTTCTTGTAAGCTTCCACGCCTGGTTGGTCAAATGGATTGACGCCCAGCAGGTAGCCACTGATACCGCATGCTTTTTCAAAGAAGTATACCAGATATCCGAAAGAATATGGAGTCATATCTGGAATGTTCACAATCAGGTTTGGTACTTGACCATCTGTATGTGCAAGCAGTGTTCCTTGGAACGCTTTTTTGTTAACAAAGTCCATAGTTTTTCCTTCAAGGAAGTTCAAACCATCCAGATCGTCCGGATCGGATTTGATTGAGATATGCTCAGCAACTTCAGTAACCTGAATAACAGTTTCGAAGATATTCCGGCTACCTTCCTGGATGAATTGACCCATGGAGTGCAAGTCTGTAGAGAAATCAACGGAAGCAGGATAGATCCCTTTGTAGTCTTTACCTTCACTCTCTCCAAACAGTTGTTTCCACCACTCGGATACGAAGTGCAGGGAAGGCTCATAGTTTACAAGAATCTCAGTTCCTTTGCCTTTGCGATACAATGCGTTACGAACTGCAGCATATTGATATGCTTCATTCTCAGCTACGTTCGGGTTGCTGTATTCTTTGGATGCGTCAGCCGCACCTTGCATCATTTCTTCAATGTTGATACCAGCTGCTGCGATTGGCAGCAAACCTACAGCTGTCAGAACGGAGTAACGTCCACCTACATCATCCGGGATAATGAAAGATTCGTATCCTTCTGCATTTGCCAGTTCTTTTAGTGCACCGCGCGCTTTGTCTGTTGTAGCATAGATGCGTTTGCGAGCTTCTTCTTTACCATATTTCTCTTCCAGTGCTGCACGGAAGATACGGAATGCAATAGCCGGCTCTGTTGTTGTACCGGATTTGGAGATAACGTTGACGGAGAAATCTTTGCCTTCTACCAGATCCAGCAAATGAGTTACATATGTGGAACTGATATTGTTTCCTGCAAAATAGATTTCAGGCGTTTTGCGTTTGTCTTTTGGCAGATTGTTATAGAAAGAGTGAGTCAGCATTTCAATCGCTGCACGTGCACCCAGGTATGATCCACCAATACCGATAACGATCAGTACTTCGGAGTCGCTTTGGATTTTGGCAGCCGCTTTTTGAATGCGAGCGAACTCTTCTTTGTCATAAGCCGTTGGCAGGTCAATCCAGCCCAGATAATCGGAGCCTGTTCCTGTTCCGTTGTGGAGCTGCTCGTGAGCCAGACGAATCGGTTCTGCGAAATAATCCACTTCGTGCTGATTTACAAATTGCAATGCCGTGCTATAGTCAAATGTCACTTTTTTTGCCATGATCTCAAAAACCTCCTGATTTCGATTATAGTGCGTGTTCAAACTTTGTAATCAAAAGCGGACTTTTTGAACAACCTCTTATATTATGTCCGTATTCCATTCTAAACAACTTGCCTTAAGGATACTTCAAATCCACGGGGCTGACAAGCTTGCAGCTCGAACTTTGTCGTTAGAATTCAAGAAGCAAAAAGGGTAAACCGAATCCGCGGGTTGCGGTTCTGCTTACCCTTCTTATGTTATTCCGCCGGGTACGAGCAGACGTAGTCAGTAACGCTGCGTATCTCCAGTTTAAATTTGGATTCGGCAGGCACGTGGAACGTAGCTTGACCTTGAATCTCTTGCCACTCTTCTTCTCCGGGAAGCAATACTTTCAGATCTCCGGACAGAATCTCCATAATTTCACGGGAATCCGTACCGAACTCATAACTGCCTGGAAGCATGATGCCCAGAGTCACTTTGCTGCCATCCCCCAAAATAACCGTTCTGCTGGTTACCTGACCATCATAATAAATGTTGGCCTCTTTCACTACACTGACTTGATCGAATTGTGACATGCGTACCCGCTCCCCTGAAGTTAATGAAAACAAAAGGCAAAACAGATTAGGGCGATAACGAGTCACCGCCCATCTCTGCGGAAATAACTTGCTGCCATGGATCAGGACAGCATGAAGCTCTCCCAACCATAGCAGCGCTTATGAAGCTATAAGTGCGTGTTCAAAAAGTCAGGTTTTCAGTACCGAGAAGATGGGATGAAGCTAGAAATGGACTAGCGGAGCGTAGGAGAAAACTACGTGAGCAACGGACATTTCGGCTGAATCCCATATTCGACGCTGATGATGCCGTGAGGCATCCTTCGTAATCAAAAGCAGACTTTTTGAACAACCTCTATTACAGCAATGCTTTTACGCGGCTAACCACGTTGTCCACTGTAAAGCCATATTCTTGGATAACACGGTCGCCAGGCGCGGATGCACCAAATGTGCTGATTCCGAGAATGTCACCTTGATCTCCAACATATTTCTCCCAGCCCATTGGATAAGCCATTTCAATTGCAAGACGAGCTTTAACATCCGGAAGAAGAACGGACTCTTTGTAAGCTTTGTCTTGTTTCTCGAACAGATCCCAGCTTGGCATGCTGATTACGCGAACTTGGATGCCTTGTTCAACAAGTGCTGCTTGAGCTTTAACAGCCAATTGCACTTCAGAACCTGTAGCGATGATTTGTGCTACCGCTTTGCCATCTTTTGCATCAGAGACAACATAAGCACCACGTTTCACGTTCTCACGTGAACCTTCAACCGTACCTTCCAGGATCGGCAGGTTTTGACGAGTGAGTACGAGTGCAACCGGATTGCTCTTGTTCTCAAGCGCGTAAGCCCAAGCAGCCGAAGTTTCATTACCGTCAGCCGGACGAATAACCGTCAGGTTAGGAATGATACGCAGGGATGCCAATTGCTCGATTGGTTCGTGCGTAGGACCGTCTTCACCAACAGCGATACTGTCGTGAGTCAGAACATACGTTACAGGCAATCCCATCAGGGCAGCCAGACGAACAGCCGGACGCAGGTAATCGGTAAATACGAAGAACGTACCTCCGAATACTTTCACACCGCTGTGCAATGCCATACCGTTCATCGCTCCAGCCATACCGAATTCACGGATACCGAAGTAGATGTTACGGCCGGAGTAATCTTCAGGTGTGAAGTTCTCCAGGTTGTTCAAGTGAGTCATTGTGGAGCTTTCCAAGTCAGCAGATCCGCCTGTCAGTTGTGGCACGTTGTGTGCCAGACCATTCAGAGCGTTACCGGATGCTACACGAGTGGAAAGAGCTTTGTCTGTTGCTGCATATTTAGGAAGATCACGGTCCCAACCTTCTGGAAGGTCGCCGTTAATCGCTGTTTCGAATTGAGCTGCAAGCTCAGGGAAAGCTTTTTTGTACTCGGCAAATTTCTCGTCCCAGGCTTTGTTAGCAGAGATACCACGATCTTTCACTTGTGCAAAGTGATCGCGAACTTCAGCTGGTACGTGGAAGTTTTCTTCGTAAACCCATTTGTAATACTCTTTAGTCAATTTGGCTTCGTCTGCACCCAGTGGAGATCCGTGAGTACCGCCGTGGCCGCCTTTACCTTGTTTGTTCGGGCTACCATAACCGATAACCGTTTTAACTTCGATCAGTGTAGGACGCAGTGTATCTGCTTGACCTTCCTGAATTGCTTTTTCGATTGCAGGCAGATCGTTACCATCTTCAACGCGCAGCACTTGCCAGCCATAAGCTTCAAAACGCTTCGCGATGCTTTCGGAAGAAGACAGATCCAATTTACCATCCAACGTGATGTCATTGGAGTCGAACAACATGATCAGTTTGCCCAAGTGCAAACGTCCAGCCAGGGAAGCTGATTCATGAGATACGCCTTCCATCAAGTCACCATCACCACAGATTGCGTAAGTGTAGTGGTCAACTACGTTGAATTTGTCTTTATTGTATGTTGCGCCCAGTTGAGCTTCAGCCATCGCCATACCTACAGCCATTGCAATACCTTGACCCAGTGGGCCGGTTGTTGCATCAACACCTGCAGTATGCCCGAATTCCGGGTGACCCGGTGTTTTGCTTCCCCATTGACGGAACTGTTTCAGTTCTTCCATTGGAAGATCATATCCGCTCAGGTGGAGCAAGCTGTACAACAACATGGAGCCATGTCCTGCAGACAGGACAAAACGGTCCCGGTTAACCCAAGTTGGGTGGTCCGGGTTATGAGTCATCGTTTTTGCAAAAAGTTGGTACCCCATTGGAGCGGAGCCCATAGGCATACCCGGATGTCCGGAATTTGCCTTCTCAATTGCATCAATCGCCAAAGTACGTACGGTAGTAATCGACAGGTTGTCGATTGTAGTGTTCTCGTCCTTTTGAATCGCTTCGTTCTTGTCAGTCATGGTTTGTCCTCCTCATGTCTTTAGATAAGTCGGGTGCGCAAGCGAATCCCTCTCATCATACAAGCAAACCGAATTTCACAATAAGTGAATCCGCTTGAGTGTTTCATTTTGACTTATTCACTTTTGTATTGTATCACTTGGCGTGAAGCTTTTCCATAACCTTCTTTTAGAAGTTCGTGAAAAATCGGTTGTTTGTGATGAATATTCCTTGGCTTATCAAGCAAAAATCGTACTGTACAAGGTACTAAATTCCAAAAGCAGACTTAAGGAGCCTCGCAAATCCATCGCATGAAGTATAACCTTTAACCTGAAAACCATGCATTTTTTAGATATTCATCCTCAATTCACATATAATGTTCCTTAATATGGATTCGAAAATCGGACTGTGGTTTACTTTTCAGATGTACACGCATCAATCATAGGAGGTCGAGATCATGCCAGATCCTGCTGCTCACCCATCAACATCGGTAAAACACTCATTACCCTGGATATCTGGTATTTTAACGGGGATTCTCTCCGGAGTTGTCCTAGGATTTTTCCTCAAAATGATTCAGGCCAGCACAGGTGAACAAGTATATACCCTGCTGCTGAATATTGATTTTGTGCCTGGTCTTCCACCAACCTTACCCGAAATCATTGAATTTTCTCTGCATCTTGTTGTGTCCGTTGTGATCGGCATCCTCTATGTGTGGTGGGTACGACGCACAGAGCGTCCCATGTTCAAAGGAATATTGCTTGGTGCCGCCTCGTCCCTGCTCTACATTCCACTCTCTCAATTGTCATCACGTGTGCCAGACCTGTACGATCTGTCCGCCATCCTCTACTGGATTGTAGGACATCTGCTATTCGGTATAGTGCTTGGCTTGTGCGGAAAGTATATCAACACAACAAAAAAAGCGACTCCCGTTTCGTAAACGAATTAGGGTCGCCTTTTTGTTAGTCTATTACGTGGTTCCGAATCAACCTTGCACAGTATTGAAGCGTGAGCTTAAAATACGACGGTTTTATTTTCGTGAACAAGAACACGGTCTTCGACATGCCATTTCACGGCACGTGCGAGCACAACACGCTCAATGGTACGTCCAATACGCTTCAGCTCGGTTACATCGTCCCCGTGGCTTACACGCTGCACGTCCTGTTCAATAATTGGTCCGCCATCCAGTTCTTCCGTAACATAGTGCGCTGTCGCACCGATAATTTTGACACCGCGGTTGTACGCCTGCGCATACGGTTTACCACCCACAAAGGCTGGCAGGAACGAATGGTGAATATTAATGATTCGATTGCGGTAATGCTCAATGAACATCGGAGAGATAATCTGCATGTAACGAGCCAAAATGATCACATCCACATCATTGCCAATGACGTCCAGTTGGCGCTGTTCCGCTTCTTTCTTCGTATCTGCCGTAACCGGAATATGATGATATGGAATGCCAAATGATTCTACATAGTCCTTCATGTCCAGATGGTTGCTGACCACAAGAGCAATATCAGCATCCAGATCGCCAGCCTGCCATTGCCACAACAATTCAACCAGACAGTGATCTTCTTTGGATACAAATATAGCCAGTTTCTTCTTGCGGCTAACCGCAGATAACGTCCATTCCATTTGGAAACGACTTGCCACTTCTGCAAAATCAGCTTCCAGTTTCGGCAAATTGACCAACAATTGCGGAAGATCAAACTCAATTCTCATAAAGAACATGCCGCCAGCAGGGTCCATTGTGTACTGGTCCGACTGAACAATGTTTGCACCATGCTGGTGCAGGAAATGAGATACGGCAGCTACAATTCCTGGACCATCCGGACAGGAAATAAGCATGCGCGCACGATCGGCGCGGTTTTTAGAATCAGGGCGTACTTGTTTAGCGTGGATCTCCATCGGGTTATTCTTCCTCCTTCAATTAAGCCATGACCTGCGGGATTAACCCGCAAGCCATGCAATCAAGCGATGATTCAGTTGTTCTTCATTCAAATGTGGGAACAAAGCAGCTTCAGTCACCATGTCATAGAGGCGTTCCAGCGGTTCGCGCGGATCTGCCTTTTTGGCTTTGGCATCATTCTTGAGCAACGTCCACACATCCAGAATATACGAACGAGACTCAATCTCTTTACCTTTGAAAAAGTGTTGCAACTGTTCTACTTCTGTCAGGAAATCCTGGCCGAATCGACCGGCAACATCCCCACGAAGCAGGGCAATCTCCACCTCATACATTGGACGCTGTGTTTTGGCCTCTTTACCAATCCAAGGTGTCTCTAGAATAAATGGACGTCCTTGAAGCTTCTCATGGTTGACGATGCGGTTAATCGCTTCAAACCCGATCCAGCCAGAGCCAATTGGTGTATGACGGTCCTTGTGCGCACCCACAGCATTCTTACTATCATTAATATGCATTACGGCAATGCGGTCAAGTCCTACCGTACGATCAAATTGTTCCAGTACACCGTCAAAATCATTAACGATATCATATCCGGCATCATGAATGTGACATGTATCCATACACACAGTCAGGCGCTCGTTATATGTTACTTTCTCGATAATCTGAGCGATCTCTTCGAAACTGCGACCCATCTCCGTACCTTTGCCAGCCATGGTCTCCAGAGCGATGTTCACATCCGTGTCTTTCACACCCTCCAGCACTTCATTCAATCCTTCTGCGATCCTTCCGATCCCATAGTGGGCATCTTTGTCTGTAAATGCGCCGGGATGTAATACGATGTTCTTCACACCAATAGCATGTGTCCGACGAATCTCTTCCTGAAGGAAATCTACAGCCAGTCTAAACGTATTATCTTTGTATGAGCCAAGATTAACAATGTACGGTGCATGGACAACGATATCTTCCATTCCACCCTCTTGCATGGCAACCTTGCCTTCTTCAATATACATGGACTCAATTGGCTTGCGACGTGTATTCTGTGGTGCACCCGTATATATCATAAACGAACTGGAACCGTACGAGGACGCTTCCTTCGTTGCACTCAATAATCCCTTGTCCGAAAAGGACACGTGGGAGCCGATTTTCAGCATTATTGATCCCCCTTATTCTGAATTATCCCTTATTCTAACGCGATTATCGAAATAAATCTAGAAATGCGCTATAATTCGGGATAGAGGCTATTTTTGACAGCTAATATGTGGAACATGGGTAGGCGGAATCCGTCTTTCCGTGAAAATCAATGAACCGAGGTGACTCCGCAATGATTTTCGACTCCTACGCGATAATACTGACCAGCTATTCCCCCAGCAATTGGTTTATGAATACGATCGCATTCTGGACTTTTTTATTGCTAGGCAGCATGTGTGTCGGTGGATTTTTCATGATGCGCAAGTTTTTGAAAGTGCTACCAAAAGCAGACGGAAAGTCCAAACTGGATTGGCAGAATTATTGGGTTGAAGCCAGCCGTCACTTATGGACAGATGAAGCCAAAGCTTTTTTGGATCAACTAGTGGAGCCTGTGCCCGGGCCATTTCGTGACATCGCCAAACATTCCATTGCTGCAGAAATCGGTAAGATTGCAGTTGAAGACAATGCCACGGAAGTATCGAGAGATCATTGCATCAAAGGATACATTATTGCCACACCGAAGCGGGATAATAAGTTTTTGGTAAAATTTTTGGAGAAAAACAAAATCGATTATTCCCCTTATCAACATTTGATTAAATAAAATAAAAGATGAGTTAAGTGGCATATAGATTTGGTTAATTAGATACAGATATGCTCCGTCAGGTAAGTTGTTCCCAACAGGCATTGCTTACCGTACGGGGCTGTTTGTCGATCCAACGGTATGTATCAGCGCAGTGAAAATACAGAGAGGATGTTTGATATGAAAATTGCCATTTGTGGAGGTACCGGATTTGTGGGAGGAGCACTTGTAGATTACTGGCTGCAAGCCGGGCACCATGTGAAAGTTATTACACGCAAACTGCCTGACTTGCATAATCCAAGTAAAAATCTTACATATATATCGTGGGAACAAGTCGAAGAACAACCTCACTTGCTGGAAGGTATGGACGCTCTCGTTAACCTTGCCGGAGAAACGCTGAATCAACGTTGGACAACCAAGGCGAAGCTGGAGATTGTTGAATCCAGAGTCACGACAGTAGCGCGGGTAGCCCGATTGGTAGAATCCCTGGAACAAAAGCCGGAAGTGGTCGTTCAGGCTTCTGCCATGGCCATCTATGGAACCTCTCCTAACGAAACCTTTGACGAGAGCAGTCCGCAAAAATCAATGAATTTCCCCTCCCGGGTCTCGGAACAATGGGAAGTTGCTGCAGATGCTATCAAAAATGTAAGACTCGTTAAAATCCGGGTGAGTCTGGTGCTTGGACATAAAAGAGGTGCTTTTCCATTGATGAAACTTCCTTATATGCTGGGTGTTGGTGGCAAGATCGGCAGTGGCAAGCAATGGACCAGCTGGATTCACATTATGGATATCGTAAGACTCATTGATTTTAGCATTCAAAATAAACAAGTGTCAGGTCCGGTCAATGCTTCCTCACCAAATCCTGTTACCAATGATGAATTCGGTCGTACGGTCGGTAAAGTGTATCATCGCCCTCACTGGTTCCCCGTACCCAGCTTCCTGATTAAAACCTTGGTTGGAGAACTATCCGTTGTCGTGCTTCAAGGGCAGAGAGTCATTCCGCAAAAAGCTCTCGACCACGGGTTCCAGTTCACCTTCCCAACCTTAACCCAGGCACTGGAAGATCTGAAGCACCGCGGCTTATCTGACTGATTGAACTATGTCTTATCCAACCGACCGATAAGTGTAGACTGATTCCGCAAGTGTAAATGTGTCTCCATCCGCCAATGGATACTCCTTATACGGAGCAAGAATATTGCCCTGAAGAATGGTGCCATTGACGGAACCCAGATCCTTAATCACATAGCCCGATTTGTTCCGGCTCAATTCCACATGAGCACGGGACACGCCGGTCGCTGTGTCCACCCACTGAACCATGTCTGCTGATCTTCCGATGACAAAAGATGCTCCTTGCACATCCATCCGTTCATGTTGGTCACCGGTGCCGGATCTTCGTTCAAGATAATAAGACGCCATCACCGGGCCTGCTGTAACATTACATCCACTCAGATTCTGCAAATTCACGGTTGCCTCCGCAACTGCATCCTGTCGAATTAGCTCTGAAGTTGAAGCTACCGTTTCCACATGGCGCTGAACGAACGGTGGTTCGGAGTGTTCAGGTGTCATGTGCAAATTTTGAAAGCGGGAATGCTCGCTACCACCTTCTGAGGCGGATGCGACCGTTTGGTTTATGCGTTCCTCTTTCCTATCAGCTGTATTCCAGCGCCAACTTTCCTGAAATTGTTCCTCATCCTCTTCCGTTTGCTTGCCTTTGTTCTTACCTAAATTGAATGAAAAAGACCGCTTATTCTCTGAGTCATTATGAGGACTTCCCTTGCGCTTCCACGTCCATCCTGCTACACCAAGCAAACCAAGGCTTAGTACCATGCACAGGATCATCTGCGTCTGTCCCGGTTGCTCCATGTAAATAAATCTCCATACCAATGCCATGGCAACCATGCAGCCCAATATGATATAGGTTACTTTGGAAGATCCCGACTTTTCCTCCACTTCCATATCAACACGCTCTAGCGAATCATACGGGTTACTTCCTCTCTTATCCATACCGTTTGAACTCTCCAATGGAAATTGCTCAGGTGAGCGCCTGCCTGGAAAGGTTCGAGATCTCACCAGAATGTCTTCAACCTCAGATTCACTCTTATTGTGCAGCTGACGGAAATTTAGTTGCGGCCCCACACCAGCATTTTGAACGGGAGGACCGGGTTGATATGGCCGAGAAGTACCAGTGGCTAGCCTGCTATCTCGCTCAGAAATCAACGAATGAAGATCACCTCTTGAATCATTGGGTGTTTCCGAAGTTCTGGACGAGAGAAATGCTGCGCCTCCTCCATTCTCTTGCTCGTCAGCGTATAATTCCAAAAGAAGCTCTCGCAACTGTCTGATATCCCAGCGTTCGTTGTCACATAACTGCAGAACACGCTGAATGCCTTCTCCCTGCAGTTCCTGTACATGTGCCATCAGCCTGATCACCAGCTCACGGAATTGCTGAGGTATTGGATCAACTTCAACCTTATCCATGATTGGTACATATACCATCCCAAGCTCACCCTGTTCGAATGAACCATTGATGAACAAGTACTCTTCCTGGATCAATAATTTACGAGGCTCCAGCATATATTGCCGGCATTCCGTGAAGGCATCAGCTAGTTGGAACAACAAACCGTACAGAACACGCAATTTGATTTTGCTTGACTTTAACATCTGGGATAACATCTTGTACCCTGATATGTCGTACTGCAAAGTTACATTTCGATCGACTTCCCGAATATGAACAGGAAGAAGTCGCGGAATCTGATTGGACGCCAACATCCCCATCTGTACCCGGCTCAATTCCTCCATTCGTAACCCGTCCTCTTTCTCCAAAACCATGAACGCTCCGCCGTTACGAATAAAATCTCTCGTTAATCCATACATGCCAATCCTCTCTTTCCATTGTTATATAGGATCAACTAAAGAAAGTTACACTGGGTACTTCGATGACAGAACAACCTTCCGATCGCTGTTATCCCCAGATTTCTTGATTCCCTTTGTAAAGGGGAAAATCCGGGGATAAAGGCAAAGCATATGCTTCCGATGCAGCTTTCTTTCAGAAAGCTTTTAGCTCCGCTTCTTCAGGTTTTTTCCGTCCTCTCCGTTCTCGTGTAAAAAGTTTAGTTGATATAAGTTGAGTTACAATACACCACACTCTTCCACTCCAATCGCAGTGCTATCTTCGATCACTGTTATCCTAACGTTTTCCAGATTCCTGATATCAAGGGAAAAGTCCTGAGACAAGGACCGTGATAAACCCGGGCAATACCGCCAGCATAAACGGAAACTTCAATGTCTTCTCTTTGTTCACCAGCTTGAGCGAACCAAGAATGAAGAACCCGGCAAGATTGCCTGCCATGCCCCGAATCCGTTTCGCTGAGTCCTTGCGGAATAGAAGTATCACTAAACCAATGGCTCCCGCATACAAAACGGAGTAAATAATGACATGAATGCCAAAAGCAAGTCCCGTCCATGCGCCAATCCCACCAAACAATTTCACATCTCCTGCCCCTACGGCTCCAATCGCATACATCAGAAACAAAATGCCAAAACCTGCTGCAAATCCAGCGGCTGAGAACAAGAAACCATCCCAACCTCCCCATATGATGTGGGCCAATACGCCTGCAACAGTCACGGGTAAAGTCAATCGATTTGGAATTTTCATTGAACGAATATCTGTAATAAAAGCTGCAATGACGTATATGCCACAGGCAATATAAAACCACTCCACCTCCATCATCCCCTTCCTTATTTTCTAGAGGCCACGGTAAACGTAGTCTCCGTCTTGGCACCTTCCCCTGTCTCGACAACAAAACTCCATGTTCCTTCTGTTGTCCGAGTACCAACAAACCAGTTCCACTCAATAATTCCATTCTCATCTGCGGTGGCCCAGCCGATGTGCTTTGCAGAACTTTCACCTGACTTGTAAAATATCGTTAAATTGGCTGTCGCTCCTGGTTCTACCTTCACCTTAATCGTTGCATTATTGCCTATGTAAGCCGGGTCAGGCTTCGACAGAACCGTTGCTGAACCCGCAGTATCCCCGTCTCCTGCGCTGCCATCTGATCCTTCTCCGGTATCTCCAATCCATACCCGTTCTGCCGCAGCAGCCTGAATCCGAAGCGGTTTACTGAGAAAGGGGACTTTTACAGGCAATTCATAACTCAATTCAAGTCGGAAATATGGATTTGTTTTGTTTTTGAGATCAGGTATCGAAATACCATTCACATGAACACGTTCCATATTCAGCAGCGTTGGTTCGATAAATGGTTGAAGCAGCGGTTTTACCGTGGGATCAAGTACGGTTTCCAAGACGGATGTTTTGATCTCCTGTAGTGGCTGTTCACCACTGGCCGCAGCTGAACGTACCCAATCACTTAATGGCTCGGGTAGAGAAGAAGCATAACCTTCTGCCCATTCCGTCAGAGATAACTCTGGTATCTTCCAACCCCCTCCAGAACCTTCTCCGCCGGCAGAATCAGAAGGTGTGAATGCAAGGGAAACGGGATATATTTTCGTTGATAACTGCTTCACCGCTTCACCCGCCGTGCTCTGTAACGCTGTGGAGATTAGAGTCATTTGCACTATGAAGATGAGAAACATGATAAAGAACAGAAAGACAGGTAACACCAGTGAAGCTTCCAGAACCATGCTGCCCTGTTCCTTTTTCGGAGAATATATTTGCTTATTCAGAGACTTCAAACGCTGCAATCTGATTATTCTTGTTAAACGAATCTGCATTTGTGCGCTTTTTTTTTCGTAATGTTGCTGCTTGTCCATAATCCCTCCACCGAAACGATCCTGATCATTCAATAGGAATAATCCGCCTTCCGCTCAATGAAAAATCGCCCATCTTCAACCTGGTCCGCACTACCCATAACAGCACCTATGCTTCTAACCACCCCTGGTAAAAACCACAGTTTGATGCTACTACTCATGTTACCCGAAGCATACGTCTGTTTCTCATCTGGATTCACACCCGTATTCAATCGAATTAGCGCCAGCATTCTGGACATTTTGCGTTCATTGTTACTATGCATCAATAGGAACAATCGGAGATGGTCCCTGTACGTCAGTTTGACTTTGATATACTTGGACAATTCCACACTGCCCTCTTTTGCTAATTTCACCATATCCGCGATGGCGTTTGTAATCCCGTATAAGATTGCCGCCGATAATACCAGAAGTGGGTTCCCAAGCTTGCTGTGCTCAATTAACCCTTCAGCCGTCCGAATAGCCAGCCGCATCCCAAATATCTCCGCATATGCCGCAGCGATGTTACCCGAAGGGTTATGAAACCCGTAGACGATATACTCCAGTTCCTGATTCTCCAATTTGAAGACATCACCAGCATCTCCACCACCTTCAGTCCAGGTAAATAACTGACCAAAGTCCATGGAATTGAAATAGGCTAGAGCGTACTCATTCTGAAATAATTCGTCACCAAGACTGTCCAGCAGACCGGACATCCCGCCAAACAAACTGTCCATTCCCTTCATGGCATCGCCACCAGAGTCATAGGGATCTCCAGCAATCTCTGCCTTTTTGGCTTCCTCACGACTAGCCTCGTTAAAAGAAATATTAGCGTTGTAATATTCCTCCAACTGTTTGAAAGCGTCCACGGAACCCGAACTTCCATTCTGAATCTGCGACAAGATTCGTTTGACTTCCTTCAATTTCCCTTTGGATTCTTTGTCATTCGCTTTGCGTTGGGCATCCGACCCACGACCACTCTCCAGCTGCTGCTTACTTTGGAGGATGAGATTGGCCGGACCGCTACGTACATAGTTGTCCATATATCGTTCCGTAACCTGACTTGCCTGTCTGACCGCTGGTTTAATCGGAACCCCACTCATGGCCATGACACTGTGAAGCTGTGTATTCAATTCCATGTTGTCTCTTCTGACGTTAGAGAAGTCCGAATTCTGGGAAACAACCCGTGTCTTCAACTGATCAAATAGGCTATCTGCCCTCACAAGCTCCGAAGCAAGAGAACGTGTACTTTTGGCTTCAGTGCCTGATCCAGTAGATACAGGACTCGTCCCAGGCAGATTCGAGTTGCCGACGTTGTCATAGCTCGCGTTCTGCGAACGGTTCTCCCCCTCCGCGATCACACGTTTCATTTCCTCATTGATCTTGCGTGCTTCTTCGATTTTGGACTGTGCTTCCTCCAGCTTCGTTTGATGGGCCTGTAACGCCGGTTGTATGATCATGCTGATGCCTGTCACCACATTACCAACACCAGTCCGATAACGAGCCAGTTCCAATATGTATTGTTGCTCTCTGAACGGCAGTCCCTCATCTGCCTGTTTCTTGTTAAGATAATCTGCATAACGTGCCGCCGCCTCGGCAGCTGTCTCTGGTGTTTCTTCCAACATTTCTTCATAGATAGCTTGTGAAGGCGGGTCCATGATCAACTTTGGAAGATTCTTCAGCTTCTCCGCGGATTCCGTCTGATTGGCAATGGCTTCGTCCAGTAACTCTTCACGTTTGTCATATAACTTCTGTAATTTTTTCAGCAAGTCTACCGTGTGCGCTGCTTCCTTCATCTCGTCTGATATCGGTTTGAACCGATTGATCACTTCAAGGGTAAAATCAACCGGAGCCCGATACTTCATGTCCTCCTGAATCTGGCGATTAAATATATCGTATTTGCCCAGTTCACGCTCCATGCTCAGCGTAGTTGTATCCCACTGGATATCCAGAATGGGGAATCCATCTTTTACAGATGAAGGCTTCACACTATCATTCAACACTTTAGCCATAATTGCATCCCCACTACTGTCGCCATACCCGAATAAACCATACTCCCGTAGTGAGGTGTCATAGGCTGACATGACGGATCTCATCGCAGCATGTGTCATGCGCTCGGTCTGCACCTTGAATGCCGCTATTCGAGCGTAATCAATAAATATAGCGACAAACATATAAACTCCGGCCAATATTAATATTAAAAAAAGGGTTACGGCTCCCGACTCACCGTCTTTTTTTCTAAACAGCTCCGCCCTCCTCCTTCTCTCACTTTTTGCTTTTGCCAAAATGCTGCACAACCTGTCCGGCTTCTGCCGCTGTACTGGTCGCTGCACCGCCTTTTCCTTTAAACTTGGCTGCGTAATAACGGACCAGATCGACCGTTCGAATGAATTCAACCGGTTCAACAACTGCGGACGATCCTTGAGTGAGGACACGGTTACCTGAATCGAACAAAAAAGAAGGAAGAGGCAAAGAAATTACTTGTTCCAGCTTGGTTGTTACTTTCCGCTGAATCAGAGAATTCTGAAACTCAATCGTTCCTTTCATAGCTGAGGGCATATGTTGCACCGCTTGTGCTAATTTCTGTTCCGAGAGATTGCCGCCTTCACCAGCAGGTATAGAAACGCTAACCTGATTATCCGCTCCCGCCCAGCCAAACAGCGCTCCAAGCATACGATCGTCCGTCAGTCTCCAATACAGATTGTCATGTTCTCCAGCAACATATTCACCTGTCATCGCCTGTTTGTGGCTGTTGTCCCAGCTATAGGCTGCACGTTCGGAAGCTGCATAGGCATGTTGATTCAGGAATGTCTTTTGATACATGTACATGGTAAAGAAAAGCAACAACACAAGAATAAACAGCACAACAGGGAAGATCAGGGAGGCTTCAACGGTGAAGCTCCCTTCTTCCTTTTTGAACTTGTTATTCGAAGAATTCATTACTTTTATTACTCACATTAGTTAACAGTCTTTCTACCAATTTTTTAATTTGGTCTTTAAAAATCAAAGCAATAATGATAATAACCCCGATAATCAGAATCAGCTCCAACGTGCCGAGCCCGTCCTCTTCTTTCCAAAATGCGCTTACCTTGTTTTTTAACACTTCCATCATCCCAATTCCTCCTACATATTCATCATCATAAAAGCAGGTGCCCCGATCATGACCACAATCGTAAAAAAGATCAGTACCATCGGAAACACCAGTTTGGAAGAAGCCTGTTCTCCCTTCGCCCGACTGACAGCCTTGCGTTTCTCCCACAACACATGTGACAGATCCCGCAGCGCCAATACAAAGTCACCTCCCCCACGCCGGAAATTCAGCAGCACTGTTGTCGTAAAAATCGTCACTTCTTGAACACCGCAGCGGCGACTGAACTGTTCAAATGATTGTTGAAACGAGTAACCATTATTCCAATCTCCCACCGTCTTTCTGAGTTCGTTGTACAACGGATGATTCCGTTCCCCCTGGCTTGTCACACAGTGAACGATGGCACGTTGCACGGTCTCCCCTGCGCCAACCAGCAGTACAATTCGGTTCAGCATCTCAGGCAGTTCCATAAGAATATCCTGGTCTCTTCGCTGCACCTTTGTATTAAGGTCTTTGTAGAGCGCAAAAGGCAACGCTGCACCGAGCGCGAGCCCACCCACCATACCTCCGATGCCCATATCTCCAACGAGTGATAACAGGCAGCCCAGCAGCAGCATGAGCCACGTATAGGTCAACATTTCGGCGCAATACAGCATCGTTTTCTCTCCACTGTGCTGTATGCCATACATTTTCTGAATGGCATGTTGCATCCGAAACATGAGCACAGGCAATCTGCGTCCAATCTCAAACTTGTCCAATATAAACAGGAAGGGGCCATGCAATTTTTTCAGTCGTAATCCTTCCATATCCAGCTTGCGCAGATGCCGGTAGGTCTGCCCCCGGGTTCGATCCAGCACCAGCCATCCCGCTCCGAGTATCCCTGCGACTATAACGGGAAGCAGCATCTTTTCAGCTCCTTATACTTTGATATCCATAATGCGATTAATCCACAGATAACAGCAGGCGAGTACTGCCAAGGCACCACTAGAGATGAGGTACCCCATCCCGCTATATAACGGCTCCATAAAGTCCTTGGCGGTCAGATTGAGAAATATCAGAAAAATAAATGGAGCGGCAAACATTACCTTTGATTCAAACTTTTTCTGCGATACCGCGACCATAATATCCTGCTGAATGTCCAGCTTCTCACCAATCACCGCAGAGGTACGACGCACAACTTCAACCAGATCCCCGCCAGTTCGTTTGCACGTAATGAACACATCTGCAAAGTTCGTAATATCTTCAATCTGCGCCCGATCCGAAAAATCCTGTAGTGCCTCTTCAATTGGTTGTCCATACTCCATCCGTGTCCGCAATATCGTGAACTCACGAATCAGATCGGTATCCGCTTCCGGGTTCAACATCCGCAGATCCTCTACGGATTCCTTGAATCCATTTTCCACCGATTTTCCTGCTGCCAGTGCCGAAGATAATGCATATAATGCTTGCTTAAAATGTAAACTGAGTGTCATTCTTTTTCGTTCCAACAGCACTTTAGTCCAATGTTTTGGTACCCATATGCAACCCGCAGCCAGGATCGCTCCAGCCAACCAGTGATGGTAGAACAGAATTCCGATGCCAAAAAACAGCAGACCACTAATCAGCATACAGACCATTCGTTGTCTCCGGGAAAGCGCATATACGGTGTAATCCGTCAACATCTGTCTGGCTTCACCCAACAGTAATCACCTTCCAATGACTTTAATTCACGTTGTTATCTGATGAACCTATTCCAACACTATATTGTTCTATGTATTCATCCAGCCATTTCCCGAGCCCAGCCATCTGAATTTTATCCACCTGATTCAACTTTCCAACCTGTACTAACCCTCCAATAATTTTGCCTCCACGCTCTTCTTGTTCCTGGAAACGAAACAGTGGATTCAGCATAACCTCACCGTCCTGCATGCCAATCACTTCACTAATCTCTGTCACCCGCCGTGAGCGGTCTCGTAGCCGGGACAGATGTACGAAAATATCGATTGCTGAACTAATCTGCTGCCGTACAACCGCAATCGGAAGATCCGCACCGCTGAGCACCATCGTTTCAAGTCTGCTGATCATGTCCGAGATAGTATTGGCGTGCCCAGTTGATAAGCTTCCATCATGTCCTGTGTTCATGGCCTGTAACATATCCAGCGCTTCTGCGCCCCTGACTTCCCCAATCACAATCCGGTTCGGACGCATCCGTAAGGAAGATTTGATCAGATCCCGAATAGATATCTGTCCCTTGCCTTCGGTGTTTGCATTCCGCGTTTCCAGTGATACCAGATTGGGTACCGTAACAATCTGTAACTCAGCCGAATCCTCAATGGTAATAATCCGCTCATCGGCAGGGATGAACTGTGATAATGCGTTCAGAAAGGTCGTTTTTCCCGATCCGGTTCCACCTCCAATGAAGATGTTGTATTTGCTCCGTACCAACTGCTGCAATAATTCTGCCGCCTCTTCATGCAGGGCACCCTTCTCAATCAGATCGGACATCTTCATCGGTTCACTGGGGAATTTACGAATCGTCATCGTGGGACCTTTCAAGGCAATAGGCGGCAACACGATATTAACCCGCGAACCATCCTTTAAACGGGCATCTACAATTGGAGAAGATTCATTCACAATTCGGTTTACCCCGGACACAATCATCTGGATAATATCCTCGAGCCGTTCCCTGGACTCGAATTCAAGGGTGATCTGGCTGACTTCACCTTCCTGCTCCACAAAAATCTCCTTGTGACTATTGATCATAATCTCCGTAATATCGGGATGATCCACAAGCGGTTGCAGAATATCCAATCCACGAAAGGAGTCAAACAATCGCTGTACCAGCGTATGACGCTCTCCTGAGGTCAGATCATCCAGCTTCGGGTCAGTGAGAACTTTGCGTTCTATCCCCTGCCACAGTTCATCATCTCCTGCGGAAGAGGTTAAATCGAGGCCAGCCCTGACTTCCCTGCGCATCATCTGAAACTGTTCTTCACGATCCAGTATTTTATTGGATGAATCCGTCATAGTGCCCACCGATCCTGCTTCTGAATTCGTCCCGTCTGCTTCAATTCTTCTTCGCCATCTTGTACCAGCATGGCACATAATCTCTTCACTTCACGTTGGAAGATCGGAGAACTAAGCATGACTTCCTCCTGACTGAGTTGTTTCCAAGAAGGGATGTAAGGCAACACTGCATCCAGATGCAGATCAGGGCGTGGGAGTGCATTGACGACATTGTCCCGATATTTGTTAACCACAAATCGTGAACGATCCAGCATACTTTCGTACAGGTCTGGCTTCGTACGCTCAGCATGCTGTAACCATTGTCCCCATCGATGCATGGCAGATATATCATCCTCAACCAGCCAGACAAATGCATCTGCTGCATCCAGCACCCCTTCACTGCGCCCATCCCAACCGGAATCCCCATCCAGAATCAGCACGTCATACTGTCCACAATCCGTTAAATAACGAAGCAGATTCGACGTATCCTCACGAGTCATTTGCAACAGTTCTTTCCGATTCGATAATGGCCAGAACACATCGGATTTCAGTGCTTCATGCCGGACCACATATCCATCTACGCCCTTCGATTGCACCTGTAACTGCTTGCCGGATTCCTTTCTGCCCACCTTCAGATCGTATAACAGGCGTGACAATCCCGTCTCCGCATCCGGGTGACGCTGCCCACTTCTAGTTAGTCCCTTTTCCAGAAACGGGAGCGTACTGTCCAGCGTCTCCAGATTCAGATAAAGAACAGCATATCCTGCAAGTCCCAATTGCTTCGCCATATGCAGGGCTACTGCCGTTTTGCCACTTCCACCCGAAGCGGATACTACACCGATGGAGAGAGTCTCTTGCCCCGGATGGTGAACCTTCTTACGGCGTGGCTGCCGGCAAGCATGCATCACAGCATCCAGCAAAGCAGGCAAGGGTTGATATTTCATCAGCCGCTTGGCCTCATCCACCTCTTCCATCCCTTCACTAAGCATTAGCCAAGGTACACCTGATACTTCTCCCCCGTTATTCAGCCAGTCATTCAGAAACTCCGGTTCCGCAATAACCAGATCCGGTAATTCTCTACCTTCTTGCTTATTCATGTGATCCCTGAACGAATCTTCTTGGAGAGAATGCCGTGAAACGCACATAAAGATCAGATGAATTTCCCTGTACATAATCAAGCCAGGCGCTAATGTAATCTCTATCCTTTGAAACCAGAACAACCTTCAGTACAATCAAATTTTCCTTCCCTCCCTGTCAAAAAGCACAAAGAAAGCACCGTCCAATAACCGCATGAATATGCAGTATATGGACGGTGCTTCCGTCACGTGCTATGAATGTATGGATAATATAGCATACAATTTCTGGGGGAGCAAGAGATTTATTCTAACCATTTTCCCTTAAGAGTTATACGGTGAATCGAACTCAATAATGTTACGGTCCGGATCAAGTACAAAAATCTGCGCGAATCCAGCCACACTGTCAGGTCTCGCTTCATACTCAATTCCCTGCTGCTCCAGCCAGGCTATAGTCCCTGAATAACTGGTGACCCAGATCGCAAAGTGACCGTCTGTAGTATCAATCCCAGCCTCACGTAACGTGTGACCCTCCGGGTGCTGTAACAGATGAAGCTGCTGGCTACCGATGGCATACCATGTACCTGTGGAGCGGAAAGGCGGACGTTCAATCTCCTGCATTCCCAGTAACCCCGAATAGAATTTCTTCGCGATTTCCAGATCACGTACAGCCAGACTTACATGGTGGATGTGCGCATATTCAATCATCTTTTATCTCCCCTCTCTACTTCAATATGACTATACTATAACACCTTGAACGCTGACCATAATCTCCGCTAAACAGAAAAACACCTCTGGTTCTAATCCGGTAAACCTCTCGGCTCACACAGATCTAGTTCAGAGGTGCCTGTTTTATTTAGCGCTATCCAATGCTTCTTGTGGAATCTTAATCTCTTCCACTTGATCTTGATTAGAAAATGTACTGTTCATCTTCATGTCCATCGTCATTTTCTGCCCATTCTGTTCCATCTCCATGACCATGGTTACGTCCGTACTTGCAGGCAGGTAGGTTTCTTTGTTGATCATGTATTTCATCTTCATGCTAGTGATATTCATCTGATCAAGCATGGCTTGCATCTGGGCATCCGATCCGTTCTGCTCCATCACGGCTTTCGCTAGTTCCTTCACATTATCACCGGATACGTCAGCGTTAATCACATAATTGTCGCCTTCTTCGGTCACTTCAGTATCTTCTTCAATCTTTTTGAATTGCTCCAATTCACCTTCCGGATTCATGCTTGCCTTCATCTGCTCAATCAGTTCCTTGGTTTGAGCTTCAGGAATCGCAACCCATTGATCCCCAACTTGAGAGTAGATTTTATCCGAAGTGATATACTGCTTCACGTTCTGAGCTTCCTGTCCCGACATTTCCATTTTCATCTCTTGATAGATCATCATTGGATCTTTGATAATATCCATCTTGAGCGATGTTTTAACCTGTTGATCCTGGGACTGTTCACCAGCATCCAGTTTCAGATTCTGATCAATATTTGCTTCAGTTGTGAAGCTTTTCATTTCTTTCGTTGCTGCATTGGTTTTGGTAATCAATTCGTCCAGGGTAGGGACCTTTGTTTCCTGCTCCGCAGGTGTATTACCCTCGTTAGATGTTTCGTTGTTAGTCGCTGGCGGCGTTGCCGTATTATCTGTATCGTTACCGCATGCTGCCAAGCTCACTGCTAATAATGCCCCGATAAATAATGTAGTCCACTTCTTCAAGTTGTTTTCCTCCCAAAATAGATATGATCTGTAGTCATTACCCAATTATTTCCGTTATTAATCACACTCACAAAAATCGATCTTTGATCTCCGGTGTAGGCAACATGCACGCTTCATCCTTGCCAAACCAGCGATAACGGTTGCGTGCCACCATGTTATAGACCGCATTACGAATGAATTTCGGTACAATAATGAATACATATAATAATGGATAAGGAAACTTCAGACCTTTGGCCAATCGCAGTGCGGCGGTTGAACGTGTATAGTATTTTCCATTTTCAATCAGAACAAAGGTATCCATACTGTCTGTCGACAAATTGCCCTTCGCCAGCAGTTCCTTGGCTACATCCGATTGAAGCGATGCAAAATGATATTTTCCTTCCGGGTCACGCTTGATAATCCATTTGGTTAAGCCCTGGCAGAAGTGACAGACGCCATCCACCAGTACGATGGGATGTCCCTGATGCACATCTGTTTGATTTGCTGTCATATTCGCTGCCTCCTATTGTTGCGGTTAGAGTAACTTACCCAATCTGGGCCATATTGTTCACTAATTCTAAAACTATTTCTAGAGGTAGTTCAAAAAGACTGAAAACCGCTCTTTTTTGAACACGCATTAATGGGAAATAAAAAGAAAAAGAGCGCAGGCATTGTGCCCACGCTCGTATCTGTCCGACAATTACTCCGTAACTGCCTTTTCCATCCATTGGTCATCGATCATCTGTTGATGCAGGTCACTTGCCCACTGGTCCATACATTTGCAAATGAAATCTTTGCGACATACTGGACAAGGGGTTTTCTGCAGACGGCTGATATTGGTCATCTTCCATTCCGGGGAACGGGTGTAGAATACACGGCATTTAGTACCGTCTACCAAATTCATTTTGAATTCATACAATCCGTCTTCCTTGTTACCATAAGCTAATTCTAAATCTGCAATACGCGGTCTATAAGACATGGATATCACCTGTTTAATTCAAATTTGGTTCATGCAATGACACTACTCAGTACTAAGTTATATTAAAGAAAATTCAGTTCAATGTCAACTCGCGCATGTCTACCCGCCAAACAGAATATCCAGAATAGTCCCGACCTGCCCCTGTTTTTTCCCTTTCAAAACATCCGGATCAAATACCTCAACATACCCGCAGGAAGCACAAGCCACGAACAGGTAGTGGTTATGCTGTATATCAAACATCTTGCTCAGGCCTGCTCCTGACATGGAAACTTCCTTAATGTTACAATCCGTGCCCCTGCATTTTGTACACACAAATCGCCGCTCGATCATCTCTTCAATACTCATCTTCGTTCCCCCTTTATGGAATGTGTAGCATGAAGTGGGAGTGCAATTATGTAAAATAGTACGCGATCTGGCATCTAATCTCCTGCACCATGTCCATATATTATAATCAACACAAAACCCTGCCGATTGCCAGCAGGGCTTTGTAGTCGAGCATCAGGTATCTGGGATACCCTGCTCTATATGTTCCCTTTACTTGCCAGGAGTCAAATCTTAGACTACGTTTAAAACAACATCAATGTTGCCGCGTGTTGCTTTGGAATATGGACAGAAATCATGCGCCTTGCGGGCCAGTTCCTCTGCTTGACTGTGATCTACACCAGGCATGCTAACGTCCAGACGAACAGACAGCTGGAAACCGTCATCCGCAGGGTCTTTACCAATGGATACGTTACTTGTAACAACCACATCCTCCAATTTCACACCTGCTTTGCGCGCTACATTGGCAAGGGCACTTTCATAACATGCTCCATATCCAGCGGCAAAAAGCTGCTCAGGGTTAGTACCTTCACCACCGGAGCCACCAAGCTCTTTTGGCATTTTCAGATCATGCTTAAGCACGCCATCCGAAGAAGTCACAGAACCTGTACGTCCACCTTTAACTGTCGCTACTGCTGTATATAAAGCTTCCATTTAAGAATCTCTCCCTTATCCATATAGTTTTTACTGCCTTCCTTTCAATTTAAACTTCTGGCTCATTTTGAAACGCAATTTTGTATCTTTATCAGCTTTTACAACTTTATTATTTTCATGCATTTCAATGCCATGGCTGTATTTTCTCCAAGGTTGGGTAATATACGAAGGGGCATCTTCAAGCTACAACCGGAATTTTGTGCTGATACATAAAAGTTGCACTAGACAAAAACAATTGAAGGAGTACAATGTAACAATAAACATAAAAATTTAGATATATCATGAGCGGGTTGTCCCGCAACAATATTTCCAAATCAATCATTCAAAGTCAGGTGATTATCGTATGAGTAAAAAAAATCCGTTCAACGCTCCTTCAAGAGAATCATTGTCTACTGCGGGCATGGCCCCTTCCCTTGGAGAAGCACATAGTTCCATGAAAGTTCCGCAGAATGCTGCATGGTGGAAGAAATTCCTCGCCTTTGTAGGCCCAGGATACCTCGTTGCCGTAGGTTACATGGATCCCGGGAATTGGGCAACAGATATCGCAGGCGGCTCGCAGTTCGGGTATACCTTGTTATCCGTTATCCTGTTATCAAACCTGATGGCCGTTGTCCTTCAGTCGCTGGCTGGCAAGCTCGGCATCGTCACTGGACGGGATCTGGCTCAAGCCTGTCGTGAACGATTCAGCATGCCTGTTGTCATGATGTTATGGATTCTGTGTGAGCTTGCCATTGCAGCCACCGATCTGGCTGAAGTCATTGGTTCTGCCATCGCGTTAAAGCTGTTATTTAACATTCCTATGTTATACGGCGTTATCATCACAGCAGTTGATGTACTCCTGATTCTTGTACTGCAAAACAAAGGCTTCCGCGCCTTGGAGACTCTCGTCATTGTGCTGATGGCAACCATCGCCCTCTGCTTCGGGATTGATCTGTTTCTGGCAAAACCGGATATGGGCGGTGTTCTCCATGGTTTTGTACCAAATGTTGAGATTCTGCAAAACCCGGCTATGCTCTATATTGCCATTGGTATTATTGGAGCAACCGTGATGCCGCATAATCTGTACCTGCATTCTTCCATTGTGCAGACCCGTCAGATCGAACAGACACCACAGGGCAAAAAAGAAGCCATTCGGTACTCGACCATGGATTCTACAATCGCGCTGACACTGGCCCTGTTCATCAATGCAGCCATCCTGATTGTATCTGCTGCTGTATTCCACAGTGCTGGTATGACGCAGGTTGCCGAGATCGCAGATGCCTACCATCTGCTGACACCTCTATTGGGTACTACGGTTGCAAGTATTCTGTTCGGTGTGGCGCTGTTAGCATCAGGTCAGAACTCTACCCTTACAGGTACACTCGCTGGGCAAATAGTTATGGAAGGTTTCCTGAACATTCGAATTCCGGCTTGGCTGCGCAGACTGGTCACACGTCTGATCGCCATCATCCCGGCGGTAATTGTGACAGCCATTGCAGGAGAACACGGCACAGAAGAACTGCTCATTTTGAGCCAGGTCGTGCTGTCGCTACAATTGCCCTTTGCTGTAATTCCCCTGGTGATGTTCACGAGTGATAAAAAAAGCATGGGTGCATTCGCCAACAAATTGTGGCTCAAAATCATCTCATGGGTCATTGCCGCGATTATCGTTGTGCTGAATGTATATCTGATCATTCAGACGATTCGGTTATTCTAATCTCGTTCTTATCGACTAAATACTAAAAAGGCTGATCAACTCCGGTATGCAATACCCAAGTTGATCAGCCTTTATTGTTGCAATACAGCAAGGTGTTTCCTTTTATAGTAAAACTCAAAATCCAATAAACAATCATCTAATCCTGATTTGGTATCAGTAACGGCAGGAGCTGATCCAATGAATCCACAGTCCAATCCGCACGTTTGTCATCCGATAGTTCTGGCTGGAATCTTCCGTAACCCTGCATAATTCGAATCGTACGCATGCCCAGCTTCCGAGCAGGTATAATGTCGTTATCGATCCGATCGCCGATCATGACGGCTTCCTCTGGTTCACAACCGGCCTGCTTCAAGGCTACAGCGTATAACTCAGGGTCTGGCTTGGACACTCCTTCTTCAGCCGAGCAGGCCAGAACATCAACATACTTCCGCAGTCCGTAACTCTCCAGTCTCTCTTCCGTTCCAGGACTCTGATTGGCAATAATGCCAATGTGATAATGCCGTGACAACTGCTGAAGAACGTAATCCGCTGAAGGAAAAGGACGTTCAAGATCTTTTTGAAATTTCAGCTTGTCCTGAATCTGTTTCTGGTGTCCCTCGTCTTCAACAAATGTGCGAATCGCCACTCTCATAGGCCATTGCTCATATTTCTGGTAACAGTTCGCGAACAGTTCGCGTACCGCCTCAATTGTCACCGGATACCCCAAAGCACAAGCTTCACGGACGAACTGTCCGATAATATCATCAACCGGCTCCCATTCATCTACCAGTGTATCTCCAACATCAAAAAACAACCATTTCAATCCACCTACATCCGGCACGCCAATTCCTCCTTGAACAACCTCTAAAACCATAAAAAAGAAGACTCACCATCTTGCATGAGTCTCCTCAAACTTCCGTTTATCGATACATTCAATTATAACAGGCACCTTACACCTGAGCAATCACAAGCTATGGCATTAACCATTGAGGAGAAAGCCAACTTCCCCATTAAGCGAATATACAATCCGGTCTGCGCCCATGCCCCGATAGATGCCCTTAGGATGACTCTGCTCCGTAATCACGCACAGGGATTTCGATGTCCATGAACGGCAGATCTGTAAATAACGACAGGTCAGATTCAGGCTGTTCTCGAAAATAAACACGTTGCCTACGCTGCCCTGCGGCAAAAACCATTTTTGAGCTGCAGCCGTGTTCATGCGAATGACATGTTCTACTCCGATTCTACGGAGTCTGCGCTCTTCCCCTGCACTGTTGGTTAGAACGGCAAACGGCATTTTTTTGTACATCAGCAATTTAATAAATTTGCGTCCTGCTTCATTTGGAGCAGTCACTAAGATCATCTCAGTATCCATCATTCGTTCCTCCCTTGGCGTGAAAAGACAACAAAAAAGAAGCGTGGGGGACCAAGGCCTCCCGAACGCTTCTTAAATAATCCATGGCGAAAACACCATGAACCAGCGTACGGCTTGTTGCCTCTCCCTTTAACGCTTACGAGGTTAGCTGACGGATTCGGGCGCGAGAGTCGCCCTATTTCCGGCTGTCACCGGAAAATTCACCCCATGAATGCCACTGTCCTGGACAGCGCATTCCGTTGGTTCCCCCGTTTTCCACTCATCAATGAATGGAAACTCAGCGATTAAAACATCGTTCGTATATCTTAAGGATAAGATCGAGCGATATTATCGTTTGTTTCGTTTTTCAGGTACAATTTAGTTTAAATTGAAATTACGTTATGAATCATACACCCGTGCCATGTCGGTGTAAAGTCCGCGCAGATCACCGAATCGGCAGATTTTTGCCAATTCCTATCCATAATAACGCTTACAACAAAGTTATACTCTATCTATCTCTTCAAGGCTATCTAATTCTCACTCTGGCGTAAATCACTTCGCAATTCATTCACGTATTCTGCACAACTTGCCTGTTTTGATGCTTTTAACACCATATTAGTTTTGCAATATTTAATTGCAACCAATATAATAGAAGATATAAGAGTAAATAAATGGAGGCGATTTAGATGACAGTCTACGATTACAAAGTGAATACACTTCGCGGTCAAGAAGTTGAAATGTCCGACTACCGTGACAAAGTGCTCCTGATTGTGAATACGGCAAGCTCATGTGGCCTTACCCCTCAATTCAAAGGTCTACAAGAACTGCAAGACAAGTTTCAAGATGCTCCATTTGAAGTTCTTGGTTTCCCAAGCAACCAGTTTGCACAGGAAAAAGGATCTTCCGACGATATTGCCGAGTTCTGTCAGATGAATTATGGCGTGAGTTTCCCCATGTTTGAGAAAATTGATGTGAACGGCTCAAGCGCTCACCCTCTTTTCCAACACCTTAGCACAGAAGCTCCTGGCCTGCTCGGCTCCAAAGCAATCAAATGGAATTTCACCAAATTCCTCGTGGATCAGAACGGACAGGTCATTAAACGTTATGCTCCCAAAACAACACCGGACAAGATTGAAGAAGATATCAAGAATTTGCTGCAAAAATAATACACAGGCCACCCGTAGCCGGAAGGTAGAGCACCATTGCCCCGGTAATGGATGGCCTTTTTTTCTCAACTTTGATGTCATACTGTTCGAAAAAGACAAAAAAGAAGCTTTCCATTAATGGAAAGCTTCTTTTTAATCGTTCATATGATGCGGTCGAGAGGACTCGAACCTCCACGGGCATACGCCCACTACCCCCTCAAGATAGCGTGTCTGCCATTCCACCACGACCGCATGTCGTAAATAATCGGCAACAGAATTGATTATACCGGGTTCAGAACTAAAAGTAAAGTGCTTTTTAATACTTCTTTTTCAGCTAGGCATTTTCATCAAAAATCGCATAATCTCGTCATCTTTACCCATGAACTGCATATCATTAGATTTGATCCCCTCTTTTCCGGCTTGAGCTGATCTTATTGATTCATTTATATATAGTCCTTCCTTTACCTATTCATTCATATGACATTACACGTTATTTAAAATAACACAATAATTTAGATTTAGATTCTATTCATTAAATTTCACTGATACTATTGACAAAAAGCGGACATTTATGGGATGATAACTATCATATAATTCGGATTCTCAAACAAAAAGGAATATAAACGTCACTTTAATTGACATTTAACGAACACAGGAGGCGAATGATTGTGAACCGTGGGAATAAGCTGCTCGATTATGTCAAACTGCTTGATTCCTCTATTCAGGTTGGAGGGTTCACCCATTCCTTCGGCATGGATATCCATATCAGGGAGGGTACCATTCGTAATGCTGAAGATCTCGAATCATTCATGCGTTGTCAGTTGCATCCGAGCATCGTTCGTCTTGAAGGTATGGCCATCAAAGGTATCTATACCGCAGCAGATCACAAGGATACATGGCGGATAGCTCTGATCGACAAGCTCGTCCATGTTCAGCGAACCCCTGGAGATCTCAGAGAACAAGCTGCCACCATGGGTAAACGATTGATCAGACTCGCACGCGCTCTGCACCCCTGGATTGAATTCAGCCAGCTCGAACAGATCTTTGCCAAATATGATTCGGTTGGCTGCCTCTCCACTGTTCACGCCTGGATTAACCACCACCTCGACATCCCGGTCGAAGAGGCGGTCCTTGGTTACCTGCATTCAGCCATGAATGCCTGCATAACCGAAGCCTCCAAAGTCATTCCCCTGAACAACGATACAACCAAGGATCTGATGGTCCGCCTGGCCACAGATCTGGAGAATGAATGGAAGACCGTCAGCGCCTCGGCTGCGGATGGACTGGCACAGCCAACCTCGATGTCCATGAAATCGTTTTTCCCCAGTTTCCATATGCTCGGAGCTGGGCTTCATGCCTACAGGGCCTAATCCTCTTCCTCCTCATACCTGCTCCCCTTCATTCAAACAAACTAAAAAACACGCGGCAACCTCCTTGCCGACGTGTTTTTTGTCATTTTATTTGTTTTATTTACGTATTTACGCCATTTATAATCACAAAATACACTTTTTTCCGTCTTTTTTAATTGTTAGATGACGAATTTACGTATATAATGAAACATACAGCTCGCATTTCTATATATTCTACATGAAGAAAGGGCGGCTGAATACTACATTCTAACCAGGGGTGAACCCTTTTGAACAAGAAAAAACCAGTTACTCCGTTCGGATGGGCCATCAAACGACGGCTAACCGAACTTCAAGTGGACCAGAAGACCTTTTGTGAACAGCATGGCATCCCACCCTATCGTTTATCCAATCTTATTCACGGCACACGCAAAGCAACCCGATTCAGGCACCTGGTCGCTGATATTTTGGATATTCCAGATGAACTGAGATAAGATTTCTGCCAAAGGAGGATCTCATCCATGAGACATGTTACATCCGATCTGGAGAGGCTGTCGTTCCAGTCCATACGTCACCAGCTCATCATCGTTGATGACAATTGGATTATCCAAAGTTGTAACCGTGCCTGGCAACAGGGACTTGGTCAATGCTCACCAAACCCGGATATACACAGTAGTCATAGACACTACCTGCACCTGACGGAAGCCTGGGCAAAACGAAGCAAGAACCCTAACACGGCACTTGTCGCACAGAATTTGAAAGAACGCGGAATACCCTTTAAACGAAATCATACATATGACATCTGCGTGTATACTGTATACAACGAAAAGAGGTGGTTTCGTGTAGAACTCACCCCTCTATCTTATTCAAATTCAATTCTGGTGATACCGATCTCGCTTTAATTTCACACATGGATATTACCGAACAAAGAAAGACAGAACACCAATTGAAGAAAGCATTGTCTGAAGTGCGCACATTGCGCGGACTGCTGCCTATTTGCGCCGTCTGCAAACAAATCAAGGACGAAGAGGAACACTGGAACTCCGTTGAGAGTTATCTGGAGAAGCATACCCACGCCGAATTCACCCATGACATCTGTCCGGAATGCATCCGGCGGTTATATCCGAAATACTCGAATATCCTGGACAAGCGTTCCTGAAACCTTTCTCCACTCGCCGACTAACTACAACTATACGGAGAGATGATGTTCAAACTGCGACATATCCAGCTCTTGCGGTGTCCCATGCAGGGTTATGGTTCCTTTGTCCATGATATAAATGTAATCTGCGGCACTTCGCACAAAATCAATACTCTGCTCTACCAGCAGAACCGAGAGGTTCCCCTTTGCCTTGAGCTGCAAAATAACCTGCCTAATGTCCTCCACGATAGAAGGCTGGATGCCTTCTGTCGGCTCATCAAGGAGCAACAACCCCGGACGCGAAGCCAATGCCCGAGCGAACGCCAACTGTTGCTGCTGTCCACCACTCAGATCCCCGCCCTGCCGTCCATACATCGTAGCAAGCACTGGAAACATCGCCAGTACATCCTCCGGGAACGTTTTTACTCCCGGTGCACTCGTCTCCAGACCGAGCAATAAATTTTCTTTCACCGTAAGCTGCGGGAAAATCTCCCGCCCCTGCGGTACATAACCAATCCCTGCCCTTGCCCGCTTGGCTGTGTCCAAGGTGGATAACTCCTGATTTTGCCACTGAATACTGCCCTTGCGTGTTTTGAGCAGCCCCATTAATGTTTTCATCAACGTTGTTTTACCTACACCGTTACGGCCCATCAGACACACCACCTGTCCAGGCTGTACATCCAGGTTCACACCACGAAGCACATTGCTTTCCCCGTAGCCGGATTCAATTCGTTGCAGCGACAGCATGGTCATCCCTCCTTTTGCCCAGATACACTTCTGCCACTTTCGGGTCTGCCTGTACCTCCGCCATCGTACCTTCCTTCAGCAGTTTTCCTTCATGCATCACCGTTACCTTGGCTGCGAACTCTCGCACAAACTCCATATCATGCTCCACCACCACAACCGAGCGCTCACGCGCAATCTCTTGCAGAAGTCGCCCGGTCTTGTGTGTTTCTTCATCCGTCATGCCTGCGGCTGGTTCGTCCAGCAACAACACCCGTGGCTCCTGCAGAAGCAGCATGCCGATCTCCAGCCACTGCTTCTCCCCATGCGATAACGCTCCTGCACGAGCATCAACGCGGTCTTGCAGACCAATCTGGAGGGTAACATGCTCCATGGCAGCACTCATTTTCCCATATCGACGAATACCGATGGCTTGCAAAGGGGAACGGCGAGTCTCCGCCGCCAGTGTCAGATTCTCCTGCACCGTCAGACCCGCAAAGATCGATGGCGCTTGGAATTTGCGTCCCACACCTTTGCGAACAATCTGGTGCTCCTTCAGTCGTGTTAATTCCGTGCCATCCGCCATCTTCACCGAGCCGGACATGGGTTTTGTTTTGCCGCATATCACATCCAGCATCGTTGTTTTTCCAGCACCATTGGGTCCGATCAGAAAATGCAGGTCATGTTCATGCAACTTCAGATTCATGCCTTTGACAGCAACGAACCCACCAAAGGCTACCGTAATATCCTCGGCTACCAACACCGCTGATTCCTCAGTAGACTTTAGGTTTTTCCCGAGTGACTTGGACATGCGCACTCTCTCCTCTCCGCTTCAGCAAGCGAACGACATGACGATATACACCTACAATACCGTTTGGCATGAACAAAACTACTGTTACAAAGAGTCCACCAATGACGAACAGCCACCCCTCGGGGTAAGCCTCACTTAAACCTGTTTTGGCTGCATTCAGCACCACCGCTCCGATGACCGCTCCAATAAGCGTACCGCGACCACCCAACGCAAACCCACAGGACCATCTCAATGGAGGGCACAATCCCCATCATCGATGGCGAGATAATACCCACCTGAAGTACAAACAACATGCCCGCGATGCCTGCAAGCGCACCGGAAAAAGCAAAAGCCAGCGTTTTATATCCTGCCGGATCATATCCGAGGAATCGCACCCGATTCTCCCCTTCACGCGCAGCTTCGAGCACTTGGCCGAAACGACTGTTCACCATTCGACGACAGAGCATATAAGCGATCACCAGAACAGCAAGCGTTATATAGTAGAGAACAATTGTTGTTCCTGCGGAATGAAGTGTAAAACCAAAGATCGAATTATATCCGGTAATGCCATTTGTTCCCCCCGTCCATTCCTGTTTACCAACAAAGAGTGTTACCGTAATGAGAACCAAGGCTTGAGTCAGGATGGTAAAATACACACCGGTGATCCGGTTACGGAACGTAAACCATCCCAGGGCAAAGGCGAGCAATGCCGGAAGGGCTATTCCCAATAACAGCGCCACCGGGAAGGAGCGAAACGGCTCCCAGAACCACGGCAAACCACTGAGACCACTCCATCCCATGAAGTCAGGAAGCGTTGCTCCACTAGCCTGAAGCTTCAGATACATCGCCATCGCGTACCCACCCAGACCAAAGAACACACCATGCCCCAGACTCAACACACCCCCATATCCCCAGATCAGATCGAGACCAATGGCCAGGATTGCCAGCGCCAAAAACTTGGCTAACAGACTCAGACGAAACTCCGTGGAGATCAGTGGAGCGAGACACATCATGATGAGTACAACCGCCCAGATAATCCTCATTTTCAGACTGCCAGTCTTGAGTAAAGCGGACATGAACTAACCCCCTTTTTCACGTTAATCGAGACTCCGTGTGCGCATCGCGACCAATCCGCGTGGTTTCCATTGCAGGAAAGCAACGATACATACAAACACAAGCACCTTGCCAATGGAGGCCGAGGTATAGGTTTCGAACAGCGTGTTGAACATACCAATCCCCAATGCACCACACACGGTTCCGACCAATTTCCCTACGCCACCCAGGACAACGACCATGAAGGCATCCACAATATAATACGTACCAAGTGAAGGACCAATCGGACCAATGAGCGTTAATGCACAGCCAGCAATTCCGGCAATGCCCGAACCAATCGCAAAGGTCATGCCATCCACCCGCCGGGTCGAAATCCCAAGACACCCCGCCATGCTCCGATTCTGCATCACAGCCCTCATTCGTCTTCCGGAAGATGTTCGATAGATATAGAGATACATGCACAGCAGCACAACCGCGACCAATGCGATAATGAAAATTCGTTTATACGGAAATACAATACCATCCGAGATCGCCAATCCCCCATTGAGCCAAGCCGGACTGGATACTCCCACATTGGGTGCTCCGAATATTGTACGGGCCAGTTGTTGCAGCATCATGCCTACACCCCATGTCGCAAGCAGACTGTCCAGCGGCCTACCATATAGATGCCTGATCAGAACCACTTCAAGCAACCAGCCAACCAGAGCAGCTACAATGAACGCAATCGGCAGAGCCACAACAAAATAGGCACCAAACCAAGCCGCTGGAGCATAGGACATGAACAGATTTTGTGTTACATACGTTGCATATGCACCGATCATGATCAGTTCACCGTGAGCCATATTGATGACATTCATCAGCCCAAACGTTACTGCAAGCCCCAATGCAATCAACAACAGAATTGAACTGATACTCAGACCGTTGAACATCTGCAGGATAAACATATCCATCGCTATCCCCTCCTCCATACCGTGACTCTCGATATTTCACATGACTTCAATTAGCGGCAGCAACATTTTTTTACATCACAGTAACGCTTTACCGCAATGCGGTGAGAGGATGTGTTATCACACCCTCGCTTATGTTTCAGCTACTTTGAAGCGAGTTGCCTGTTTTATTGCGAGGTTTCTATGTTATTTAGCGCTGAGGGTTGCTCCCCATTCATACGTTTTCAGATAAGGGGTCCGGCTTGACAGGCTCACCAGAATTCCACAATTCCTTGAACTGCCCATCTTCCTGCACCTCACCGATCCGTACGGTTTTGTAGATATGCTGATTCTCTCCATCCACGGTTACCTTACCTTCCGGAGCATCAAACTCCAGACCCTTGGCAGCTGCCTTTACCTTCTCCACGTCGGTTGATCCTGCTTTTTCCACCGCCGCCTTCCAGAGATAAACCGCCACATATCCCGCTTCAATCGGATCAGCTGTCACTCGATCAGCACCGTATTTTTCTTTATACTTGGCAACAAATGTAGCATTTTCAGTTGTATCGGTTGTCTGATAATAGTTCCACGAAGCCAGATGCCCCTTCAATACGTCTGCGCCGATGCCACGGATTTCTTCCTCCGCCACACTCACCGACAGGGTTGTCATCTGATCCGAGGAGATTCCGGCATCCTTCAATTGTTTGAAGAAGGCCACATTGCTATCTCCGTTCAGCGTATTGTATACAATATCCGGCTTCGCAGCTTTGATTTTGCTTATAATGGTACTGTAATCGGTATGGCCCAGCGGTGTGTATTCCTCACCCACCACTTCGCCGCCCTCTGCTGCGAGTTGTGCCTTAATGACCTGATTGGCAGTTTTCGGGAATACATAATCTGAACCGAGCAGATAAAACGTCTTGCCCCTGTTCTCCAGTAACCAGGTTACGGATGGAACGATCTGTTGATTGGTTGTTGCTCCTGTATAAAAAATATTTGGCGACGATTCCAATCCCTCATATTGCACCGGGTAAAACAATAAACCTTTATTCTGTTCGAACACTGGAAGCATAGCCTTCCGACTTGCAGAGGTCCATCCACCAAATACAGCAGCGACCTTATCCTGTTGCAGTAACTTCCCAGCCTTCTCCGCAAAAGTAGGCCAATCCGAAGCGCCATCCTCAATTACAGGCTCGATCTGTTTACCCAAAACTCCGCCCGCGGCGTTGATCTCTTCAATGGCAAGCATCTCCGCATCTTTAACAGATACTTCACTGATCGCCATCGTTCCGCTGAGAGAGTGAAGAATGCCAACTTTAATCGTATCACCGGATGCAGCCGGCTCTCCTGTACCACCTGAACCCGAAGCTTCAGGCGGCGCAGTGCCCTCCACGCATCCTGTCATCACAATGACCGCACCCAGCAAAATACTCCATAACTTGACCGACCTCTTCTTCAATAGCCTACACTCCCTTTTTTTAGTCTATTGACGAACATTAAGGTCATTTGCGTCCGAAATGTTCGTTGATCCAAATTATGGAGGGTTACTCTCTTCATGTCAATATAGCTTACATAATTTTATTTCATGCCTACTCTTTTCATGCATACTGCTAATATGCCTTGAAGCTTATTGACAAAGGATTCACCCTGTGTGAGTATATTTAACATACAATATGATCCATGAACATATCAGACATTATAAGCGAAAGGTCGGATTGCCTTGCACTGGACTGAGCAGGAAAAGGAAAAACTCCTGATTACCGTGGCCGCTAACCTCGCCCGTGAACGAAGAGCACGCGGACTTAAGTTGAATGTTCCCGAAGCCATCGCCTTGTTGACCTCCGAACTGATGGAACGAGCACGGGATGGAATGAGTGTTGCCGAATTAATGAGATACGGAGGCACCATCCTGACACGCGAAGACTGTATGGATGGTGTTCCCGATATGATTCCTGAAGTACAGGTAGAAGCCACATTTCCTGACGGTACAAAACTGGTTACTGTACATGAACCTATACGCTGAGAAAGGCAGGAGAAACCATGATTCCTGGTGAATACCGTTTGAAGCCAGATGACGACATCATCTGTCATCCGGATCGTTTAACCCTACGACTCCTTGTCCTTAACCGCGGCGACCGCCCCGTCCAAGTCGGCTCTCACGTTCACTTCTATGAAGTTAATGCAGCACTGGACTTTGATCGCACGTCAGCTTTTGGACATCGCCTGCACATTCCGGCAGGCACCGCAGTTCGCTTCGAACCCGGTGAAGAGAAACCTGTTGAACTCACAACCTTTGGCGGCAAACGTCAGATTCACGGGTTCAACGGGTTAACCGAAGGCTCTGCGGATCAAGCTCCTGATCCACTGAAACTGGAGGCATTCCTGAAGACATTCTCCCCTCCCATACCAGATGGAGGTGAACCTTCATGAAACGAATGAGCCGTGAACAATACGCGTCCATGTTTGGACCGACAACCGGCGATGCCGTAAGACTTGCAGATACCGAACTATGGGCAGAGATTGAACATGATTATGCCGTATACGGAGATGAGAGCAAGTTCGGAGGTGGCAAGGTTATCCGCGACGGGATGGGCCAGTCTACTACTGCTCTGCGAAGTGACGGCACTCCTGATACTGTTATCACCAACGCTATCATTATCGATCATTGGGGCATTGTAAAAGCGGATATCGGCATTCGAGATGGTCACATCTGCGCCATTGGCAAATCCGGTAACCCGGATACAATGGATGGTGTTCATCCCGCACTGGTCATCGGCGCTTCCACCGAAATCATCGCTGGTGAAGGCATGATTGTAACTGCTGGCGGCATTGATACCCACATTCATTTCATCTGCCCACAGCAGATTCAGACTGCGTTATCCTCCGGGGTCACGACCATGATCGGCGGCGGAACAGGACCAGCAACAGGAACCAAAGCCACCACCTGCACACCAGGAGCCTGGCACATCCACCGGATGTTAGAATCGGCAGAGGCTTTTCCCATGAACATCGGTTACCTCGGCAAAGGCAACAGTTCCAGCACCGCACCTTTAATCGAACAGATTGAAGCGGGTGTCATCGGCCTGAAGCTGCATGAAGATTGGGGCACTACCCCGAGCGCTATCGACGCTTGTCTGACTGCCGCCGGGGAACATGATGTTCAAGTGGCTATCCATACCGATACATTGAACGAAACCGGATTTCTCGAAAACACCCTGGCTGCAATCAACGGCCGGACGATCCACACGTACCATACGGAAGGCGCTGGTGGCGGACACGCACCGGATATTATCCGGGCCGCTGGGGAGTCCTACGTTATCCCCTCATCAACCAACCCAACACGACCGTACACACGCAACACTGTAGAAGAGCATCTCGATATGTTGATGGTGTGTCATCACCTGGACCCTTCCATCCCGGAAGATGTAGCTTTTGCAGATTCGCGGATTCGTCCCGAAACCATCGCAGCCGAAGACATTTTGCATGATCTTGGCGTGTTCAGCATCATCAGTTCCGATTCACAGGCCATGGGCCGAGTGGGCGAAGTCATTATCCGCACCTGGCAGACAGCCGACAAAATGAAAAAACAGCGCGGCAAACTTGAGCTCAACCCGAATTCTCCCTCCGATAACGATCGGATCAAGCGATATGTCGCCAAGTACACCATCAATCCAGCTATCGCACACGGAATCGGTCATCTCGTCGGTTCGGTGGAAGTTGGAAAGCTGGCAGATCTAATCATATGGAAACCGGCCTACTTCGGTGTTAAACCCGAGATTGTCATCAAGGGTGGCATGATTACATTTGCCCAGATGGGTGATCCCAATGCGTCCATCCCGACACCTCAGCCCGTATTTGGCAGACCGATGTTCGGAGCTTATGGTAGCGCCATTGCCAGCGGATCAATCACCTTTGTCTCCCAAGCCGCAGCAGATGCCGGGATCAAAGAGTCATTGGGCCTGAAAAAGCGGGTTGAACCCGTTAAAGGCTGTCGCTCAGTCAGCAAAAAAGACATGATTCATAACGACGTCACCCCTGTCATTGAAGTCGATCCCGAAACCTATGAAGTACGCGCCGACGGTGAGCTTCTCACCTGCGAACCCGCAGACGAGTTGCCTATGGCACAGCGGTACTTTATGTTTTGATAGGAATACGGATTAGCTAATAAGGGGGCACTCATGATGAATAGTGGCACGAAGCTACTCCGTTATGTTCAGCTGCTGGATTCGGCCCTGCCCATCGGTGGTTTCTCCCATTCCTTCGGTCTGGAAGCTTACACGCATGATGGCACCGTGCAAAATACCGCGCAGCTTGAACAGTTTATTCGCAGCCAGCTTCACTCCAGTCTTGTACGACTAGATGGTCTTGCCATCAAAGGCGTCTATCAGGCGATAAAACAGCAAGATGCCGCTCTACTTGCCCTGTATGACAAACGTGTCCACGCCCAGCGCTCCCCTCGGGAACTCAGGGAAAGCGGCCACAAAATGGGAAAACGACTGCTCAAGCTGGCTCGTTCACTCTATCCATGGATGGACTTTTCCCTGATCGATGAGGCTATACGGGAATACGGCGCGTATTGTGGCATCACGACCATTCACGGTTATATCAACTATCAATTGGAGATTGAATTGGATGAAGCCGTTACCGGGCATCTGTATACCTCAGTGAACGCTTATGTGAACAGCGCACTTCGCCTGCTGCCCATCGGACAAACCGAAGCGCAGATGTTGATTCAGAAACTGCTTGATGATATCGAAGCGGAATGGGCGCTCATTCGGGAAAATGACCCGGAAGATATGCACAGCTTCGGAATTGCCCAGGAAATCTACGCCATGCGGCACGAGACCTTACCCGCGCGGCTGTTTATGTCTTAACTACAACTTTTATCTAACTTAGGAGGAATTGTTATGTGTGGAGGAGCTAATCATACGCATCATCCGGAGTGGGAACGTAAGGCATTTGATCGGAGTCGTCCGATGCGAATTGGAATTGGCGGACCGGTAGGTTCAGGTAAAACAGCCCTTGTGGAGAAGCTGTCCAAGGCACTGCGTACACGTTATAGCCTTGCTGTCATCACGAATGACATTTATACCAAGGAAGATGCCGAAATCTTGCTGCGTCAGAATGCACTGGCACCAGAGCGCATTATCGGCGTCGAGACAGGCGGATGCCCGCACACGGCTATTCGTGAGGATGCCTCCATGAATTTCGAAGCAGTTGACGAGTTGATTGAACGCTTCCCGGATCTGCAACTGATCTTCATCGAAAGCGGCGGCGACAATCTCTCCGCTGCATTCAGTCCGGAACTCGCTGATGTGTTCATCTACATTATCGACGTTGCTCAAGGAGAGAAACTCCCTCGCAAAGGCGGTCCCGGCATCACGCGTTCAGATCTGCTCTTAATCAACAAAACCGACCTCGCCCCTTACGTTGGTGCAAGCCTGGAAGTTATGAAAAATGATACCGAACGGGTACGCGAAGGCCGCCCTTATGTCATGTCTAATCTAATGAGCGGTGAAGGTGTATCCGAGATTGTCCACTGGCTTGAACATCAATATATGGATGACGATGCTTCCGCTGCACATCTGCATTCACACAGCCATGAACATGGCACTCACTCGCATTAATTCATCTTCTGTACCCACGGGAACAGAGATAAATAGGAATGAAAGTGCAGGTGCGCCCGTCACACGCCGCAGCGAGCTTCGGGCCACCTTTGCCTTTCAAGGCGACCGAACTGTCATGACAGATCGTTATTACAGCGCACCACTCCGGTTTAGCCGATCCTTTCGACCTCCCGGAGGCGGAACCGAATTATGTGTGTACACGTCAGACGTCTCGCCCGGAGTCCTTAACGGGGATCATTATCATTCCGAGTGGGAATTAGGTGAAGGCACCCATGTCATGTTGAGCAGCACATCTGCTACCAGACTCCATCCCACACCTTCCATTCCTTCATCCGTTAATCATCACTTTCGGTTGGGAAAAGGGGCCACGCTGGAATACTTTCCTGAATGCGTCATCCCTTTCAAGGGTAGTTCATCATCGCTCACTGTAACCTTTGAGCTGGAAGAACAGGCAATCCTGGCCTATGCAGATATCTGGTCTGCCGGACGGATTCATCGGGGAGAAGCTTTCCAATTCGAGCGTTACCGCAGCTTGACGGAGATATGGCAAGGTGAGCAACTGGCTGTCTGGGATCGATTCGGACTTGAACCGGATACCGATGATCCCAAACACTCGGCGTCTCTCCTTCACTACACACATACTGCTGCGTTATGGATGATCGCCCCGGGGCTTGGTACTGTGGAGTTGGAGCAAGTCAGATCCGCGCTGCCACCAGATGGACGAATGCTCGCAGGTGCAAGTTTGCTGGCAACCGGAGGCATCGGCGTTCGACTCCTTGGCATGGCAGCTTGGGAGCTTCAGGAGCAGTGTCTTCAGATCTGGAACACACTCCGCCCCCATCTGATGGGCAAAGAAACTCTTGTCTTTCGTAAATAAGGGCATGAAGCATGCATGGTTAATACAAAAAACCTCTGAACTGTCTCCGAGTGTGTTCGGATTAGTCCAGAGGTTTTTGTACATTCAGTCTATGGATGCTGCTCATATCACTTACGCTTCATTTTCCTCAGAATCGTTCTCTGATTTGTTCTCAGGTTTGTAGCGATAGTCGCCTGCATCCTTACTTTCCTTGGATTTGCGGTAACGGGTGAACTCAATATATTCGCTGATAAAAGACTGTTCCACAGTCGATAATTCACTTTCTTGGCAATTCAATTGCCGCAAAACGTCAAAAAAATAATCCTCCCGTTTTTCCCGAACCATCGCTTCCTTCGATGGACGTCCAATCATGAGCCAGTCGAGGCTCACATCAAAAAACGAAGCAATCTCAATTAATTTATTCGTACTCGGAATAGACTTGCCACGTTTCCAATCACCCAGATTGCCTGTGCTAATCTTCAGCTGTTGGCAGAAAGCCTTCTTGGTCATTCCTCGTTCGGCAATCAGGTGTTCAATTCGCTCATAGATCGACTGCATACAAGAACCGCCTTCCAACCGTAATAATCAACTCATCTGCTTGAATTATACCACATTATTCCTGAATGCTCAGCCTTTATATGCCTGGAACAGGATGAGGTATATCGTATAACACAAAGATAGACTCCCATGAATGATCATAGAAGTCTATCTTATATTGTTGCTGTGATGCGGTCGAGAGGACTCGAACCTCCACGGGTATACACCCACTACCCCCTCAAGATAGCGTGTCTGCCATTCCACCACGACCGCATATTCAATTGTAAAAATGGTGAGCCATGAAGGGCTCGAACCTTCGACACCCTGATTAAAAGTCAGGTGCTCTACCAACTGAGCTAATGGCTCTTGCTGTAAACTTCACCGGATGTGCCATGCTTCATTCTTGTCTATAAGAGCAATGACTTTGAGGATTACTCATCGAAAATGTAGATCTCATGAGGTGGTGAAGATATGACCCGTAGGGGATTCGAACCCCTGTTACCTCCGTGAAAGGGAGGTGTCTTAACCCCTTGACCAACGGGCCTTAATAACAAGTTGTCTTTCTTGGCGACAAGAATGAGTATACCACAGGACAATTTGAACTTGCAATACTTTTTTTGAAATTTATTTTTCAAGCGTTTTTGTTTATTGCATACTGTAATTCAGAGCCCCGTTATTAGCCACCTCCCCATTCATGCATGCTAGTGTCATCTCCGTGCAGGAAAAATGTAAACCATCCATTAAAACACTTATAAAAACTTACGTTCACTTATAATATTGCAAATCACATTAAGAATACTTATAATTAAAGTATCAGTATAAGTACGGTCATCCATACACTCGGAGGTGACATGTTTGTTTCAAGAAGAACGAATGCAGCTCATTGTTGAACATCTACGCAAACACAATCGCATCTCAGCCGATGATATTGTCACCTTGTTTGATGTATCACGGGATACTGCACGCAGGGATCTGATTAAGCTTGAGGAACAGGATGCCATTATCCGAACACGTGGCGGCGCGATTCTCCCCCCTCCTCCGCAAGAATTCAGATCCTACAAAGACCGTTTACTCGATGTATCTGAGGAAAAGAGAGCCATCGGCAAACTCGCTGCGGCCATTGTAAGGCAAGGCGAGATCATTATCCTGGACTCTTCCACGACTGTGCAGGCCTGTGCCGAGAACTTAGACGGCAAATCCTGTACCGTCATTACTAATTCGATTCATTCCGCTGATCTTCTCTCCAATCACACTGCTGTCCAGATTCGTTTGCTCGGAGGCAAAGTAGATAAGGAACAACGTTATGTCTACGGTACCTCTGTTATCGAGACCCTCTCCCACTATTATGTAGATAAAGCCTTTATCGGAATTGGCGGTATCACCATGGATGGCTTCAGTGCTTCCGAAGAGGAAGGGAAAATTAAACACCAAATGATGAAAGCTGCCAAGAAAGTTGTTGTTCTTGCAGATCAATCCAAGTTTGATAGGCGGTATGGTTATCGTTTTGCCGACTGGTCATTGGTGGATGTATTGATTACGGATCAATGGCCAACCAAAGAATGGCTTGTTTTTCTAGCCGAACAACAGGTTGAGATTCTCATTCCTGAACCTACAGATGATAAGGAGTTGTAAATATATGAAATTATTTGCCACAGATTTAGATGGAACTTTGTTGAACATAGATAGCCAGATTAGCCCGGAGAATGCCGCAGCCATCCAAAAGGCCCAGCAATCCGGTATGAAAGTTACCATTGCTACAGGACGCGTCTATTCCGATGTTGTGACCATCAGCCGTGAAGGCGGAATCAAAACCCCAATTATCGGCTCCAACGGAGCGACAATTCATGACGCAGACGGTGAACGTTTATTCCATCTTCCGCTCGAGCGTGACACAGCAGCTTCCGTCATGCAGTGGCTGGAAGATCATGATGTTTATTATGAGGCTTCAACGCAACAAGGCATTTATGCCCCGCGTAGCAGTCATGAGACCTTGCTCGCCGAGATGGAACGTGTTCTTGGTTCGAACCCTGGTGAGGACATTGCACGCATGATTCGCTCCATCAAGAAACACTATGACAAAAAAGACTACCACCGCGTAAACAGCCATCTGGAAATTCCGGCAGAAGCCTACATCTATAATATTATGGCCTTCTCCATGAATCCGGACAAAGTAAAGACAGGACGAGAATACTTTGCTTCCCGATCCGATGTCGCCATGGTTGTATCCTTTGAGCATAACTTCGAAATGCAGCACCCGGACGTATCCAAAGGTAATGCCCTAACCAAACTGGCGGCTCACCTGAACATATCCATGGAGGATACCGTAGCTATTGGCGATAACTTCAACGATGTCTCCATGTTAAAAATGGCAGGACTCGGCATCGCCATGGGTAATGGCGAACCCGAAATCCAGGCACTGGCCAAAGCCATAACGCTGACCAATGTGGAGCATGGTGTTGCCCATGCCATCGAATGCCTGCTTGAAGGTAAACCGGTATCCCGCCCAGAAACGATTGTCGGAGAAGGTCAGTAATTGAACCCATACTGAATTAAATACTGAACCTGCATGATCACCTGTTGAGCCATGCAGGTTCGCTTCATTTTAACTCCGCAGATCTAACGTGAGGCACATCCTGTAACAAAATAATCAGTTGCTCGCCCCGGTATGAACCGGGCAGTTGCAATGTGAACTCAAGCACAGTCTCTTCCACGGAGTCTGTGCTTGTTTGCTGTTCTGTCTTAAATCCGATGACCGAGATCTTCTCCTGCCCCAGCAGTGCCAAAACAGTCTTCAGGGCCTCTCCCTCATTTTGCAGATGGATGGTTAAAGTCTCTGTTCGGGCGGATACCAGCCAGCGTGTGGGTCTATGCAGTAACATCTGTGCCACGACAATAAGCAGTGTCACGCCTGCACCCGTCCAATACAGACCTGAACCCACAGCAAGTCCCATGCCTGCCGTAGCCCATATGCCAGCCGCTGTGGTCAATCCCCTGACCGTGTGACGCTGTGTGAAGATCATCCCGGCTCCAATGAACCCCACACCGCTAACGACTTGTGCAGCAATCCTTGACGGATCAAGAGACAGATTAGCCCAGCCAGCTTGATCCTGGAATCCATATTTGGACACAATCATCATCAGGGCAGCACCTACAGCGACCACAAAATGAGTACGGATACCCGCTTCTTTCATTCGGTTCTTGCGCTCATATCCGATTAGCACACCACATATTCCAGCTATGAGTACACGCATCAAATATTCCACTTCCATGCACATCACCTCTTTCGTTATGTATATGCTTACATTAGTCTATCTTTACTATTACCCAATCTTTCACTGACTAATAAAAAGCCTCTACTCAGGTCAATTCTCTGCCCGGAAATTTTCCCCTTGTCTCTTGCCCAATCCGAAATAATGTCTGAAATTATATATCAGCGGATTCCATTCTTCTGGATTAATCTTGTTCGGTCCAGATATTAGTCTTGTGTGCGCGTGCACCTTCAACGCTTTCACTTCAACAATCGCCATGAACGGTGTATGTTCGGGAATACGTATGTGTTGTACAGCCGCTTCAATCTGGAGCGGACATTCAACTATTTTATCTGGTGCCACCTTAACCGAGCATTCAGATGTTAGTCCAGCTACAGTGAATTTATCATGACAATATTCATAGCCCATCTTCCTTTTCTCCTCAGGAACCGGTGTGACTCCCGTATAACGTCCTAATGCCTCAACCTGTCTCCACATGGTCGCATCTGGTAAATTAATCACACACTCCGGATGTCGACTCAGATTTTCATAGGCTTTGCCCTGTATACCTAGACCAAGAACCAGACAGTCCCCAAGCGCCCAAGACGAGGATAATGGTGACAGGTTGGTTGACCCATCCTCATTTAATGTGCTTAGTAGCAATACAGGCGTACCATAATATAAAATACTGGGATTAATCGTCTCATGTTGAATCACTTCTGGACTCTCGGACAACTGCTCTGTAGCAAAGTCCTGTTTCGTTATCTTTTTCATCCTGTACCTCTCCTGTTCCAATTCCAATGATTATAAGCTCAATCTGACCCATATGGGACGATACAACTGGATTGTAATACAGTAATAGTTCAGCTATGATCGAAGTATGAATGTATATCCGAATATTACTGTTATTGCGTCGTTAATCGCTGATCCAAGCCGCGCTATTTTTCTGTCATCCTTACTGGATGGCCGTGCGTTGCCTGCAGGAGAGCTTGCTCATATGGCAAGTGTCACTCCCCAGACGGCAAGCAGCCATCTAGCTAAACTCGTAGAGGGAGGATTACTCGAAGTTGAACAACAAGGGCGCCACCGATACTACCGTCTTGCAAACAAAGAAATTGCTAATCTGATTGAAAGCATGGCCAGTATTGCTCCGCCTGTACAGATCCGCTCTCTCAAACAATCCGATCAGCTTCAACAACTGAGTCATGCACGGACCTGTTATGGTCATCTGGCCGGGAAATTGGGAATCTCGCTCTGTGAAGCCTTAATACAGAAGGGGTATCTTTCAGAGCCCGAAGAGGCACACAGCAAGGATTATCAAGTTACAGAGAAAGGAATACAGTGGTTCACCACGTTTGGAATTAAACTTCAGATGAAGCCAAGATCACGCCGGGCCATCGCTCGCAAATGTCTGGATTGGAGCGAACGCCGTCATCATCTCTCAGGTATGCTTGGGGAACAACTCAGACATCGATTATCGGAACTGGACTGGATTCGTCAAAAAACAGGAAATCGCTCTGTCGAAGTAACGGAAGCAGGCAAGAAAGGTTTATACGAGGTGTTGAGAATTACACTTTAAGCAGAAGCGTATACAAGGGATAATCAAAGATCAGTAAACGCAAAAAATCCCCTTCACACTGACCGTTAACCGATCTAATGTGAAGAGGATTTTTTGTCAATCTGAACGGAGAGAGAGGGTTATTCTCACTTCGTTCGAGACTGCGGAGTATTGCTAACGAAGCTTATGCTCCGACGAACCTTTAGGGTTCTCATCCCTTTGCAGAGAAGTTAATTCAGAACGGAGAGAGAGGGATTCGAACCCTCGCACCGCTTACGCAGTCTAACCCCTTAGCAGAGGGTCCCCTTATAGCCACTTGGGTATCTCTCCAAGAAATGGCTCCCCGAACAGGGCTCGAACCTGTGACAACTCGATTAACAGTCGAGTGCTCTACCAACTGAGCTATCAGGGAAAATTAACTTGAATAAGATTAATTTATCATGATTAATAATCCAAGTCAACATCCCTTCCATCACTTTCTTTAATACATTGAACGATACACACATCAGATATTCTGAAGCCCCAGTTTTCCCGCACAACGGCCACAACGATAACGCTTAGGATCTATTTTCCGCTTGCGCAAATATTCCGTACCACAGCTCTTGCATACCAGCTTATAACGATAGGGTAGCGGCTTTCTGCCTTTGCCGTCAGGAAGTGATTGGCAATAACGCGAACCGCCTACCTTCTGCAATAAAGCCTTGAATTCCGGATCACGATGCTGATAGCCGCGCCCACGAATATGCAGATGATAGTGACACAGCTCATGCTTGATGATTTTCTCAACCTCATCTCGCCCATAGGCTTCGAGTTGATGCGGATTGATCTCAATCCGGTGACTTTTGAGCATATAACGCCCACCCGTCGTGGTCAGGCGACTGTTAAACAACGCTTCATGGGTGAACGGCACTCCGAAATGATCCAGTGATACCTGTTCAATCCATTGTTGCAATTCCTCATTTTCCATCGGTATCCTCTCCTTGCACCCCCTCGGAGCATTTGTTTTTCCGGCATAATACTTGAATTTTAACCGTTTCGTAGGCTACACTGTCAAGTAGAATGTATGAGGGGAGATTATTACTCGTTATGCCTACAATGCGCTATGTCATCCTGCAGCAGGAACAACAATTGCAGTTCGTGGAAATGCCGGCAGATTACGCCTATCAACTCAGTGCGCTCAACCTGCGCCTGCACAAGGAAATTGATAAACTCACTGCAGCAGATGTCCCTGTCCTGCCTTGGGCGATCGCCGAATGTGACAGTCTCGATCTCCTAAACGAAAATCTTACTATCATCGGCGGCCTTGATTATATCAATGCGCTTGAAGAATCTTTTGCAGCACTACGTGAAAGCCATTATCCTTTGATTTCTCTGCTTACCGAAATCCGGGCTCTTCAGGCCCAATTGGAACAATGGTATGAAGAAGAGATGGAAGCTCTCTAATTCACCGCAGGTATCCTTTAATGATGATGAGAACGAAAAGCACATCTCCCTGAATTGGGATTTGTGCTTTTTTTTGAGTCAACGAGACATTGATTTGCCGGAGGCCTCCACTTATCCCGCACAGTCCAGGCTATTGCCACATATGCTAACGTACAGATGAATTATGCAAGAGGAGGAGATACCCTTGCCTCAATGGCTTTGCAATCAACTGATGCGTGCATTTCACAAAAAGGATAGCCGACAAATCAAGTTGCTGAACGAATGCTGGTTCTTTTATCGTAACAAACCAGCAAATGGCACACCACGCAGCGCGGAGAACGAACTTTAAGAGGTTGTTTATAAAAGTCTGCTTTGGATTACGAAAGATGGCCTTTTGAACACGCACTTTAAGAAAATGCCATATTGCCCACCGTACTTAATAGAGGAATTAGAACGGACAACGGGACTATTACTGTCGACAACAAACAGCCTTCCTGGTTAGGGAAGGGCTGTTCTCCAATCCTACTATTTAAGAAGACTGTTGCGCAGAAGCAGGCTTCTTCATCGTAAGGCCGACACGGCCTTTTTTGGTATCCACATTCATAACCCAGACCGTTACATTATCCCCGACAGATACAACATCCATCGGATGTTTAACATATCCGTTGCTGAGCTGTGAGATATGGACAAGCCCATCACTCTTGATCCCAATATCAACAAAGGCACCAAAATCAATAACGTTCCGAACCGTACCTTGCAACTCCATGCCTTCCACCAGATCCTCAATTTTCAATACATCTGTACGGAAGATTGGCAACGGCATTTCTTCACGCGGGTCACGACCCGGACGCTGCAAGCTGTCCAGAATGTCACGCAATGTAGGCACACCTACGTCCAGTTTCACGGCCAATTGCTCTGGCTGTTGCTCCGACAGTAACACCGACAGTTCCTTGCTTCCCAGCTTGTCCAGTGCAACCTGAAGCTCCTTGAAAAGCTGATCCACCACCTTGTAGGACTCAGGGTGAATCGGTGTACGATCCAGCGGGTTCTCGCCCTCACCAATACGCATGAAGCCTACGCACTGCTCATAGGTTTTGGCACCCAGACGTGGCACCTTCTGAAGCTGACGCCGGTTCGTAAACCGGCCATTCTCTTCACGGTATTTCACAATGTTTTTGGCAATCGTAGCGTTAACTCCGGCAACATATGACAGCAACGAAGGTGATGCCGTATTCACGTCCACACCCACATGGTTAACTGCGGATTCCACGACAGCCTTCAGGCTTTCTTCCAGAATCTTCTGGGATACGTCATGCTGATATTGACCCACGCCAATGGCTTTTGGATCAATCTTAACCAACTCCGCCAGCGGGTCTTGTACCCGGCGTGCAATGGAAGCTGCACTGCGCTCGGCAACATCCAGATCCGGGAACTCTTCCTGGGCCAGCTTGGATGCAGAATATACACTCGCACCTGCTTCGTTAACAATCAGATACACAAGACTTTCATCACCGTTCTCCTGAATGATCTCGGCAACAAACTGCTCCGTCTCACGTGATCCGGTACCATTACCAATGACGATCAGTCCGATATCATATTGCTTGATCATCCGATGGAATACTTCCGCAGCTTCACGTTTCTTGTTGTGTGGTGGCGTTGGGTAGGTCACAGCCACTTCAAGCAGCTTGCCCGTATCATCTACTACAGCCAGTTTACAACCGGTACGATAGGCAGGATCGACACCCAGCACACGTTTGCCATGAATCGGCGGTTGAAGCAACAGGTTACGCAGATTGGCCGAGAATACCGATATGGCCTGATTTTCACCTTTTTCCGTAAGTTCTCCCCGAACTTCTCGCTCAATGGAAGGCGCAATCAGCCGCTTGTAAGCATCTTCAATCACATCACGCAGGATATCCTGCACGGCAGAAGCACCACGAATGATCTGTCCTTCCATATGGCGATGGGCCGGTTCTGCCTGTACGTCCAGGCCGACTTTCAGAATACTCTCACGTTCACCGCGATTAATTGCGAGAATACGGTGTGGGGGCATCTTTTTGGCTAGTTCGCGGTAATCATAATAATTCTCGTACACGGACTCTTCTTGAGCATCCTTCGCTTCTGAAGTCAGCATACCGTGATCCAAGGTGTACCGACGAATCCAGGCACGAATGGCAGCATCGTCTGCGATGTTCTCCGCGAGAATGTCTTTGGCTCCCTGAAGCGCCGACTCCGCATCTTCTACACCCAGTTCAGCATTGATATATTTCGCAGCTTCCTGGAGTGCATCTCCTTGTTTCGGTTGCCCCCAGATCCATACAGCAAGGGGTTCAAGACCTTTTTCCTTTGCCACACTGGCACGTGTTTTCCGCTTCTGACGGAACGGACGATACAAGTCTTCCACTTCCTGCAGCTTCACAGCCTGGGTAATGGATTGCTTCAGTTCTCCTGTCAGCTTGCCCTGTTCCTCTATAATACGGATGACTTCCAATTTGCGATCCTCAAGATTGCGCAGATAAACAATGCGTTCTTCAATCGATCGCAGCTGGTTCTCATCCAGCTCTCCAGTCATTTCTTTACGGTAGCGGGCGATAAATGGAATCGTATTGCCTTCGTCCAGAAGCTCCGACGTTGTGCGGACCTGCTTCAAGGACAGTGACAGTTCCTTGGCTACCTGTTTGATGATTCGTTCATGGCGTTCTGCCTTTATTGTTTCTTCATTGGGTTCCAGAACCGTTTCCTGTTCAGACAAAATAAATCCCTCTTTCCTTCCTGAATCGTTCGTTACAATCATTTCAGGGCAGCTTTGCTGCTGTAATTACAGTATAGTTGAACCATTTGTTTCTTCCACTCTACCCTATATTATCACAGAATCACGTCCAGATTTCCATCAATCCGCAAGCATACAAGTTCTGACAGAATGATGTCATCCTCCAGCCTTCCCCAATACGTCAAAAAAAGACCGAAAAACGTCAACACGACGCTCCTCGGTCCTCCCTTTTTTAAAACTTTATATGCAACTGCAGTCTAGACGCGCTCGAACCGGAACATCTCGCTCAGATAGTCTCCTGATGTGCTGCCTACCGAAATACCACCATACATGAGGGCATCGCCGGTAAAGGTCTCTGATCCGCCTTTCAGACGGTAATCCGCATTAGGGTCCAATCCTTTCAGCTTCAAGCGTTGAAGTGGCGCATTAGGCTCAGAGAGCACGCGGAAGTAGAATACCACGGCTTCGCTTCCGTCTGGTGCAATAAACATCCACGCTGTCTCATTGCCTTCAAACGGACTGAGCAAGCGACGGAATGTTCCATATTGAACCGTTCCACGAATCTCCTTGTACAGCTCAACCTGGGCTTTCACGATGTCGTTCTCTTCCTCGGTGAATTTCGTCAAATCCAGCTCATACCCGAAGTTGCCCGACATCGCAACATGTCCCCGAATCTCAAGCGAAGTGATCCGGTTGACCTGATGATTCGGTACCGCTGAGATATGTGATCCCATCGAACTTACCGGGTACACAAGACTCGTACCGTATTGAATCCGCAGGCGAGATATGGCATCCGTGTTATCACTTGTCCACGTCTGTGGCATGTAATACAGCATACCTGGATCGAAGCGGCCACCACCACCTGAACAGCTTTCGAACAGAATGTTCGGGAACGCCGAAGTGATTCGTTCCATGACGTCATACAGTCCGAGCATGTAACGATGCGCTGTCTCACGCTGTCTATCTGCCGGAAGCAACGCAGAACCCACTTCCGTCATATTGCGGTTCATGTCCCATTTCACATAAGTGATTGGTGCAGAACCAAGTACGTCTGTTAACATGCGCACAATCTCATCACGTACATCCTGACGAGAGAAGTCGAGTACCAGTTGTTGACGTCCTTCTGTCCGGCGACGATCAGGAACATGCAGACACCAGTCCGGGTGCGCTCGGTACAGCTCACTGTCTGGTGAGATCATCTCAGGCTCAAACCACAATCCAAACTGCATATCCAGACCTGTTACGCGGTTAGCCAGATCATCCAGTCCCTGTGGCAATTTGTTCTTATCTACAATCCAGTCGCCCAGCGAGGAGTTGTCACTGTCCCGATGTCCAAACCAGCCATCATCCAAGACAAACAGCTCAATACCCAGCTTCTGTCCAGCACGAGCGATCTGTTCAATCTTGTCTGCATTGAATCCAAAGTAGGTTGCTTCCCAGTTATTGACCAGAACCGGACGTTCCGCATTGCGGAATTTTCCGCGTGCCAGACGCTCCCGATACAATTCGTGGTAGGACTGTGACATGCCGTCCAAACCTGCAGCCGAGTACACCATAACCGTCTCAGGTGTCTGGAACGCTTCTTGCGGCTCCAACTTCCAGCTGAACTCGAACGGGTTGATCCCGAGCGATACACGTGTGGTGTGGAACTGATCCACTTCAGCCTGTGCGGTGAAGCTGCCACTATAAACGAGACTGAATCCGTAAACTTCACCTTGGTCTTCATCCGTGCCTGGTGTCATCAGCGCAATAAATGGATTCTGCTGGTGACTGCTTGAACCGCGACGGCTCTCAATCCCTTGCAGGCCTGACGCAAGCGGTCTGCGAACGATATCACGTTCCCGTGTCCAAGCTCCTGACAATTGCAACAATTCATAATCTGCATGCGGGAAATCAACAGAAGAACTGAGCGCACGCACCACATTCACTGAGGTAGCGCTCTCATTAACGATACGCATGGAGCGTGTAATCGCATTAAATGCCGTAAAGGCTGTATAGGAAAGCTCGATTTTGATGCCTGCAACGCGGTCTTCCAACTCAATAACCAGCGTCTCTGCTTCATCATCGGATTCAACATACGTTGCTGGCAGTCCGGTAAGCGCTGTCTTTCCTTTGACCAATCGATGGCCTGTATACGTAAACTCCGAAACCGTTGAGCCATTCTCAAGTTCCAATTGGATTGCAGGATTACGGAAATCACTCGTGCCATACACTGGCAACTCTACTGGCAACGTATCGAATGAGATCGTACGATCCTCTGGCACCGGGTTAGGGCTAAAAGACGCTCGTTCTGTCCGTACATGCAACCAGCTCAGATCGGTGTCGCGTAATTTTTTGCCATAGTACAAATGCACCAAATATCCTGAAGGCAGCACCTGAAATACGTAACTGGCCTCACGGGTCTGTAAATGAAATTGAAGTTTCTCCTGATTGATGTAAATGCTCATATGTCTCCTCCACCTCTATATATAGGTCTTTCGGGTAAACGGTTTCTCAGGTTTCATTATAGCGAAAAGATCGCCAATGTTCTACGCTTTCATCAAGCTTTAATCAAAAGAGCGCATAACAGCCCGAAGGATGTCATACGCTCTTTTGGTTACAGTCTGAATTCAGTGTGTTCCCTTACAGGAACATCCATTGCCAACGGACGGCAGGGCAACGTACAAGACGCTGGTTGCTGCCTTAAAAATCGATTAAACCAAGGCTGATCTGTAAGGCTTCGTTGACCAATTTCATGGTCTCCTCGTCCAGATGGGTAATCTTGTCAGTCAGCCTCTGTTTATCAATCGTCCGTATTTGTTCGAGCAAAATAACCGAGTCCCGGTCAAAGCCGTGTGCCGCCGCATCAATTTCAACATGCGTTGGCAGCTTTGCCTTCTGGATTTGGGCGGTGATAGCCGCCACAATACAAGTTGGACTGAACCGGTTGCCGATATCATTCTGGATCACCAGAACCGGCCTGACTCCACCTTGCTCGGAACCGACAACGGGAGAAAGATCCGCAAAAAAAACGTCACCACGTTTTACGATCAATGTCTACACCCCGCTAACTAAGCGGTCCAGAGTGCTGTCCGCATCTTCCTCCGCATGAAAGGCTTCGGATGCCATGGTCAGATTAATTTTTGCCATCTCCATGTACCCTCGCTGCATCGTTTCACGGATGTAACGTTTCTTACGCTCCGTTAAATACAGCTTCATAGCCTGCCTAATCAATTCGCTGCGGTTGGAATTCTCCAGCGCTACGATGCCATCCACTTCCTGCAAAAGATAATCAGGTAAACTGATCATGATCCGCTTGGTGTTCTGCAAGTTGGCCACCTTTCTTCCACCCCCACAAACCTTTCGCCATTGTGAACCAGTATTACGTTTTTCCAGAACTTTTATACAAAGGAATATATATGCCCCGAGTATATCAAGTATGCTGTACTCCATTATAAACACGGGGAACAATATTCGTACAGACCAAACATCTCAATTCAGGAATTAAATCCTTACCGTCATACATAATTCGAGATGCTCCGACAGTTTTCCTTCTGTTCTGAAAAAAAGTTTATTGGGAATGACGTCCAGTTTACCTGTCAGGATGTCAAAAGTGGATTGATTCTGGCGACTACTGCTCCACCACGGGTATATACCCGTGGAATGCGGTGCGCCATCATGCAGATCACTTCATAAGCAATCGTACCGAGCTGGGATGCCACCTCGTCTGCGGTTATTACGCCACCAGACTGATGACCGATGAGGACAACCTCTTCGCCGACTTGAATTTCTTCCGCCTCTTCCGCGAAAGATTGTAACGACACCATACACTGATCCATGCAGATCGTACCGATGACAGGGACGCGGCGGCCGCGTACAAGCACTTGTGCTTTACCTGTCAACATTCTCGAGAATCCGTCTGCATATCCGATCGGCAGGGTCGCTATTCGTTCGTAACCTTGCGTAAAATAACGGGTTCCGTAACTGATCCCCCAATGGGGTGGCAGTGTTTTGACCAGAACCGCTTTTGTCTTCAGCGTCAATACCGGGGACAGCTTCACCACCTGATGATTCACCTCAGCCGAAGGATACAGTCCGTACAGGCTTATTCCCACACGTACCATGTCATAGGACAATTCCGGTGTATCAATGGCAGCGGCGCTGTTCGCCGTATGTATAATCGGGATGGAACATCCCTGATCCCTGAGCGCGTGAACCACGCTTTGGAACCGTCTATACTGCTCCAGTGTATAGGTTTTGTCTTCTTCATCTGCTCTGGCAAAATGGGTAAACATGCCTTCCAGCATCACCTGATTGAGCGAAGCTACTTCCTGAATGAAAGCCAATGCCTCATCGCCAGGCAACAGACCTAATCGGCCCATGCCGCTGTCGATTTTAATATGAACCTTCAGTTGGTTAGCGAATGTGCTCGCATCCAGATGTCGAATGGCGTCAAGCACTTCCCTGCTGAACAGTGTGACGGTCACATCATGTTGCCATGCAGCAGCGATCCCTTCAGGCGGCGTATAACCCAAAACCAGAATTGGAATCGTAATCCCATGTTGTCGCAGTTCCAGAGCTTCGTCAAGAAAAGCCACACTTAAGTAATCCACACCCACTCGTTCCAGTTCTCTGGCCGTCTCCACCGCTCCGTGTCCATAGGCATTGGCCTTCACACAGGCGAGGAATTTCATGCCCTGAGGCAATGCCTCGCGGAAAGCTTCTACGTTAGTACACAAATGATCCAAATTGATGTCCGCTTGGGTCGGCCGATATTGTCCTTGCACGTTAAGTCACCTTCTCTAATCATCTTAATCCGGCTCACGTCAGACTCCATCGTAATGCTCCAGCATGTGACTGTCAAATGAACCGAAGTTTCGCATTCAAAAACAGATGTAAGGTGCGCCGTTTGAGGAACAAATGCGAACACAGAAGAAGACCAATAAGCGAGATTGGCAGGGCTAAATTCCACTTTCCCACCCCAGCAAAATCTGCTTATATCGATTATTTACCCGGTTCCCTCTGCGTAGAAGCGCATTTTGCATTATTGGGTGTATCGAGTAAGAAAAACGGCGCCAGATGAATACCTGTCTTACATCAAAGCAAAGCACCGGAGAACAGGTCTCCGATGCTTCTTAGCATTCCTTATGTTTATGCTACTATTCGTTCATTCGTTCAAAAATCATTTGCCTGACTCTTCCTGCATCGATGTTGCAATACGTACCATTTCGTTCTGAGGCAGGTCTGCACTGGTGATCCGATACTCTATACCATCTGTCATCCATGTCAGTGTCTGCAACGCATCTCCGCTGATCATCCCCAGTGTGAATCCAAGATCCACTACACTGGATGGAGCAAGCGATACGGCTCGATCCTGCGGTCTGGCTTCGAATATCGTGTAATTATATGTTCCTTCATAACGAAGCATAACCGAATAGTCCCCCGCCTCTTCCAGAATCTGATCATCCTTGAGCTGCACACCTTCTGGCGAATAGGTCGGCTGAATTACACCAAAGCTGTCTGCACCTTCCGGTTCTGCGAGTGTTGGCTCTTCGCCTTCCTGACCTGTTGCAGCACCTTCTGTACCTTGCTGCTCTGTGTCCCCACCTACACCCGTCTGTCCATCAGTGACAGCTCCGTCAGGTTCAGGCGCAGTCTGAGGATTGGCAGGTTCTTTACCGCCCTCATTACCGGTTTGTTCCACAGGAGTCACACCGGAGTCCGTCCCTGTTTTACCGCCTTCTTCTGTAGCGGCTGTCATGTTACGTTGCATATCAAAGGCATCTTTCTCAAATTCAGTCCCGAATTTGAAGGAGTCAAATTTCACATCGACTACAACATTGGCATTGGAGTCGGATACCTCCACCTGTTTAGGTGCATAATCGCTTTTGTTCAGCCAGATTTTCTGTCTGACAAGTGCGTGTGTATTATAATTGGCAGCTACATCAAATACATAGCTCTCCTTCTCATCCGCAAACTGGCGGGTTGTATCCCCCGTAATGCTCCGAATCAATGTTTCATAGAGATATACCTGTCCCTGATTATCTGGCCAATTGCTCTGAAAACGGAAGCTTTTGTTCTGGCTTGGCGTCAGAACAAACACACCTTCATCGTTACGCAGTACAATCTGTGTTACATCCTTTTTGGCATTCGTTAACGCAATACGATAATAGGAAGGCTTCTGATGCCATACCTCGACCTTGTACTGCTGCGGCGTATCTCCGGTATGCAGCGTCATCACGCCTGCCCCCTGGTAACTTTCCATCTCTCCTACGACTTCGTTCAGATCTTTGACCACAGCTGCCGCATCCTTCTTCCCGCAGGCGGCAAGCAAGACCGATAAGACCAATACCATGGCAAGCATCCATGATATTCGGCGCATGACATCATCCCCTTTAGCACATGTTTTCACTTCAGGATTGTGCTTGCAGCAGAACCCCTACTTGATTAGTACATGTTATGAGGGACTTGTTCGATATATGCGGACTAGTTTGACAAGCAATCGGTGAAGTCCGTTAATACGGCATTGCTACACAAAATCAGTCTCAGGGAGGATGTTAACTTTATCCAGAAAAGGCATAGTGAATTGTAGGAGATTATTCGTTTTATTGAATATTAGGAGGAAAAGGTATGACGACAACAAAGCTTCGCACATCACTGGAAGGACTGGATGAATTCATCGACGAGCAGCTTCAATTATGGAATGGTGTCGGCACAGCGGTGGCGGTGGTCCATAAGGATGAAGTCGTCTGGCAAAAAGGCTACGGTTATCGTGACCTGGAGTCCAAACTTGAAGTTACCCCTAATACGTTGTTTGCCATCGGTTCAAGTACCAAAGCCTTTACCGCAGCAACTGCTGCTCTGCTTGTGGATCAGGGGATACTGGACTGGGATACCCCTGTGAAGTCGTATATGAAAGACTTCAAGATGTTTGATCCGGTCGCAACAGAACGTATAACTATTCGCGACATGCTCTGTCATCGTTCCGGTCTTCCAAGGCATGAGTTGGTATGGTACAACTCCCCGCGTACAAGAGAAGAACTTGTTCGAACATTACAGTATCTGGAGCCAAATCAGGATTTCCGAAACAAATGGCAGTATCAGAACCTGATGTACATGACGGCAGGTTATCTGGTTGGACAGCTCAATGAAACTTCGTGGGAGCAGATGGTTCAGAAGACCCTATTTAATCCGCTGGGTATGAACTCAAGTCTGTTCTCTGTTGAAGAAATGCAACTTCAGCCTGACTATGCTTACCCTTATATGGAGAAGGATGGTCAGAATACGAGAATACCTTTTCGAGCCATTGATGCCATAGGACCTGCTGGTTCCATTAACAGCAATCTAGCCGATATGATTGCATGGCTTCAATTCCAGCTGCATCAAGGTCAATGGGAAGGAACGTCATTGATATCTAAAGAACAGATGAAGATTATGCATAGTCCTCAGATGCCTAGTGATTCGCCATTCATAAGCCAAGAACTGCCTATGAGTACATATGGTCTGGGTTGGATGATTGAGCCTTATCGTGGACATGCCATGATTCATCATGGTGGGGCTATTGATGGCTTTGCATCACAAGTTGCCTTTTTGCCAGAGGAACAGATTGGAATCGTGGTTCTGAGCAATACCAACGGAAGTATAATTCCGTATACGGTTGCTTTTCATATCATGGATCAACTGCTTGGATTGGAGCCCGTCAATTGGAGTTCCAAATTGAGCAAATTAATGGGGAAAGAATCAGCAGAAACGGAGGCTAATCCGGAGAATCCTCTGGAAGTACCTATTCAGCCAGACTCTGCCGTTGAGGAAAAAGTTGAAGAACCTCATGTCGCTCCTTGTGATCGTCCTCTCACCACTTATGCGGGTATTTACACGCATCCTGGTTATGGCGAGATGTCTATTAAGGAAACATCGGACGGGTTACAAGCAACCTTTAACGCCATCGAAATGCCCATGGAATACACCGGGAAAGATACGTTTTCCGTCGAATTTGTGTTATTCGGTCTGAAGATCACATATACGTTTACCCTCAATGAATCTTCAGAAGTTGCTCAATCCATCACCATTCCTTTGTTGCTTGAGCCGGGTACAAAGCCTATTGAATTCACCAGGGTTTCGTAAATAATCTGAACTGGTGAACGCCCGATTCATTTCCGTTGTGGTAGTCGTTCCTACCTACCACAACGGAATATACACTGGGTAACTCGCATCCTCTTCCTCGGCACCAGGTCTTCTCTTCACCCACAATCTGCGCAGATCAGGCAGACCATACCCCGCAAGACGATAATCTCGCAACGAATCATGATGGGCGTGTTCTTCCTTGAAGCTGTATGTGGGCAGAAGCAACGCCTCCTGAATCAGTCGATCTTCTAGCCGAATCAATCTACTCAACCGCTCCGCAGGTTCCTGGATCATGACCACTCGTCCACATTCCTGTTCCAGTTCATGTCTCCAGTGATCATTCATCGCAATCAGGAATAATGTGTTCTGGAAGGTGTACATCGTCACGAGACTCAGCACGACATGATCATTGAAGATTTCTCCTGTATAGATCAGATCACAATCCCCGAACCCATCTTGATAGACTGCATGGATCGGATCTCCCTGCATAATGTTGATATGTAGGCCAATCTGTTTACTTCTCTCTGCAAACCAGACCATATCTGCCTCCATCTTCTCGCCTTCTTCCACCCACAGACTTAAACTCTGCCCTTGATACGAGCTATGACGCAATAATGCTGAGGCCCGCGCCAGTGAGGTCTCCACGGAAAGTTCAGGTACAGGTGTGACCGAACCATCCGGTTGTTCCGATTGCTGTTTCCATGGCTCCCCTTGATCTGAACCCACCTTTAAAGGTTGCTGTACTCGTCCTCGAATCAGACTATAAGCAGCCTGCGTGTTCGTGCTTCCGAGCGCTTGCGACAACTCTTGCGCATTCAATAGCTGTTGAACAGCCCGGCGAAAATTCACATCATGCTGTGGCCCTTCCTTTTGCATATTAAACGTCATATACATGCCACCCTGCATCTCATGCTGCACGGCACGAGGCTCCGCATCCGGAAATATATTATGCTTGATGACGGACTCCACCCTCCCAGAATGGGGAAGTTGCCATATTTCAACGCGGTCAATATAGGCTCGGCCTCGGAAGTAGGAAGGGAATACTTCCAACACAAGTAGCTTGGAATCATGACGCGTCAACCGATAAGGTCCTGTTCCAATCGGATGGAGCGGATTCATCTCCACATGTCTCGGCAAGATCGATGCAGACATACTGCTCATCAGATCCGGGAACATGAAGTTAGGCTTGTTTAACACAAAACGTACAGTCAATTCGTCCAACGTCTCTACGCGCTCAATAGATCCAAACAGAGGCCTGCACGGGTTACTCTTGTCAGAGATAATGCGATCAAAGGTAAACTTCACGTCCTCTGAATCCAATATTCTGCCATGATGAAAGGGTATACCTTTGTGCAGATAAAAAGTCCATTCACTCCCCTCTGAATGACTCTCCCATGCCACAGCAAGACTCGGTTCACAGACCTGGTGTTCAGCATTATAACGAACCAAACGATCAAAAACCTCCGCAACAATAAAAACTTCTCCCCACATGGCCGTCTGCGTGGGATCCAATGTCTTAAAAGGGATATTCCGTGGAATCCGCAATGTATCCACTCGTCCTCTGTCCCCTCCATTCGAACGCAGACCGAATTGATGCTGCATTTGTTGCATCAGATGTTCTCTCATCGTAATTGGCAAGGTGGTGGCCAGTTCATAGGCATCCTCCATCCTGTTCCCATCCAGGAGATGGTCAAATCGTTCACGCGCCACTTCAAGCAACGGGACACAAAATACCAGCATCGATTTTTTGCTTCTTCCGCGTTGCGGGTTCCACCTGACCCATCCGTTCTCCTTGAATTTGTTCATAATAAGGTTCATATTGCGCATGGTACAACATAATAGATCGGCAAGTTCACCTATCGTCGTATGTACTTCTTGTTCATCTTGCACATGTGGAAAGTTTACTCGCAGTTGAATGTAATGTTCTGATACGTCCATATATGCCCTACCTTCTGCTAAAATACGAAATCTATCCGGATGCTTCTACAGTTTTTCTTCAGGTTTTCCTCCATTATACTCAGTTACATCAACATGACCAGTGGGAAGGAAGAAAAACGACTTATGAAATACGCCGATCTGCACCCTAACATCAGGATACGTATCATTACTGATTTTTTCACCGATCTGACCCAAAAGTCCATCATTCCATTCATGGCGATCTATCTGAGTATTCAGATTGGCGCAGGTTTGGCGGGGTTGTTATTGACTGTCAATATTGTGGCGTCCATGATTGTGGGATTGTGGGCAGGATATTGGTCTGACCGGATTGGACGGAAGAAATTGATGGTGATCGCACAAAGTCTCCAGGTCGTGGCTCTACTCGGCTTAGCCATCGCCAACTCGCCGTGGATGGATTCGATCATCGTCACTTGTCTCATGTTTCTGCTCAGCAGTCTCAGTTCAGGGATCACCGTGCCGATTGCTAATGCCATGATTGTCGACGTGAGCAGTGAACATGAACGTCATTATGTATATGGATTGCAATATTGGACAACAAACGTTGCTGTAACCTTTGGCGCTCTGATGGGCGGACTATTTTTCGAATCATTTCGTTTCCTATTGTTCAGTCTGGTATGCCTTGAAAGCCTAGCTACCCTGTTTATTTTGATCTTTATGATTCGTGAAACAATGGATAAACGTGTATTTGGTTATGACGATGCCCCCATCCAGAGGAACATACTGAAAACGTACTGGGCAGTCTTTCAGGACAAACGTTTCATGATATTTTTCACGGCTACTGTACTTGCAGTCTCCCTGGAATTTCAGTTGGATAAATACATCGCTGTTCGTCTAAAAAATGAATTCACCGCCCAACTGTTCGGCTCAGATGTCTCAGGTCTGCATATGTTCAGCCTGATCATGGTCATCAACACCGTAATGGTTGCCTTGGTTGCCATTCCATTCTCCAGATGGATAGGTCGCTTCCAGTCCCGATCTATTATGACTGTTGGTATGCTCCTCTACACCGCAGGTTTCACCGTACTTGCTTTCAGCAACTGGGCCTGGTTACTCATCTCATCCGCTATATTGCTAACCATTGGAGAATTGATGTACGCCCCTGTTCGTCAGGTCATGCTCGCGGGTATGATTCCAGATTCGGACCGTGCTGCCTATATGGCTGCTGACGGGTTGAGTTACAACGTTGCTGCCCTTCTCGGCAGTCTCGGGTTAACCATTGGAGCCTTTCTGCCCTCCTATGCGATGGCTGGTCTGTATGTCCTGATGGGGCTTGGAGCGCTCATCTTTTTCCGAAAGTTATTTCGGAAGGCAGAGGAACAGAATCAACATCTGCCGTGTGCAGATGCATCTTGATTTCACTTTTCCGACAACTTTTCCGACAACAAAATAATCATCCAAGGGAGCCCTGCAGGCTCTCTTTTCCATGCCCGTTATCAACGTTTAGAAGTAAATGATCATAAACATTTTGTATATTATAGTTTACATTTAGTCAAATATCATATACATTAGGTTCATGGAGGTGAGCAAGTGGAAGAATTACACAATCACGTTCGGGAGTTACGAGCCAGAGACCGGATATCCCAAGCAGAACTGGCCAAACTCATTGGTGCATCCCGTCAAACCATTGCCCTGATTGAGCGTGGAGATTACTCTCCGTCGGTCGTTCTGGCACTAAAAATAGCACATGTCTTTCGTGAACCTGTCGAAAAAATCTTTGAACTGAAAGGTGGAGATTAAAATGAAAAATTCATCATCCTCGTCCATCAAAAAGCGGTTGCGTCTTCCCTTGTATGCAGCAGGTGGCGCTGTAGTTGGTTTTCTCGGAGCTAGCGGAGTCAGTAAACTCCCTTCTGACTTGAACTGGACGCTGTCCGTGTATTATGACTATGATCTTTTATTCGCAATACTGGCGGCTCTTGTGGTAGTTATGACGGTGTGGAACATCTTCAGTCTCTCCCGCACGCCATCTGTCCCTCCCATGGAAGATGATGCTTATGGAGATTCCGATTCACTCATCTCTCCCGCAGAGCGTTCCCTCGGAAAAGCGATGATCCTCAGCGGATTCAGCGTTATTCTTACGTTTACCTGGGCAGCACTTGCCTTGTCCTTGTATGCATCCAACCGAACCATGCCGAATTCTCCAGAGCTGTTCAACCTCTTGAATCTCGTTGCTTCATGTACCTCTATTATCATCGTCGTGGTCGTGCAAACTCTGACTGTGAAGCGATACAACCGTTATTATCCTGAACGCACTCTGGATCTGAACTCGCGCAATATGAAAAAAGATCACTTCGAGAAACTAGATGAAGGTGAGAAATGGATCGTGTATCGCGCAGCCTATCGTTCTTTTCAGATGATGAATGTACTTCTTGGTGTTGGAATGGTCTCTATGGTTCTATATTCGATGCTCTTTACCTTTGCTCCATTCCCAATTGTAATGCTCTCTGTGATCTGGATTGCCAACATCGGAATCTATTATCGTGAAACCTATCGTGCGAGTAATCAGTAATACATGGGTAGGTAACTATTTTGTAAATATTTTCATAAAGGAGTGTTTGCATGCATTTATCCAAACGAAAGACCCGTTTCAGGTTCACCTCCCTAACAGGAGCTTTTATGGCGGTGGTTCTGTCTCTCAGTCTGTCGGTACCCGCAGTTCAGGCGGAGACCACGACTCCAGTAGCTGCTGAACAAGGAAAGACGAAAGCGCTGACAACCGAATCAGCTACAGCATTTTTGGATTCATTCTTCGATTCACCTGAGGCAAAGCCCCATTATGTGGGAGCCTCCGTGGTTGTTGTGAAAGATGGCAAAGTACTGGCGGAAAAAGGATATGGCTTTTCTGATGTGGAGAGCAAAACACCTATCGATCCGAAAAATACGGCCTTCCGTGTAGCCTCTGTCTCCAAAACGTTCACGTCAGCAGCTGTAATGCAGCTGGTGGAGCAAGGCAAGGTTGATCTGCAAGCTGATTTTCAGACCTATGTGAAAGGGCTTGAATTCGATAATCCTTTTGACAAACCTGTAACTGTGGAGAACCTGCTCACACACACGACCGGATTCGAGATCCGCGATCCGCAGCAGGAAGACATCCATACTGATTTTGACAAGTACATAGCGATGGAGGATTACGCACAGCAACATATGCCTCCTGTCGTTCGAGAGCCTGGTAGCGCCTACATGTACGATAATTTCTCATTTTTGCTGCTTGGCATGATTGTTGAGAATGTAAGCGGCGAGCCTTTTGAATCCTACATGCAACAACATATCTTCAAACCGTTGGGAATGAATAACAGCAGTTTCATGCTGGACAAAAAGTTCCAAAAGCAGCTGGCTACAGGCTATGATGCGGCACACAATCCGCTTGATCTGTACACCATCTCTCCAACACCAATGCCTCAAGGTGGCATGTTGTCTACCGCTGAGGACATCGGGAAGTTCATGATTGCGTTTCTGAATGATGGCGTGAAAGACAACGAGCGGATTCTCAAGGAATCCACGGTGAAAAGCATGGAACAGTATCGTTCTTCCATTCACCCACTGTTACCAAACACGACGTATGGATTCGAAGCTGCATTTCAGCTTCCCGGAGCAGGAAGTAGTCCAAAAGTTATTACAAAAGGAGGCGACCTGAACGGATTCAGCTCTTATCTCTTCCTTATTCCCGAGCAAAATACAGGCGTTTTCCTGACGTATAATCAAAATGGAGCACTTCGTAATCTGTTCTACCCTGCATTCATCCAGAGCTTCTTCCCGGAATATGCAGAGCCTGTACAGTTCAAGGAATACACGCCGCAATCCGCAGCTGAGCTGCAACGCTTCACCGGATTGTACGCGGATCTTCGACTTAGCACGATTGTAAGTTCCTTGAAAGGTGGCGGGGATAAGCCAGGACAACTAAGTATTAACGATGTATTCCTGGGTCAACGTAACCTGATTCAAGTGGAGGATAATCTCTTCAAAGATGAATTGACTGGTCAATTCACAGCATTCAAAGAATATGCAGATGGCACCACATACATGAAAGAACCTTACCTCAACCCTATGGGCTATGAGAAAAAAGGTCAAAAGCCTATGGGCTTCCGGGATGTTCGTGAGAACAGTCCTTATGCTGAAGCCATCTACGCCATACAATCTCTTGGATATTATGAGAATGATGGCAACAAGTCTTTCCAACCAAAAACAGGTGTGACACGAGCTGAATTTATTGAGAACACCCTTAAACTGAGTGGATTGAAGCCTAGCAAAACTACGCCTCCTGCTGGCACCGACTGGGCAGACCATACAGCGGCTGGATATATTCAACTCGGATATGAGTTGGGTATGATTACTGGCACGGACGAACAGCAGTTTAAGCCGGATCAAGTGATTATCCGACAGGAAGCCATGGTCATGATGTGGAGAATTATGCAACTGCAATATCCTAGCGAACTGTTCAATAATGTGAAACTTGCGGGGCACACAGATGCATGGGCTGTACCAGCCATTCAGATGATGTATACGCTCGGTATCCACGGACCCGAGGTAAAGGTACTGGAGGATGGTTCTGTTGATTTCCTTTCCCGCAAACCTCTGATTCGTCAGGAAGAGGCTGCGATCATGTATGCGCTGCTTACCCAGCCAACAGATCAAATCGTCGCTGAACTGATGGCTGCTCAGCAGCCGCAAGCAGAACCTGCTGAAGAAGCCGAAGCTGCAGAGGAGACATCTGAAACTGCACCGGTTCCAGTACCAGCGCCGGTCCCTTCTGTGACTTCAGCACAATAAAAATAAAACATCTTCATATCGATTAGATTGTTCATGCTTATGATGCAAGAAAAAACAGGCTTGTTCAGAAGGATACGATCCTTCTTGAACAAGCCTGTTTCGTTACTTTTCATAACTTATTATAGCGATCTGTTACTCAGTTATATCCGTCTCTATTCGATCAACGAAGATACATGGAGGTTCCCGTTGCGCTGATCAAACTTGGCTGCAGCGGTCTGAGCATGCTCCGCAAAGTAATCGGCCAGCTTGAGCAGGTCGCCCGGGTCACCTTCATACGGGAAGGATGCTGGCAGACGCAATCGGTATTCTGGAGATTCTTCCACCCAGCGGCGAAGCAACGATGCTGCTCTGGCATAAAACAACATTTTGGCGTAAGGATCTTCATGATCAGCAGCAAACACCAGTGTTTTCCTCCAGCACATCAATGCCTTTTGCCGGATTCGTACGTGTGAGATAATCCATCTGCTCCGCAAAACTCTGCACAAAATCGTTCTGGCCTTTAATCAGGCGATATCCTTTGGTCTGATGTTTATCTGCTTCCGCAGTCCGTCCCAGTCGATATAGCGGCATCAAAATTTCAGACAAAGTCAGATGCGGAATCTCTGCACAGCTCATACGCCCTTTCAGGATAGGCTGTGCCGCCTCCAACACCTTCTCATCGTCTCCTTTTAACAAGAAATATCGCATGATCTCATCCTGCTCACAGGCTTCGCAGTCACTCATAAAGTCACGATCCATCGTTCTGAATCGATCATAACTGCGTCCCGCTTCCTCCAGCTCCCCAAAATCCATAAAGATCCGGAACCGATAATACCAGTAGGAGCGTTCGCTGTAACCGTAGGACTTGAAACGCCGTCCGAAATCCTCCAACAGCACCAGGATCTTCTCACGTGATATTTCCGGGAAGTCGGGCATCTTGCCCAATATCCATTTGTACGACCACATCAACGTTTCTTCATCATATTCTTCGGGCTGTTGGTCGAACTTGCCCAGCTGCCAGGAAAAAGCAATCAGCGCTTTCATCGGATAACCGCAAAATGTTGCTGTCTCCACAATCTCCGATCTTGCTTCGTATGCCTCTTCCTCCATGCCGTTCACATCGGCAACTCTTGCCGCTTCCTCCAGCATACCAAGCTTCGCCGGACCATTGGGCAAACCATAGGCCTCGTCCATCAGTTCTTCAAAATCCATCTCTGTCTTCATCAGGCTTCCCCCTTACGGTCTGTATTTGCACGCAAACCCCAATCAATAAAACGAACAATGCCCTGATTTAACACTTCAAGCTCCTGCTTGCTCATGGCATAATGCCCCATCATCAGTGCATTGACGTATAACATTTCGATGGCAATCGGTGTCATCTGGTCATCCGGTGATGTCAGTACCCGCTGAATGATCGGATTACTCACGTTCAAATACAAGGTTGAGTACCCTGCTGAACTCATGCCAGAAGACAATGAACCCAGAACAGACGAGAACAATTCCGTGCTCTCCTCGCTTGCTTTTTCAAGCGCACGAAGTGTTGAGGATTCCTGAGACAGCGTGAACAACACCGGCAGATCCTAAGGTTTAAAACCTTTCACCTCAGCCCGACAACGGAAGCGCTGTAAGGCAGAATCGGCCAGTCGCAACGCATCATAATACTGATTACGCTCAGCGGGTGGCACATCGGTGAAACTCATCGAAACCTGATCCGGCTGTAGCCGCTCCGTGTGTACGTTGTGCACGGTCATCGGCAGTGTAGCCATCAACTCGCTGTCATAGATGTACCCACCGTTAATCACCAGCATCGATTGTGCGGATGCCACATGATGAATCTGACGGTACTCATCAACAGAGGACGTGAAATACAATGTCTCTCCTTCATCAATTAACTCACCCAGTTCACGGTGACCCCTCGTGCTCTCAAAAGGCAGCCAGCGATGAATCATCGCGTAGAATGCCTGATCCTGCACAGCCAATGCCTTCATGGACAGAGCATGCAGGCGAATCAGCTTCTGTAGCCGTTCCGTCTGGCTCTCAGCCATATCGGCCAGTCCCTTGCGAAGCGCGTCTCCGAGTTCGGAGCGAACTTCCTCCAGCTTTTCATTTTCATAAAAATGTTCCCGTGATGCCGTCGGTTGAAGCTCATCTGTCCAGATCAGGCATTTCACGAAGAAAGCCCACTCTGGCAAAATGTTCTCGGCCTTCTCCGAAATCAGCATTCGCTTCAAGTAAACCCGATGAGAACGCTTGGCATTCAGATTAACCGCGTGTGGCAGTACAAAAGCAATCCCCCCGGTACGGCCTGAAGCCGTTGTCAACGGAATGAAGTCCTGGAACTGCTCGCCAAGCAGACGTTCACCAAAAGCCAATACCTCCGCTCTGCGTGAACGTGCGAGTGCAGGGTCCATCAGCCAGATCGGTGTCTCGCTATTCACCACATGTTGCGCGCCGTCATGATACAGCGTGACCGGATATGGCAATAATGCTCCGTAATAGAACAGAGCTTCTTTCACATACTCTGGTTCAAAGTAGTGCGCCGCGTCCGGTGTGCAACGCAGATATACTTTGGTCCCCGGGGACAGCTGTGTGTCCAACTGTCGAATCGTATAGGTGCCATCCGGCTTGCCCCGCCACTCCATCGAAGGTCCACCCTTCGCGGATTGCGTCAGCATGACAATTTCATGACTCACCATGAAACAGGATAACAACCCGATCCCAAAACGTCCGATAAAGGACGTCTCTCCATCCAGCAGAGCTTGCTGCCCCCTCTTCGAGGATTGTCCAATCATGGCCAGGAATTCATGGATGTCAGCTTCAGTCAAGCCGATGCCGTTGTCCTCCACCATCATGGTCAATTGCTCACCTGTTCCCGTCAGTTCAACACGCACTTCACCCTGATACCCTGACTCCGCCTCCGTTCGTGCGGTAATCGCATCCGTCGCATTCTGCATCAGTTCTCGCAAGAACACTTTAGGACTGCTATATAGATGGTTGGATAAAATCTGGATCATCCCGCTCAGGTTCACTTGAAAACGATATTCATTGGATGCTGTCATGACTCACTCACCTTCCTCTACGTCCAAACACAATATGTACCCATACGATGTATTCATATGGATGTGTTAGACGAATTCATTATGTAATCGTTAGAAACAGACGTTCCCCGTGACAGGCACGCCAAAACATCACGTCAAGCCGGCCCTGGATAACCAAGACCGGCGTTATATGCATATTTCAGGCATTCATGAGACGTATGGCCTTATCTTTCATTACCACGTTATGAATAGCAATGAAACGGATGTTCTACCCTAAAATAAGGATACATGTTACAAGGCAGAGTGAAAACAAACCTGAGACCCGATTTCAGGCAGACTTCAGGGTAAATGTGCATCCTACATTCGGGACTATTGAAGGAGGAATAGATCTTTTTTGTCGTCCATTTGAACGATATCAGCCTACCACACGTATAATCTCCAAACTCAGATCGGACGGTGAATATACATGATCGAAGTACGCAACATATCCAAGCAATTCAAGGTGCATCAAGCACTGCATGATGTCAGTTTCACAGTTAAACAAGGCAGTGTCACCGGGTTGATTGGGCCCAACGGTTCGGGCAAAACCACACTGATCCGTATCATGAATGGGGTCTTGGGCGCTTCCGGTGGACAGGTAACCATTAACGGATTGGACGCCGCTTGTGAGGCAGAGAAAGTACTTGCCATGTGTGGCACTCTTACCGAGCAAAGTGGATTATATGAAAATATGAGCGGGCGTGACAATCTGACTTTCTTCGCAGATGTTTTTGGCCTGAAGCATGCCAAGAAACGAATCGACGAGCTTGTAACTCTGTTCGAGTTGCAGGATTATCAGCATCGAAAAGTCGGCACCTATAGCACAGGCATGAAGAAACGCTTGGGCCTTGCACGAGTACTCTTGCACCGTCCTTCCATCCTGTTTCTGGATGAGCCCACCAATGGCCTGGATCCGGATGGAATTCAGATGGTGCTACGCATTATCCGTCAGTTAAATAAGGAAGAAAAGATGACAATCCTGGTCTCATCCCATGTGCTGTCCCAACTGTCAGCCGTCTGTGATCATTATATTTTCATGGAAAAGGGGCGCATCGTGGAGGAAGGCACGGAACAGGAGATTGTTAGCCGGTACCTGTCCACTCCGAAGCTCGAAGTAGAAGCCGACATGCCAGAAGGATGGCACACGGCAACCGACTTTACACCTGAAATAATCTCCGCACATCAAGCAGTATTTCAGCTTACATCGCGTGAAGATATTCCATTACTGCTAAGACAATTAACGCAGCATGGTCAAGTCTATCAGGCCCGCATCACGGGCAGTGATCTGGAAAGTATCTATTTTGCCATAAGGGAGACACACCACCATGAATAACCGCCAAGCCATACGTGCACTGGTACGTAAAGATATCCGGTCCGTCACAGCCAGCATTCAGCTCTGGTTGCCCATGTTGATCGTTCCACTGATTATTGGAATCATCATGCCCTCCGCCCTTCTGTGGGCGGCCTCCAGAATGGAACTTCGTTCTCTGGGCAACATCAGCTTTCTACTCGAATCATTGGATGCGTTAACCCATGGTGGACAGATTCCTCAGCTTGCTTCCATGCCTACAGATAATCATCGTATTGTCTATTACTTGGCCATGTATATGTTCGCTCCCTTGTTTCTCATCATTCCGGTAATGGCCTCCAGTATTCTGACGGCCAATAGTTTCGCTGGTGAGAAGGAACGTAAGACGCTGGAAGGATTGTTGTTCACACCGATAAGTATGGACACTCTTTTTAAAGGTAAAGTGCTAGCTGCCCTGATCCCTTCCATTCTATTATCCTGGGTTACTTTCCTGATCTACGGAATCATTGCCAATATTCTGATGTACCCCATGTTTGGAACGTTGATGTTTCCCAATCTGAACTGGATCATACTTGTGGTGTGGGTTGTTCCCGCTTGCAGTCTTATGGTCATTTTATTAAACGTCCTGATCTCGGCCAAGGTCCGTGGATTCCAGGAAGCCTATCAACTCGGCGGATTAATTGTCCTTCCCCTCATCGCCTTAGTCGCTGGTCAAGCCAGTGGCATGTTGCTGATTGGTCCTTGGATGTTAGTCATGATTGGAGCAGTGCTCCTGCTCATAAGTGTGGTTCTTCTTCGTCTGGTCACGTCGTGGAATAGTCGTCAGCAACTGGCGGAAAGTCAGATCTGAATGATGTGGAGTGTAGCGACGAAATTCAACAATCTACACTGTCGCTCCGCTATACAGATTGAGAAATAAATAAGTGCAGGTTATGATGTGGAGATATATGCTATGGGATGATTTATAGAGAGGAATGGAACAACTGTATGGAATCCAAACTACTTCAAAAATTAAAATATGCTTCACAATTAACGGCACAGGAGAAGCATATTGTGGACTATATCCTGAACAATCCCGAAGTTGTATTTGATTCTACAGCCCATGAACTGGCTCAGCAGACCTATACAAGCTCATCCACCATTGTTCGTCTATGCAAAAAGCTGGGTACCAAGGGGTACCCAGACTTTCAGTTAAAGCTTGCTCTTGAATATCAACAGATACCTTCCGCGATGAAAACGCAGGATCATGCAATTGCAGAACAAGGCAACGTGCTGGCTGCCATCGACTCGGTTCCTTACCTGTACCAGCAGGCGTTGGAGGATACCCGCCGGATGTTAAACGCTCCTGTTTTGCTACGAATCGCGAACTGGGTCAAAGAATCCGTACGCATTGATGTCTATGGCAGTGATATGAATTATTATCTGGCTCAACAGGCCTGTGCCAAGTGGAATGAACTCGGCATATCTGCGATTGCTCACAATAGTCCGAACATGCATTATTTGAACACGATGAATCCCAATAGCCTGACGCTCTCTTTTGTTATATCACACACAGGTGAGAACCAATCCATGATTGAAGCCGCCAAAGTGCTGAGCAACAAACAGATGAAAGTCATCGCAATCACGGGCAACAACCATTCAACCCTGTCCAGACATTGTGATGAAACGCTACTGGCTTATGGATACAATGAACAATTACGACTGTCCAAAATGTCTTCGATGGTCTCGGTACTCTATATTTTCGACATGTTGTACATGGGTAGCATTAGCGATACGTATTAACGATTACCGTTGATCTGCTGCAAATACAATCCCGGCATCCTTACGTGCACTCATAAGTACACTCATCACAGAGTGGCTGTGTTCGAGTAGTTCGTAACACCGTTTGTGATCCCCATTTGCATGGATGTCCCTGAACGCTTCCCACTGATAGTACAGCCAATTAGATTCGGTCTGCGCATTATACGCCTCAACAGGCTCATTCCCGATTTGAAGCTTGATCTCCCGGCAACCGTTTGCTCCTCCCACAACCTGAAGATAACCTTTCTCGCCCTGAATGAGCACAAAGTTCATGCTGTTTGTGTCTTTGGCACCTACACATTCCGCAATAAACTCCGGATACTTAAGAACCACTACACCTGACGTATCAATGCCGTTTGCATGCTGGTTTGCGGTATACGATACCGTATTCGGACTGCCAAACAGATTCATGACCAGATGAAGATTATAAATATTGATATCCATCAGCGCTCCGCCGGAGAATTGTGGATTAAATACGTTCGGTGTTTCCCCTGCAAGCAGATCATTGTATTTGCGCGAGTATTGACTGTAGTTACACTGGATGAGTTTGATCGGACCAAGCTTTGGTAGCTGCTCCTGTATGACTTTAATATTAGGCAGATGAATGTTGGAGATGGCTTCAAACAGCAACAGATTCTTTTCTTTTGCAAGTGCAATCAGCGTTTCTGCTTCCTGAAGCGTGGACGTGAACGGTTTTTCGCAGACGACATGTTTGCCATGTTGAAGTGCCTGATAGGCCTGTTCGTAGTGCATGCTGTTTGGTGAAGCAACATATACCAGATCTACATTTGTATCTGAAAATAGGGATTCCAGGTCCGTATAGATTGTATCGACCTCATACTTCCCCGCAAGCTCCTGTGCTGTCTCTCTCTTCCGGGAGTACATCGCTGTACACGTAACATCTTCCAATTCATTGATCGCAGATAAAATGGCATCCACAATAGACCCTGTACCAATCGTTGCTATATTCATCATATCGTTTCGCTCCTGTCGTTGGTTGTTTGTCAGTTGGCTCTCTTCGCTGCTTCGATTCCGTCATGTAAAATATCCAATACATATAAAACCTCTTCATCCTTGACCGGCTTATCACCGTTATGTCGAATGGCTTGAAGCAGTTGATCATATAAAATGCCATAGTCTGTTGCTTCCGAAGGAACTTTCTCCGTATGTGATGTTCCCTCATCGTCCACATAACTAATCGTACCCCAGTTATCCTCCGGTTCAGCTTCAATGGATACCCTGGTTCGCCCATCTCCATTTTTCGTTTGATGCCCACTGCTATATTTAACAAAGCTCCCTCGATCCCCGTGAACAATGAATTTTGGATGCTCGATCTTCACAAGCAGGCTGCACTTAATCGTGGCCTTCATTCTTCCATATCGAAAATCAATATCGATGTAATCATCAGATTCACCCGGCGCGATCAAACTCCGAACATCATAATCAATTCGGTCAGCTACGCCATAGATGGAGATTAACTGATCAATGGTATGCACGGCCAAGCCATGCAGCAATCCAAATCCGCTTCTCGCATACTGTGGGTGAAAATAATCATAGTGGGACTGGATTTCAACAATATTCCCCAGTTTGCTGCTCTCAATCACTTTTTTTAATGTCAGGAAGTCACCATCAAATCTGCGATTTTGATTCGCCATGGCGATGAGATTTTTACGATTGGCTAGTTCAAAAATATCTTTGGCTGCCGCAGAAGTGGAGGCAAAAGGTTTCTCCACCAGTACATGTTTCCCGTGTTCCAATGCCAGCTTGGCGTACTCTACATGACTATCCACATGGGTGGCGACAACAATCAATTCAATCTCATCATCTTGCAATATATCTTCGATATTCGTTGTAAAAGTAATCTCGGGATAAAGTAATTCACGCTCTGTATCGCCAACCCGATCTTCCTCCCGACGGTATATCGTCTTCACCTTGATGTTTTCTTTTTTGTCCAGATAAGGCAAATGATAATTCACCACTGCATTCCCAAATCCGATGATCGCCATATTTAATACCATGATCGCTCACTCCTCTGCTCTGGTTGAATGTTATGTTATCACGATCAAGTCAGGCGGAGAATGCTTTGGGACGGGATTGGCAGCATCATGCGCAATTTGATTTCAGGTTTGAATGACTATGAAATTCAATTTCATCCTCTTCTTTTTTCATGTTTGAGATCTAACATATCTTCCATAGTTTACCGATATAACATAAGGAATTAACGACATACATATAGAAGAACGAAGGGGATGATGAACGAATGAAAACAGGGTATACATACGTACAACGCACCATCTGTACATTGCTGTTATTTACACTCATTGCAGCAGTGACATTGGGAGGTGGAACCGCAGCCCAGGCAGCTTCACTTAGCCAATCCACAGTGTATTATGAGTCCGACGGAGTTTTGTACAAAGTTTCCGCGGATGGAAGCAATACAACAGAAGTATTAATTGATTTCCAAGGTGTGGACTTGCTCGCGGCAGGCTCTTACCTCTACTACACGCAGACTGCTTCTTCCACAACCTTGCTTCGGGTTCCGAATGACGGGTCCAGCGATGCGGCAGAGACATTTGCTACAGATGTACTCAGCTATTATACGGATAACGGATTCATCTATTATCTGGATGCTACAGGTACCATTTATCGCGCGAATGGCAATAGTGACGCTTCAGCTGTCACCAAGATTGCTGACAAGGCCGATACCGATTTTCCATTTCTTCTGGTAGCCAAAGGGCGTGCCTACTATAACGCGCTGGTTAACGGGAACACGTGGATCGTGTCCAAAACGTCCAACGGCAGTGGAGCTGTGCAGCGGATTGCGGCAGGCGCAGTGGAAGGTCGTTATTTTACGAATCAAGCCAAAAACGAACTGCAACTGATGGTAAATACAGACCCCTACGAGGAGTTTTACTCCACCAATGCTGTTGTCCTGTATAAGGTGAACTACAACACTGGCAAAGCAACTGCGGTTAATCCCAAAGCCAAACTGGATGTGAATGCTGTATATTCCGGTGGTTGGGGAAACAATCTTTACGTGTATAACAAAGGAATCGCTCTCGACAGCAACAAGGATTACAATTATGCCAAAGGCAAAGCGTTTGCGTTAACAACTTCAGCCAAAACACTTCAGCTTCATAACAAAAGCGTTCGTGAAGTAAGTGCCCTAGGTACAGACAAGGTTGTCCTTATTGATGCAGACAAAAAGGCTTATGCCAAAACGGTCTCGGGCAACAAAGTGACCAAGTCTGCCAACCTGAACCTGACAAATGTAACGTATGTGGCGAATCAATTGACCAATGGTACATCTACGGCAGCATACATCTCGGGCAACAACGGACTCTATTCGGTTAATTCAGCCCTCAAGGTAACGAAACTTACCGGGGACGAATGGGATGCATTCCATATCAGAGATGATGTTGCGGGCCTCTTCTACATCAATGCCAAAGATCAATATCGCTTGTATCACGTGCAAACGGGTGGAACAGGGAAAAAAGTAATGAGTGACGTTTTCCTCGACAATATTCTATTGGTGACACCGTACTAACATATCATGTTGATTCAGGCGCATAGCCCATTCAACGGACTTGTCCATAACAAAAAGGATTACCTGGTAGCCATAACGGCTCTTGGTAGTCCTTTTTTGGTTGTCGAAAACTATTTTTCAAAAACATCTTCCATATGAGAATGATAATTGTTATCATTAAGAAAATAAGACAAAAGGATGGTCCGTATGACTGAACAGTTTCCCTTCATTGCTGAAACCTCATCTCTACCGCTCCTCTCCTCCATGTGCCGTGTGCGTCGTGGGGAGAATTTCCGTGTGCAAGGCAAGACGGTGTCACGGCCCATGCTCTGTCTTATTTTGCAAGGAGACGGTGTTCTGGTCCTGAATGATACAGTCTACACCGCTCAAGCGGGCAGCTTGTTTGTACTGAAGCCAGGAACAACCATTGAGGCCGCTGCACGCTCGAATGTGACCGAATGTATATTACTAAGCATGGATACGGTTTGTTTGCAGCAAGTGCGCGGTGAATGGAAAATGACCTCATCACCCGCCTTCCCGCTGGATTGGCAGACAGGCAGGTTGCTGGTTCGTCATGAGCAGCAGGCTGTATTACGTTTGGAACAACTGTATGAAACCTATCGCGGTCTTCAACCGGATCACTTTATCAGCATACATAGCCAGCTGCATGAGCTGTTGCAATTTCTCTCAGAGAACAGGCTGGAAGCCAATCATGAGAAAGTGGACCCTGCCTTGGAACGCAGCATTATGTATATGCGACGTTACATGAGTGAAGGAATCAGCATGGATCAGCTTGCCAAGATTGCTGGACTCACCCCCAGCTCTTATTCACGCAGTTTCAAGAAGGCCAAAGGCATGTCACCAACCGATTACCTGAATCGTTTACGTATAAACGAAGCCAAAAAACAGCTGACAGAGGAATCCTGTGTCCTCAAAGACGTCGCGGTATCTGTCGGGTATGGCAATGAATATTATTTTAGCCGCAAATTCAAACAAACCTTGGGGATTGCTCCCAGCGTATATATGAAAAGAGATCAACTTCGCGTAGCTACGGCATCCAGTATGGGATTCCATGAGAACTTGGCCTCGCTTGGACTGCGCCCGGTAGCTGTGCTGGAAGGTCAAAGTGTGTTTGACCGAGAATCGGATGAATATGAACAAGAACGCCGATTAACCAGACAATTCGATCAACTTCGGCAGGCGAAGCCAGACTTGATCATCGGTGACTTTTACCACAAGCCTTATTATGATCGCCTGAAAAGTGTTGCACCCACCATCATCATGGAGTCCACTGAGGACTGGAAAGAGAACCATATTCGCATAGCCGAACTGGTCGGACGTGAGAAACAAGCGTTGCTGAATTTCAAAGAACTTGAGTTTCGCAAGCTTGAAGCAAGCCTGAACCTGCAACCCTATTTCGGACAAAAACGGTTGGCTCTGATGGAGGTTACGAATCAGTTCATTCGCTTACAAGGGACTGGCGAGCATCCATTAGATCACTTGTTGTATGCTGAATTGGGACTCCAGCCTGCTCAGCTTGTATCTCCCGAAAGTTCCAGAAATGAGTATGCAGCGGATAGTATCCCTGTGCTGGACACGGATTACCTGTTGATCCATCGTGCTTCGCTTCAGCCTGTCAGTGAAAAGGTGTTCCGACGCATGAAACAAACGGCATCATGGAATCGATCCCCTGCTGTATTGTATGGTAACGTTCACGATATCTCGAACTGGCAACGGTTATGCTGGACCCCGGCTGGCCGGTTGCAGATTCTGAACGAACTGGAACAGATTGCTCAGCAGTCTGTGGTCTTTCCTCAGGCAGGTCTGATCGGACATTAGATGTGAACAGAGGTTGATACGATGGGCAAGATTATCTTTTACATCGTGTTTCTTCATTATAAATCAGTAAGTTATTGCACAGGCCAAAGGGCCCTCTCCTATAACGGAAAGGGCCCTTTGCATGTAATTATGAATGTTCCTTAATCTCTTCCTTCGGAACCAGCTTGTATATCTCTTCATCTTCCATGGTATCAATCAACCGATCCAACCATTTGTAATATGCTTCCGCTTGCAAAACTTTGTGTTTGTCTTCCATCAGAATGTGGATAAGTTCAGCGTCTGCCTGCTCATCCAGACCTTCGACTAACCGATTCAGTTCTTCAATTGATTTGCGTAGAATCTGAAGGTTACTCTCCACGGCTTTTCTCCATTTAATTGCAAAATAATCCGTAAACGTCTGATGCCAGTCATATTCCACTTCATATAGGTCTTTTCTGGAGCCCTTGCTCCACACTTTATTTACCATTTTCAAATCCAGCAGTGTTCGTACACCTGTACTCATACTCGTTTTGCTCATTTCCATTTCCCGTCCCATATCGTCAAGGGTCATTGGTTTGTCTGCAAAAAATAGCAATCCATATAAGTGTCCCGTCGACAGCGTAACGCCGTAAAGATCCATATTACGTCCAATGGCTTCAATGACGCGCTTACGAATCTTCAGCACGGTTGCCTGCTGTTCCTCTTGTAAATGGTCCAAGCCCATGCTTGCAACCTCCATTCTGAACATTCCACAGTCTTTGGCGAAATAATTGCAACACTTTAAAAGTCCTGCTTACATGGGAAAGCACTCGGCCGGACATCATATATGCCAGAGGGCTTTCATTCACCCAATGTATGAAAATGGGAACTTTACCAGGCTACAATTGCCTATGACTATCTTTTAACCAAAAAATTCAGCTTCAATTCAGCTCATTTTCTATTGTAGGAAAAGCAATGTCAAATGTAAAGCTGCCTTATTAGCCAGAATAAGGAGAATGACGGAGTATTTGGACGAAAAACTTTGTACAGTTTTTACTGTACAAACATTATGTACTGTTTATTCGGTTGATATACTGGTTAAGTATTGTTAGACTTAAAAACGTTACCCAGAAAGACGGGAAGCGAAGCAACAACTACCGGATTTCGTGGCTGGGCGCATAAGTGTATGGGCTTATGGATGCTGAAAGCCGTTCGAAGTGCACAACACATCAGAAGGGGTGAAAACATGACCATACTTGAAGTGAAAAACGTAAGTAAATTGTTTGGACCCCAAACCGAGCAAGGTCTGCAATTACTGGAGCAAGGTTGGGGTAAAGAAAAGTTGGCCAAAGAAAAACAGATAACGGTTGGTGTCAACCGGGTCAACATGGACATTAAGGAAGGCGAGATTTTCGTTATTATGGGACTGTCCGGGAGTGGTAAATCCACATTGGTTCGGATGTTCAATCGTCTGATTGAACCAACATCCGGAGAAATTCTGGTCCATGGTAAGGATCTACGCAAGATGAACAAAGAACAATTGCGCGAAGTGCGCCGGAAAACGATCAGCATGGTCTTCCAGAAGTTTGCGTTGTTCCCGCACCGTACCGTTCTTGATAATGTGGAGTATGGATTGGAAATACAAAAAGTAGATAAGGAAGTACGCCGGGAGAAGGCAAAAACCTCACTTGAGCTGGTTGGCCTTAAAGGCTGGGAAGACAAAATGCCAGATGAACTCAGTGGCGGGATGCAGCAACGTGTCGGCTTGGCGCGTGCACTTGCCAATGACCCGGAAGTACTACTGATGGATGAAGCCTTCAGTGCACTTGATCCATTGATTCGTCGTGATATGCAAGATGAGTTGATCGAGCTTCAGGATAAAATGAAAAAGACCATCATTTTCATTACCCATGACTTGGACGAAGCGCTGCGCATCGGCGATCGTATTGCCCTCATGAAAGACGGCGCAGTTGTGCAGATTGGTACACCGGAAGAAATCATGATTCAACCGGCCAACTCATATGTGGCCCGCTTCGTCGAAGACGTGGATCTGTCCAAGGTTCTCACAGCATCTCACGTAATGCGTCGCCCTGAAACAATTACGCTTGATCGTGGTCCTCGTGTTGCCCTCGAATTAATGCGCGAACGTGGTATTTCCAACCTGTTTGTCATTGACCGTTCGATCAAACTGCTTGGTGTTATTACAGCTGAAGATGCAACTCGTGCTATGCGCGAAAACAAATTATTGAACGACATTCTGATCACGGACGGGCCGACGGTGTCGCCTGAGACCCTGATCCATGAATTGTTCGAGATTGTAAGTTCTGCCCATGTGCCGCTCGCTGTTGTTGGTGAGAATGGCCGTCTGCAAGGTGTTATCGTCCGCGGTGCCCTGCTGGGTGCACTTAGCGGTGAAGTTGCAGTAAAGGAGGAACTTGTGAATGATTCCCAAAATACCACTAGCATCGTGGATTGAATCCATCGTTGACTGGATGAGCTCCTCGCTCTCCGGATTGTTTAATGTAATCTCTATTGTTATTCAGGCAGTAGTTGGATTCTTCTCCGGGCTGTTCATGCTGCCCCATCCACTCCTGTTCATTGCCATATTGGGTGTTCTTGCGTTCCTCGTAGGTCGACTCCCACTGACACTATTTACGGTTATCGGGTTCTTGCTCGTAGATAACTTGGGATACTGGTCCCAATCGTTGGACACACTCGGTCTGGTTATCACTTCAGGATTGGTTTCGATCCTGCTTGGTGTACCTGTCGGAATCTGGCTCGCATACAGTAAAACTGCGGCGCGTATCATTACACCGCTGCTTGACTTCATGCAGACGATGCCTGCATTTGTCTACTTGCTGCCTGCAGTTACATTCTTTAGTCTAGGTGTCGTTCCAGGTGTTATCGCGTCCGTTATATTTGCGATTCCGCCAACGATTCGTCTGACTCACCTGGGTATCAGACAGGTATCTGGCGAATTGGTTGAAGCAGCTGATGCATTCGGCTCAACTTCCATGCAAAAGTTGTTCAAAGTACAACTTCCACTCGCTTTGCCTACCGTGATGTCCGGTATTAACCAGACCATCATGCTGTCACTGTCCATGGTTGTTATTGCATCCATGATCGGTGCACAAGGTATTGGTGCAGAAGTCTATCGTGCTGTAACACAGCTTCAAATCGGTAAAGGTTTCGAAGCCGGTCTGGCCGTTGTTGTACTCGCGATTGTTCTGGACCGTTTTACACAAAATGTGTTTATGCCAGGTCGCAAAAAGAACTCACGCATTACAGCCAAGCAAAAAGCATGGATCACTGCTGCGGCAACATTCCTTGTGCTTGTAGCTGGTTTCTCACAATACTTCGTTGGTGGCACAACTTCCGCTGGTGGCAACAATTCAGCAGCCAATGCTGTAGGTCAAGAAGTGAACTATCAGATTATTGGTATCGATCCAGGGGCTGGTATCATGAAGTCCGCTGCAAAAGCGATCGAAGACTATAAATTGACTGACTGGACTCTGATTGAAGGCTCTGGTGCAGCCATGACGGCCACGCTGGACAAAGCGATCAAAAATGAAGACCCAATCATTATTACAGGTTGGACTCCGCACTGGATGTTCAACAAATATGATCTGAAATATCTGGAAGACCCTGAGAAATCTTTCGGTGATGCTGAAGAAATTCATACGATCGCCCGTAAAGGTCTGAAAGAAGATCACCCTGTTGCGTTTGAATTCCTGTCCCGTTTCCAATGGACATCGGATGAAATGGGTGAAATGATGACTGCTATCCAGGATGGCACATCCGCAGAAGAAGCAGCTAAAGCTTATGCTGAGAAACATGCCGATCAGATTGCTGAGTGGACCAAAGGTCTGACTCCAGTGAACGGTGATGCATTCAAACTAAGCTATGTGGCTTGGGATTCCGAAATCGCAAGTACGAACTTGCTGAAATATGTGATGGAAAACGAATTGGGTTATAAAGTTAACGCTCTGCAAGTCGAAGCCGGACCAATGTGGACAGGTGTTGCCTCAGGCGACGTAGATGCCTCTCCAGCAGCTTGGCTGCCATTGACACACGCAGACTACTGGGAACGTTACAAAGACCAGGTAGACGATCTGGGGGCCAATATGACAGGTGTACGTACAGGCCTCGTGGTTCCTAGTTACATGACTGAAGTCAATTCGATTGCAGATCTGGAGACAGGTGCCGCTTCTTCCACTCCATCGGCAAGTGCTAATGTGGGCGAAGAGGTTAATCACCAGATTGTTGGTATTGATCCAGGTGCAGGTCTGATGAAGGCCACAGCAAACGCCATTAAGCATTATGATTTGTCTAACTGGAATCTAATTGAAGGCTCTGGAGCCGCGATGACTGCATCGCTGGACAAAGCTTATAAAAATGAAGAACCAATCATCGTTACGGGTTGGACTCCGCACTGGATGTTTAATCAGTATGATCTGAAGTATCTGGACGATCCCGACTTAATTTTTGGCGATGCAGAGGAAGTTCACACGGTTGGACGTAAGGGAATCAAAGAAGATCATCCCGTTGCCTATGAGTTCTTCTCTCGTTTTAATTGGACTGCGGATCAAATGAGTGAAATCATGGTAGACATTCAAAAGGGCGTTTCGCCTGAAAAAGCTGCCAAGACTTATGCAGAAAAACATCCGGACCAAATTGAAGAGTGGACCCAGGGGTTAACCCCTGTTAAAGGTGACAATTTACGTCTCGGTTATGTTGCATGGGACTCTGAAATTGCGAGTACCAACCTGATGAAGTATGTGCTGGAGACGGATCTGGGTTATACAGTCAAAGCACTGCAAGTCGAAGCTGGTCCAATGTGGGCAGGCTTGGCAGCAGGTGATATCGATGCTTCTCCAGCCGTTTGGCTCCCTCTTACACATGGGGACTACTGGGAGACATATGGTGACCAGATTGAAGATATCGCTGTCAGCATGACAGGAGTTAAACAAGGTTTGGTTGTTCCAACGTATATGGATATCAACTCTGTTGAAGACTTAAAAGATAATTAAACCAGATTGAGATGGATAAACCTGAATTTGGTAAAAAAGACCACCGAAATTTTTCGGTGGTCTTTTTGTTTTGGCTATGATTTTTTGAGGCATGCTATTTGATTTGATATTCTATCCTGGTCATACTGCATACTGCTACTTTAAGCATTCAAACGCTTTTTCCATTTGACTCTTCTCACATATCCTCTTACTTTGCCTTAGCTCATGAATATCGTATGTAGATGATACTTGGTGAGTTCGTTTATTTCCCAATAACTATCCGATCAGTAACAGTAGTACACCAATGACAATCATAACAACACCGAGAATACCATATACCACTCTTGCGCCCTGCCGTCCAATGGTCTTTACAAAAATTCCTGCTCTGAAACTCTTCATAAACCAATCCCAATTGTTGATACCTCCGAGCAAACTAAAAATTCCTGCCGCTATGGCAAATAGTGCGATTAAAACGGGTTGATCTTGCATTACGTCAACACTCCTTCAATATAATCCTGTCTACTATACCTTCACTTGGTGAAAATTAACAGGCATAAATTAGAAAAAAACAGCTTGCAGATGGGAGTCTGCAAGCTGTTCTAAACCGTCTATATCATGCGTTTTATTGCTTTTCCAACTCGTTTGCCGCCAATAGCAAGGTTACCACTTCAGCACGTGTTGCTTCAGCGAGGGGGTTAAACATATTTTTGCCTGTTCCCTTCACCAGTCCTGCATCATATGCAGCAGCGATATATGGAACAGCCCACGCCGGTACTTTATCTGCATCCGCAAAACTCAGTGCCGGATTGGATTGTACCGGAAGACCGAGTGCTCTGACGAGCATAACCGTCATCTCTACCCGCGATACTTTACCCGATGAACGGAACGTATCATCCGTGTACCCACTAATGATGCCTTGATCCACTGCCTGAGCAATAAAGGATTGTGCCCATGCAGGTATCCCAGCAGCATCCTTAAACGTCAATGCCTTGTTGCTGGCTGGAAGTTCAAATGCTCTTCCCAACATCACAATGAATTCGGCGCGTGTCGCTGGTGCATTCGGACGGAAATTACCATCCTGATACCCGTTCACAATTCCCCGGGAAATGGCCTGCTCAATGGCAGCCGCTGCCCAGTGATTTCCGATGTCCTTCAGGTCAACAACCGGAGTAGTTGGATTAGGATTTCCTCCATTACCCGGAACAGTTGGCGTAGTTGGGTTTGTAGGATTGGTTGGTGTGGTTGGAGTTACAGGCGGGGTAGGTGTTGTAGACCCTCCATCACTGTTACCACTGCCCGGATTACTTCCATTATTCCCGCCACCATTACCAGGATTGCTTCCATTTCCGTTCCCCGGAAGTGGCGTACCTTTCAGATCCGTGCTGCGTCCTTCCGTCTTTTGATCGACTGTACCTACACGGTTCAGATGTTCATGGAAGATTTCATAATCGACCAGATTCAATTCGTAGAATCGATTAGCATCTTTTGCCGTTCTCATAGCACGATAGAAGTCTCCACCATTAGCCATGAACGAATTGGTAGCGACGATATAATACCCGTTCAGATCGATATCCGAGTAGGTACCATCTGTATTCTTAATCTGAACTTTGATCACACGTTGACCCACTTGGGTCACGGTATTGGTCGTTGCATCAATTTTTTCACCTGGCTTCGTGGAATCGTAGTAGAAACGCATACCTGCCACTTGCGGGAAGCGCCCTTCCCCCGTTTCCACACCACTAACGCCATTTTCCAGCGCGGCTGTGATTTCCTTGCCTGTCATTTTCAACGCAGACAGGTTATTACCGAACGGCATCACAGTCAGGAGATTACCCAGCGTAATATCACCTGTCTGGAATGAAGCACGAATGCCACCGCCGTTCTGGATCGCTACGTATCCTTTGACGTCATTTTCCTGTACAATGGATTTCACTTTCTCCAGCATACCGTCTGTCATCAGGTTTCCTAAATTGGTTTCCTGTTTCCGCACAGTGCCCCGTTCTCCATCCAGGAAGACATTTGTTTTACCGATAACTGTTTTCTTGAATTGTTCCAGCTGAGGCGCATATTCTTTCAGCTTGTTTGCGGCTTCCACATCATCAGCATAGACGAATTGGCCGTTAGCATCTTTGGCATCCAGACTCAATAATTTGCCGTTCCACATCTTCAATACGCCTGCTTCATCAAACGTAACATCCAATTGACCAAGAGAAACGTCATATTCCCCAGTCTGCACAACCAAAGTTGGGTCCGCATGGGTATCCACCAAAACTGGCGCGTTCAGAATGGTGTGTGAATGACCACCTACCACAATGTCGATTCCTTCTACGGCTTCAGCTAATTTCAGATCCTCAGAGTAGCCAAGGTGAGTCAAAGCAATGATTTTATTAATACCTTCATTTTGCAGCATTTGTACAGTTGCTTGTGCACTTGCCTTGTAATCCGCAAACTTCAAGTCATCTCCTGGTGAAGAAAGAGATACCGTGTCAGGTGTTGTCAGTCCGAAAATACCGACTCGCTCACCATTCACTTCCGTAATAATCGCCGGATAGATTTCAGCTTTCTCACCCGGATCACCGATGCTATTGTTGTACAAACCACTCAAGCTTGCATCCTTTGAATAATCAATATTAGCACTTACAAACGGGAACTCTGCTTTTTCAATAAATGCTTTCAGTACGCTTGGACCTTTATCAAACTCATGGTTTCCGAAGGTCATCGCATCATATCCAATCATGTTCATGAATTCCAGATCAGCCAGACCGCTAAACAGATTGAAGTACAATGTACCAGAGAATACATCCCCTGCATCCAGCACCAGGGTACTATCATTGCGTGCTTCCTTAATTGCCGTTACTCGGCGCGGGATATTATCCAGATGCGCATGTGTATCATTCGTGTGCAGTACACGCAGGTTGAAGTCCCCTTCTTCCACTGAATTTCCAATACTTAGTTGTGCGAGCAGTGGATCATGGTCGCTCACTCGTCCATCTGCTGTCTCAAAATCGGCATTCACATGTACCACTTCGATGGCTGCTGTCCCAGTCAGGTTTTTACTTACCAAAATGTGATCCAGTGTCTGAGAGTTTCCATCATAAATGTAGGAATACCGCTGATTTTCTGGAAGTTCGTTTACCAGATTATCCAGTTCATTACCTTCAACAATGTTCAATGTATTTGAGAATTGGAAGTCATTAAAATCACCGAGAACGACGACATTTACATCAGGGTCTTTGTTCAGTAACTCTTTCACAAATCCATTCACCAATGCAGCTTGCTTCGCACGTTGAACTTCACTGCTTCGAGTGGCAGGCTGTATGTTTCCAAAAGGTTTCAGGTCTCCACCTTTGGAATTGAAGTGATTGGCAATCACCACTACACGTTCACCATTGAATTCGAATTCAGCGGCAAGTGGTTTGCGGGAGCTGGCGAATGCCTCATCCCCTGGTGCAATACGACCCGGGTTATTGGAGAGACTGCCGTCAGCTTTGACTGTGATCGCTGTCGTAGCATTTCCTTTTCCGATACCAGTAGCCAACGATACACGGTTCGGTTGATAAAGGAATCCTACACGAATGTTGGCACCTGGTGCCCCACCATCCTTGTTATTTTCCGGAGAAATTTCACTATATCGATATGTTGGTCCATTGTTCGCTTTGATTGCATCAATTAGAGTCTGAAAACTCTCATTAGCTGCTGTTGTACCTGTGTCGGCATCACCATCGTTATCCTGAACTTCCATAATGCCAATGATGTCTGGCGTGTTCAGATTATCCACGATGATTTTACCGATTTTATTGGCTCGTGTGGCATCTTTTTTGCTGAAGTTCTCCACATTAAACGTAGCAATGGTCAGTTTATCTGCCGCTTGTTCAATGGAAGTAGTCGCTTGTTTCGTTTCTCCAGGGATAACTGCTGGCAAATTCCCTTCAGGACTCACCTTGAAATTGCCGCTAGAGTATGTCATTACTCCGATTACATTACCATCCAACTTATCGCCTGTTTTAACTGCTTTGGAAGGTTTCTTGCCGATAAACAGACGCTGCGGATTGAGATCACTCTCATTCACACCTTTCTTGTTATCGGTCAGAACAACACCACCATTAGGTGTGCGAAGTGGATTGTTCTCACCATTATCCACAACAACGGCCAGACCCGGTTGACTGGAGTAAGGACCTATAATTTCAGGCTTTTCCAGTTCAACACGCATGCCTTCCAGACTTTCATAGAAGTCTATAGCATCCGTCTCCGGATTAAATTCTGCAAAAGAGTCCGAGTCAATGACTGTTGGAATGATTCGTCCTTTGGCACCCAACTTCACAGGTACAGGTAGATCGACTTTTTCTAACACTTTTACAATCGTACTCGCCGTAATTTGCGTGGTGGTTAATTCGTTAACCGCCCCATATTCCGTAACTTTGCCGGATACCTTCACCTGGTTGCCAACGGTAACCCCATGGCTCGGTTTATATACCTGAATGGCTTCGGATGACCGATGATCATCGTCCATCTCATCCGGAAGCTCTTGCATGTAAAAACTGCTTGTACTGACGGAGGTAACAATACCTTCGATATCCTTAACATCGTATCCGTTAAAAACAGAAGTATGTCCTGCGCCCTGAATATCATGGATACGCACGTTTTCTTTATCAGGAAGTATTTGATACGTAAAGGTGTACACTGCACTGGATTGTCCATTAAGAATGGCAACAGCCTTGATTACGATGTCTTGATCAATCACTATTGGACTACTATACACGGCGGAAGAAGAAGTAGGCTCTGTATTATCCGTCGTGTAATGTACAACTGCACTCTTGGCTGGAGAGGTTAATGTGACTTCATTGTTCCGGGGAATCCCGCCAGATGGAACACTTGCCATCACAGACAGGCTATTTTCTACAACATCTGCGGCTGTTCTAGGCAAAAGCTCTAATCCGTAATTACTGTTGAAGGTCAGAACACCTTGCACATATTCGTAGGTTTTGCCAACAGTTAGCGCGGTAGGAGAGTTTTTGGCGTAAATCGTCATCTCAGCACCATGACTATCCGTAGCGTAAAACGTCGAACTACTGCCACGTGTTACCTGAATATCTCTTACTTCGACAAACATTCCCTCATACTTTTCGCCCGGACCTTTGTTACTTTGGTCTGCTGGTCTGACAAAGTCTGTGGACACCATATTTTTGGGTTCGGGGAGTGTTATATTTTGCTCAGTGACCTTCATGTATCCTTCGGAAAAACCTGACTTATCCTTCTCGATCTGGACGAGTCCGCTGTAGTGGGTAATTGGACCATACACTTCAATGCGATCCCCCACATCAACCTGATTTTTCGCTCGGACTACAATGCCAGCCTCTTCGTCTTGAATATAATAATTCGTGAATTCTCCGGAGAGTTCACTGTACGTTACGACACCTGAAACGGCTACATTTGTATTTGGTGCAAGGACTCTCGCATCAGCAATGGATATGATTCCAGTCTCGTCTGCTTCCTGTACTTCTGCATTATCCGTCTCAGCTGGTTCTTCACTTTCAGTTCCATCAAAATCACCATCTTCGTTAGTTGGTGACTCTGTCCTCTCCAGGTCTGACGATTCTTCAGTTGGGACAGTATTCGGTATGGAAGTCTCCTGATCACTTGAGTGCTGCTCTTCCGCTACTACACTTTCCTCATCAGCATATGCGGTGCTACTTAATCCACCTATTGGTGCCGCACCTGTAACGACAAGAACGAAAATCAGAAACCCTTGTACCCAACGTTTCACTTGCTTGTTGTTCATTCGTCCTACCCCCATGCTTTCAACTTGGCAATCATTTGTTCAGCCAGCTTGTACATTAGTTCAAATATAAGATAACTGAATAACAGACTTGTGTAAACAATATTTCTTCGTTATGAAAGAAAATAGAACACTTATATTACATTTTCTAAACTAATCTCTATAATAATGAATAAATAGTACTAACTTTTAACTAAAAACAAGTTATTAAGCCTATTAAAGTTATATAAGTGTTAGATATACGATTACTTAACGTCAATTAAATTAACATTTACAATGAATATATATACGAATTCGACATTTAGTGACAGTACCCATTTCTTTAAACCCACTAAAAACTGAGTCTTGAGACATGCATTTTCACATGATAAAACGATATGTACGGATCAATTTAGATCACCACATTAACTGAGTATAAAAGAGAACTATTAAGCGCAAAATCAGTATGAGTTAATAGAATGTTAATTATTACCTGATAATTAACAAAGACATATAACCACATCAAAAAAAACCACAAGAACATCTCCAATTACTCTCAGAGACTTTCTTGTGGGATAATACAAAATATGAAAAATGATACTAATCTCACTTTTTCGAAATGTTACAGACGGTCTTCAATACACTTCTGTGTCTGGTGTCAATGTAATATTACTTCCATAGGGTTCAATTAATCCTTGTTGCTCCAAGTACTGATCAACGTATCGATCTGCATTCAGTGAAGTTGACCCGATCCAGTCTGAATATGTTTTTCCAAACATTTTATATAGTATTTCACTAGTATATTCATTACTTAATTCCCCAAAAACAGTATATAACTGTTTTACCGTATTCGTGTGTTTTTTCCCCTCTAAATCGGTCCATGTTACTTTTTTATTCAGATCTACCTTCCTTATATCCTTAGTATATATTTGTACATTTGACCCATTGATTTTGAAGTACACACGGATGCTTTTTTCGTAAGGATGACCCTTTAGAATGCTCCACCCTTTCATATCTCCAGTAGCTGGCACAGCATAAAGTTTCCCTTTTGTTGGAGTTGTTCCTGTTACACTGTTTTGTTTTTGAGGTTGTTCAATATTAATAGTCATTTTACCTTTACCAATGGATACTTGCATCTGCTTAGCTTTAGAGTTATAAGTCACAGTTCCATCCAGAGCATCTGAGAGAACAGAAGCAGGAAACAAAGTTATGCCATTTTGAACAAGCAGCGGGGACTTGAGAGTTAATGGCTCTCCATTTAACGTTGCTTTTGTTCCCTTTTTCGGGAGAGTTAGTTTGGTAGAACCAACTTTAATCTCGAAGGCGTCCTGTTGAGCAATGTAACTAACACTCCCTCCCAGTGCCTTGAATACCTCTTTCATCGGAACAAGAGTCACACCATTTTTTATGTATCCTCCATCAATTGCTTCATCCAAACTACCTGAAATAGTAACTGATCTTTCAACATTTTCGACTTTAACAGTAATTGTTGAAGAACCTACACCTATTACCTTTACCATCCCAGTGCTCAGCACTTGAAGTATATGAGGTTCACTGATCGTATAATCTGTTTTTGTAAGACCTGTATTTCTTCTGTAGTATGGATCGTTATCGCTATGTATTGAATTTTCGTCATCATACACAACAACTATATTAAGATTAATCTTACCACCGACCGAAACTGTAGTATTAGGGATGAGTTCAATATCTTTAACTTTAAGTTCCTCCGCATAAACACTTGAAACAAACAACAACATAAATGCCATCATTAGAACCGTTACTCTTTTCATTCACTTGTACTCCTTCTTATTTTTAATATTGTCCATTGCTTTTCATGAATCCATGTATTGGGATACCCCTTTCAGCTTCCTATTCTATTTTCGGATGCATTAACAAAAAATGTTAGTCTTTTTCTTTAGTAAATCAAAAAAATTGAATGCAGCTTAATCACTGCATTCAACATGGATATAAATTAGATTATTTCTTCACCGTACTGTTATATTGCGCAATCTTGTCTGTAATTTGTTTAGCTGCTGCATCCAATGCTTCCTGTGGTGTACCTTGTCCATTCAGGACCGTTTCAATCGCTCCTTCGACAAGTTGTCTGGCTTCCGGGAATACACCCATTAATGCCCCGGATGTTGCTGTCGAATCCGCGGAAGCGTGCAATTGGTCGACTGCTGTCTGGAATTGCGGGTACTTCGCCATATTATCCTTTAATACTTGCTCATTGTAGGCTGCTGTCGTAATAGGGAAGTATCCTGTCGCAACACTCCAGTTTGCTTGTACCTCTGGTGTAGCCAAGTACTTGATGAATTCCCATGCCGCTTGCTGTTGTGCTTCCGATTTGTTGTTCATGATGTACAGGCTTGCTCCACCCACTACAACGCCGCCTTCTTTGGCATCCGCTGGACGAGGCAGGAAGCCTGTCCCCAGTTCAAACTTTCCACCTGAACCTTCTACGATTTTACGCAGGCCAGCCGTAGAATCCAGGGTCATACCGATTTGCTGAGCGGTAAATGCTGCTGTTGTATCGTCTGTGCTACGTCCCAGATTGGAGAGGGTTTTCTCGTCAATCATCTTTTTCCACCACGTTAATGTCTTCACTCCAGCTTCGGAGTTCAGCAGAGACTCTGTTGCTGCCTCAGTTCTTCCGTTTCCATTGTTTACATAATCTGCATTCTGGTTCGCAAAGAATTGTTCCATGAACCAGCCGTAGATCGCCATGGATGCACCTGGCTTACCGTCTTTCGCCAATGCTTTTGCCGCTTGCTCAAACTCTTCATACGTCTTTGGCGGGTTCTCCGGGTCCAGACCTGCTGCTTTGAACATATCCTTGTTGTAGTAAAGGATCGGGTTCGATGTGTTAAACGGCATGGCGTTCAATTTGCCATCGATGGTGTAGTATCTGATGATGTTTGGCTCCAGTTGGGACAGGTCGAACTGATCCTTGTCGATGAACTGTTGTACTGGCGTAATCATGCCCGAATCGATCATGAACTTGCTACCAATCTCATAGACTTGGATAATGTCTGGACCGCTGTCTGAGCCCATGGATGCTTTGAGTTTGTTCAGACTTTCATCGTACTTCCCTTGATAGATGGGTTTCACCTGAATGTCGGGATGGCTAGCGTTAAAATCGGAAGCGAGTTGGTTAATGGCTTTCTCCCCAGCGCCAGACATGGAATGCCACCACGTCAATTGTGTTGTTTCAGCTGCGGCCGCTTCTGCTTGTGCTCCACTTGCCGGGCTGCTTGTTTCAGCTTTTGTTCCGCAAGCGGAAATGACCAACATGAGTGCAGCTAGCATTAATGCGAATGTTCCTCTTTTTTTCAAACGAAATCGCTCTCCTTTTATATGGCTCGCTTCAACATAAGTGCTTTGGGTGCTGCAAGGTGGCCGTTCCGGATATGAATCGTTCTTTTGATCGCTGTTACCCCCGGATTTTTTCATTCTCCCTTTCAAAGGGGAAAATCCGGTGATAAAGGCGAACGCTTCGCTTCTTCAGAATCGATTCTTCTCCTTCACTACTTTTGCAGTTCTTCAAAGACTTATTGAAAGGCGAGCCTCATTTTATTCGCTCCTGGTATCCAAACCGTGGACCTTGTACGAAGATACAAGGTTTAATTCAAAACCTCTAAATCAAAATCTTTAGATCAAAACATTCAGACTTTCAATTTCAATTTAATAGTTGTAAACCTTACCCCTCTTACCCCTTCAGCGCGCCTGCGGCCATTCCGCGGACAAGCTGTTTCAACCCGAAGATCAATAACAGTAAGGATGGTAGAATGACCATGGCTGTTCCAGCAAATACCAGATTCCACGCTGTGGATTCCTGGAACTCCAGCATCGAGATTCCGATCTGTGCGGTTCTCATTTCCGGTGTGTTTGTCACCAGCAGCGGCCAGAGATACGAATTGTACATGCTAAGGAATGAATAGATTGCCAGTGTTCCAAGTGCCGGACGGGACAAAGGCAAGACATGCGATATGAAATAGCGAATATGACCACAACCGTCGATCCTCGCCGCCTCGAACAATTCCTTGGGTAGCTGCATGAAGAACTGTCTTAGCAGGAATGTACCAAACGCCGTTGCCAGAAACGGCACAGTAAGCCCCTGGTAACTATCCAGCCAACCCCAGCTGCGAACCGTCAGGTAGTTGGGGATCATCGTCACTTCCCACGGAATCATCATCGTTGCGACAAACATGCTGAAGATGACGTTTTTGCCTTTGAACTGCATTTTCGCAAAAGCATAGGCTGCCATACTCGCTGTAATCAATTGACCAAGCGTTGTCAGTCCTGCGACAAGAAAGGTATTGCCGATAAATCGACCGATCGGAACAATATCAAATACTTCGCTAAAGTTGGACAGATCGATTGAATTTGGAATGATATGCGGCGGATAAGCACTCGCATCTTCCGGCGTCATCACGGCCATGAAAAAGGTGTACATCACCGGATACAGCACAAGCGCTGCACAGATCGTCAGTAATACATACAACAGCGTTTTGGTCCATGTCGCACTCATTGGTAATGCACTTTCCTTTCTACCCATTTGAACTGGATCAGGGTCAGCAGCATAATCACCACGAACAGGATCAGTGCCTGTGCACTACCTGTACCAAAACGGAAATTAACGAAGGCTTCCTGATAGATGGAATAGACGAAAACATTCGTACTGTCCATCGGACCACCCCGGGTTAGAATGTTGATCTGACCGAACGATTGAAAAGCACCAATGATCGATACGACCGTAACAAAGAATAACGTTGGTGACAGTAGCGGCATCGAAATTTTGCGAAACGTCAGCAAGGGTCCTGCGCCGTCAATCTTGGCGCTCTCATAGATCTCATCCGGGATGCCTGCCAAACCACTGGATAGAATAATGTAGTTGAATCCAAGGTTCATCCAGATCGTCATGATGGAGATCGAGATCAATGCCCAATCCGGGCTGGTGAGCCAGGGAATTGGATCGATACCTACTTTGCCAAGCAGATAATTCAGCATGCCCAGGGTGGGATGGAACAGAAACTTCCAGATCACCGCTGACGAACCAACGGATAACACCACAGGCAGAGAGAATACAAACTGGAACACACGCATTCCCTTGAACCGATTGTGAGTCAGTGCAGCCAGAATCAGAGCAGCCAGCATACCTGTAGGCACTGTAAACAGGACAAATAGTAATGTCACTTTCATCCCTTGCATAAACAGTCCTGATTGGAACACGGCCTTGAAGTTATCCAGTCCAACATAAGCCGCAATCTGTCCCGTCGGATCTGTGGAATGCAGACTAAGGTACACGGACTTAAACATCGGGTAAAACAGAAACACTGCAAACAAAAGCAGCGATGGTGCCAGGAAACCATAGGCCAGCAGATTCTCCCGCATTCGCTGCACACGCAGCGAGGCTGTCCGGCGCTCACTCGTACCGGATACGCGCCGTTTGGCGGCGGGCAAGCTGATCCGGTTATCAAGCTCACTCATCGGATTTTCTTCCCCCTTGTTTCACGCATTCAGTGTGTGTGAAATGTTACATCAACTTCAGCACCACGTTATCTAGTGTAAGAGTCGAATGTCACAGCAAAATTCATTCTGAATCAACGTAACGTTAATCATGGACAAGGGACTTTACGGAAATGTGCATCCATTCGAAAGTGGTATCCAGACCGGATGTCACAACAAAAAACCGCAAGAACTCCCCTGTTTGGAGATGTCCCTGCGGTTTGATGTGTAAATGGAATATGAACATTTGCCTATTAATGAAAGTGACTCATTTTACAATAATCTGTAAATCTTCCAAACGAGGTGAATCGATTAACCGTTCGAGTTAACGATTAAGATGATATGGCACCGTTGTGACAATCACGTCTTTGTAATTGATCAGATAGGCTCGGATCATGAAGCTGGTCTGGTTGTGCAGTACATTTTGCCACCAATGCTTGGTGATGAATTGTGGAATTAGAATGGTGATATGATCGGTCTCAGCCGTTTTCCACTCTACAGTATCAATGAATTTCTTGAGCGGCCCCATAATGCTGCGGTATCTCGATTTGATCACGACCAGACGAACACCTGGATTCCACTCCTCCCACTTCTGCTCCATCTTGCGTATCGCCTCATCATCGAATCCAATGTACAGCGCGACCACGTGATCCGACATCGTCTGGGCGTAACTGATCGTATTCATGACAACCCGGGTAATGCCTGCAACAGGAATGACTATCGTATTGCCTTTTTTGGCTGGTTTATCAACCTGAATATCAATCCGCAGCTCATCTGCAATGTTGCAATAATGACGGTGAATACGCATGAACACATAAACAACGAGTGGCAAAAAGATAAAGATGACCCATGTCTGCGTGAACTTGGTGAAAATAAAGATCAGTGTAATCGATAATGTAGTCAGCATACCGACGGTATTGACCAGCAACTTCATCTGCCAGCCAGACGGTTTGACTTTGATCCAGCGAATCATCATACCGAGCTGTGACAGGGTAAATGGAATGAACACCCCAACCGCGTAGAGCGGAATCAGGCTTTCCGTATTTCCTTTGAACCCGACCACCAGCAGCGCAGACATCACACTGAGGAAAATGATCCCGTTCGAGAAACCAAGCCGGTCTCCTCTGACCATAAATGCATGCGGCATGTATTTATCCTTTGCCATCATGAAGGATAACAGCGGAAAAGCCGAATAAGCTGTGTTGGCAGCGAGGAACAGGATCAGTGCCGTTACACCCTGGATGATAAAATACATCGTGCCCCTGCCAAACGTCGCTTCAGCAATCTGGGAAATGACCGTTGCTTTGGGATCAGGCTTCACTCCGTACCCATAAGCCAGTAAGGTGATTCCGATGAACATGGCTCCCAATATACAACCCATGAGCAGTAATGTACCCGCGGCATTTTTCTCGGCAGGCTGCTTGAAGTTCGGGATTGCGTTACTTACCGCTTCCACGCCAGTCAAGGCCGAACAACCGGAGCTGAATGCTTTCAGTAACAGAAACATACTCACATGGGATAGACTTGTTCCGAATTCAGGTGCAGCTGCTTCCATCCCCCCGGCAAGAAATTTGATTCCGCCCGAGATAATCAGAACCGCAATTGAAAAGATAAACAGATAAATCGGGATCGCCAGCACAGACGCTGACTCCGTTACTCCCCGCAAATTCATAATCGTTAGAAAAACTATCATAATCAGAGCAATCACAACACTGTAGTCATGCAGCATAGGAAAAGCCGACGTAATCGCATCTGTCCCTGCCGACGAACTTACCGCAACGGTCAAAATATAATCGACCAGCAGAGATCCTCCGGCAATCAGACTGGATGTTGTACCCAGGTTATCCTTGGCTACGATATAAGCGCCGCCCCCTGTTGGATAAGCAAATATCGTCTGGCGATAGGAAAAAATTAAAATGACGAGTAATCCCAGCACGGCGATGGAAATCGGAACAGAATACCACAGGGCAGCGAATCCGGCCGCAACGAGCACCAGCAAAATCTGTTCCGTACCGTAGGCAACGGACGATAGGGCATCCGAGGACAGGATGGCGAGCGCCTTCCATTTCCCCAATTTTTCTCCATCCAGTTCAGCCGATTTCATGGGCTTGCCTATTAAGATTCTCTTCATTTTGCCAAGCATGATCATAACTTCCTTCCGTCTCTCATCTGTGAAGCATTGTTATTATGCAAAATCGCAGAGCCATTGACAATACGTCATTTCACCCGAAATTCGCCAGCGCGTGATAATGCATTCTACGATTCAATAATCGATAACAAAGCCATTCTTGTTCAGCAATTTGAACTTTTTTGAACCAAAATGACGATTGTTCGTCAAAAAAAAGGAAATGACCTCTGGTTCAATGAACCAAAGACCACTTCCTTGATCTATGCGTTAACTATATTAACTGCCCAGAATTCCGGGACGAGGAGTAACACCAAACGCTTGTGCCAGTGTGGTCAGCTGCTCATCCGTAATTCTCTGCCGGATCTCGTGACCAGCAACCAGCATATATACTTGGGCTGCCTTCTCAATGGTCTCAATCAGTCCAAATGCCTCGTCAATCGTTGTTCCTGTTCCAAAGATGCCATGTTGCGGCCAGATGACCGCGTGGTATTCTTTCATTTTCTCAGCCGTTTCGCTGCCAATCTCATTCGATCCAGGAATCATCCATGGAATAATGCCAATTCCATCCGGGAATACAACCACACACTCCGTGCACATCTGCCAGAGGGTCTTGGTGAATTTTGCTTCATCCAATTCGTGGATAAACGTCATAGCCAATACATGAGTGGCATGGTTGTGCATGACAACCCGGTGGTTGGGGTCCAATTTCAAACGTTCGATATGGCTCATGAAATGTGTAGGCAACTCACTTGTTGGATTCGCCCCCGTCTTCAATCCCCAGAGCACTTCCAGCTCCTGTCCATCTTGCGATACACGCAGCAACCCTAGATTACTTTCCGGATCAGCGAGTACATTTTTGAAATATTTGCCCGATGCGGTCACGATAAAATACTTGCCTGCCAGCTCCTTCACCGAAAATGCCGGTTTGATCTTGCGAATCACATGATGGATATCGATATATTGGGCAACTTCCTCTTCCTCCAACAGATAGCTGACATTCCCCCCATTGCGCTCATCCCAGCCATTTTTCCACATATGTTGTGTAATCTCAGCCATCTCACGGACAAATGGAATATGGAAACCGGCAGCCTGCGTTGTTTCATTGGTAAGGGTCACGTTCATGATGAATCTCTCCTTATATTGAAAATCAAATGGATTGCCACGTACATAGTAAGTTCTTTATTTCACATTCATTATACCTTTGTTTATCTTTGATAGTCAATAAAAAACACAGAAATTATCTTTTATTTATTTTTGTTTAGTTTTGTTTATTTGAAAATTAAACAAAAAAATACCCCACCGGCGCCCGGCGGGGTCAGTCACACATCTATTTAACACGAGAAGGGGTTTACAAGACTTATCTTACCTCTGCTACCTTAATAGAAGATGAAAGCGAAATAAAAAAAGCATGAAAACATATATCCCCTTGGACAGAAGATTGAGTACCTCCTTTTCATTCAGTACATATATCTCTCTGTCCAAACGCTTTTGTCGATTCTAACATATGCTATTCTAGCTTTTCTCAGGAAAAGTCATTCATAAAAAAGGAGTTGGACCTATGGCAGTCCTTTCTACAGGCCCGATCGAGAACAACCTCTCCGGTGTCGGTTAACACGCAATCCCTGTCCTTCATTGGTTGGGGGTTTCTTATTTTCGTAGCATATACGATGGATGCATCTTCCCTGTCGGTTCATAGCGTTCATCACCTGTATACTCAAATCCCAGCTTGATCAAGATGTGACGTGACACTTCATTATCCGGATGATGCCCGGCAAACAGTGCCTTCACATTCATTTTGTCAAAGGCATAACCAATCACCGCACGCGCTGCTTCCTGTGCATACCCTTTGCCCCAGTGATCCCGGGTTAGATGAAATCCCAATTCATAGATCTCCTCTTCTGGAGAATACGGACGCAGGCCACAGCAACCGACAAACACCTCTGACTCTTTCTCAAAAAGGGGCCAATATTGCACCCCCGCTTCCTTCTGCCTTTGAATCTCCTGAGTCAATCGCGCTTCTACTTCATCCTCGCTCAGAAACCCCTTGCTGCTAATCCATTTGGCGACCTCATGATCGCCCCACAATGCAAACGCCAGCGCACGATCTCCTTCGTTCCAAGTCGCACATTCCAACCGCTCGGTATCAAATAAGATGGTTCTGTTCATCATCCACTAACCTCCTGTATGCCAACACCAGTCTACGTGCAGCTTATACCTTAAATTAATCGAATGAACGCCAAAGTAAACAAACCTGTATAAAGGCACTGTTAAGTTTAAGAGTAATCGCATTTATTATTTACCAAGAAAAAATTTTAAAAGCACCGATACAGATGTAATCGTAAACCAGCCACTTAATTAATTTAAAACTATGTATATCCATAAAAAAAAGAAGACCCCCGTCGACAAGATGTCCGACAGAGGTCATTCCATTCCAGTCCACACCAATTACAAATCTGCTACGGCAAATTGAATTGTTCCGGAAGCTGCGCCTCCAAGGTTAGCTAACAAGGCAAAAACCAGAACTCCACCTGCAGAAATGGTAAGACTGCTGTTTACAGGAATAACGTAAGTGACTACAGGTTCATTAACACGTGTTATTACGAGAGATACTGGAAATGGTCCAAAGTTGTTCACTGTAGCGCTGGCATTGGTGCCTCCAGCCAAGTTTTCGTAGTAGGACTTGCCTACACCGGCTGGAAGATTGTAAAACTGTTGCGGTAAAAGGATGGCCATCGAAATCACCTCCTTTTGCTTTGATACGGTATTCTATGCTTAAAATCTATTAAAGCAACGGTGAATTACCAGCGTCATAATGTCCAATTTTGATAGACTTCATAGATTGATAGACGACTGTACGCAAAAAAAGCCCCACCGGTCTTCCGGTAGAGCCAACTAAGCTTACTTTAATATTACAGGTTTAGTTATGCATACAGCATGAAAAAGTTCAGTTCATGGCCCTGCTGCTTGAGATAGTTATACAGCTGCGAACGGTGATGGAATACATGCGTTACCGTTTCAATCTGCCATTGAACCTGCAAGTGACCATGTTCCATATAAAAAGCTTTCGTTGAACGATTCAAAAAGTCATCTTCGCTCAATCCTGTGATATATGCTTTGTAGGATTCGAAATTGCTCCATAATGTTGCTTCAAGCTTCTCGATATCCTCAATCCCCGACAGGCTATTCTCTACCAGCCCAACCTCAGCTTCACCTTTTTCCTGCATAATAGCAAGATCGGATGCGGTAATCTGGATAAAATGATGCACTAGCTCCACCAATGAACGCATATTCTCCTGTGGACGATAAGACCAATCCTCCGAACGGATCAAGCGAATTAACGAAGCCCCCGTCCGTACGCCTGTTTCCAATTCATTTAACAAGTGATCCCGAATTTGCAATGTTCCATTCATATATGATGTCTCCCTTATCTTTTATTCTCACGACTTCAGTATAACCGAAGGTGCTACAGATCTATTGTACAAATCGGACAACATTCTGCCATGCTCCCTGGCTGCCGTCAACGGAGTCTCTCCATAAAACTTGCGAAATTGCCGAATTAGATGGGCTTGGTCAAAAAATCCATGATTCTGGGCAAGCATTGCCCAGTCTGCCGTGTTCCCCTGATGAATATCACTCAGCACACGATGAAAACGAACCACCTCACTGAATCGCTTGGGGCTGATTCCGACCCATTCCGAGAACTTGCGATGCAACTGCCGTTCACTAATCACTTCATACATCGCCAGCTCTTGGACACTCGTACGTCCCCCATCTATAAAGATGCGGTGCAGCACGTTTTTCATCAAATTGTTCTCAGATGTGCTTGCCTGCACGGGCAACGGACTCAAGTACGCATTCATAACCTCTACTCGCTCTGCAAAACTATTCGTTTCGGCCATCTGTTCCTGAAGCTCGTTCAGCTTCTCCGGCCAACATTCCTGAAGGGCAATTCGCTTATCCGTAAACCACTCCAGAGGCATGCCATGGAAGACATGCGCTCCACCCGGGAAGAACCGGACACCAAAGGTGTAGTCTCCAGCAAGGGAACCATCATCGGATGGCTCAGGTAGAGCGAACGGCTGTGTATAATTGCCACAGTAAGCATAGGAGTGCTCTGAACAGACTGGGTTGTATGTAATCAGCATGTCCGTGCAACCATCCGGCAATACCCGGGCAGGTACCGTCGTCATCGATCGCTCTGGACCTTCTCTCTTAGCAACATCCGCATGCGAGTTCGGAAGAGATCCTGATTCCCAATAACAGGCCACATAAGCCATCAGACCGGCAGCAGGTATTTTCTCAACATAATAACTGTTAGGGTACGTTCCATTCATCTGAATCGGCTTAAACAACGGGTGCAGACTATGATCCACAATTCCATCCTCCGGTCACTAGAGTTGGTTACACATTATGTATTCATCTATCATACCACCAACCGAAGAAATGAAGAAAAAAAGTGCCCTACCGGAGGACAATCCGATAGGGCCAGTCACACATCTATTTAACACGAGAAGGGGTTTACAAGACTTATCTTACCTTCCCAACCTTAATGAAAACTGAAATTGGGATGAATAACAGATCAAAATTCAAAATGAATAATAGTATTCAGACTTTCAATTCAGTCCGTGCAGTTTGCGAAAACGTTCCGGACTCATGCCTGTATGCCTTTTGAACATCGCACAGAAATAACTGGCATTCTCGTAACCCACCCGATCAGCAACTTCATATATTCGAAGCTCTCTCTCACTGAACATAAGTTGTTTGCTTCGATTGATCCGTTCCTGGTTCACGTAAAATACAGGTCTGGTATGGAGCGCTCTCTGAAACAGCCTGCACAAATATTGGGGAGATACCACAGCCACATCGGCCAGTTCCTTCAGGGAAAGTGAACGATCCAGATGCTCTGCGATATAACGCAGCACAGGCTTCAAACGCTCCAGTTCATCATTATAATTGGCGGATGCGATGAGCAGTGGCTTCAGATCCAGTAGCAGGGCATATAATTGTTTGGAGCATTCCACATCGTAATCTGCGTAATCCGTATCACCGCCATTCTCTCCTCTAACCAGAAGTTGCTCCAGGCCACGCAGCAGCGTTGCTGTCCTGAGTCTGCATACGCGTGAACCGGTTATCCCCGCATATGATAATAATTGGCTGGCCTCTCTCCCCTGAAACGAGACCCACGCCAGCTCCCAGCGGTCACTGATGGGCATATATCGATGCGGGACATCGGGATACAGAAAGAAAACGTCACCCGGTCCGACGATATACTCGTCTTCTTGTATAATCAGTCTCCCCTGACCATGAATAATCTGGTGGATCTGATAATCCGGGAATCCCTCTGGACGCTCGGTTTCATATTGGTGTTCCCAGTAACCAACCGTGGTCATATAGATCGGCAGGCGAGCAGCTTCTTCTGTTTTACCAAAAAAAATCCGGGTATCCATCCAGTACACCACTTTCTTCATCGTTAGTTTCATATTGTGATATATATGGGCAATATTCTTTATTCTCTAAGTCATCATTCAATTCTATAATGACAATATTATAACATTTCAGAAGGAGTTACTGTTATGCGAAAGAAACTGGTACACACCCCTCCGGCAAATGGATACCCGGAATGGAACAACAATCCCGAGACTTTTCAAGTAGGCCGTCTACCCGCACATGCGTCTATGGTGGCGTTTCCATCTATAGCAGAAGCATTGTCCAATGATTCCAGCGCATCGCCATGGTACGAATCACTGAATGGTCAATGGAAGTTTGCCTTTGCGGAGACACCGGAGCAACGGATTACATCCTTTTATGAGAACAACTATGATGCCAGTGACTGGGACGAGATCGCTGTTCCTTCCAACTGGCAGCTGCAAGGGTACGATTATCCTCACTATACAAATATGACGTACCCGTGGGTCGAGCGTGAGCCTGAATTGAAGCCACCATTTGCACCAACAACTTATAATCCGGTGGGTTCGTACATCCGCACGTTTACTGTTCCTGCTGACTGGAAAGACCGTCCTGTCCTGCTGCACTTCGAGGGTGTCGAATCCGCCTTTTATGTATGGGTCAACGGGGAACTCGTCGGTTATAGTGAAGACACGTTCACGCCCGCCGAATTTGATATCACTTCGTATCTAACGGAAGGTGAGAACAAGCTCGCTGTGGAGGTATATCGCTGGTGTGATGCGAGCTGGCTGGAGAATCAGGATTTCTGGCGGTTAAGCGGCATTTTCCGTGGTGTATACCTGCATTCACCTTCACCAGTTCAGATCGCCGATTTCTTTGTTCGTACTGAACTGGATGACGCGTACCAGGATGCGGAGCTACTGCTGGACCTGAAGTTATTTAATCATAATGCTGCGCAGAATACTGCCGGATTGTCCGTTCAGGCGCAGCTGTATGATGCACAGCAGCAGACTGTACTGAAGCAACCACTTACTACGGCCGTTACTTTCCAGGGTCAGGATGAACTTTCATTTAATTTGTCAGCAGAGGTTATGAAGCCGCTTCTATGGAGCGCTGAGTCACCTAACCTGTATACACTTGTACTATCCATTCAGGACGAATCAGGCGAAACACTGGAAGCAGTCCGCAGCCGGATCGGATTCCGTAAGTTTGAACTGAAGGATGGCCTGATGCAAATCAATGGCAAACGCATTGTATTTAAAGGCGTCAATCGTCATGAATTTTCCCCGGATAAGGGTCGAGCCATCGGGCGGGAAGACATGATCCGTGACATCGAGTTGATGAAGTCCTATAATGTTAACGCGGTGCGTACATCCCATTATCCGAATCAGTCACTCTGGTACGAACTGTGTGATGAATATGGCCTTTATGTCATTGACGAAACGAATCTGGAAACTCACGGTACCTGGGAATATGGGCAAAAGGAAATGAACGAGAACAATATTCCCGCGAGCAAGCCGGAATGGCGTAGTAATGTAATAGATCGCTGTAACTCGATGTTCCAGCGGGACAAAAACCATCCGTCTGTTATTATCTGGTCTCTGGGTAATGAATCCTTCGGCGGCGATAACTTCATCGCTATGTACGATTATCTGAAACAAGTCGATCCAACCCGTCTCGTTCATTATGAAGGGACTTTCCATTATCGCCCTTCTGATTCGGCAAGTGATATTGAATCGACAATGTATATCAGTCCTGAAAATGTAGAGAATTATGCTCGCATGAAGGGACCTAAGAAGCCTTATATTATCTGCGAATACAGCCATGCCATGGGTAACTCCTGTGGAGGTCTGCATCTGTATTGGGATTTGTTCGATAAATATGATGTGTTGCAGGGTGCATTCATCTGGGACTGGGTCGATCAGTCCATTCGTACCACTACGGCAGACGGTGTAGAATATTTTGCTTATGGCGGCGATTTCGGTGAATCTCCTCATGATGGCAATTTCTGCGGGAACGGACTGATTCTGGCAGATAAGACAGTTACACCGAAGCTGGAAGAAGTGAAGAAATGTTATCAGAACGTTCGTGTGGAAACCGTTGATGTCAAAGACGGCCTGCTGCGCATCAAAAACCAGTTCCTGTTCACGGATCTGAGCGAATATTCACTCGTATGGACAGTAACACACGATGGCAAGCCCGTAGAGAACGGCACGCTGGATATCGCGGTACCTCCTGGTGAATCAGCAGAAGTCCGAATCCCGTACACGCCATCATCCGATTTGCTCCAGGAAGCAGTACTGACTGTATCTCTCGTTACGAAAGTGGCAACCAAATGGGCAGGAATAGGTCATGAGATTGCTTGGGATCAATTCGTGGTATCTCCGAGATTGCGTCCACTCCAACCGATGCGTCAAGGACTAGACAATGCGCCGCAGGTACAGGATCTGCAAGATGAATTGAAAGTATCTACAGGCCAAGTCACGTTGAGCTTCAATCCAGCCACTGGCGCGTTAACATCCTATCAGATCAACAATCAGGAGCAATTGCTCGCACCTGTCCGGCCGAATTTTTGGAGAGCCATGACAGACAATGATATGGGGAACCGCCTGAACGAGCGTTCTGCCTTCTGGAGAGATGCTCACGCTACCAGCAGATTAATTCGCTTTGAGCACCATGCAGACGAGCAAGGCATTCTCGTGACGAGCGATTATATGTGGGATCAACATCCGGGATGTACGCTGTCCATCACATACCGAATTGATGCGGATGGTGTATTGGAAATCAGTCAAACCCTTATTCCAGGCGTAGGCTTACCTGATCTACCGGAATTCGGTATGTTGCTGCAACTGAATAACCGCTTGGATACAATCTCTTGGTACGGCAGAGGCCCGCATGACAATTATGCAGACCGTCTAACCAGTGCACGTCTCGGCTATTACACAGGTGCGGTTCGAGATCAATTTGTTCCATATCTGAAACCACAAGAGTGTGGTAACAAAACGGATGTACGCTTTGCTGGAATTACGTCAGCGGATGGTCAGCTTGGCCTTCATGTTGAAGCCATCATACCATTTGAAATCAATGCGTTGCCGTGGACACCTGAGGAACTGGAAGCAAACGACCATGTGTACAAATTACCTCAGAGCACGCAGACTGTCGCACGCATCAATTACAAACAAATGGGTGTTGGCGGAGATGACAGCTGGGGCGCACGTACCCACGCTGAGTACACCTTGCCAGCCAACCGCGCGTATCACTTCACCTTTACGGTAAGACCTGTATAACATCAAGCAAGCAAGCACTGTTGGCAGCATGCCGGCAGTGCTTTTTTTGTTGGGACAGTGAATAGTGGGAGTTTGAACTTTGTCATGGGAACATTATAATGAATGAGGTGCAAGAAAGATTTGTACCAGCTATTACTCTATTACGAGGTGAGAATTTGCAATATCTGTTTACCACTCTCTTCATTCTTGGCTTTATTGCTTTTTTGGTATTTGTTGTTCTGATGATCTTATCTATTCGCAAAGGTAATAGGTTGCCGATCAGATATATTTTTCTAACGACGGCCTGTTTTGCGATTGCTTCAATAGGTTTGTATGGGATGCTGACTTTATCTTCGAACTCTACTCAATCTGAAATAGATCAGACCCCTTCACCCCAGATTAAACTTTCTGGCCTACACATGACTACCGATGAATTTAAAAAAAAGTTTAATAGCGCCGTAGGCAAATATCGACTAAATGGTTTGAGTATTACCCGCTTGAATATACAAGACTCTTCCGAGCAGGGCACTGGCTCTTTCGAGCATGTATTTAATGACGAATTGCGTTTGGTTGGTGCAGTGAATGCAGATAAAAGTGTACAGGAAGTTAGGTTATACACAACTGGTGATACGCGTAAACCAACGGGTGGAATTTTTTTGACTGCTATCGCTACACTCATTCTCACAACCAATAGTGAGTACTCGTATAACGATGCACAAGATGTCATCCAGGATATCGGTCTACTGGATCGTGATGTGAATCAGTCTGATTTTGATGGAGCGACTATTCGCAACGGATTGGAATATCGCTTCAGCGTACAGGATTCTGAGCACTCTACTTTTGAAATAACTGTTGCGAAATAAAATGCGATTGTGCAAAAAGGCCGCTCCATGAAGGAACGGCCTAACGTGTGAAATGTAATGTGTACTATAGAAATGATTAAGTAGTTTTACTTGTGATCTCTTTTTTTTTAGGAATTAAAGAGCCCTAATATCAAAGTAACCACGATACAAAACAGCGATACAGGGTACAATATCCATTTACTGATCCTATCTTTGAAAGTGATCATCAAACAAATAATGCATATCCACGTAATTAATAGTTGCCACCAAACCAATGATGAACACCTCCACCATGCGAGAGTTACTCAAAAGTTATAGTCTCGCTTTGATTGTTCCAACTCATTTTAAAGGTAATCGGGTCTTTCGTTTTCTCCGCCTCAGTAACCGTTCCCGACATACTGAACGGGACCTCTTGTTCTTCCAGCGCTTTCCCCTGCTGGTCTATATTATTGCCGGTAAGGTCAAACACAAAATCTTTTATACGCTTTTCATCACCAATGTAGGTGATACTATAGTTCCCAGTTGATCTCTGAAGAGACACATCCCAGTTATCGCTTTTTCCGTGTATAATATCATCCGCACCACAAGCTGACAAAATAGATAAAAGTAATATAGTACAAAGAATCAATGGCAATTTAAATAATTTCATAAAATCCCTCCAATACAATAAAATAACCAAAAATTGAAAAATCAATCTCCATAAACGGCTGATAAATCAATTGGCTAGATTATCAAATCAGAGCTAAGCTACGTTACGTGTGATAAATCATGTATGTGTTACCTATCTTGTGTATTGATCAATATCATCGATCGCAGACTGATGCTCTCTTCTATGATGATCCTCATGCTGCCGAACGTCGTTCTTTAACTTTGCTAAGAATCCCCATCCCATAAAGGCAAGTATAAGCACGGTAATTAGCGCATAAGCAAAGCTATATAGATTCATAAAAAAGTTGATAAAAATTGCAGCGAGCATCAAGCCCAGAATCCATAATGTCCACTTTGTACCCTTTCTCAAATCATTTCCTCCTCAAGTCGTTACTGATAAGCTCTCTATGTATCACAGTACATACGAAACCATAGGAACGAGGTTTCAATCACAGGGCTTCAAATCTACATTTAGAGCGAATTACCAAATCTTTAATTAACATCAGTTCCAAGAGAAACATCCAATATGCCCGACATCCCTTGCGCAGAAGAGGTACTTACATAATACGAACCCGTCGATAATGCTTTGTCACTATAATATATATGCTCTTTTCCATCTGCTGGAACACTGCCAGACGTTATCGCGGTTCCACTAGTAGATCCTTCATTGATCGTGAACGTGAAGTGTTTCGAACCCGTGTTTTTAAAAATCACTTTCACATAACTAAAACCTGTTGGAATATCAAACCGATGCGTATTTGTAGTACCTGCGAAATCCTCATTATTAATTACTGTGAATGTAGTTAATGGAGTATCACTAGCTTCATTTACTTTTACAAATTTTCGTTCAGAATTAGAAGTGAAATTATAAATAAAGATAATAACAGCAATAGAAACCAAAACTGCTAATATCATTTTTCTAATATGATTCATGATATATGCCCTCCATATCTCTTGATACTAACTTTGATTATACAAATACTCAACAACACAAAAACCACTCCTTAATAATTTCTAAGAAGTGGTTTTTGTATTATTTATAATTTGTAACAGTGACTGCTTCACAAATTCTTGTCACATCGTAACGAGAATTGGCTCTGCCAGGCACATGATGCTTTAAAGGTTTTTTACACCTTTATTACATCATGCCGCCCATTCCACCCATACCGCCCATGTCAGGCATTCCGCCGCCAGCACCTGCTGGTTCTGGTTTGTCAGCGATAACTGCTTCAGTAGTCAGGAACATTGCCGCTACGGAAGCCGCGTTTTGCAATGCATAACGAGTTACTTTTGCAGGGTCAACGATACCTGCTTCGATCATGTTAACCCACTCGCCAGTTGCAGCGTTGAAGCCGATTCCTGTTTGTTCTTTTTTCAGACGTTCCACGATTACGGAACCTTCTTCGCCAGCGTTAGCTGCGATTGTGCGGATTGGTGCTTCCAGAGCACGCAGGACGATGTTTACGCCTGTTTGCTCGTCACCGGACAGAGCTACAGCCGCAACCGCGCTATATACGTTCATGAGCGCTGTACCACCACCGGACACGATACCTTCTTCAACCGCAGCGCGAGTTGCGTTCAGGGCATCTTCGATGCGAAGTTTGCGTTCTTTCAATTCTGTTTCAGTAGCCGCACCAACTTTGATTACTGCTACACCGCCGGACAATTTAGCCAGACGCTCTTGCAGTTTCTCTTTGTCGAACTCGGAAGTTGTTTCTTCCAATTGTGTACGGATTTGGCTAACACGTGCATCGATATCGGATTTGTTACCAGCACCGTCAACGATGATTGTGTTTTCTTTAGTTACGCGGATTTGACGAGCTGTACCCAGTTGTTCCACAACAGCGGATTTCAGGTCCAGACCCAGTTCTTCCGTGATCAATTGGCCACCAGTGAGGGCAGCGATGTCTTGCAGCATTGCTTTACGACGGTCACCGAATCCTGGAGCTTTAACAGCTACAGCATTGAATGTACCACGCAATTTGTTCACAACCAGCATAGCCAGTGCTTCGCCTTCGATATCTTCAGCGATCAATACCAGCGGTTTGCCTTGTTGAACGATTTTCTCAAGCAATGGCAAGATGTCTTGCGTGCTGGAGATTTTTTTGTCTGTGATCAAGATGTACGGATTGTCCAAAACAGCTTCCATTTTGTCCGTATCAGTGATCATGTAAGGAGAGATGTATCCACGGTCGAATTGCATACCTTCAACCACTTCAAGCTCTGTAGCGAATCCTTTGGATTCTTCTACAGTGATAACGCCATCTTTACCCACTTTTTCCATAGCTTCAGCGATCAGTTCGCCTACTTCTTCGTCAGCTGCAGAGATTGCTGCAACTTGTGCGATGGATTGTTTGGAATCAATTGGTTTGGAGATGGATTGCAATTCAGCAACCGCAGCTTTAACCGCTTTGTCGATCCCTTTACGGATACCGATTGGGCTAGCGCCTGCAGTTACGTTTTTCAGACCTTCTGTGATCAGCGCTTGCGCCAATACAGTTGCTGTTGTAGTACCGTCACCGGCAACATCGTTGGTTTTCGTTGCTACTTCTTTAACCAGTTGTGCACCCATGTTCTCGAATGCATCTTCCAGTTCGATTTCTTTAGCAATGGTTACACCATCGTTAGTGATAAGCGGGCTTCCGAATTTTTTCTCCAGAACCACGTTACGGCCTTTAGGACCGAGTGTTACTTTTACTGCATTAGCCAATGCGTCCACACCACGAAGCATGGAGCGACGAGCGTCTTCACTGAATTTAATGTCTTTAGCCATCTTAAGAAAACCTCCCTAGTTTTTGTTGGAAAATGGTGGTGCTATATGGTTCGGTTATCCGATTAAATTTGAATTAGTCGAGAATCGCGTGAATATCGCTCTCTTTCATAATCAAATATTCTTTACCTTCGAATTTGATTTCTGTACCGGCATATTTGGAGAAAATAACGCGATCTCCTTCTTTCACTTCCAGAGCTACACGTACGCCGTCTTTCAATACTCCAGCACCAACTGCAATGATTCTACCCTCTTGCGGTTTTTCTTTGGCGGAGTCCGGGAGTACGATCCCGAAAGAAGTTGTTTGTTCTTGCTCCAGTGGTTCTACCAATACGCGTTCACCTAAAGGTCTGATCATGAAAAATAGCCTCCTTTTGAAATTATATAACGTTACATTGTAGGTTGTAGCCATATGTATTAGCACTCGACAGTGTTCAGTGCTAACAACCAACTTTATGATACTCAACTTGAAGCATGATTTCAAGTCCTTTTGACGAATTCCTGCGAGAATTTACGTTGAATTTACACAAACATAGCCAAATTACACCCGCTGTGCCTGGTTCTATGTTGCAATTCACTAATCTTATTCTACGAAATTGTTTAGCCCTTCTGCAACGTTAGCAGACAGTCCCTTTCCCATTGTATCCATTGTTGAACATAATATGCCTGCTTGTCCTGTAGTTTGGTCGGCAGTCTACAGAAATAGCCCGGATAAGAACATACCGTCTTTTCCGGGCACATTACAGCTTATCCTCATTCAGCCCGCATGTTTCTTATCCTCGGCACGAACGTAACGGGATTCGATCTCCTCATCGGCTGCAAGCTGCTTGCGGTATACGATTGCAGATAATAACACACTGATCTCATATAACAGGAGCAAAGGAATCATCACCAGCAGATCGGAAATAAAGTCTGGAGGCGTAATGACCACTGCAATGAAGATCAAGACAAAATAAGCAACTCTGCGCATCTTGCGAAGGCGAATTGGATTCAGAATACGCAGTCCTGTCAGAAACATAATAAGTAAAGGAAGTTCAAATAACAGGGACACAGGCAGCACAATGCCAAACAGGAAGCTGAAGTACTGTTTCATCCCGTAGGTTTCCACAAGCCCCATCTTCTCCGTAATTGCTGTTGTGAAGGCGAGTGCCATCGGAAAAATAACATAATACGAGAAAGCCATACCTGTCAGAAATAAAAGAAATACATAGGGTACATACTTCAGCGTTGCTTTTCGTTCGCGCGGCTTTAGCCCTGGACTAACAAACTTCCAGATCTGATACACCGTAAACGGCAACGTAATAATAAGTGAAAACAAACCGGCAATCTTCATGTAGATGCCTATCCCGTCCCAGAACGAGAAGGCATGTAATACAAAACCTTTTGCCGACTCTGCCTTGGTCAGATATTGGTATACCGGGTCCGCCACAAAAAATCCTGCAATCAGTCCCAGCACAAAAATGCTTAGTACATAGATCAGCCGCTTCCGCAGCTCGCTCAGATGTTCCGTAATCGACATTTCTTCCATTTGCTGCGTCATGCCTGCCCCCCATTATTGCCAGCTTAAAATACAAAACCCTTCCGGCAGGAAGGGATTTCTCTTTCATTGCCGTCAAGATTATTCCGGCAGGCGTTTATCAGCAGGCTTGTCTGCAGGTGTGCTCTCAGCCGCCAGCGGTTTCGCCTTCTCCTGCTCTTTGCGATTGGACGAGTCATCCTCAGAGATAATCTCGCGAGCGCCCTCTTTGAATTCACGGAAGGTACGCCCAACTGCACGTCCCAGTTCCGGAAGTTTGTTGGGTCCAAACAACAACAATGCAATCACGGCCAGCAAAATAAAACCCGTAGGTCCAATGGAACTTAACATTGATATTCCTCCTCGTCTCAAGCTTCGAAGATGCGCATATTCGGCCAGATGTTCATAGATGTCTCTGCTGCGTTCTTAATTTAAGCCCATCATACCATAGATGTAACCACTTACATAACCCGCAAAATTCACAAATAAGAGATGTCACTATAACAATCTAACAACGGTTCATGGCTAATCGGATATCTTGTCCCAGAGTCCATGCTCGATTATTGCTTGAACTGACCCGTAACCATCAGCAGCGCTTCCGGAAGCTGATCCATAATGGCAGCCAGATGTTCGTGCACACCCTTTGGTGTACCTGGCAGATTAACAATCAGCGTGCGTCCACGAATGCCACATACCCCACGGAACAGCATTGCAGAACGGTTTTTGCTCATTACACTGTACCGCATGGCCTCTGCCATCCCGGGAACTTCCCGCTCAATTACGCGCCGGGTCGCTTCCGGAGTGATATCACGAATGGCCAGCTCCGTGCCACCGGTTGTCAGCACCAGATCGGCGTGAAAATAATCCGTCATCTCAATCAAAGCCGCAATAATCTCATCGGGTTCATCCGGAACGATACGGTACTCCACGATTTGACCACCCAGCTCTTCTTCCACCAGCTCCCGAATGACTTGTGCACTCGTATCCTCACGTTCCCCGCGGGCTCCTTTGTCACTGGCTGTCAGGATTGCTGTTCTCCACACCATAAAGATCACCCTTCTCCTCTATGAAAATAAATATTGCCTATCGGCTGTAATCACCGTTTTTGCCACCACTCTTGGAATTCAGCATGGTTGGACCGATAATCATATCTTTTTGCATGGCCTTGCACATGTCATAGACCGTCAGTGCTGCAGCTGAGGCAGCCGTGAGCGCCTCCATCTCAACACCCGTTTTGCCTTCGGTTTTGACAGTAACTTCAATGTGTAATTCATCCACTCCGTTATCATGAAAACGAATATCCACACCCGTCAGTGCCAGTGGATGGCACATCGGAATCCAGTCCGACGTTTTCTTCGCGCCTTGAATCCCGGCAATCTGAGCCACAGCCAGAACATCACCTTTACCGATTCGGCCCTCCCGAATCGCTTCCAGTGTATCTGGATTCATCGTCACTTTCGTCACGGCCACAGCCGTACGTACGGTAATTTCCTTACCCGAAATATCAACCATCCGGGCCCGCCCCTGTTCATTAAAATGGGTAAGTTTACCTCCGGAATCCTGGCCGTTGTTCACTTCTGAACTCAATCACATCACAACCCTTTATTCGATATGTAATATACCTTCGGTTGTTATCAACAGATCAATCCGCAGATCGAGCAGGTCCATCGGGATCTCCTCTTGTAACTGACCCGGCAATACCATCGCAGCCATCAACGGTTTCTTGCCCGTCATCACACATGTTGCTGCAAGCGTCTCGGCAAAACGATCATAATAACCGCCACCATAACCAATACGCCCGCCATGGAGATCATAACCAAGCCCCGGTACCAATATGAGATCGATATCCGGCCAATCATCAGGCGTCAGGACTTCACAGGAATCCTTGGGTTCCGGTATCCCCCATATGCCTGGCTCCAGATCTTGTTCTCCAGTCACTCGCCGTAGCTCCATTCGAGGTGGATTCGCCAACACTTTTGGTGCAAACATCACATCTCCATGATTCCAGCCCTCTTGAAACAGAAAAGCTGTGGACGCTTCGCTTCCATAGGACAAATAACTGAATATAACGAGTGGTCTGTTCACGACCTTGCTCTTGGCCTGTCTAAGGCGCTCCAGCTCCCGCTTCACTCCAGCGTTAATCTTAGTCATCGCCTGCTGATGCATGCTTGCATCCATCAAATCACGGCTCTGTCTCAGTCTGGATCGAAGCTGACTTTTCAGTTCCGCATGATCCTGCATATCCTTGAATAACCTCCTGTTGATAGGGAAGGTAGAAAAAAGCTCTCATTAAAAACAATTTATATGTTATGACCAGTTGTCATCTTGTTGAAATGGTTAAAATGATTCATTTTCTGCAAAATCCTCATGTAATAACATGCCTTCTTTCAGTTTATCATTGATTGATCAAAAAGACTACATGCCCCATGCGTTCCCAATCGGTGCAATTGCTCTGTATTTCATGTAAACTGGGATATAGTTGTCATATCAAGAACTGGACCTATGGAGGAACTTAATTTTATGCTGCTGCAAGTATCCGGAATTATCAAACGTTTTGGTGTCGATCCAATCCTGGACGGCGTGAACTTACAAATATTAGAACGCGAGCGCATCGGCCTCGTTGGTGTAAACGGTGCAGGGAAATCCACTTTGCTCAAAATTGTAGCCGGTGAAATGTCCTATGACGGAGGACAGATTTTCAAGTCCAAAGAAACGACGCTCGGTTACCTCGCTCAGAACAGCGGGCTGCAATCCGACCGTAACATCTGGGAAGAAATGATGAACGTATTCGCTCACCTGACACAGGCTGAAGCCGATTTGCGTCAGATGGAACGCGATATTGCCGACCCTGCCCAGATGGAAGATGAGAAAAAGTACGCAGACCTGCTGGAACGTTATGCGAAACGCTCCGACTGGTTCAAGGACCATGGCGGTTATGAGATGGAAACCCGCATTCGTAGCGTACTGCACGGGATGGGATTCGGCGAATTTTCGCCAGACACCCCCATTGCTACTCTGAGCGGCGGGCAGAAGACACGCCTTGCGCTTGCTCGTATTTTGCTTCAGGCACCCGATCTGCTCATGCTGGACGAGCCTACCAACTATCTCGATATCGCCACCCTCACTTGGTTGGAAGATTATCTGAGAGGTTATTCAGGCGCACTGCTCGTGGTATCCCATGACCGGTACTTCCTTGATCGACTCGTAACAACCATCGTTGAGATCGAACGTCACCGCTCCAAAAAATATACGGGCAATTACAGCCGTTATATGGAACTCAAAGCTGCCGAATATGAAACTCAGATGAAGCAATATGAGAAACAGCAAGGCGAAATCTCCAAGATGGAAGATTTTGTTCAGAAAAACATCGTACGTGCGTCAACGACCAAACGCGCTCAAAGCCGCCGTAAAGCCCTCGACAAAATGGAGCGCCTTGATAAACCGATGGGAGATTTGAAAAAAGCCCATTTTTCCTTCGAAACCGCCGTTATGTCCGGCAAGGAAGTACTTCGTGTGGATCAGCTGTCCGTCGCTTATGACGAGGCCTCTCCATTGTTCCGCAACGTATCCTTCGATCTGCGGCGCGGGGAAACGGTTGCTCTGATTGGTCCAAACGGTATTGGTAAATCCACCATGCTGAAGTGTCTTACAGGAAGTTTACGTCCGGTAACCGGTGAGATCCAATGGGGAACAAAAGTGCAAATTGGCTATTATGATCAGGAACAGACTGGGCTCAATCCGTCCAACACGGTTCTGGAAGAACTGTGGAGTGCCTATCCCGGGATGGAAGAAGCACGCATTCGGACCGTACTGGGGAACTTTTTGTTCAGCGGTGACGATGTGCTTAAGAAGATCTCCTCCCTCAGCGGCGGTGAGAAAGCACGTGTCTCTCTCTCCAAGCTGATGCTGAAGGAAGCCAACATGCTCATTCTGGATGAGCCTACGAACCATCTCGACCTGTTTGCCAAAGAAGTGCTGGAAGCGGCATTAATGGATTATGAAGGCACCCTGCTGTTCATCTCCCATGACCGGTACTTCCTCAACAAAATGGCTGAACGCATTGTTGAGCTTCATCCAGGCGGCACAGAACAATATCTCGGTAATTACGATGATTATGTGGAGAAAAAACAGGAGCTTGAGGACATCGCACGTGAAGCTGCTGAGGCACGTCAGGCTTCAGCCAAGAACTCGTCCAAATCCGATCTGAACACAGCCACAACCGAAAAATCCGGAGCGGCTTCATTCGAAGCGGAAAAACAGGCGAAGCGTGAAGAGCGTAACCGGCAACGCAAGCAGGAAGCTTTGGAACAACAGATTGCGGAGCTGGAAACAAAGATTACCGAACTTGAGGCACAGATGGCTCTGCCTGAAATCTATCAGGATTATATGAAACTGCAAGAACTCCAGCAACAATCGGAGAAACACAAAGCAGAACTCACCAAGGCATACGAGGACTGGGAAGAACTAGCTATGGAATAGTACGAATAGTACAGACTTTGACCATGGCTTGATCGCGTCCATACAAGTATAGTTTTACCACCGGCTGATTCCTTATTGGAATCAGCTTTTTATTTGTTACGGAGGTATTGAAGGTATGCACCTTATGTTCTTTATGTTCCTTGAGATTGAACTCTAACATACGGAGGTTGGGAGAGCTGTTTTGGCTTTTGTCAAATTTACTCGAATGAAGAGAAATATTTTTATCCCCCTGTTCCTCACACTTATCCACAAGAAAGCAAGATAGCAAGCACATTAATAAGCTTAATTATACAGCGGTAGAATAGCCTTTTACACACAAAAACCATATTTATCCACTAAGTTATCCACTTTATCCACAACTTTGTGGATAGCAGGGTATCATTCTATCCCCTAAACCCTTTTCGTTTCGAAAACTATACTGGTTTGACTTTGCGGTAGTTACCCACAAATTACACTGGATATGTGGATAACTATAGTCACACCTTGACAAATGCATCCTTTCACTACTCAATGCTCCTCCATAATAAGACAAAAGCAGACCTTTGTCGTTCAAGGCCTGCCCGTCATTTATTTACTATATGCCATGGATATTTACATCAAATTGAAATTGCTACTATTGCCGCTGTAGATGCGATCTGGCAAAGATGTTTTATGCATGTGCTTCTTGTTCATGATGTTCGGAAGACTCCGCCTTCAGCCCAGCAGCATTACAAGCTGCTACATAAGCAAGACCGGCAGCCATGACGATATCATTATGCGTTGCCGTTCCCCGGAACTCACGTCCTGCACGCTCCACGGTAACTACAGCTTCTGCACTTGCACCCTCTCCCCCACTCAAGGCATGCATCTCCATATCAACAAATGCAATATCATCGGAAATGCTCTGACCAATCGCACGGATGGTTGCATCCACGGGTCCCCCGCCAACAGCGGAGTAAGATTGTTCTCCAGCGCTTGTGCGAATGCGAACGGCGGCCATTCGATCCGTCATGCTGCCCGCTGTCACCTGCAATTCAACCAGTTCATAGTCCTGTGCAGGAATATTCATGGTCTGGCTAACCATCTGTAATAACTGGTCGTCACTGACCACTTTTTGCTGGTCTGCGGTTTCTTTGAACACCTCATACAATTGCTCCATCTGTTGCTCATCCGGCTCAAAACCATATTTGCGAACCCGATCCTTCAGGGCGTGACGACCGGAGTGTTTGCCCAGAATAATCATGCTGCGTGGAATACCCAGCGCTTCAGGGTCCATAATCTCATAGGTGTTCCGATTCTTAAGCAGACCATCCTGATGGATGCCAGATTCATGCTGGAATGCATTACGTCCCACCACTGGCTTGTTGTACGCAATCGGGAAGTGCATCGCACGGCTAATCTGACGTGAGGTCTCATACAGCTGATTCAGCTTAATGTTCGTCGTTGCACCAATTGCGTCTCCCCGAGTCTCCAGCGCCATAATCAGCTCTTCCAGTGCACAGTTCCCCGTCCGTTCTCCGATACCATTGATAGTCACTTCAATCTGGGTAGCTCCATTGGCAATCGCAGCCAAGCTATTGGCTACGGCCAGGCCCAGATCATTATGACAGTGGGCACTATAGCGAACCTGATCGCCGCCTCTTGCACCCTCACGCACCCGACGGAACATCTCACCATACTCATGTGGCAGGGCATATCCTACCGTATCCGGCAGATTGATAATGCTCGCTCCAGCTTCAATGGCGACTTCAACCATTTCAATCAGATCGTCCATCTTGGTACGGGCAGCGTCCATCGCTGTGAACTCTACGATGTCCGTGAACTGGCGTGCATAAGATACCATCTCACGAGCGGTAGCCACCACTTCACTGCGCGGACGGCGCAGTTGATGCTCAATATGAATATCCGAAGAAGAGATAAACAGGTGAATTCGGCGCCGTGCTGCATCCGCTGTTGCTTGAACAGCTGCATCGATATCACCTTTGACCGCACGCGCGAATCCACAGATCTCCACGTTCTGCAACTGTCTCGAAATCGCCTGAACCGCCGCGAACTCACCTGGACTGGAGATCGGGAATCCAGGCTCAATGACGTCGATACCCAGAGAAGCCAGTTGGTGTGCCAGTTCAATCTTTTGCTCGGGCTGCAGACTTGCTCCCGGTGCCTGTTCTCCATCACGCAGCGTTGTATCAAAAATCTCAATCATGCGTTTGTTATTAGTTGTTGTCATATTCATCAACCTCCATCAAATTTTTATAAATATTTTCGTTACGATCCACGTGCCACAGAACACCCGCTAATCGCCGTCCCTGTTGTTATATATTTTGTTTGTAAACGCGTATGTTGTTTGTAGCTTAGTCCTGGGTGATCACTAATACCTGTTGAATGTTTAGTGCCTATACTTGTTGTTCAATGTTCATTACTCGTTCGTTGTATATCCTGCTTACCTTCATGACAGAGTGTACGTCGACTTACACCCTGACCTTCTGATTCTCAATCTCCATATGGTTCTTCCCATGCCCACCCTGCTGCCGGCAGCAAACACAAATAACCCGCCATCTCATATAAGAGACGGCGGGTTATTATCCCCTCCGCGGTACCACTCTCGCTTGATGGGCCAGGCTCGCGCCGGGCTCCATCCACCTCGTCGTCTCCGATCCGCTGGATGTACGTACACGCACGACACCACTGGAATTCGGAGAAACACCCTATAACGGGGGTTAACCGTTGCTGTGTAACACATGTTGTTGTCCATCAGGACAACTGGGCGATGGATATCGTCCCCACGCTTCCACAACTCCGTTCCCGGGCGAGATTCGAAGGATTCCAGCCACTGCGTCGCACCACCCCGCAGCTCTCTGAGCGCTTTATCGTTCTACTGCTCCCGTTCATCACATTTATAATATGACCTAACTTCATTCATCCTTATTTTGAAAATCAAAAAAGCCTGCCACCTCATGCAATAATGCAAGAGACGACAGGCTGTTCACCTTCGCGGTACCACTCTTGTTGACTTCCTTCCTGTTCATTCAAGACAACCCCTGAATGCTTTCGCATATCCGGATCACTTGAAGCAGCCTGAAAGCCCCCTCAGTTATCGTCAGTCGATCCTTGTAATAACGGTCCTACCGACAACGGCCCATTCACGGAGGCAACCCGTAACCATGTACTTTGGGCCATGATCGGCCTTCGGATTCTCCCGGGGAGTCACCGTGTTCCATCGTTCCGCTTCCAGGTGAGTTTCAGGTTTCCTTCGACTGCGTTGCACCATACCGCAGCTCTCTAAGACCGGGAATGACCTTACTATTCCTGTTCATCGCGTTTATCAGTTCAGGAATCTGAATTCCTGTTTAAATTTGTAACTAAATATACATTCTTTACATCCCTGCTGTCAACTCTTAATCTCAAACTGCTTGCCTATACGGACTGAACGGACCATTCCTCCAGGGAAAGTCCCGGATCTGCCTTCGCATCAAATTCAGCAATTTCTCCCCGCTGCCATTTCAGATACGCAGCTGCTCCTATCATGGCCGCATTATCCGTACAATATTCCATTGGCGGGATTAACAGTTCAAGCCCTTCCTTCGTGCATCGCTCCTGTAATGCCGAGCGTAACCCCCGGTTAGCTGCAACACCACCGCATAATAACAGTTGACGTGAACCATATTCACGAACTGCTCTAACCGCTTTCTCCACCAGTACTTCAACAACAGCTTCCTGGAAACCACGTGCAACCGCAGAAGGCTCCAAGGTTTCTCCGCGCATTTTGGCCTGGTTGAGCACATTCAGTACAGCAGACTTCAGACCACTGAGACTGAAATCGTACGAACCTGCTTCCAGCCATACCCGTGGTAATGGCACTACATCCTCCGCTTCAGATGCCATTCGGTCCACATGCGGGCCACCCGGATAAGGACAACCCAATGCACGTGCTACTTTGTCATACGCTTCGCCTACAGCATCATCACGTGTACGACCAATCAGTTTGAACTTACCCTCGGATTCCATATGCACGAGTTCTGTATGTCCACCAGATACGACCAGTGCCATAGCCGGATATTGCAGTTCATGAGTAAGTCGGTTGGCATAGATATGCCCCGCAATATGATGTGTACCAATGAGCGGTTTGCCCAGTGCCATCGCCATCGTTTTGGCCGCAACGATACCCACCAGCAGTGCTCCGACCAGCCCAGGCCCCTGTGTTACGGCAATTGCACTTAGATCACGTGGACGAATGCCGGACTGTTCGATCGCCTGTTCCAGCATCAACGTAATGACTTCAACGTGTTTGCGTGAAGCCACTTCAGGTACAACACCACCAAATGCCTTATGCGTCTCGATCTGACTTGAGATCAGATTGGACAGCACTTCCCGTCCATCTTTGACTACTGCTACCGATGTTTCATCACAGCTTGTCTCCACCGCCAAAATATAGGATGGTGCAGAATTTATTTTTTCATTGAGTTCGTTCATGAATCCAGTACGCTTCCTTCCTCTTCGCCGCTCCGGCCTGCAGACGGCAAGTTCGCCCACATAATCATCGCATCTTCCCCATTATCGGAGTAATACCCTTTACGAAGACCCGCCGATTCAAACCCTTTTTTCTGATATAAACGCTGAGCAATGCTGTTCGAGACTCTGACCTCCAGCGTCATTCGTTCCATCCCGAGATAAGCCGCTGTGCTCATTAATTCATCCAGTAACTTTTCGCCAAGCTTGCGTCCACGATACGCGCCTCTGACTGCAATATTGGTAATATGGGCTTCATCCATGATTGTCCACATACCTGCATAGCCGATGGCTTTTCCTTCTAATTCCATCACCATATATTTAGCAAAATGATTGTGTGTCAATTCATTTTGAAATGCTTCTTCCGTCCAGGGCAGGGTAAAGGCCTCATGTTCAATCTCCATCACATCGGGAATATCCGCGAGTGTCATGAACCTGAACTGAAGCGTTGCTTCCTGCTTATTATTCGCCACATTGTCCATCTGCTTCCCCTCCCCTTTAGTGCGTGTTCAAAAAGACCGGTTTTCAGTACCGAGAAGATGGGATGAAGCTAGAAATGGAGTAGCGGAGCGTAGGGTAAACTACGTGAGCAACCACAATGTTTCCAAAGGAAACATACTTCGTAAGCCTCCCGCTTATTTCGGCTGAATTCCATATTCGATGCTGATGATGCCACCAGGTATCCTTCGTAATCAATAGCGGACTTTTTGAACAACCTCTTTTAGCCTTTGCGCAGCAGATTGGCTTCCGCTTCAGACAGCTGGGTGTAGTTCGGCACCAGCGCATGCACGTCATCACGCTGACCTGCAAGCAGCGCCGCGGCACCAAGGCGCCCAACCCAGCGGCCTTCCAGCTCATAAGGTACGAGCTGGAGCGCCGTTCCTGCGGGGCAGCGAAGCTCCGCCGCTGCCGCAGCATGAGGGCCCGTCTCGCCGACGATCCAGACGGCTGCGGGCCGCTCTTCCGGCGCCGCCTCCGCCATGCGGGCGGCGAGGGCTTCCAGCCATCCGTCCATCTTGCGGATGGCATCAGGCGCCAGACGCCGGGGCGCATCGCTCCCGGCGGAGGCAAACAGCGCGGTGCACGCTTGACCGCGCCGTGCATCCACAAGCGGAACGATCCAGTGGACTGGGACAGCACCTGTGCTGCCCTGGTCCGCGGATGGCGTTCCGCCAGCCCCCGCTGCGGCATCCTCTGCCGCAGCTTCCGCCTTGGCGGCAAGGCCGCTGTGCCAGCCGCCCCAGGCGATGGCCTGAAGGCTGGACACCCCGGCTACAGGGATGTCCCACGCCCAGGCCAGTGTCTTCGCCGCAGTCACCGCAATGCGGATGCCCGTGTACGAGCCTGGGCCAACGCCAACGGCAATGCCGTCCAGTTGGCCAGGCTGTGTGTTGCTGGCGGCCAGCAGCTGCTCCATTACCGGTACAACGTGTACCGAATGGTTACGCTCAGCCCGTTCATTGCGTTCTTCCAGAAGCGCATGATCTTCCATCATCGCAGCTGCCATCACTGCGGTGGACGTATCCAACGCCAAAAACCGCTGACGCGGCTCTTTTTGTAAATCTTCCATCATCATTTGACTCCATTCTGTCTGAACTGTCGGCACATGGCTGCATAATTCTCGCCGTACCCATCCAGTGTAATCGTTCGATCCTCCAGGCCCGTTGTTTCAATCTGCACATGCAAGTGCTCTTGCGGCAGCAATTCAGGAATGATACTCGACCACTCCACCAGACTGACTCCGGCTCCATAGAAATATTCATCAAGTCCAAGCTCATCCGCTTCTTCCAGCGATATGCGATATACATCCATGTGATATAAAGGCAGACGCCCTTCGTACTCCTTGATTAGTGTGAATGTGGGACTGCTTACCACATCACGTACACCCAAATGCCAGGCAAATTTCTGTGAAAATGCCGTTTTTCCCGCGCCCAGATCACCATCCAGAGCAATCACCATACCGGCGTTTGCCAGTCTGGCGAGTGCGGACGCGAGCAATTCTGTATCTGCAATGCCATGGGATTGATACACCCACTGCTCGTGCGTCTGATTCAATATTCGCCCCACCTTTGGCGGTCCAGCCGCCTGAGTTCACTTTGAACCTTATTATATCGGTCCCTTTCTTCCCCCGCAACATCCAAGGAGGCAAGCGGAAATATAACATGCATTATTAGACGTGTCACAAGACTCGCTTCCTTCGAAGTTTCAGACACCCACTAGGAAAAACCAAAAACCGGCACCTCTCGGTACCGGCCGTGTTATGCATAAATTTCAGCTATTATTCATTCTCGAATCCCTCAATAACTATATGCTACTTGTATCTACTCCTCCAAACGATCCACACGTACCGTATGGGTATTTCCCGGGTTACTGCCCACCTGAACGGTTGCCATGCCATTGGCTTCATCCACACTCTCGATCCAGACCGGATCTCCTTCCAGCGTAACAGCAATGGTATCCTTCGAATCATAGATCGCCTTGGCGCGCTTCGCATCCATCATTTTATTCATACTCCCCTTCCGGATCTTCGTGGTCTTCCCTAATCATGGTGTCTGTTGTGCTATCACCAATATAACCGTTATCTTCCGTAACCTGTCCCCCGCCTAACCCTTCATTCACCATCCGGTCAATGTCGAGCATGAAGGACTCCCGATCAAGGGGCAATTCTTCCGAAGTGACCGCTTCCCAGTTTACAGCTGTAGCAGGTGTATAGAATTCTTCAGCACTTTCGGCTTCGGCAAGAGGATACGGAGAAAATGCATGCTTGTGTGCTTCTTCCTCATCACGTCTGTTCTTCAATATTGCACCTCCCGGCATATGTGCTGCGAGAATAACTACCTATCCCATGCTCGTCTTCCTGTCGGAATCCAAACATGTTTCTGTTATCATCCCCGAGTCTCGTCGAACCATACGAATTCGTTCGTCTACAAGACGATTATCCATCACACCAGATGCCCATACTATTGAATAAAAAGGTACCTCAATGAAAGGAGCCGATCTATGCATACCGTCTGGAAAGGTGCAATCAGTTTTGGCCTTGTGCATGTCCCTGTCAAAATGTTCTCGGCTACCGAAGACAAAGACATCTCGATGCGCTATATCCATAAAGTCTGCGGCAGCCCGCTCGCTTATGTTCGTCAATGTCCCTCATGTGAAGTGGACGTCAAGTGGGAAGAGATCACCAAAGGCTATGAATATGAAAAAGGAAAGTTTGTTCTCTTCGAGAAAGATGAATTGGAAGCGTTAAATGATTCCACCAGCAAAACCATTACCATACTGGATTTTGTCGACTTGACTGAGATTGATCCGATCTATTTCCAGAAAACATATTACCTATCGCCCGATCAGGCGGGTGGAAATGCCTACCAGCTCTTGATGAACGCCATGCGGGATACCGGCAAAATTGGCATCGCCAAAATCTCCATTCGCTCGAAGAGCAGCCTGGCTGCCATACGCGTGCTGGAAGATTGCCTCTCCATGGAGACGATTTTCTATCCGGACGAGATTCGTCCTGTCTCCCAGGTGCCCAACTTGCCGGAAGTGCAGAACGTGAATGAAAAGGAACTCACGATGGCAAAGCTGTTGATTGATCAATTGTCCACACCTTTTGAACCCGGTAAATACACCGATGACTATCGCAGCAAACTGCTGGATCTTATCCAGCACAAAGTGGCAGGCGAAGAAATCAAGATTGCTCCAGCCAAACCTGAAGCCAATGTGATGGATTTGATGGCAGCCTTGCAGGCAAGTATCGAGGCCGTGAAGCCTATTCCGGCTGACCCTGGGACAACAATGGCTAAGCCTAAGAAACGTGCACCGCGAAAAACGCCCGCTCAAGCGGTTGCCGGAGGCGAATCCGATACACCTGCTGCACCAGCCAAAAGAAAAAAGGCGACACCCAAACCAAAAGTTTGACTGTCGCCCAGGCAAGAACGATTCCATTATATAACTCATGTAATGATGTTTACTCCGATCCGGCTTCACAGTCGGATTTTTTTGTTTTACAGAACTATTGAAGCAGTTCTAGTCAATAAAACTCCAGTTATAATTGCAAAATGCGATTGACGAAAGCTGATTTATATTTTATATTAACTTATGAAAAGTAACTTATTTATGAATATACAGTCACCCTGTAATTCTGATTCAACAGTATGCAATTAAATAATCCGTTTTCAACACACATACACAATCAAACGAGAACCCATAATATCTATTATCAGGAGGAAACAATCATGAATACAACGTATCAAATCCCTGCCACAACCCATCTGGGTGAAGTGAGTCTCCGAATTATGAATCTAGACCGTTCAATTAAGTTCTATACCGATGTGGTTGGATTGAAATTACTTGAGCGGAGTGGCAAAGTGGCCACGTTGACAGCCGACGGAAAACAGTCCCTGCTGCGATTGGAAGAGCTCACGGATGGAATTACCCTGCCGGAACGCTCACACGCTGGCTTGTATCATTTCGCCATCCTGCTGCCCGACCGTAAGTCCCTGGGTCTTGCTCTTCGTAATCTGGCTGCATCCGGTATCGATATCGGCCAAGGCGATCACTTGGTCAGCGAAGCCTTCTATATCTCCGATCCCGATCAGAACGGGATTGAGATCTACGCCGACCGTGCACGTGATACCTGGAAAAGGGATAGCGACAATAACTACGTAATGGCAAGTGATCCTGTTGATGTGGAAAGCCTGTTTGCCATCTCGGAGAATGAACCATGGCAGGGTCTGCCTGCTGGCACCGTTATTGGTCATGTACATTTCCACGTCCGCAGCCTGGAAGAAGCCCGCAACTATTACACCGGCATACTCGGTTTTGATATCGTGGGTAACTTCGCCAACATGTCAGCACTTTTTGTATCCGCAGGCGGCTATCATCATCATCTGGGACTTAATATTTGGGCAGGAGTGAATGCACCTGTCAATCCAGATAACGCTACAGGAATTGACTACTTCACCATTGTGTACGCCACAAAGGAACAATTGGATCAGGCACTTGAACAATTGCGTCATTCCGGTGCCGTCGTTACACAAGTGGAGGGTACCTGGTTTCACGGTAGACCCACAAAATATTCGTATCCGTCTGACAACTGTGAACTGATCTTGTTTAGGCGTTACAATATGTTTGCTTAACCACATTTTTTTAAGCCCGGGTAACTGATTTCTCTACATCATAGAGAGATCGGCTGCACGGGCTTTTTGAGTTGGCTTTTATAAAACTGGCACAATTGGTGCATTCTAACCAATACACAGACAAGATATGTTAAGGAGATACCTCATGATCGAAAAGGGACGTTTGACTGTTAGACAGCTCGCTTCACTCATGTTCCTGTGCACAATTGGGGAGCAGATTCTGGTCTTCCCTTCCATGATCACATCCTACGCTCATCAGGATGCCTGGTTATCAGCCTTGTTGGGAGTCGCAGGGGGCCTTGGCATACTCTTCATTATGCTTGTTGCCTACAAACTGCATCCCCGGTTAAATCTGATTCAAAATGCCCTTCGAACACTGGGACCCTGGATCGGGACCTTGTTTGGCTCTTTTTATCTCTTTTATTTCCTGATCAGTACCTCAACGTTCATTAGGGAGATTGGCGATTTTATGTCTACCCAGATCTTGCCGGAATCTCCATTACTGATTCTGCATTTGGTTTTTATGTGTGCGCTTGTCTGGGGGCTTCTGTCGGGTCTGGAGAGCATTGGTAAAACTGCTGAGGTCTTTCTTCCGCTGATCGTGTTGTTTCTGCTTATTCTGACGGTATGTCTAATCCCTCATGTACATTTGGCCAATATCCAGCCTGTGCTTGCACAAGGATTTTTTGATCCATTCAAAGGTTTTGTTGCTGTACTCACATATCCCTACTGTGAACTATGCATCTTCATGATGCTTTTTCCCTACACAAAAAAAGAGCCCCATCTGGAGAAGGACATTCTGTTAGCAGGGATGATTGGCGGCTTGTTACTCACACTGACGCTAAGTATGTGTCTGCTCGTTATGGGACCATGGATGACCCAGCATCACTGGTTCGCTTCATTCATCCTTTCACAGAAAATCAATATCGGAAACTTTATGCAACGCATCGAAGCTTTCATAGCATCAGTCTGGATTATCACTGTTTTCTTCAAAGCGGCTCTGTTCTTCTACGGTTTTGTCCTGGGCGTCGCTCACCTGTTTCGCTTGTCCAGTCACCGTTCTCTGATCTTGCCGGGTGCCATGCTTATTCTCGCCATGTCTATTCTAATCTCTCCGAACGAGAACTTTTATCTCAAGGTTGTTATTCCCTATTGGATTGATTGGGATCTGACCTGTGGCATAGCACTTCCGTTACTGCTCATTCTAGTGCATCATATGAAGTCCCGCTTCAAAAAATATAGTAAAATACCGAATTAACCTGAGCTAATTGGTTAGATCGAGGAAGGAGTTCCCCATGTTCAAACCGTTGATTCCGTTCGAACCCATCTCAAGAGATACTTTGCCCACAGGGCCGCAATGGATTGCCCAGGTCAAGTGGGATGGAGTCCGCATGCTTGCCTATGAGGACGGGCATGAGCTGCGCCTGGTGAATCGCAGATTACATGATCGAACCGCACAGTACCCCGAGCTGGTAACACCACGCAATTTATGTTCAGGCTCCTCTTATATCTTGGATGGAGAAGTTATTGCGCTGGACCCAGACACCGGAAAACCTTCGTTTTATCACGTTCTTCGGCGGGATCGGATGAGCAGACCCGAAGGTATCGCCCAAGCCATACATCAGATTCCAGTCACATATATGGTATTTGATATCCTGTTCTTTGAGGGGAAATGGGTTACGGATCAGCCTTTGGCAGATCGACAACGCCTGTTGCACGAGGTCCTTAACACCGCTCCCCATGTTCAGGAGGTCACCAATACACTTGATGCCTCTTCCCTACTTACGGTGATGAGACAACATCAGATGGAAGGCATCGTCTGCAAGGATCTCACCAGCAGTTATGGCATACAGGGCAAGGACCAGCGCTGGCAGAAGGTCAAAATTATGCATGATGTATATGCCATGATCGGGGGAGTCACGTACAGGAGCGGTATTGTGAATGCCGTCGCGGTCGGTGTATATGATGGGCCAAACTTTGTCTATATTGGTCATGTCGGGACTGGCAAGCTGAACTCCAATACGTGGCGGGAACTCACACATCAAGTCGAGCCTCTGATCAGGCAGGACAGACCGTTCCATAATGTACCCGAGCGCAGTGCAGAGACCACCTGGGTGGAACCGCAAATAGGAGTCAAAGTGCAATATATGGAGTTGACTCATCATCACACTCTACGCCATCCCAGTATTCAGACCTTCGCGGATGTAACTCGTGAGGATTGTCTGGCGAACCAGCTTCTTCAATGAGTCAGGCCCAGATTGATTACACGTATAGGAGGTGTTCCATATGGCCCCCAAGATCCAGGGAACCATCATAATAGAAGGCACTGAGCTGACGGTCACAAACCCGGACAAGCTCTTATGGCCGGAAGCCGGTGTTACCAAAGCCATCTATCTGCAAAAGCTGGCCGCTCTGGCTCCTTATCTGCTCACGTATACGAGCAATCGACTTCTCACCACGATAAGATATCCCCACGGCGCTGGAGGAACATTTTTCTATCAAAAGAATGCCCCTGAGCCTGTACCAGATTATGTGCGCACCGAAGTTCACGACGGCATCCGCTATGTGGTCATGAATGGACTTCCCGAATTGTTATGGCTTGGCAATCTGGCCGCACTTGAATTTCATCCTTCTCTGCATACTGTGGGAAGCCATCTGCCCAGTGAATGGATGATTGATCTGGACCCCTCTCAGGAACATGAGCCCCGGATCATGCAAGCTGCACTCATCGTTGGCGAAACCCTGACCTCCCTTGGTCTGAGGTCCATTCCCAAAACTTCGGGCGCAACAGGAGTTCAAATCATCGTTCCCATTGTGCAGGGGGTAACCTTTGATGAATTAAGAGAGATCGGTTATTTTGTGGGCAAGTATGTCACTCAGAAGCACCCGGATCTGTTCACACTGGAACGACTCAAAAAGGACCGTGGAGACCGCATTTATTTTGACTATCTCCAGCATTATGGAGGCAAGACCCTTGCCGCTCCCTATACACCACGTGCCAAATCCGGCGCCACTGTCTCTACACCCCTTACCTGGGATGAGGTTAGAAGTAACGTCTCCATCCAGGATTACCATCTGATGAACATTATTGAACGCTTGAACCAAACCGGTGATTTAATCGCAGCTGTTGAACCCCAACCGGTAGAGCTCATTCTCAAACATTTGAAGAAAAAATAGCCGACTCCCTCATCACAAGGGTGTCGGCTATTATCATTCATGTATATATCAATCGCTAATGGATACCTTTTTTCTTGAAACGTCCGCCCTTCACGTCATGAATGTTACCGATAGCCACAAAGGCTTGCGGGTCCCAATCTTCAACGATAGTCTTCAGCTTTGCTTCTTCCAGACGGGTGATTACGACAAAAATGATCTTTTTCTCGTCCCCGCTGAATCCACCCTCTCCATCCAGGAAAGTTACACCACGACCAAGACGGTCTGTCAGGGCTGAACCGATATCACGATATTTCTCACTAATGATCCATACCGATTTGGACTGGTCCAGTCCTTCATTCACAATATCAATCATCTTCATCGCAATATAATATGCAATCATGGAATACAGGGCATTCGGCCAGCCGAATACAAATCCTGCACCTGCGAAAATAAACACGTTAATGAACAATACGATCTGGCCTACAGACAACGGTGACTTTTCACTAAGCAAGATGGCGACAATCTCCGTACCATCCAGTGAACCGCCAGAACGGATAACGAGTCCAACACCCACACCCAGGATCAATCCGCCAAATACAGCTCCGAGCAAAGGCTCTCCCGGTGTTAATGCAGGAACATGGTGCAATAATGATGTACCGATGGACATGACCACGATCCCCAGCAGTGTGGATAACGCAAATGTTTTACCAATCTGCTTGTATCCCAGAATCAGGAAAGGCAAGTTGAGCAAGGTCAGGAATATTCCGAGCGGCAGATGTGTAAGCTCTGACACCATAATCGAAATACCTGTAATCCCACCATCAATTACGCCATTGGGCACAAGGAATATTTCAAGTGATACAGCCATTAATGCAGCACCAATCAGAATCATCACAATACGTTGCAGCAGCTTTAATGTAAACACCGAGCTTTTGACCCCGCGGTCAGCTGGCTTGGCTGTTAGTTCTTTCACCGTTACATTGGACATGGTATCCCCCCCGTTAAATCAGTGTGTGAATCCATTTTATAAATCATTTAAATACTCAGGGTGAATCTACATCTAGAAAACAGCAAACTGCGTTCTACATGTACCCTGGCTATACAAGCACAAGCATCTAAAGGCGATATAAAATGGATTCAAAATGGTCTTCATCCCGGTTTGCACTTTCAAAAGAGAGCAAAAGGGAGCCTGTTTTCCCTCAGACTCCCCTCCTTCACCAAGACATAATTTATATATCTATTATATCATAAAAGATCAAATTTGCGCAAAATACTTAGCAAAAAGAAGATAAATTCACAAAAAGTGAACTTATCTTCAGAAATCTGCCCTAAATCGGCTAAAGAAGCGGAGAAAGCATCCGAGAAAGCATTTCTGCGCCTTTTTGCCGTCGTGAACGCTTCTGAAATACCTCCCCATCGATCTGACTGCATTCCCCGAGATCACGTTCAAAGTCAGTGATCAAACGACGAATCGGAGAGGACTCGAACAGGACAGCCGTCAACTCAAAATTGCAAAAAAAACTGCGCATATCCATATTGGCCGTGCCTACCGTTGCAAGCAACTCATCCACAATCATCACTTTGGCATGTACAAAACCTTTGCGATATTGGAAGAACTCAACACCTGCTCGCAGAAGTTCCTCTACATATGAAAGGGATGCCAAATGAACAAGCTTTGAATCGGATTGATACGGAATGATAATTTTCACATCAACGCCACTGACAGCAGCTGTTTTGAGTGCCTCATACAGGGCAGGATCAGGAATAAAATAAGGCGTGGTAATGTAAATCCGGTCACAGGCTACCGAAATAGCCCCAAAACACATTTCCTGAATGGCATCCCAGTCCTGATCCGGCCCACTGGCCAGAATCTGAATTCGTTCTTCCCCGCTACAGATATGAGGTGGAAACAATTCCACAAGCTGGGGTTCGGTAATTCGCTCTCCGGAAGCCAATTTCCAGTCGTTCAGGAACGTACTTTGCAGGAAGTACACGGCATCTCCCTCGATCTGCACATGTGTATCCCGCCAGAAACCCACCTCTGGATATCGTCCAAGGTAATCATCGCCTACATTAATGCCACCCACGAAGCCAACCTGTCCATCCACAACAACAATTTTACGGTGATTCCGGTAGTTGACTCTTCGGTCAATTGTTGCAATCAGTGGCGGTAGAAAATAATGAAACTCCACACCGGCATCCTGCAGTTTGCGGATAAAACTCCAGCTCATCTTGTGACTGCCGAGACCGTCACAAATAAACCGAACCTTCACGCCCTCCTGTGCCTTACGAATCATGACATCCTGAAACTTCGTACTGATCACATCATCACGGAAAATGTAAAATTCCACATGCAGATGGTGCTTTGCTTTTTCCATTTCCCTCAGTATTGCCGCAAATGCCTCTTCACCATTTGTGAGCACCGTACTGTGGTTACAACCTGTAATCGGGCTCTCCGACAGATGGGATAACAGGTTAAACAATCGATGCTGGTGACTGAAACGATCGCCAGGCATCTGTTCGACATCTCCAATGATGTGGGCTTGTTCCCAGATCGTTTCCTTCATTTCACGGAAGATGCGCGATCCACCCTTGCGGAGTTTTTTTCGTTTGTTATAATCCTGCGCCACGAAATAGTACACTACAAAACCGATCAAAGGCACGCAGAACAAAATAAACAACCAAGCCACAGCTTTAGCCGGATTACGAAATTCCAACAAAAGAATTGTGGCTGCCTGGAAAATAAATACGAGTAATATAATGACCAGCCAGAACATTCGGCTTCCTCCTCAAGCGGCAAGCTTCATGACCTTGCCCTTCTCTCACCTACACAGCTTTGACGATTATGTAATCAGCTAATCATAGATACCCAATGTACCCCCTATTCGTAACGTTTACTTAGATAAAACTTTACATAAGCAGACGGAATACTTGATTCTGGAAATTCAAATTTCTACTTTGTTCATTGTATATTCTGACTGTGTTACCTTCTACATATCAGTTTAATGATGGAACAGATTCGCATTGTGACACCAATCTGCTCATTTCACTTTCCAGACTCTTCCTCATTTCTTTGTCTGGAGGTGGTCTTCTTACGTAAAATTAGATATAATAATCGTTAAAAACTTATTACTTAAAGGAGAACAGTAGTGAATGGACAGTGAGAGGTATGCGTTAAATTTAGTATTGGTTGCGATTTTGATAGGACTTTCGGCGTTTTTTGTTGCAGTGGAATTCGCTCTGGTACGGGTTAGACCGAGCCGGATCGACCAAATGATTGCAGAAGGAAACAAGCGTGCGCTGGCTGTTAAACAAGCCGTTGCCAATCTGGACGGATATTTGTCTGCCTGCCAGCTTGGAATCACGATCACATCTCTGGGACTGGGCTGGCTGGGTGAACCAACGGTAGAGAAAATTCTCCACCCTGTGTTTGAAAGCTTGCAAATTCCTGAGGCGGTTTCTTCATTCTTATCGTTTGTTATCGCGTTTGCTTCCATCACGTATCTGCATGTTGTGGTTGGTGAACTCGCTCCAAAAACGATTGCAATCCGGAAAGCCGAGACTGTTGCACTGCTGACGTCTACACCTATCATCTGGTTTAACCGAATTATGTATCCTTTTATCTGGCTGTTAAACGGCTCAGCGAACCAACTGGTGAAACTGTTCGGAATCAAACCTGCTTCTGAACATGAAGATGCACACTCCGAAGAAGAGTTGCAGATCATCATTAATGAAAGCTTTGAAAGTGGTAAAATCAACCAAGCCGAGTTCGGTTATGTAAGCCGGATCTTTGCTTTTGATGAGATGTTAGCCAAAGAAATCATGGTACCCCGGACCGATATGGTCTGCCTTTATGTGAATAGAACAAACGAGGAAAACCTGGAGATCATTCGTGAAGAACAATATACACGTTTTCCAGTAGTGAATGAGAGTAAAGACGATATCATCGGTATCATTAATACGAAACAATTCTTCCTGGAACTTTACGGAAACGATGAACCTGTCGATCTATCCTCCCTGATTCAGCCTGTATCGGCTGTTCACGAAACAACTCCTGTGAAGGACTTGCTCAAGAAAATGCAGAAGGATGGCGTACATATCGCCGTACTTGTCGACGAATATGGAGGAACTTCCGGAATTGTAACCATCGAGGATGTGCTTGAGCAGATTGTTGGTGAGATTCGCGACGAGTTCGACGCAGACGAAGTGGAAGATATTCAAGTCATCAATGAGAACTATGTCATTATGGATGGCAAGGTTTCCTTATCAAAGGTGAACGACATGTTTATGTCCAGCCTGGATGCAGATGAGTGGGACACCATTGGTGGATGGCTCTACAGCCATCGTCCCGAGATGAACGAACAGGAAGAATATGAGTTCGAGAATCTAATCTTTGTTTTGCTGGAAAAAGACAAGAATCGGTTCTACAAAGTGGCCGTTGTTCCCAAGGAACCACTGACCATGTCTGATTATACAGATGAAGACGAGAAAGAGTCCAATTGGTCTAAATAAAGCAAATTTATAAATAAGAAGAGGAGCACTTGCCTATATTGGTAAGTGCTCCTCTTTTTATATCTCGCCCCATCTGTCACTTCCCCATGTTATCACTCAATTAAGATTGGAATCCCATTTTTAGTTTGATTTTAATACCCACTTCGCAATATCATCGATAATGGCTTTGGAGACATTAGATGGCTCAGCGTACTCTTGACCGATTGAAAGTCCATCATAGCTGGATAAAAGATGATTTACCTTTGGATAGCTATTGTACGTTACATTGGAATGACCTTGAAGAGACGATTTCCAGGTTTGGAATTGATTCATAGACACCTGCACATCGTTTTCGCCTTGTATAACAAGCATAGGTGTATTTTGTGTTTTAGCCAGTTCCGCAGGCACATAATCTCTCTGCTCAAACCACCAATAAGCAGGTTGAAGTGGAAACGCCTCAGGAAGATGATCTACAGAATATTTTGGATCTTTAACCATCGCAGCCACATTTTTATAAAAATCAGCTTGCCCTTGAATGACATCCGTGTCTAAACCAAGCTGCTTCATCCGCTCTACCAATTCGTCCTGCTGCTCGGTAAGCACATCCACAAAGCTACTACTTGGTGCAGCAAGTAGAATACTTCCTGCAATATCATGTTGCTTATCCTCAGCAATGATTAATGGCATTGCAAACCCACCTTGACTATGTCCAGCTACAAAAATCGCTGTAGAATCAATATGTGCATTCTTTTTAAGCAATTCCACTGCATCGTTTACCTGAACTACGCTCTCTTGTTTTAATGTGAATTTAGGCTGTGAAGCCACCTTATAGGTATGCTCATACGTGACCTTATCGTATCTTAATACAGCAACTCCTTGTGAAGCTAAACCTACCGCAAGATCGCGAAACGGCTTTGCACCACCAATGGCAGCATCTTGATTGCTAGGCCCAGATCCGTGTACCAGAATGACAACCGGGAAAGGTCCCTCTCCCTTGGGCAAAGTTAATGTCCCTGGCAAAGCTAAATCACCCTGACCAACCGTAATGTCTTGTTCTGTATAGGCAGATGGGTCGTCGTAGCTTGGTTTTTGATACACATCTGGCGTAGCGGCGGCAATATGCAAGTCATCCACAAGTCCGTTATGATTCATTCTGACCCTAATATTTAAACGAGTCAGCTCTGTTTTGAACGTATAGGTAACATTGCGATGCACTGTATTATTTTCTACATGCTTAGCTATGGCTTCACTTGTAATTTTGCCATTTTGTCCTTCTAAAGCTCCCCACAGCTGACTCAACAACGTGGGTGACAACACTCCACTCACAGAGGTATGAACATACTTGGCAGCCTCCTTGCCATCACCCTCACTTATAAGTGAAATGAATATGTCCTCGGGTGCTGCCTTCAGCGTCTCGGTAAGAAATCCCCCATCCATATAGGTAACTCCTTTCGTTAACTGAACAGGATTGTTTAAAGATATGGCTTGCCCATTCACCATCGCCTGTTTCTCTCCTACCTTAACTACAATCGTAAGCTCACTTTTTCGTATTGTGATTTCTCCTGTCTTTTGTTGCCAAGATACCTCTGCCCCATTCTTTTCTGCAATCTCACGAATAGGAACAAGATTTTCACTACCAGCGGATTTTTCAGCAGCTTCTGAGATGGATGTCACCGGAAGGATGAGACCTACGAAAGTAAGAGAAAGTAATAGCTTTTTCCAATTGTTCATTGTAATAACTCCTCCTAATAATTAATTTCATCTATTATATGCATAGAATTATGAGCATTTATTGGCTCAGGACTATGCTTATAACAACAATAGCAATGATGAATAACAGCAGGACCCAAGATAGTGGACGAGCGAAGTTAATTGTCCAGCCTATTCCATAACGCTTTTCTATGGTTAAAGAAGGATCATTGGCATTGAAGTAAATAAACCCAAGCTTCCAATAATCATCGTCATTCACAGGCTGCTCCTTAGATCGTTCGTGATCCTCTTGTTGATTACGAATTTTCCCACCGCCTTGTCTGCCTGTGAGAGACAGCCATACAACACTTAACACGATCACCACAGGAGTGATGAAGCTAATAGCTGTTAACAAGACCAGATTAGGGACAAACATATTGATCTGAATGAAGGCAAATAAAATGGTAAGAAGTAAGCCTGTTACAAGCGTAAATAGGGACCATTTACGGCGGAATTGAATATTCTCAGCAGCAAATTGGCCTGGATTAGACGTAGTAAGCTGTTGTTTGCTTGTTTTAATACTCCAGTTAACCAACATCATAAGTGCAATGATTCCTAGCTGTACAAAATTAATAACCAGTACCGAGAGGTAGGTTTTAGGCACACTGGAAGTGACATGGCCCTGAAGATCATATTTTATTGGAATGACGTTAGGGAGTGCCTTATAATTCAGGATCGAAATGATCGCAACGGCTGCAATAATAGCCATGCGAATGAGAAACCAATAGTTGGAATAGGTGAGTTTATTTTGGCGGAAGGTGGTATCGATTTTAACTCTTTGAGGTGCTTCTACAGTTGTAAGTGTTCCTTTTATCTTTTTCATCTTGAAATGGAATAAGATTTGTAGTGCTGCCCAGTACACAATAAATATCATTGTGCTAACACCGGTAATCATTGCGGTAGAATCTTCATTAGCAGATCGGAGAAAATACAGACAGACAAGTATAATCATCCCGTTTCCGATCAGACTTACTGTCGCAAACGTACTTCTTAGCTTACGTAAGATTGGTGTGTAGTAATTATATTGACTTACCGTAACCCCAAAGCTAATTGTTTCCCTTGTCACATATGGTGCAAAGGATAGAAGTAAGGCTAATGGAAGAAAGATTAAAATGATAGGTAATATACTAAATAGTTGCATACATAACACACTCCCTTGATTCCATTATTCTTTGTTGTGACCCATCTTTACATCATCATACATTTGGTCTAACACCGCAGATAGTTCCTCTTTGGTCATTCCCCGACATATCGCTTCCGCAATAATCGGTCTTAATTCTCTTTGTTGCTTTTTCAAAAAATCATCCGTTAAACCAGGCATTCCATCAGGGTTCACTACAACTCCCTTTTGTCTATGAACCAGAATGTATCCATCTTGCTTGAGTAGTGTATAAGCCTTATTGACGGTGTGAAGGTTAACACCGATATCTGCGGCCAAATTCCGAACCGAAGGTAACGCCTCACCTAGCTGTAACTCACCACTAGCAATACCTTCAATAATTTGATAAACAAGTTGCGAATAGATGGGAAGTTCGGATTGCATATCCAGTTGAATAATCAAGGGTTCACCTTCTTTTTGTTATCTGTTATATATCAAGTATAACAGGTATAACACGAGTGAGCAATATGTATGAAAAAAAGCCGCATACCAATGGCGAGGGCAAACTTACCTGACCCTTCACCATTGATATGCGGCTTATCCTGATGAGCTTATCGATGTGATTCAATAACAAACATTAGTAGTGGCACATGACTGCGTTGTATTTCAAATTCCATTTAAGTTTCAGTCTTATCTTCAACAATCCGATAATGGATTTTGCGAACTATAATTTTCAGAATCATATATAGGGGAATCACGATGATCATACCCAAGATATTTCCCAGGTCAGCACCCACGAGCAAAAGGATAACGGTAGTCAGTGGATGAATATCGAGCTGTTTGCCATAGACGTAAGGTGAGATCAGGTTATCCTGAATTTGCTGTGCGATTACAATGATGACCAGTGACCAGATCGCCATCGAAGGTGATTCGATAAACGCAACAATGACAACCGGAATAGCTGCCAGCAAAGCACCCACATAAGGGATGAAGTTCAGAATAATGGATACAACAGTCAGTAGCAAAGCGTAAGGCAAACCTAAGATGAGAAAACCGATGTACATCAGAATCCCCAAGGCTACATTAACAATAACCCGGCCAACAATATAGTTACTTAGTGCTTCATCGATCTCATGGACGGTTTCTTCCCCATCCTTCCGATAATGTCTTGGCAACAATAAGGTCAGATTCGTTCCAAACTTGCTGCCTTCCTTGAGCATGTAATACAACATGATCGGGAACGTTGCCAAAATAATAACCAGATTGGATACCACGGAGAATAACCCGGAGACATAATTGGTTACCTGAGTGATCCCTTGGCTCAGAACATCGGATAATCGTGAGAATAGATTGGAATCATCAGGCAGGTATCTGGATACAACATTGCTCTTTTCAAGTGCATTCAACTGATCGCTGAGTGAAGTAACCAACGCTGGAGCATTCTCCACGAAATTCATCAATTGTTCACGCAGGGAAGGCCATACAAGCACACTAAAACCTGCAAGTATTAATGCAATTACGACATAAATAATCAGAACTGACAATGCACGTTTGATCTTATGCCTTTCCATATAATCGACGAGCGGACGCAGCAGATAATAGAAGAAACCGGCAATCAGCAGCGGAATGATGATGATGTGAATCAGTGAGGTCAGGGGGCTGAAAATAAAGTTCACTTTTTCCCCCAGATACACGATGAGCAGCAGCAGAATAATCGCTGTGCATATGCGGTAGAACTTGTTATTTATCAAGAAACGTGATCCCTCCATGCGCTGCTCTGCCAAAGTGACTGCGGCGTTTATATGTATATCTAGTCATTTATAAGTACCCTTAAATGACAGTCATGCCACAGGCAATGCTGAATATACCCTTTTTTCTTTCCAAAACAAACATTGGAGCAAAAAAAAGAAGCAGGCGTTAGCCTGCCACATCTCTTTTGCTAAATACAACCCAGGAAATCACCATGAAAATAACGTAATACACCGCCAGAACTGCAATGGAGAAACCCAGTGTCATTCCTGCACTTGGACCACCCATTAGCGCAAAATCCGCCCCGGAGGTCATGTATTTGCTAAGATCCATGTTGTTGAATAGAACATACTTGGCCCACTCATAACGGACCGGATTGAATATGAGTGAGAAAATACTCTGTGAGAACATAATGAACAGGGATAATCCAATCGCAAGTGCACCTGAACGAAATACGGAGGACACCATAAAGGCAATCGCAAGTGTGATGAACAGATCAACGTACAAATATCCCCATAACGTCAGAGCATTCGTAGCCGGACTACTGCTTCCTCCCGGAGCATCATGCGAGAAAAGGATATAAGACGTTAGCATGGCCATCGCGATGATCAGCAATGTACTGACAATACTGAAGCCAACTACGGTCAGATATTTGGAAGCAAGAACTTTGCTTCGTGACCATGGACGGATCAGCAATAGCTTAATGGTTCCCCAGGTAAATTCGCCCGCGACCGATTCCGCTGCAATCACAACACAGAAGATCGTGTTCAGGAAAAACGTAATCTGGATGGTCGTTACAGCCGCTTCCCAGTACAAAACTTCATTGGACCCCATGCCTTCTCGCAGTAACACTGGCATTAATAGCGAGATCAGCGCCAGAATCGCTAACATGATCCAGGTACGGGGACGACGGAAAATTTTCATATTCTCATTCAATATCAGATTACCAAAACTACCCAATGCCTCCACCCCCAGTGACTTGCAAGAATTGTTCTTCCAGGGTGTGAGTCACGTTACGAATACCGTATACCTGAAACCCTTCGCTAACCAGCTTGGCATTGATATCCGGAATCTGCTCACGAGACACACGTGCCACCAGGACATTGCCCTGTACGGTAGCACCCTGAATCAGATCCGCAGCGCGGTCAGCATCATTCAGCTCAAAAGCAACTTCGATTAATGCATCCGAACCGGCTTCAGCCCGAAGGTTTCTTACATCAATCAACTTGCCATTCTGGATGATGGCCACCGTATCACACATCAGCTCCATCTCCGACAATAAATGACTGGATACAAAGACCGTAATACCTTCCTCTTGGGTGAGCTGACGCAAATAATCTCTCAGTTCCCGTATACCCTGCGGGTCCAAACCATTGGTCGGCTCATCCAGTACAAGCAGCTTCGGTTTATGTAATATCGCTTGCGCGACACCCAGACGCTGGCGCATGCCCAGTGAATAGGTTTTGACCTTATCGTGAATACGGGCCGTAAGCCCCACACGTTCAATCGTTTCCGCAATACGTTCTTTCGTAACTCCCGGCGACATGCGGGCAAAGTGAACGAGATTCTGGTACCCGGTCAGAAACTTGTACATTTCCGGATTTTCCACAATAGCTCCTACCTGGGCTACCGCTTTTTCAAATTCATTCTTCACACTGTGTCCCGAGATGAAAATGTCACCTTTACTGATGGACATCAATCCAACCATCATCCGAATCGTTGTTGTTTTCCCCGCGCCATTAGGTCCTAAAAAACCAAAAACCTGCCCCGGAGAAATATCCAGAGTCAGGTCGCTGACCAATGATCGGGAGGATATGATTTTGCTGACGCCCTGAATCCGGACGACCGGCTCCTGCTGCATTCAATCCCCTCCTTCATGGACGAGCACATCATTCATGCCCGTTTCTCATATGAACATAGTGTATCATAATCTTTAGTATATTGTCCCGCAAACTGGGATTTCCCCTGACGTTTCGCTTCAACTACACACGCTTCACAGCATCCAAGCGGCATTTCACTCCGGTAGAATCCGGTGCGAAATACGTGATTGCCTCCATTGCCCTCTTCCTTCATTTCGACAGAGCTTCTAGTGACCGACACAATCATCCCACAACTGACACAGTAAAAGCGGCCCGTTTCGATCAATGATATTCCTTCCCCTCACAAGGAGCTTAGAAGTCCTTGTTATTTGTCGTTAGACGCTGAAAATTGATACATTTTGTATCTATCTCGTAATTTACTTGACACCGGGACTAATGTCAAGGCTTTACCGCCATAAAAACAAGCAAAACGCAAAAAAAGCTCCATAAATGCGACAAAAGTCTCGCATTTATGGAGCCTCATGTTAGGTAAATGATACAATTCGGTTCAATGTATGGGTTAATATTATTTCCTGATCAGTCACTATTGTCGACATGCGAGGTATCCTCATTCTTCTGATTTGGATAATACCAGAGTAAGGTCCACTCATCGCCATCCTCTACCAGATAACAGGTCTGCACAATATCGAATTGGCCAAAGGTACCTGAGTACTTCTGGGTGACCCGGATTCTGTAGGCTTCAGAAAATGGCTTAACGCCATCGATCACGGTTACATCGAACTCGCGCTCCGGCTTCTCCATTTCCAGCTCAAACGTTTCCACGCCAAAATGCTGCATAAATATATGTGCTCTGTTCTGTACGTAAGCACTCTTGGGAAACCGCTCTTTCATAAGAGGATGAAAGAGTTCCCACGAACTGCCGAAGTCACCCGTCTGCTCATATTTGTAAAACTCTTCGGCAACAGCAGCAGCTTCATCCGTTGTATCTGCCTGAAACAAATACGGAATGGTTCTGGCAATCAACCACAGCAATAATACAATGATCGTGATGAACCCGATCTTTTTGAGCAAAGCATTCCGGTTCCTTCTTCGCAGCATGTCCAGTCCTCCTTGTCCTACTCCATACTTATGATGGATGGCAGACAAGTAGAAGTTGAACGATACATCTAATTTCCTGGGAAATCACTCGCTGTGAATGGAAGTACGCTTTCTTTTTCTGATCCTTCGGATAATGGACTGAAGTCCTGCATATATGGCAATCCCACAGCAGCCGCCGAGCAAGTCTACTCCAACATCACGTATCGAGCTTGTCCGGTCCGGGCTGAACTGTTGAATATACTCATCAATGGAGGCTATAACAAACACCACAGCCAGAGCAGAAACGATACTGGTTACAAGGGATGTTCTTCTGTACCGCAGCCCGCCATAGACAAGCACGGCGAGCACAGCGTATACAAATAAATGCGCACTCTTGCGAAAGATGAACTCTGCAAAATCATACGGCCTCTGCTTCAGCGAATACTCATATTCCCCGTAAGTGAATTGCACATCAGGAAGTGTAAAACCGATGTGCAATTTTTGGGACCATTTATGAAGCCAAGGCTGAATGTCTTGCTGTTGAGAGGATTGCGTGGACATGGACCAGATGACCAGAATCCAGATCACAATCAACAACAGAGCAATGAGAAATCCGTACGTTCTTCGTACATGCTTTTGTCTCGTGCGCCCGGAGCCCTCCTCCATCATTTTGATCTTCACCACTTTCATATCTCTCTCGTTATTCTATTGATCCAACATACATGCCTCTGCCATTTGTACCTACATATACCTGACCATAGATTTGACGGTCTGCCACCATAATTTGCGGTTCATTGCCCAGCCCGATTCCAGTACCTAAAGGACCTATATTGTTCCAGGTTACCCCCATATCATCGGAACGGAAGAATCCATTCACGTTATTTACGGTACCATATACATAGACAGCCGGAACCAATCTGCCGGGCTGAGCTTTACCAAAGGCAAATAATTTGGAATTCTGCACACCCTGGATCTTGGAAAATGTATTTCCCGAGTTCGTTGATGCATATAATCCATCGGTTCCCAGACTCACCCATACATTATTCGCCACGCCAGGTGCAGCCTCGACTTTAATGAAGCTTGTATTGATATCCGTATTAATCGGAAGGCGAACCGTATTCGCTTTGGACCAGTTGGCACCTGCATCCGTAGACCGATACAGATAACCAGCAGCATACATATAAAATTTATATCCATTGATGCGATCCGCAGCCAGTGGATGATTATAGGCAAAGACCATATTCCCCCCGATGGCCTGAAAAGGGGCACCATTCATATTTTGCCATGTTGCGCCACGATTCGTGCTTCTGACCGGATTACCGGTCTGGGGGTAATAAACAATTACATTCGGATTGATGGCCGAGTAGGCGACCCTCCCCAGTTTGGAGCCAGCCGGAACATTCATTGGAGTTACCGTAACTCCGTTATTGGAAGAGACAAATAAACGTGTGGTGGTACCATACCAGTCACTGCTTCCCAGAAATATCATGTAATTCGGATTTGCCTCGTGATAGTCAATACTCACAATTTCTCGCATACCTGAGAGCGGGATTTTATTAAGAGGAACATCGGTTACATTTTCATGTCTAAATCCGACTTGATCCGTTAAACCACTAAAAAATGAAACACCCTGAGGTGGTGTGGATGCCGTGAGTGCAACGACTTCTTCATGACCATCGGTAATGGCTTCCCAAGTACTCGCTGTATTGCCAGTCAATCCATTGGTACCATTGATATTTTCCGTTTTGTACACGCCAAACCAGTCTGTAGCGTATACGGTGCCCGGATTATGTGGATCAAACTTGATACTGGATGTCGCTGAGAAAAACATGTTGGGTGTCCACCATGACGGTTTGGATACCAGCGTTTTGCTCACTGTTGTCCAACTCTGTCCGCCATTAACGGAACGATACAGTGGCAGATTATCCCCGCCTGTTCGAACGGCTGCCAGGATGTGATTATCATTATTGGGATCAATCGTGATTCCATAATAAGATGAGTAACTGGAGCTGGGTGTTATATTCGTCCACTGCACACCATTGAACTTGTAAACGCCTTGATTATCCGTTGTCACATACAATGTCCCGTTCTTCGCCACAGTCATACGCGCAGGATATTCGGGGCTTCTCCCGGTAAGTTGCCAAGTGGTCTGACCATTGCTTCTTGGTGCTTTGCTATACACACCAATGCCGCGAACCCCCGCATACACAACTTGACCTTGCTTCGTCACGGGATTCAATCCATAAGCTACACTCCGAATTCCCTCACCGGACAGCCCGCTAGGTACATCCCATACCTTGCTCCACGTGGCTGCACCATCACTGGAAGTGTACAATCCATCATATCGTGTACCCACGTGCAGGTAATTGGAGTTCGTGGGATTAACCGCGATGCTCTCTCCCATGGCTCGATGGATATTTCCATTTGATTCATTACGAAGATTAAGTCCGGTTCGAATCCAGGTCTCTCCCCGGTCTGTGGATTTCAGAATATCACTCGGCCCCACGTTCCCGTACTTCCCAGCAGCGATATACACAACATTGGGGTTTTGCTGATCCAGCGCAATTCCATCCACGCCGTACAGATTGCTGTCCTCATCTCCGAAATGATCCAGTAGTGGGACCCAATCTCCTGAAGCTGCATCCAACCGATATACTCCTCCAACGTCAGTTCGAGCGTAAACCAGATCAGGCTCAGTCGGATGAATAACCACGCCTGTAACGTACCCCCCACCACCAATAGGTATATTCTTCCATTGATAGTTTTGAGCTGATTGAACATAATTTGTACTTGCCGGTATCATGAGCATATACATGAGTAGCACAATCAGGGACAATTTCATTAGCCTGGAGATACGCATCTGGTTCACCGCCCTATCCGATCATTTTGAATGTTCTTCAATCATCTGATGTATCCTGTCTCGTTCCGACTGTTCCACGATATAGTAATACACTCCGTCTATTTTCTTGCCCGTGCCTTTAATCTCAACGGATTCAATATGATCCAGTACCGAACGATAATTGGAGAACATCTGCTTCATCTCATCAAAGGTAACGTCGGTTCTGACGTGAGCACTGACTTCGTCCAGCAACGTCTCCAGTTGCAACACGTTGGATACCTGGACCGTATTCTTCAGCACTTGTTTGATGATCTCCCGCTGACGGTCATTCCGCCCGAGATCTCCCTTCGGATCATCATAACGCATCCGCGAAAATCCCAAAGCAGCTTCACCATCCAGATGAATATTCCCTTGCTCGAACCGGTAACCCTCATAGTCAAATGCAAACGGGTTATTCACATTCACTCCACCCACCATGTCGATGACTTGTGCAAAGCCCTCCATGTTCACTTTCATGTAGTAATGTATGGGAACGTTGAGCAATTGTTCCACGGTCTGCACAGACATGTTAACGCCCCCAAAAGCATAGGCATGGTTGATCTTATCCTCCGTGCCGTGACCAACAATATTCGTTCTGGTATCTCGGGGAATGTTAAACATAAGTGCGGATTGTTTCGCAGGATTAACACTTAATACAATCATGGTGTCGGAGCGCCCCCGATCATTGGAACGTTCATCCACACCCAGAATCAAAGCATTAAAAGGTTCTTCATTCTCCATGTCCACAGGGAAATCTCCCCCACCCCGCTGGTCGACAATAGATACCTGCTTGATGGGTTCCCGGGGTTCATACATTTGATCCGCCGCTGATTTAACATGCGAATACAGATACACAGAATATCCAATCATGACAACTGCAACAAGGGAAATGGCACCTAATGTTATTTTGATCCCGCGTCTCATGTTATGGCCTCCGTTAGATGACTGCCGTTTTTCTACCATCGATATTGGTTAGACCTGGACGACCAACGGAGTAGTATTGGAAGGACGTATCTTTAATCTGATCTTCTCCGTAGATGTTTCTTCCATCAATCAGGATGGGTTGATTCATATGCGCTGCCAAATCAGTCAGATTAACCTCCATGAACTCTTTCCATTCCGTCAGAACACAGAGTGCATCAGCACCTTCCGCCGCTTTCATGGCACGCTCTTCCCACGTAATGGATGGGGAATCCACCTCTTTGCGGAAGTTCTCGGTAGCGATGGGGTCATACGCCCGAATCACTGCACCCTGCTCAAGCAAACGCTGAATGATCTCAATCGCCGGAGCATCACGAACGTCATCGGTATCCGGTTTGAAAGCAAGCCCCCAGATGGCAATCTCCTTCCCTTCGAGTGAGCCTAGTGCGTCTTCCAGTTTACGAATGACGTTGAAGCGTTGATCTTTGTTCACTTCCACCACGGACTTCAGCAGTTTGAAGTCATAATCCACATTACCTGCAATTTGAATCAGAGCCTGTGTATCCTTAGGGAAACAGGAACCTCCGTAACCAATGCCTGCCTTGAGAAAGGAGGCACCGATTCGTCTGTCATAGCCCATGCCTTCGGCAACGCGGCTGACATCTGCTCCTACTTTTTCACAGATGTTAGAAATTTCGTTGATAAATGAGATCTTGGTTGCCAGGAAAGCGTTGGATGCATATTTAATCATTTCGGCCGAGCGAATATCCGTAACAATAATCTGATCGGTTAATGGCTGATGCAGCTCTTTCAACGTGGCGACTGCCCGCTCACTATGTGTCCCAATGACTATCCGGTCAGGATAGAGCGTATCCTGGACAGCGGTACCTTCTCGCAGGAACTCCGGTACCGATGCCATGTCGAATGGATGATTCGTCAAACTGCTGATCCATTCCTGAATACGATCGTTGGTTCCGACAGGAACAGTGCTTTTAGTCATTATTATTTTATAATTATCCATATAAGAACCTATTTCTCGCGCGACAAGTTCAATAAAGCTCAGATTTGCTTCGCCATTAGGCAGGGATGGCGTACCCACCGCGATAATGATGATATCCGAACGACTGATAGCTTCCTGAATGTTGGTGGTGAAGGACAGCCTTCCTGCTTTCATATTGGCATTCATGATATCTTTCAGACCCGGTTCATAGATCGGAACATGACCGTCCGTTAACATATTCACTTTTTCCACATTGTTGTCGACACAGATCACGTTATTTCCCAGTTCCGAAAAACATACGCCCGATACCAAACCCACATACCCTGTGCCAATCACCGTAATATTCATTCCATAATCTCCCCCATGTTCTAATGTGTTGGTTACGCGTGCTTCACATATGTCTGAACAATGTCCTGCCATTCGGTAGACACTCTAACGATATCTTCCTCAATCAGCTGGCTACCGATCTGTACTTCAATGATCTCCAGTTCCGTAACGGCTCTGACGGAATGAAGCATACTCCGGTCAATGATCACCGTATCTCCTTGCCCGATCATTCGGCTCTGCCCATCCAGAATCAATTCCCCTGTTCCCGATACAACCGTCCATACCTCATTGCGAAGCAAATGGTATTGATAACTCAGGTTTTTCCCGGCACTGATGCAGATTCGTTTGGTGAGAACCTCACCGCCAGCTTCGTTTCTTGTGTAATCCAGAACCCGGTAGCAACCCCACCTACGCTCCTCATACATGGGGCGTTGATCTTCATTCTTCAAGATTTCCTTGATACGTGGGCTGGCTTCTTTGTCACTGACGAGAATGCCATCCGGACTCACGGCGACCACTACATCCGACAAGCCCAATATGGCAACCGGAATGTTCAATTCATTGACCAGGTGGGTATTCAGGGAATCTCCCGTAATCCACCCTTTTCCTACCACCGAGCTTCCCATCTCTTCCGTGAGTGTGTTCCACGTGCCTAGATCTTTCCAGAAGCCGTTATACGGAATAGCGATAATCTGATTAGCCTTCTCGACAACCTGGTAATCAAAGCTGATCTTGTTCAATCTTCCGTATTGCTTCAGCATTTCGTCATACTGGATCGGCAGTTCCATCTCAATGAGCAGATTAATCAAATAACCAAGCTTAAAAGCAAAAACCCCGCAATTCCATAATGCGGCCTGCTCAATCATGAGGACCGCATCGGATTCGCAGGGTTTCTCCTGGAACTTCGCTACATTCACGTATTCATTGTTATTTTCACTGGAAGATAGGGATTGCGGAATGATGTATCCGTACTTTTCTGACGGGTACGTCGGCACAACTCCCATCAAGGCCAGATCAGCACCAGACTTATCAAGCATCTCCGGTAAGGTTGCCAGCACTTCGAAGAATTCTTTTTCAACAAAGGGATCTACAGGCAACACTGCAATTGTCTCATTCAGACTCACACTCTCTACGGAATACAGATAGGAGGCTGCCAGCGCAATCGCAGGAAACGTATCTCTGCGCTCGGGTTCCACAACCAGTCTCACATCGTCTCCCAGCTGAGAAGTCAGAATCTCCACCTGTGGCAAACTGGTCGCAATAAGTGCCTCTGATGCAAGTCCGGCATGATTCAGCTGTCGCCATACCCGCTGTACCATGGATTCCGGATTTCCCTCTGGCCCATGAAGAACTTTAAGAAATTGCTTGGATCTGGAATCGTTGGATAACGGCCAGAGACGCTTGCCAGAACCACCGGATAACAGAATGCTTCTCATAGGGCTGCACCATCCGACAGCACAACCGTACTTGCTCCCTTGCCGGTCTCGGTTGGCTTGTTATATGTGCTGGTCTGATTGGACTCCAGTCTGCCTGCCGGATTGCTCTTGGTCCAAGCTGCATAATAATTCGAGTTCTTGCCGTATGAATTATCCAGCAGGATGTTCGGTTGATCCAGGAGACAGGCCAGAATATGTCCATGCAGACGGGATGTCGTGATGGTTCGGTATTGATTGAATTCCTTAATGGCCGTATGTACCATCCGATCAGAGTATTTGTACCACAACCAGCGGGCAAAAGAGCTACCCTTCCCTGACTTTAACCGGGACGTAATCATGCGAATGATCTTCCGGTCTACCCGGTTGTACAATGTCTCCCAGTCTTTAAACGTGGCCTTAGGTCCACTGACGGATTCGTAATGCACCTGATTCTGAGTTTTCTCAATGTCTTTCCGGAAGAAATACAACATCTCTGCGGTAGGCTTGCTCTTGGACTTAAGAGGCCACAACTGATGCGCCATATCCGGAGATAGATACACATTGGTTTGTTGAAATTCTTTACTGGCTATCTCATAAGATAAGGTATCCCGGACAAAAAAGTGTACATCCTTATGACGATTGAATACTTGGGCTGTCTTTTTCAATTCAATATCACTCTTATAAAACATCGTCTGTGGCAGAATGACAATCCGGTGATTCGGATGCTGGGCAATCATGCGCTCTCTCAATTTCTGATGGGCAGGGTACAGATCACCAAAGTTACCTCCCCCGTGCAACACAATCGTGATACCTTCCGGTACCTTGAGGGACAAAGGGCAATCCAGAATGCTGTATCTGGCACGTACATGAATATCATTGTCCCGGAAGAAAGCCTCAGTACCTTTCATAATCAACAAGTCGCCACCATTGCTATGCACCGGGTAATCCAAATAATAGATTTCGGTACGCGGTGGAATGACCTTCAAAATCTGACGTAAATGTCCCTTCAACTCTTCCATTGGATGAATATTGTTAGTGCCCAGCATCTCCATCTCCTCCTTGGGTGACTCTTCTTCTTTTTTTGTTTAACCGTTCATAGAGAAACGGTATATCTTCCTTGTCATAGAACATGGCGGCAAACTTCACCTTAAATACAATCTTCATCGCGGCGACAGTAACCACCATTCGTACAATGGATCCGATCAATAAGGCAATCGCAATTCCGTTGAGCCCCCACAGCGGGGTGAATACAAAGAACAAAGCCACCGTCACCGAGAGTGCAATGAGCTGTCTGATCATTACAAGTCCTGGCCGACCAAGTGCATTAAATGCGGATGCCAGAATCCAGGAGCCTCCACCAATGATGCATTCCACAGCCAAAATATAAAATGCAACGCTCGCTTCCAAAAATTCGGAGCCAAACAGAAGACCCATCAGGTAGTTCCCCACAAACATAGTGGGTATTACAATGATCATCATGACCATGAGCGAGATGCGGAAAGCTCTGCCGACCGTTCGAATAATCTGCTCTTGGGGTAATCCGGTCACTTTTGGAAAAACAACATTGCTAATCGCCGTCTGAACCGCATTGTAGATTCGGGATAACGCAAATACGACGGAATACAGTCCAAAATCACGCGGGGTGAGCAAAGCCAAAATAATGATTTTATCAAATTGGGTATACAGCGTTCCTAACAATTCAACACCATACACCCTGCTGCCATAACCAAAAAGTTTCTTGGCCGAACTCTGGTCCACCCGATCCTTGAACCATCTCAGTCTTAATTCATTACGGTTCGCATAGATAGCCCACGCCACCACTGAGAAGCTGGTTACAAAATAGATCGCAGCCGCGAGCTGAATGCTCAGCATGCCCAGGCCCCATAACACAAAAAGCCCGCCTACATTAAACAGGGGGATCATTAACCGGATACCATTATATACAGCGAATTTCTCCCGACTCTGCGAGAGGGCTGATATGAGATTGATGACAATAAGTACAGGAACGGTAGCAATCGTATACCATCTGGATATCTGCACGACCTCCGGCGGAAAGCTGGAGAGCCAGAAAGGCAATCCAAACCAGGCCACAATGCCAATGATGATGCACACCGGAACTTGAAAAAGAAAGCTTAACCGAACATACTGCGCACTCTTCTCGGTTGCGCTCTGTTTGATGTTATAAATGATAGAAGTTGGTAGTCCAAATCCGACCAATCCGGTTAAGAGCGCTGGCCAGAACAGGATGGCCGAGAATGCGCCCTTTCCCTCTACCCCGAACATGCGTGACGTCAAAATGGAAGACAACATCGTCAGTGTCATGACCAGCAGATTGGTTCCACTTGTCTGAAATATGGCACTCATTAAGCCGTTTCCTCTGAATACTTTGCGAAGTGCAACTTGCGCCATAGCGATCCTCATCCCTTACTGTTTTGACGAAGCGACCCAACAATCATGCCGTTTCGGTAACATACTTTGGCAAGCTGACGTGTGAACCGATCTGCATTATAAATGTAGATCAGTGAGGTTGTGATCCCCTGTGCAAGCTTGATGCCATGTTTGGCCGTACGCACAACACCACGATCCTGATCACGAATGGCATCACTCACACCTTGCCAATAGATTCGGCGCAGAAACCAGTTCTTTGTCGTTCGCTCTTTGGCTACTTTATGTTGTACCGCGCCGTACGGCGTGTAATATACCTTGAACTTTGTCCGTATTCTTGCAATCAACTCACTCTCTTCGCTGGAGAGGAGGTTGTTCCCCACTCTTCCAAGATCTTCACGGAAGGGAGCCAGTTGATCAAAGACAGATAAACGAAAAGCCACATTTGCACCAAATGGAATATAAGGACTTTTCATTTCAGTGACTTCATCTGCAAAATCCAGAATGGTGAACAGTGACCTGTTCTCCGGTGGAATCCACATTGGCTCAGGCACTTCCCAGATCGGATCAATCTTGCCTCCGACACAACCGATATTTTCATTCATCTCAAACACGCTAACGATCTGGTGAATCCAATCCCTGCAAGCAAAAGCATCATCGTCAAGGAACAGGATATACTCGCCGCGCGCCTCGTGAATGGCCCGGTTACGGGCGACAGACAAGCCTTGCTTTTCTTCCAATACATACCGGATCGAATGGTTCTCATGCTGCAAGATGGTCTGGAGCACGATTTCCCGTGTGTTGTCTTTCGAATTGTTATCAATGAGTATGATCTCATAGTCGCTGCTTGCGTAATTCTGTTGTATCGCACTTCGTATGGCCTCTACCGCATCCTGTGCACGGTTATACGTACAGATCGCGACGGTTACTTTCATCATTTCATCCCCATATTTTTCAATTAGGTCCACTCGTTCATCTGCACTAACTGGAGTACAGGGTAAGTGTCCTTTGGGCAATCACTGGCCAATCCAGCCGCTCCAACGCTTTGACAAAACCACTGCCTTCCTGAAACTCCGATTGTTTTAACCGGATCATATTCATTGCCTTGAGCAATCCATCCGGATCGGAAGGTTCATAGAGTACCGCACAATCTTCGGGCAGGTATTCCTCCAACAAGCCAATCCGTGGTGCCACCACCGGTTTACAGAAGGTTAATGCCAGAATCGCACTACCAGAAGTGGCAATTTGCTTGTATGGAAGAATGATCGAATCGACTGCATCAAAATAATCCGAATATTCATCATCTTCGATAAAATGAAAATGGGTATGGATATGTCCACTCTTGAGAAATTCATCTCCAAGGTCATAATCCTTTACCTTTTTGCCGGCAATCAACAGATGGGCTTGTTCGGAATCCAGATCCTTGAATGCCTCCAGCAAATCATCCACGCCCTTGTAAGGCGAGACCTGACCGAAGAACGCATACACATAACTATCCTCCGGGATGCCAAACCGGGAGCGGATATTCACGCCTTTTCCCTGATACACTCCCTTGTAATGTCCATGCGGAATAACCTCGATCCGGCTGGAATCAATCCCAAACGTCGAACAGATCTCAGAGATCAAGGGTTTACCCATGACAATCAGCTTGGAGCAATTTTGGACCAGTATTTTTCTCATCCAATAATCGAACCGCGTCTTGCCGCTGTTGTGAGGCCAGATGTTATGCACCGTCCAGAACAATTTGGCCCCTCGCAAGCGTGCAAAACAAATCATCAATACATACAGAATGGACTTGATCACTGTTGTCAGCACGGAAGAGCCCCTGTAATAGAAGCTGGGCCAATGAAAATGCAGCACATCATTTTTATTCAGTTTGAGTAGATCTCTTTTGGTAAACTGTTTCACTTCCCATCCCTTGTTCTCAATGGAATCGGATAACAGCTCATTGAATTTATTGTTTTCAATCATCTTGGGCAGCATATACACCGTCGGATTTTCCATCCAGGCACCTCTTACTTTAGTTTCATTCGCACAGGTTCCTCTGTATACGTTCCAACTGCGCGCCTTGCATGAAATCTCATTAGAAATCCTTGCATCATAATTTTGGTATTACGCTTGAGCAGCACCCAATCTTTCCACCAAGGATACAGCGATAATGCTTTTTTCAAATAAACGTTATTACGAAGTGTATTTCTCGACCATTCGAGCATTCGATAATGGTGTAACTGACGGCGCTTCTGTTCCTTGGACATATCATTGTAGTATTTCAAAATAATCTTGCGTTGGCCCTTGTACTTGGCCGTTGTAGAGGTTGAAATTCGTGGACCACTATGGATGTTAATATCCACCAGCGGTTCTTTTACATTCACGGCGATGTAGCCTCGTTTCAATATACGCAGATAAAAGTCATAATCCTGAGCGGATGTCAGATTTTCATCGAATCGAACTTCACGGGCCAGTGAGGTAAGTACCATGATTTTGGACGTTTCCCCAATCCAGTTGAATGTAAGCAGATCCTCATACCGAATAACATCGCGAGGTTCCACCGACAATTTCCGTTTGACGACCTGATGCTGCTCATTCGTGTATGCGAGATACTTGCTGCAAAAGGTGAATGATTCCTGTGTTCGTTCCAGCACTTCCGCCTGGGTTTTTATTTTGTCAGGCATCCATTCATCATCATCGTCCAGGAAGGCAATGTACTTGCCATTGGCTTGGGATATCCCTACATTCCGTGCATGGTTGGCTCCTTTGGGATATGGAACCCGGATGTACCGAATCCGTGAATCTTCCCGGGCCCAAGCCTGACAGATCTCTGGCGTCTGATCTTCTGATCCATCATCCACAATGAAAATCTCCAGATACGGATGTGTTTGCTCACGTACACTTCTCAACGCATTTCTCAATAACTCGGCCCGGTTATGGGTCGTAATGATGCAAGATACCAAGGGGTTCATTTCATCACCTTTTCCTGTTCACTAGGATACCTTCACTTGAAGTGCATCATATATTCCTGACAATCGGCCTACGAGAAGATTCATATCGAACTTATCCGATATAATCGCTCTGTTATGTGAACCCATTCTTGCTCTAATCTCTTCATCCCTGATGAGATATTCCAGCGCTGATGTCAGCCCGTGCACATCTCCCGGCTCGATTAACAGCCCATTATGACCGGATGTGATCACTTCGGGGATGCCTCCGACGGTGGTCGATATAATGGGCAAGCCACAATTCATTGCTTCAAGTATGGCCATAGGTAATCCCTCATGATAAGAAGGCAGGACCAGTAGATCCGCTTCCCGCATCAGCTTTTCCTTTTGCTCTCCGTTAATCCAGCCGAGTACATTGACACGATCCTCTATTCCATACTGCTGCACGATTGCTTTGACTTCTTCGACTTCACCATCCCCTGCCAGATTAAAGGTAGCTGTAACGCCTAGCGCCTTCAATTGCTGAATGGACTGAAGCAGATCGTAGACTCCTTTTCGCTCACCGAGTCTGCCCATGAAGAGAGCATTAACGGCTGCTTGTTGTTCTCTCACAAACGGTTCTTTGACAAAGACCCCGTTATATAGAACCTCAATCGCTGTCTCCGGCACAATCGTGACAAAGTATTCTTTCCACGTCTGGGACAAGACAATCAACTTATCTGCCTGATTCAGAATGTAGTGACAATACTTGCGCTGCAGAGCAAATTGATTGTAGAAATCATCAAAGCTGGCCGCATGAATATGCAGAATGACTGACTTTCGAAACAACTTTCGTGCGGTTAGCAGAAATAGAGACTTCCGATAAAAGCTCCCATTGTTTGCCATATGAATATGCACGATATCCGGCTTGAACGTGTACAGCTTCATCCAGAATTGCATGAATCCCCTTATAAAAATAAGCAGCCGTGAGAACACGCTGCCCGTGATATACGTTTCGACCCGCTGCATGGCATACATTTCCGAGATGGAGGAATCCTCAATGTTTTTGATGACACTCACAATTCCGCCCATATCCTTCAAGGATGATCCAACAACCAATACTTTTGGTTTCATGATAGACTCCTTTTTTTCATGGTTAATCTTCATACCTCTTACAGACTATTCACGTAATTTTTAATGGATGAGATCAAATCAGACTGTTTTCTCACATAGGGCTGGAACGTCAGCTCCTCTATGCAAGGAACCAAATTTTGCAATTCAGCCCGACTCTCCGCGACGGCCACATAGCCGTTTTCCTGAAAAACCTTGGAGATCTCAAGCTGATGGTCATCCACATGCTCGCCCCATTCTTTCCGGCGTGGAATGACAATAACCGGCTTGCCACGTTCAAGACAATTTGTGATGGAGCCCACACCCGCATGAGAAATAATGCATCTGCTGCGCTCCACATATTCATTCATCTCTTCCTGCGTGAGGAAAGGAATCACAGTGAAATTTCGCGGCTGATACTCGGTATATCCGGATTGGGCGACAACCTCTTCTTCAATAATTCCCGCCTCAATCGCCTCATCAATAAGCTCAAACATCCGATTGAAGGGAAAGCGCTGCGTTCCAACGATAGCAAATATCAAAATAAAGCCCCCCTGTACTTCGCATTGGGATAGCTATCCTGCAACGTTTCCCATTGGATGAAGAACTCATCCGAGATTTTGTACATCAATCTCCCGGTTGCGCTGGAGGAATAGATTTTGGCATAACTTTCGATATAAATCAGCTTGGCACCGAAGATTTTACCGATGAGGCAAAAAGGATAGGTAGCTCCTGCCCCTGTTGTAATGATCACCTTTGGGCGCTCACGCAGATATAGAAAGAATGATTTTATAATATTAGCCACAAAGATTAGCAAGAACATCGCATTTTTCCGCTCTTGCTGCATCAAGAAGTATACTTTTCCCTGTGCCGAATCTACTTTTCTGCTTTTATTTTTCTCGGTAATCAGGAAATAATCATGTTCTTCAACCGCAGGAATAATTTTGGTTAATTCATCAAAATGACCGCCTGTAGAACTGATCAAACAGACCTTCATGTTCTAATCTCCTTTGAAAAGGATACGTCCTTGGCTCGCTGTATCTGTATATCCACTTCTGCTTCAGCCCCTGACTTGGATTGAACTCCATTTCCCGTAGCATATAACGCGTTCAGGAAGATACAGAATGGAGCAATCAGATGAACCGTGGACAGGGTATTGTCAAAAAAGGAATAGGTCAGGAAACCGATAATCATACCGGCAAAATACAACCGGATCATGCCGCCCAATCGGAAGTAAACAGCCCGAAACACCAGCAGCAGCGATAGAAACAACAGGATGGCTCCAACTAACCCGCCATCGTAATAAAAACGAATGTATTCATTATGCGGAACGACGAATCCAGAAAAAATACTTCCATCATTCGCTACAAGAGTTGAGCCGAGTCCACGTCCAAATATCGGATACTCATTTGCTTTGCCAATAAAATAATTCCATGCTACATCCCTTCCCGACAAGCCTTTGCTCTCTGACCTCATCTCATAATTGTCCCACTGCGCAATCACCATATAGGCCACAGCGACAACAAACAGAATGAGAGGAATAATGGCACTGACTCTGCCTTTGATGAAGGCTTTCAGTTGATCAAAAAGATAGACCAGAATAATCGGAATAAGCGCAATAAGCGGCCCCCTCGTTCCCGTCTGGACCAAAATAACCAGATGTGTCAAGGTAAGCATGTAATACAGAACAACCTGATGGCCTTGCTTGATCTGAATCAGACAGACGCAGATGGAGATAAAACACAACATGGCCAGATGCGCGGCGATGTTAGCTCCCTGTAACCGGGTTACACCCGACATCTCCAGGTTAGTAATGGACAATATGCCGGCGAGTTGCAGAATATAACCACCAGCAAGACTGAACAGCGGCAACCATGCGAGTACACGTATAATTCGTTGACTGATCTCTCTTGAAAAATGGGGCATCAGCAACAAAAAAGGAACAATGACTCCCAGAAAGGCCTTGAATGGATCGAGCGGACTAACCTTACTGGGCAGATCAGATAGAAAATAACTCTCCACAAATAAAAAACCAATCGCCAGTGCAGGATATATCAGATCTTTGCGAATACCAAAGCGTAAAAAAAGAGAGACGACAAAACCCAGAATCGCCAGCTTGTAGAAGGACAGCGAATCCAGTCCTGCCAGATGAATGCTAAATATTTTATCAATGGACAATGAAAAACTTACGATGAGAATCATAAAAATCCAGCTGGGCTGTTTAATATAAACGCCCAGCAGAATCACAGCTATGAGTGCAACAACCGAGACTAGCGGAAGATAGATTGCTGCGAAGACAATTACCAGCGAAAAAAGAATGATATTAAACGACTTCATATTCAATGCAGCAAGTATACCGGTCTTTTGCATATCTGCTATGCCACCTCAAAGCCAGAATCGTGTTTCAAAACGCATCCTTCGAACCTACCAGCACCTTGAACGTTCTGAAGATAATTTTGATATCCACCATCATGCTGCGCTCACGGGCATACGTCAGATCCAGCTCTACCATTTCTTCAAAACCAACACTATTTCGACCGCTGACTTGCCATAATCCCGTACATCCCGGAATCATCTGAAGACGTTGTCTGTCATAGGAAGTGTAGTTCTTCACTTCTCTGGGCAGAGCCGGTCTGGGTCCAACGAGACTCATCTCTCCTCTGAACACGTTCCACAACTGTGGCAGCTCATCCAGACTGGTTTTCCGAATGAACTTGCCAATCCGGGTAATCCGGGGATCATTTTTCATTTTGAACATATTCCCGTTCACTTCATTCTGATCAATCAGCTGTTCCAGCAGATCTTCTGCATTCGCAACCATGGACCTGAATTTGTACATATGAAACTCTTTTCCATTCTGTCCGACCCGTACCTGACGAAAAAAAACAGACCCCTGCGGGGCCTCGATTTTGATCAGTAATCCGATGACCGCAAACAAGGGGCACAAAATGATCAAACCTATGAAAGAACCCAGCAAATCGAGCATTCTTTTCATAAATAGATACACTTTATCCGCATTTTGTCCTGACATCGTTGATGCATTGTACCCCAGACTTGGGTCCATAACGATCTCCGCTTCCTTCGTTTGGGGAGATGGACTCATTCAAACTCCCCCCCGGCTACATGTTCTACCGACTCTTTTTCCAGAATCTGTTGCAGAGCTTGCAGCATTGGAATTCTAAGTTCCTGTTTTTGCAGAGCGAAGTCGATGGTTGTCAAAATGAATCCCAGTTTCTCGCCCACGTCATAACGTACTCCCTCGAAATCGTAAGCATACACTCCTTGTGTCTCATTTAAGCGCTGAATCGCATCTGTTAATTGAATCTCTCCCCCTTGACCAATCTCTTGTTGCTCCAGATGTTCGAAAATCTCTGGACTCAGTACGTATCTCCCCATAATCGCCAGGTTGGAAGGCGCTGTGCCTTGGGCAGGTTTCTCTACGAATCTGAGAACCTCTGTCAAACGGCCATCCGATTGAAGCGGGTCCACAATGCCGTATCTGTCTGTTTGTTCAGCAAGTACGGTTTGTACGCCAACAATGGAATGTTGAACCTGATCATATTGATCAATCAATTGTTTGGTGCATGGCACTTCCGATACGACGATGTCATCTCCGAGCAACACGGCAAAAGGTTCGTCACCGATAAAGTTACGTGCACACCAGACAGCATGACCAAGTCCTTTGGCCTCTTTTTGTCTTATGTAGTGGATATCCACGTTAGAGGATTTGCGAACCTCTTCAAGCAGGCCCAGCTTCCCTTTTTCCAGCAAGTTATGTTCCAGTTCAAAAGCGTTGTCGAAATGATCTTCAATTGCCCGCTTCCCTTTACCAGTTACAATGATGATGTCTTCGATTCCAGAGGCAATGGCTTCCTCAACGATATACTGTATAGTTGGTTTGTCCACAATAGGGAGCATTTCTTTGGGCATCGCTTTTGTGGCTGGCAAAAATCGTGTACCTAGTCCAGCTGCAGGAATGATTGCTTTTCTCACTTTTTTCATAAATACCACCCTATCCTCTTTTTTTTTAGTTTGATAAAAGTTGAACCAGGGCATCTAACCCGTCCTCACGTCATACCTTCGACGATTAACGTCTAAGGTTCATTGAACCCACAGCATGACCGAGTGCCTACAGTGATAAAGGTGCAGTAGACATTACCTGTTTACTTGGGAGCATTGGATGGAAGGTTTACTTCTCTCCGTAGCCCACCGGAACTGCAACGTTTTTGATATTGTTCAGGATTGCGCCCAGGATTCGTGCATTCACATGCTCCAGAGCAGCCTTGGTTTTCTTCACCAGTTCCTTCTTGACCTTGCCCGAGTTCACGACCAGCAGCACACCATCACACAGCGAACTCACAATGAGTGCATCCGTTACCGCGAGCACCGGCGGTGTATCAAACATGATGACATCATATTGATCCTCTAACTTCTCAATCAGCCTTTTCATCCGGTTGGAACCGATCATCTCGGAAGGGTTCGGCGGAATTGGGCCAGAAGTGAACAATTGGAGATTGTCGATATAACTCTCTCTAAGCACGTCTTCCACACTGTACTGATTAGACAGCACACTACTAAGACCGATATGATTCGGTACGGAAAACACCTGGTGCAAGGAAGGATTACGCAGATCCGCATCGATCAGCAGAACTTTTTTGCCTTCCTGGGCATAGGTTACCGCCAGGTTGCTAATGGTTGTGGTCTTGCCTTCGCCGGATTCGGCGGAAGCCACCATGATTTTTTTGATATGACTGTCGATTGAGGAGAACTGGATGTTCGTCCGTAATTTACGGTATCCCTCCGAGATTTGAGATTTGGAGTTAAAATAGGTCACCAGACTGTTATTTTCATTGGTTAGCCGCGACATATTTGCCATCCCCCACTTTCTGTTGAGATACGTAATTTTTCGTATTTTTCAGATCATCTTTTTTCATTTTGGATATCACTGTAAGCACAGGCAGGCCCAGCTCTTTTTCAAGTTCAGCTTCGGATTTGAATGTGTCATCCAGATAATCCAGCAGGAATACGAGTGCAATCGCGAGTACAAGACCTGCGAACAGACTGACAATGATGCTTAATGTGGTTTTCATATTGATTGGAGATGCGTTACTATCCACTTTTGCTTCACTGAGGATGGCCACATTATCGATTTTCATGATTAGGGGGATTTGAGATTGGAACACGTTGGAGATGGCATTGACCGTTTTTGCGGCTTTTTCGTAGGTAGTCCCTTGTACAGTTATGCTCATCACTTGGGATTCGCTGGCTGTAGAGACGGAGGTGCTATTCATGAGCTGAGCAGAGGTTAAGCCTAGGTCCGGATACGTGGTAGCGACTTTATCCATAATGGCGGAAGATTTAATAATTTCTCTGTAAGAGTTAATGAGTTTGATATTGGTTTGAATCATGCTGAAGTCCATCATCGCCTGGCCTTGAACGTTAGAGGTCTGGTTCACGATCAGTTTGGAACTTGCTTCATAGATGGGCTGGGTGAAGAAAATGCTTTTAACCCCTGCACCCACACCGGCTATCAAAGCAATTGCAACAATCAACCACAGTTTCTTTTGTAAGAGTCGAAAATATCCTTTCAGTTCCACTTTCATTCCTCCTATACGTTGTGATCTATCCTATGTAACTACCAGATGGACAGTAGCCATTTGCGAGGTTTCCAGCGTTCTGTGACCAGGCACGAATTCGATAGAATGTGCGACGCATTCTCTGCCAGCCTTTTAACGGCTTCAGCTCCAAATCGACGCTCGATGGCCCGCTCTCCTTCACTTATGGCAAATGTCCTTTTGCACGTATCATGTGCATCTGATGAAATGAAATGAAACCCGTTTTCTTTGCAAAAATGAAAACACCACTGCCGAACTTTCCGTCCGAAAAGCCCAGTGAAAGATTGAGCTGTGAGCTGACATAGTCCGCCTTGACTCAAGTAATCAGCCAACAACCTTGGCTTCTTCAAAATGACACGATTACGTTCCGGATGAGCAATAATAGGGGTAATTCCCGCTATTCGTAATTCATGCAGTATCCTGGGGAACTGTGAGGGAATATGACCAAAGGGCAGTTCCAGCAACATGTAACGACTTCCGGCGAGTGTGCAGCACTTTCCTGCATATAAGTCTCCAATCAGGTTGTCATGCACCCTGATCTCCTGTCCGGGACGGATCTCCAGGCGAATGTTACGTTTGCGAAGTTCTGCATGAAGCAGGTTCACGGCCTGATTGACCACCATCGGTTCATTGTTGTATTGCCCGTTCAGGTGATGCGGAGTAGCAATAATGGAGGTAATTCCTGAGGCTGCCGCCTTCTCAGCCATTGCAACGGACTGCTCCATTCGAACAGGACCATCATCTAGGCCGGATAATATGTGGCAGTGCATTTCAACCATATCCAAACTTCCTGAAATAGTATGAGCCCCCTCGCCCCTTTATTCATTGCGCAAATGCTTTTGGTGTTAAAGAACTAATGCATAACGCTATGAAATATAGTAAAATGGCGTTAAGTACATGTTTTGTTCAGAAATTGTTAAGAATCGACTTGGAATTATATGGTGAAATCAATGTAATGATAGGGTTCCTGCAGAGCCTTTTGTTCTGTTGCCTTTTCATACTGAAAACGGGAAACCGCGGGAAATTGAACTTCAGTAAGCATTGTGTTTAACTGTCCAGTTATATATAGTTTCTGTTCGTGCTGAATATGCAAGTTTGAATGATACATTGTGAGCTCTCCGAAGGGCTGTTTCCATTGCAACCTTGCGTGAAGTCGTACACATACATGTTGATCTTCAACATCCAAACCAATGAGCATTTCTGATGATACCGGCAAGTTCAGGTCGCTCAGGAAGGTGATTGCTTGAGTGTCCATTCCAAGTAACAGAACAGGGCGTCTTTTGCGGTCTACCATTTTCCCATGAAACTCCTGAATGTACATATGGACATTTAATTTCATATCAGCCCATTCCTGAATTATTGAATACATGATTTCATTCCTTTAGAATGGATTAGCCTACATGGACTGCCTCCACTTCCTTCTCACAGGTATATGGTCCAGGCAACAAGGAGATACTTAAAATATTCCAAATGATACATTTTGTAACTCCATACGTCCAATTTACGATACAATACGTATCATGTCAAGCGGTATTTGGACATGGTTCTTTTGATTTACGACAATTTGAGATGTCCTTAGACAGACCTATTTACAAATGGAAATGGGTTAGAGGAAACATATGAGGAGTTACTCTTTTGCAGGAAAGCTGCCCTGATCAAACACTTGGCTCAGGATTGTTTCAATATATATTTGATGTCGTTCAGGGGGAAATAGCTTATGAGCTACGGAAATCGCATTGCTGAATTACGGGAACAGCGGGGACTTACTCAAGAAGAACTTGCGAGCTCCATTCATATTACCAGAGCTGCTCTCTCCCACTACGAGAAGAACCGTCGTAAACCGGATTTCGAAGTGTTAACGAGACTTGCTGACATCTTTGAGGTGTCTATTGATTATCTTATAGGACGTACAAAGCAAAGCGATGTTGTGATGGATGAAGATGTACGTGAATTCGTTGATACCTTGGAGTTATCGGATAAGGAAGTGTTGGAACGCTTCGATCTGATGATTGATGGGAAGTCCTTAACAGAAGAAGAGGCACGTCGTTTTATTGCGTTTGTCCGAATGGAACGCAGTATGGACTAAACCCGAAAAGAGGACCCAGTTCCCGAGAGATAACTCTCTGGCTTCTGGGCTTTTTTTGTGTCTTAATTCCCTTCCATTCCATGCTTGTCTATTGTGTCAAGGACGCTTGTTGTTGACGGAGGATACGAAATGGTTCCAACGCTCCGGGTCGATTCCGCATTGCAGTAAAACCTTCATGATGTCCATCTGGGTTGCTTCGACTTGTTTACCTGTCGGCCTACGATCGTCCCTGTTTGGATGCTTCATATTCATTCCGCTAACCTCTCTTATCTTTATACTTTCCCTGCCCTCCAAAACTAGCCTTATTATACTTGAGAAAGTTCCTCGATGTTGTCGTCTCATGGCGATAACGTTTTTTGAAGGGGTTCTAATTTTGTCGAAAGCAAAATAGGAGCAATATGGTGCCGGAATGGCAACCATATTGCTCCTATTATTCTTAATACAACCTGTTCATGCACTTATACCTTTGAACAAGGAAGTTATTAACCTCCAGCACGTGCAAGTTCACGCATATTCGCTTCAAACGCTGCAAGCAGCGCTGCTTCTCCAGTCAAACCTGTTGCCTGAATCCGTTCGATCTGTTCTGTCATACGTTTGAAGTCCTTCGGAATAACCCGAACGAACTGATTCAGCGCATCTTGCCAGTTATCCAGAACGCGCTGACCAACAGCACTTCCTGTATTGGCAACATGACGTTGAATCATGCCTCGCAGATCTGCACTTTCGGCCACATCTTCGATACGCTCCAAAAGAACCATTTCCAGATTACAACGTTTCAGGAATGTGCCTTCCGGATCATACACATAGGCAATACCTCCGGACATCCCTGCTGCAAAGTTACGACCTGTATCGCCCAGTACAACGACACGTCCACCTGTCATATACTCACAACCATGGTCGCCTACACCTTCAACGACTACTTTGGCGCCCGAGTTACGTACAGCAAATCGCTCACCCGCAATACCACGGATATACGCTTCGCCGCTTGTTGCTCCGTAGAGAGCCGTGTTACCGATAATGATGTTATCTTCCGCCTCAAACGTTGCTTTCGGAGAAGGCATCACGATCAGTTTACCTCCGGACAGTCCTTTACCTACGTAGTCATTGGAATCCCCTTCAACGGTCAAGGTCATACCTTTAGGTACAAAGGCCCCAAAGCTTTGTCCGGCAGAGCCGACAAATTTGAATTTAACCGTATCTTCAGGCAATCCTGCGAGTCCATATTTGCGTGTGATCTCACTACCCAAAATGGTACCTACTGCACGGTTAACGTTTGTAATTGGAAGCACCGCTTCAACCGGTTGACCGGATTCAATAGCAGACTGTGCCAGTGGCAGCAATTGTTGCATATCCAGCGTTTCTTCCAATTGGTGATTCTGATGCTGTGTGCGGTAACGTGCAGAGCCTTCCGGCATTTCAGGCACATGCAGCAATACAGACAGATCCACACCTTTTTTCTTCCAGTGATCTACGGCTTCTACCGTTTCGAGGCAATCTGTACGTCCGACCATCTCCTGAATAGTACGGAAACCAAGATCAGCCATGATCTCACGCACATCTTCAGCAACAAATCGCATGAAGTTAACCACATGAGCTGGATCACCCATATAATTTTTACGCAATTCCGGATTCTGTGTCGCTACACCAACCGGACAAGTATCCATTTGACAGACACGCATCATGATACAGCCAAGTGCAACGAGCGGTGCTGTAGAGAAACCATATTCTTCTGCTCCAAGCAAGGCTGCAATCGCCAAGTCACGACCGTTAAGCATTTTGCCGTCTGTTTCGAGGACAACACGGTCACGCAGATTGTTCAGCATCAACGTTTGATGTGTCTCTGCAAGACCTAGTTCCCAAGGCATACCTGCGTGGCGAATCGAACCTTGCGGTGATGCACCTGTACCACCGTCATAACCGCTGACGAGGATAATATCGGCACGGCCTTTGGCTACACCAGCTGCGATGGTACCCACGCCCACTTCCGATACCAGCTTCACGTTAATCTCAGCACGCGGATTGGCATTTTTCAAGTCATAGATCAACTCTGCCAGATCTTCGATCGAGTAGATATCGTGATGCGGTGGTGGCGAGATCAGACCTACACCTGGTGTTGAACCACGGACTTCAGCAACCCAAGGATACACTTTGCGTCCTGGCAGCTGTCCGCCTTCACCTGGTTTAGCTCCCTGAGCCATTTTAATCTGAATCTCATCGGCATTAACCAAGTAGTTGGATGTAACACCAAAACGTCCGGATGCTACCTGTTTAATCGCACTGCGACGGGAATCCCCGTTGCTATCTTTAATGAAGCGAGCCGGATCTTCTCCACCTTCACCGGTATTGGATTTACCTCCAACACGGTTCATAGCAATGGCAAGATCTTCATGCGCCTCTTTACTGATCGAACCAAAGGACATTGCACCTGTTTTGAAACGACGCATAATATCTTCTACGGATTCAACTTCTTCGAGTGGAATGGAATCTCCAACTGGTTTCAGTTTCAGCATGGAGCGAATGGTCAACAGTTGATCATTCTCACCTTGTACAAGTTTGGAATATTTTTTATACAGCTTGTAATCCCCAGTGCGTACCGCATGTTGCAGGGTATGAATGGTTTGCGGATTAAACAGATGCTCTTCTCCGTCGTTACGCCATTGATAATCCCCACCGGAATCCAATACTTTATCGTTACCGTCTTTTTCCGTAAAGGCACGGTTATGATGTGTCAGCGCTTCGGCTGCCACTTCTTCCAACCCAATTCCACCGATACGGGAAGGTGTCCAGGTAAAGTAACGGTCAACGAAGTCTGATTTCAGACCTACCGCTTCGAAGATTTGAGCTCCACGATACGATTGAATCGTAGAAATCCCCATTTTGGACAACACTTTAGTAACGCCTTTGGTAGCAGCTTTAATGTAGTTTTTCACTGCTTTCTCATGCGAGATACCACGCAGCAACCCTTGCTGGATCATGTCATCCAGCGTTTCAAAGGCCAGATAAGGGTTCACCGCACTTACACCGTAACCCAGCAGCAACGCGTAGTGGTGAATATCACGCGGCTCTGCCGATTCAAGCATAATGCTGACTTTTGTTCTGGTTCCCTGGCGAATCAGATGGTGATGCAGACCTGCTACAGCAAGCAATGCAGGAATGGCAGCATTCTCTGCGTCCACACCGCGGTCAGACAGGATCAGAATGTTATGACCTTTGTCGATGACACGATCTGCAGCTTCGAAGAGCAAATCCATCGCTTTGCGAAGTCCTTCTGCTCCTTCCGCAGCGGTGAAGAAGATTGGAATCGTCATGGAGCGGAAGCCTGGGCGACGCACATGGCGAATCTTCGCAAAGTCTTCATTGGACAATACCGGTGTATCCAGACGGATCTGGCGACAACTCTCCGGTTCCGGATTCAGCAAGTTGCGCTCAGGACCGATGGTTGTTGCCGTAGACGTTACAATCTCTTCACGGATTGCATCGATTGGCGGGTTGGTTACCTGGGCGAACATCTGTTTAAAGTAGTTGTACAGACGCTGCGGACGATCCGACAGAACAGCCAGCGGTGCATCATAACCCATCGAACCCGTAGCTTCCATACCGGTTGTTGCCATGGGCTCCAGGATTTTACGCAGTTCTTCAAATGTATAACCATATGCCAGTTGAAGCTGGGTCACGTTATCATGTTTTGGATCAGGAAGTTCCGGTGCTTCCGGCAACTCGCTCAGATCCATCAAATGCTCATCAAGCCAATCCTGATACGGATTCTCGGCTGCAATGATTGCTTTTACTTCCTCATCCGCGATAATGCGGCCTTCTTGTGTATCCACAAGCAACATCCGACCTGGACGCAGACGATCTTTGTACAGGATCTCTTCCGGCGCGATATCAAGTACCCCAACTTCGGAGGACAGGATAATACGGTCATCCTTGGTTACATAATAACGAGCTGGACGCAAACCGTTACGGTCAAGTGTTGCACCAATTTGCAAACCATCTGTAAAGGCCATTGCTGCTGGTCCATCCCAAGGCTCCATCATCGTGCTGTGATACTCATAAAATGCTTTTTTGGCAGGGTCCATTCCCTCATCCGTGCTCCAAGGTTCAGGAACCATCATCATGGCCACGTGTGGCAGAGAACGGCCGCTCAGATACAGGAACTCCAGCGTGTTATCAAACATGGCTGTATCCGAGCCGTCCGGATTGATGACCGGTTTTACTTTCGCGATGTCGTTACCAAACAACTCGCTCTCGAACAAGGACTGTCTAGCATGCATCCAGTTCACGTTACCACGCATCGTGTTGATCTCACCGTTGTGGATCATGAAGCGATACGGGTGGGCACGTTCCCAGCTTGGGAAGGTGTTTGTACTGAAACGGGAATGCACGAGTGCAATAGCCGATTCAACAAGGTCTTGCTGCAGATCCAGATAGAACTCTCCCACCTGTTCCGTTGTCAGCATGCCTTTATATACAATTTTGCGACAAGACAAGCTTGGTAGGTAGAATGAACCGCCTTCTGCTTCATCTGCCGAATAACGAATAGCCAGCTCAGCGCGTCTGCGAATAACATACAGCTTACGCTCGAATCCAAGCTCATCCTTCACATCTGCTGATCTTCCAATGAACACCTGACGTACATAAGGTTTCGCTGCAAGTGCAGAACGGCCAAGCATTTCATCAAAAGTAGGAACATCCCGGAAACCCAGGAACGTCTGTCCTTCTTCTTCAATAATCTTCTTAAGGCTCTCTTCATGTGCACTACGAATGGCAGGGTCTTGGGAAAGGAACAACATCCCTACGCCATAGAAGCCCTGTTCAGGCAATGCAAAACCAAGACGTTCCGCTTCCTGTGCAAAATAGCGATGTGGAATCTGAATCAGGATACCTGCTCCGTCACCGGAATTCGGCTCACTTCCCTGTCCTCCACGGTGCTCCATGTTACTAAGCATGGTCAGTGCCTGACTAACGATATCGTGTGAAGGTACTCCTTTGATATTGGCAACAAAACCCATTCCGCATGCGTCTTTTTCGAACTGCGGGTCATACAGACCCTGTTTTGGAGGTAATCCGATGTGTCTCATGGAACGCAACCTTTCTATAATGAAGTATTTCGGAAAGATCAAGAACATAGGCAACAGGCAACAATGAAACGGGAGGAGCTGGCCTTTCGCTTGCGATAGAGCCTGCTAGATAGAAGAGGTGACAGCATGAGACTGTCAAAAATAATGCCTGCTATTGGGCAGAAGCCATTGTAATGAGATGAGCTGATCCGGACGATCCGGCAAACAGCCTGTATAAATCAACACGCAGCCGCTGGCACGGCTACTGAAATGGAGCGACGTTTTTTTGATATAGTTCTATTATTTTAACACCGACCTAACATCAGCGCAATTTAAACTTTTTAATACCTCTGATAAGAAATGTTTTGCAGTACAGCTTTACAGTAGTGACGTTTAAATTCATCTCTTTTTCGAATAATTATACACTTTTTATGCCAGAGTACAACTGAATTAAATTGCTGACAGAAGAAAATCATTCCATGTGCAGCCTGCGTTTATCCATAATTCCACCAAATTTTCACTGCTTAAGCCAGCGAAACTTTACTTCTCTATGCATTTGTATACAAAATAGCCTGCAACCCCTTTTTGGGGCCACAGGCTATTTGCACTATTTGACTACTATATTGCATAATTTCACTACAAGAAAATAAAGTTTTTTTCAAAAATATGACCCTGCTGAAGATCAGGTTCGACTTATGCCGTCACAACTTGACCAGAATCAGCCTGTTCGACTTCTTTTTTCGGACGTCTGCCATTCCAGAGGAAGTAAGCAAGCGTCAGCAGAATGGATACCCCTGCATAGATGCTAAGAATACCTGCCTGATGCCACATCACATCCAGATTACCACTCGATACAACGGCTTTGAAGCCCATAATGCTGTGTGTCATTGGCAACCAAGGGCTAAATGCTTGAAGCCATGATGGTATCAGTTCTACCGGGAAGGTTCCTGCACTAGCCGCAAGCTGGAAGACCAGAAGCAGAATGACAACATAACGTCCAGGCAGATCCAGCCAGGTTACAAGTGCCTGAACAATCAACATGAAGGTCAGCCCCGTAATAATGGTAAACAGGTAGAACAACCCTACGCTGTGCGTCTCCAGTCCAAGACCATATAACATGAAACTTGCCACAATAACCGATTGGAAAATGCTCACGGAGCCAAATACCAGTGTCCGGCTGACAAAACGATTCCAGCCTGTTGCACCAGGTACGGACGTTTCCCGCATTTTCAATACAATCGTGGAAATCAACGATCCCACAAACAGACCGATCGACAGGAAGAACGGTGTCAATCCTGTACCATAATTGCTTACGTTCTCTGCTGTGTTCTCCGAGGAGTTTACAGGTTCAGCGAACATGTTCACCACATCATCCGTTTTCTTAACTTCGGATGTTTTCTGAGCGGCATCATTCAGCTTGGTTGCCAGTTCACTTGAGCCATCTTTTAGCTCGGTAAGACCGTCAGCCAGTTTGCCCGCGCCATCACCCAGTTGCTTGGAACCATCGGTTAGTGAATTAACGCCACCACTTAGTTTACCTACACCCGTTTGCAAAGCTGTTGTCCCTGAGCCCAGCTGCTTGGCACCATCTGCAAGCAATGTACCGCCACTTGCAGCATCACCCAATTTGCCACTGAACTGCTTCAGACCATCGGAGAGCTGTGCTCCTCCTTGCTTAAGCTGCCCGGCACCAGCCAGCAATTGCTGCTGACCATCCACCAGTTGGTTCGCACCAGCAAGAAGTTGCTCCTGACCTCCATGAAGCTCGGCTGCACCCGCAGCCAGCTGCTGGTTACCCTGATGCAGTTGATCTGCACCCTGTGCAAGTTTCTGCTCGCTTTCATGCAGTTGTGCACTGCCGTCAGCGACAGCCTCACTTGCCGCAAGCAGTTTCTGTACATCCGCATTTTCGGCCAGTTCGGGGTTTGATGCAGCAAGCTGTTTCAATCCGGCGGCTACACCCTGTGCTCCATCAGCCACCTTGGAACTGCCATCTACAGCCGATTGCAGGCCTGTTGCCAGTGTACCGCTGCCCTGAACGGCACTTTGCAGACCATCGGACAGCTTCGCACTGCCCTGTTCTGACGATTTCAGGCCAGCCTGCAACTTACTTGTGCCATCCAGTGAAGACTGGAGTCCGGTTTCCAACTTCGCACTGCCATCCTTCAACTGATCTGCTCCGCTCTGAAGCTGGCTCGAAGCAGCTGCCTGAAGTTGTTGCAGACCCGATACAAGATTCGATGTTCCACTTTCAAGCTTGGTTGCCCCTGTATGCAGCGCGTTAACACCATCACTTAATGGAGAAAGTCCTTCCTGAAGTTCAAGCGTTCCGGATGCAAGCTTCGCCAGGTTATCCTTGAGCTTAACCGCACCATCATCCAGTTTGCCTGCACCCGTATTCAGTTCACCAGCCCCGTCGCCTGCCTCAGCCAAGCCATCCGATACTTCGGAGAACTTGTCGAGCAATGTCTCTGCATAGGATTCCGTTACTTTGGCTGAAACTTTTGCTTTCAGGTCCTTAATAGCGGTCTTACCGATCTGCGCACCGACAAAGCTGTAATTGCCATTCGGTTCATAGATCAAATCAGCCGGCTCCGGCTTGTCATCGAGCAATGTTGTTGCTTGGGATGAGAAGTTCTCCGGAATCGTAATTTGCATATAATATTTGTCATTACTCATGCCTTCTTTGGCTTGACTGGCACTGACAAAATCCCATTTGAAATCGGCATTTTTCTTCAGCTCATCCACCAGATCACTACCTACATGGAGGGATTTGCCCTCCAGCTCAGCGCCTTTGTCCAGATTGACAACGGCAACCGGCATCTCATCCACATGACCATACGGGTCCCAATAGGCCGCCAGATAGATGCCACTATACAGGATCGGTATAAACATAATTGCAATAACAGGGATCAACACCTTCGGGTTTCTCACGGCCGATCCCACATCCTTGAAAAACACGGATAAAGATTTCATGTCATTTTCTCCCCTTAATCTCTCTGCTCCATGAGCAGGAATAACCATAATGAAATACAATGTCGCATTCCAGAAAACATACTGAAACACGAAGTGACCACTTTCCTCAAACGGTCACTTTAGGACAAAAAAACAACCTGTCTTCCGACAAGCCTCCCTGCTTGATACGTGAAAATCCATATATTATAGTAGATTAAATTCGGATTACGTTATAGCAGCAATTCCTTCCATTAAGAAAAGGCGAAAGTAAGTCTTGATTTCCTCTTTGCTCAGCGGTTGATGTTGTTTGCTCCAGTCTGAGGTGAGTGCAATGTACAGGCGAATCATCATAAATGCGACAACTTGTGGATCACAATCTCGAATCTCTCCATTGTCTTTTGCTTTCTCAAGCTCCTTAGCCAGAAAGTCGGAGATTACTTTCTCCACCTTGTCCAAACCTTCCTTGGCCTGCAGCGTTCCAAAGTCCTTCAGCTCCTGAGATAACTTAACGAGCAGGTCGTGATCACGACGAAACTCTAACAAGGCATCCAGTACCCGAAACAGATTATCGAAAAATGCACTTTCCAGATGTACTTCACGATGCGCGATGTTTTTCATTTCCTGAATCACTTCTACCAGGATCTGATCAAACAACTGTTCCTTATTGGTGAAAAACGTATAGATCGTTCCTTTGCCAACGTTCGCAATCTTGGCGACCTGATCCATCGTCGTTGCTTTGTATCCAAACATGGCAAACGACTGGGCTGCTGCATGAATAACCTGCTGTCTCCTGTCAATCGGAGCCATCGTATCCCTCCTTTAATCACATTCATTGTTCAATCGCTCTACATAAATGACCAAAAATACAATTCAGTCATTCGGTCAAAAACTACAATACCACCTTCGAAAACAGATTGCAACCCTAACATTTTAAAAATTGTGTTAATATTTTTTAACCTAAATGCAGTGGAAACTCCTTCTGTCGTCGTCTATAGTGTAAGATGACTCAGATAATACGTGTATATAATGAAGTTTAAGTTGTCTCATTGTAAGATATATGGTGTAAATATTTATAGAAGAAACATGATTTTGTGCTTCAATGTATATTCTTGTAGTAACGCATTCCATAGCTAGAATAAACAATGAATATCTTCATTTTGAATTAAAACTTATGAATAAAGGTGAACTCATGCGAAAACCAAGAGTGCTCTTATTATCGGAAGGTTTCGGTACCGGTCACACTCAGGCCGCTCATGCGCTGGCACATGGCATCAAAAAAGTCAGTCCACATGTTCACAGTCGTGTCATTGAACTAGGCAAATTTTTGAACCCAACGGTAGCTCCACTAATTTTCTCTGCATATCGAAAGACACTATCGGTTCAACCCAAACTGGTCAGCCTGTTGTACCGCACACAGTACAATAAATCATTAAATGGTTTTACCAAGCTGGCGTTGCACCGAATTTTCTATACACAGACGGCACAGGTCGTATCCCAACTGAAACCCGATGCGGTGATCTGTACCCATCCTTTTCCGAATGCTGTTATCTCCCGGCTCAAACGCCAGGGTCTGAATATCCCGCTCTATACGGTTGTGACGGATTATGACGTGCACGGAACATGGATTAATCCGGAAGTGAACAAATATCTGGTCTCTACCCCTCAGGTCAAAGCATTGCTTGAGATTCGGGGTGTCGATCCCTCCCATATTCAGATCACGGGAATCCCTGTGCATCCAGACTTCTGGGAAGCAGGAGATAAGGTGAAGCTACGGGAAGAGATGGGGCTTCAGAACATGCCTACGGCGCTGCTTATGGGTGGTGGATGGGGACTTTCGTTTGATGAGGACCATATGAAAGCTCTCACGTCATGGGCAGATCGTGTTCAATTGGTCTTTTGTCTAGGAAGCAATGAAAAAATGATTGCAAAAATGAAGGAAATGCCTTGCTTCCAGCATCCGAATATTCGTATTCTGGGATACACACGGGAAGTAAGCAAACTGATGGATGTATCCGATGTACTGATTACGAAGCCAGGTGGCATGACATGCACCGAAGCGCTGGCCAAGGGTCTACCTATGTTGTTCATTCCTCCGATTGCAGGTCAAGAGGAAGAGAACTGTGAATACTTTGTACAAGCCGGATATGGCCAGGTCATTCACTCTGCCGACGTGATTACCAATCGTTTCAGACAACTAGTTGAGCAGGCATCTACTCAAACTGAAAGCCCGCTGAACGTAGCGCATATTTCAGGTAACCATTCGGTCTATGATCCGAAGTGCTGTGCTCAAGCTGTTCATGACTTATTGTTCCCGACTACAGCCGAAGTCACAACAACCTCCGTGGAGCGCTTCACAGCCGGAATTGCTACCACGTCCTTGTCAGGTACCAGAATACCATTCTGATGCCTCTGGGGGCCTATAGAACAGCTCTCACGAGGTGTTATAGGGGACAAGACAATTGCTCACGATATACAAAGAAGGTTCCCTTCCAAATTTTTGGAAGGGAACCTTCTTTTATTTTCACTAATTCCACCGTATGATTTGGTAGAAAAAAGGGTAATTTAGAGTATAACGATATTTTAAATAACGAAATAAAACTACGATTCAGGCTTTTTCTAGGGCCGTGTGATGCACACACAGTTAACTACCCTGCCTGTTTGCAGAATTTACGGGTCGATTACTTGTAAAAAGTATGATGACCGATCGTTTTTACTTTTTTCTGCGAGCGAGCAACTGTCAGATCGTCGGCAAGCGTCAATGATAAGAAATAATACGTATCATCGGCAACTTCCTTCTTCCCGTTCAACGCAGCATTCACTGCTTTGATGCTGTCCTCGTTGGGAACCACACGTTTCATACGTCCGTTCGCTACAGGACTAAACTGGGATTTCTGATAGATGACCTTGTAAATGGTATCGGGAAAATTGGCTGACCGCAGCCGGTTTAAGACAACATTGGCAACTGCCACTTTGCCTTCGTACGGTTCACCTTCCGCTTCTGCCATGACGATTTTTTGCAGCAGATGCAGTTCTTTATCGGACACACTGTATGACCAGGTTGCAAGTTTCGAGTCTTCCTGGTTCAGAAGTTTGGTCCGTGTAAAGTATAGTTTTTGGGGGGGAGTTGTTACAGCAGCGACTTCTTTGGCACGTTTCACTTTGGCCAATTTCAGTGCAGCTTCTTTTTTGGCTTTGGCCGCAGCTACCGCTCTAGCTTTGTTCTTGGCCTTGGCTTCTTGCAGTTCCTGCTCTTCTTGAGCAGTCGTAAGCCAGTTCTTCGCTGGCAGAGATTCAGTCCACGCTACGGTTTGGGCAGACAGATTAGAAGACAGACTTGTCCCATCTTCCATCATGCGCCTCTCTTCTTGCGTAGATGTTTGGTTATTTTGCACAGAAGCCGCAAGTTCGGTCATCTGTTTACTTTCACTAGCTTCATTCCACTTCCCCGTCGCCTGAACGACATTTACCCCCACTATACATACAAGCAGCACTGATAACATCGGTGCTACCCAACGATTTTTGCTTATAATGTTCATTCGAAGATTCCTCCTGTCGAAACAATTCCCTTAACTAAGTAACCCAAAAAAAAGAATTTGAATAACGTTGGCTAATATTACATAGGGATAAACGTTATGTCAATGTGATTTTATGGCATAAAAATGATTATCAGGAAAAAGTGAACGTATCCACGACCTCATACATTGGCGATTGCCCCAGCCTTGTCACATAAAGTACAATGTCCTCCACCATCCATGAATTAGCACCTGTGGAATGTTCCGGAAGCACTCCAGATACCCCTTTATTTTCATTACCTGGAAGCTGTCCCAGATATTTTCTGGCAATGGTAATGTGCGGAGCATAAGGTCTTAATTCAGCTTCATACCCAAGGGGCGAAGTCGCCTGCACGATTTGTTTTTGCAATGAAAACAAGCGTTCTAACTCTCCGCTAACACCTTTCCAAAGCACCTTAGGTGCTTCTTCAAGTCCAAATGTGCCCCAGTCGGAAAGCTGAAGTTCAAACGGCTGAAATCCGCTTGCTGCTGAGCGCAATGCTTTTCGCAGGTGCCCGATGTCACTAACTAACGTATCCCCCAGAAATTGCAAGGTTATATGATAATCTCTATGATCTGTCCATTTACGAAAATCTAGCTTGTTCTGAACAAGCCTCGCATCCATCTGAAGAGACTGCTGAACAGCAACAGGAAGACGAATTGCTACAAACAATCTTTCCCGTCGGGATGAATGATCCTGATGTGATTGGTTATTCATTGCATACACCTCTCTAAAGTTCGCTCTATTATTTCATAACTATACATATCGTTTCAAGTTGGGTAAGTATAGAGTGACACAAATATAACCATTTGCAAATAAGGCTAGATTCCTGCATTTCCCACCTTAATGCACATCCAACACCAAATCTGATACACTTTAATTATCAAACTCATCAAACTATTTATCTCAGGAGGACCACACATTATGGGTAAAATTGTATGTTTTCCATCTCTATCCGAAGAACAGCAACAACGCATTCAGAATGCTGCACCGGGATACACCCTGAAATTCGGAAAAGCCAAGGAATTGGACCCCGCTGAGTTGAAAGAAGCTGAGATTATTCTCGGCTGGTCCCCACTTGTCACAGAACATGCATTGAAACAGGAAAGCCTGTTGAAGTGGGTTCAGGTCTGGTCTGCTGGCGTGGACAATCTCCCCTTCGCAGATTTGCAACAAAAGAACGTTCAGGTCACCAGTGCAAATGGAGTTCACGCGATTCCAATCACCGAAATTATTCTGGGCATGATGTTGTCCCACAGCCGCTGGCTGAGACAAGCTATGCTGCATCAACAGCAGGCCGAATGGAAAGCTCCTGCCAAACCACTGCCAGAACTGCATGGCAAAACAGCGGTCATCGTTGGTGTAGGTGAGATAGGTACGGAAACAGCCCGTATTCTCAAAGCACTCGGCATGCGCACGATCGGAGTTCGCCGCTCAGGTAAGGATGTCCCCAATGTGGACCAAATGTACGACATGACCGGTTTACATGAAGCCTTGAGCCAGGGCGATTATGTAATTAACATTTTACCGCTAACCGATGAAACCAAACATATATATGATCAAACTGCATTTGAGCAGTTCCGATCTGGTTCATGCTTCGTCAATGTGGGCCGTGGCCCCAGTGTGAAAACGGAAGCGTTGCTGAATGCACTCCAAAACGGCCAAGTTGCCTTCGCCGCACTGGACGTGTTCGAAGAAGAACCTCTTCCCGCAGACCACCCGCTATGGGGCATGGATAACGTGTTAATTACGCCCCATATCGCAGGAAGTACAGAGCAATACGCGGATCGAGCAGTCGATATTTTCGTCAAAAATCTGGAAGCTTACGTCGCTGGCGATACCCTGCCGTTGAACCTTGTGGATTATAGTCATAAATATTAACACAAACACCCGTTCCCATGCAATATTGTGCAAATCAGATCAACGATATCAATTGAACTAAAGAATACTTACACTTACAACTTCGATGACAGAACAACCTTCCGATCACTGTTATTCCCAGATTTTTTTAATTCACTTTTATAAAGGTGAAAATCTGTGAATAAAGGCGAACGCTCCGCTTCTTCAGGTTATTTCTGTCCTCTACGTTCTAGTGTAAACGGTTAGTTCAAAGGATATGTAAGCAATAAAAAAATCTACCTCTGGAAATTTCCCTAGAGGTAGATTTTTTTGTTTTTTACGCTTACATACACAGCCAAATATGACGTATAAACGTGCCTTTGTGTACTGTTCGGTACTCTTTTACCGTCCATCCCGCTTCCAACAAGTGCTCTTCTACCCACTCTGTGGAAACAATCACCGCCCGTTTTGCCAATCTGCGCAAACTCCCCAGCATGGCTCGTTGCTCAGCATCCGGAAGTACAGAGCAGAGGTTATAGGGCATGTCCAGAATTGCTGCATCATACAAATCTTGCAGTTCATTCATATCCCCCAGTGTGATTCGATCTGAATCATATCCATAATGCGGCAAATTGATTCGCGCACCTCGGACAGCCAGCGGATTGAGATCGTTACCTTTTGCATCAATTCCCATGGATAAAGCCTCAATCACAACCGTTCCCATACCACAGCATGGATCAAGCAAGCGATGACTTTCTACTCTCGGAACGGCAATATTAACCAGCGCTCTGGCGAGCATGATGCCAAATCCAGTTGAGTAATTTTGCGGCTTCTGCCGGTGAATCTGCCATGATCGATCCACTTCTGTCCACTGGCCCAAGATCCATTTTTCTCCTGTTCGGATTAGGCCGAAAGTCACCTTAGGTTGTTTCATCTGTGCCTTGCCCTTAATGCACATGCCGATTTCTTTTTCCAGTTGACGAGACTGTGCATAATCAGGGGGTTGATCCCCTTCTTTCAGACAAATCACCTTAAATGTCTCTTCTGGCAACAGCTGGATCTCTTTGGCAAGAGGAAGCAGATCAGTCACGCTGCCCCCTTCGCCGATCACGTCCAGTCTGCCATGGATAAAAGGACTGCGTCCAGGTGAAATACATCGTTCGGACCACACATACGACCCCATATCCATACGGATCTCCGAACTCGGTTCAAGCAGCGTATTCAGCTCCAGCATGCATAATTCTTGCTCGTTCTCGTGGCAAGCAAAGGTGTAGAGGTGTTTCCCAGAAGTAGCGTAAATACCAAGTGTTTCATCAGGCAAAATCCCCCTCTCCTTCCTTCATTAATCATGTTTCTTCTATATAAATAGTAAGCTCATTGAAGACATATCAAATACGACTCATACGTTTGCTTTCAGGTAGTCATTGTATACAATGTTAAGCTCCTAGACAACTATCTATTTCCTTGCACGTATCTATTTGGAAAGAAAAAAAATAAGGTGTTCCCATTGTTTAGGAACGCCTTACTTTATTTTGAGATTATAACATTGGAAACCTAATCATTCTTGCCAGCAAACGTTATAGGCCAACAGCTCATATATCATACTGATTTCTCACCAATTGCCGCCTGCGTGATTCCAGCTTCTTCTATTATAAGAAGAAGGTTATATTTTTAATTTTTCAATGGATGTAAGCAAATCTTCCGATAATTCTTTCAGACTTTGAATGCTGCCGCTAATCGTCTCCATGGAACTTACCTGTTCTTCCGCCGATGCAGAAACTTCTTCCACACTCGCTGCCGATTGTTCCGAAACAGCGGAAATCTGCTGACTGAAATCATTCATTCTTCCGCTTGCTTCCTGCATGCCTGCCAGTCCATCTGTCATAGTACTGATGACACCAACCATGCCTTCCACCGATTCATTAATTGTACGGAAGAGTTGACCTGAAGTAAGCACATGTTCCTGACCCAGTTCGGTCTCCTGAACGTTCGTACGTAATTCCGCAACCACCCCTTGTGACTCCTGCTGAATATCCTCGGTAATCGCCGTGATCTCTTCAACCGAAGTCTGCACAGCCTCAGATAACTTCCGCACTTCTGATGCCACTACGGCGAATCCGCGTCCACTCTCTCCCGCACGTGCTGCCTCAATGGAGGCATTCAATGCCAGCAGATTGGTTTGGCGTGCAATGTCATGAATGACCTGAACCAGCTTGGAAATATCTTCATTTTTACGATTCAACCGTTCCATTTTGTTCATGGAAGCCGAGACCGAACCGGAAATCTGTTGCATCTGCTGCACGGACTGTTCCATCGCCTTGCGACCATTCAACCCTTGCTCCAGTACAAGATCCGACATGACGCGCAGTTGGCTGCCTTGTTCCGTATGATTTTGAATGTGATCATTCAACACTTCAACCGTACGGGCTGATTCCACGGCTGTCTCTGCCTGGCTCTCCGCGGCCTTGGCTGACTCTTCCATGGTCACAGCAATCTGGCGACTACCAATCTTAACCTCTTCTGAGGATATTGCCAGTTCCCCACTTTGCAGATTGACAGCTTCCGCAATTCGTCTGACGCTCAGAACCATGGAAGTCAGGTTACCTTTCATGTCATTCACCGCTTTGGCCAGAACACCAACTTCATCCTCATGTTTGGTATGTATGTCCTGAACATTCAATTGGCCTTCTGCAATCAGTTTCACCGCACTAATGACACGTAGCAGTGGTTTCACGACCTGTGAACGAATAATCGGAATGCTGATCGCTGTAATGGCAATCATCACAAGAACACCGATAATGATGATTAATCTACCATCCTGTACCGATCTGATCGTTTGGGCCGCCGCAAGATTGGATTGTTCCTGATTGTATTCCACAAGATAATCGAGATCGACTTGCATGGTGTCAAAGGAATCAGCACCTTTATCAGCTACTTCCTTCGCCAGCTGTGTCTGACCCTCATCACTCAGCTTGATCGATTGCGTATTAATCTTGAGATACGCTTCCCATTTGTTCTTGAACGCGGCCCAGTGTTCGAGCTCATCCGCAGACTTCTCCTGCTGATCATAGATTTTAATCGCCTGCGTCGTTTCACGAATATACTTGGTACGCTCTTCTGACAAGAATGCCTTGTCTGTTTCTTCCGCGTCAAAGTGACGATAACTTAGTGACAGGACATGCTCTGTGGTATAATTTAAACGGTTAATTTGCTGGATTGATGGCATCCAATTGTTCGTAATTTCATTAGTGTTGGTTTCAATTGAATTCATCCGGGTGACAATCGTGACACTCAAAATAATTAAACAGAGGATTAACAAGTAGAACGCGATGCTGATACGCAGACCGATACTCTTGATCTTGAATCTGCTGAACATATGATTTCCCCCTTGACCTCTTCGGTCATCCCGAATTCAGGTGCTTATGTCATTGTTTTCCCTTCTTTTGACCTCTTGTCAAAAGAACTTCTCTATATTATATCGATAGGAAAATAGACGTAAAGTATTATAACATTATTTTGTCATTAAGATGCTTGATTTTGTAAAAGATTGTTGAATCTTGACAAAGTCCAAACCGAAGAGCTGCAGCATACGGTAAAGTCCCGATCTGCAGCTCTTCGGTTTGTTCGGATTTCAACGGCTACCGTCATAAAGCGATCAGCCTAGTTCAGTATTGCTGTCACATGCTCAGCCAGCAATCGATATGAATCCAATCTGCGTTCATAATCTGGTCCTGCCGTAACCAGAAGCAACCTTTCCGTATCCAGCCTGCGACTCACCTGTTGCAATCGCGCCCATACCTGCTCAGGTGTACCTGCATAGTGCCGTACCGATTCATTTTGATCACTAACGGCCTCATCATTCGGATTAGAGACCGCGATACCACTTGAATTCGGCTCGGTTGAACGTTCTTTTCCATCCAGTTTGCGTCTCTCCGCCATGTTAAGACTCCAGCCCAAAGCATCCGTCTCTGACTCGGCACACAATACGCTGACTGCCACCATTACCTCAGGCTCCTTCATCGTTGCACTAGGAATAAATCCTTCTCGGTATCGCCTTACAGCCTCTGTACCATCGGCATCACTCATGAATTGACCAAAGACATATCCCATGCCAAACCGTGCCGCAAATTCTGCACTCTTCACGTTAGTTCCCAGCATCCAGAGTGATAACGGAAGCTTGGGAATCGGACGAGCTGTCACGGGATGATCCTCGTACATGTAGCGGTCTTCGAGCAGTTCTGTGAGTGCCGCGAGCGATTCAGGCAGCTTGGACACATGCTGCAAGTAATTGCCACTGAGTGCCATCGTGGCATGAGGTCCACCGCCAGGAGCACGTCCGAGCCCAAGCTCAATGCGCCCTGGATAGAGCGCAGCCAGCAGGCGGAACGACTCCGCAACCTTGAGTGGGCTATAATGCGGCAACAAGACCGCACCAGAGCCAAGTTGGATCGTTGTTGTCCTTGCTCCGATGTGCGATAACAGTACTTCGGGAGAGGCCGATGCCAGTTCAGCCATATCATGATGCTCTGATGTCCAGTATCGGGCGTATCCCCAAGCCTCGGCATGTTGCGCAAGTGTCACCGATTGTTGAAGTGCCTGTTCCGCTGTGGCATCGTTTAACCTTGGCACAAGGTCAAGTACGCCCAGACTGAACGTCTCACTCATTCGCTTAGCCACGCGTCTCATCTCCCTTTATATCGGTTAGTTTTAATCCAGATCGTAGATGGAACCCACCTTCAGACCGTATAGTTCATTATATATTTTCTCGGCAAATGCATCCGTCATTCCTGCGATGTAATCGATCACCATGTGTTCCCAAGTCCAGATCGGCTGGGCTTTGGCTTGATCCTTCTCATACCGCTGCAGCCAGTCGGATGGAATAATGGATTTGGACGTTTCCGGATCGAGGAATGCATCCCATAATCGCTTAATCATCCACTCACTGCGCTTCTGTAGCCGCTGTACACGTAGATCACGAATCATGGTCACCCAGGCAAAACTCTTGAGCACACTCACCGTACGCAGCATATCAAGGTCTTCAGCCCCTTCACGGACAAAAGTTACCTTCTTCCAGTCGCCGTCGTCAATAACGCCCAGGCTGCCTACAAAAAAGCTCACCCAATAGGCTTTCACTTCACGACGGGTACGCGAGTAATCATGCTCGCAGAACGGCATCTTCTCATTCCAGATGCGCAGGAACGAAGCGAGGACCTCTTCTACCTTTTGTCCAATCGCTTCTCGGGTCCATCCGTTCCAGAACAGATCCTCCAGCGTTGTAATTTTATCCACAATCAGTCGATTCACATGCGGATCTTGCAGGAAATGCTCATGTACTTCAATTTTGCCTGCTTTGATGCCATCCTCCAGGTCATGTGAGGAGTACGCAATATCGTCGCAAAGGTCCATCAACTGTGCTTCCAGCGTCTTCTTGCCTGCCGGCACGTTCCAGCGATCACGGATCTCCCGAATATATTGCCACTCATGATGATACATGCCTTTTTTGCTCTCTGTCCCAGGGTACGGATATTTGTTGATTCCTAGTAATACCGCATCAGACAGGTTCAGTCCGTCGATATCTTCACGTTTCTCCAAGTGCATAATGAGACGGAAGTTGTGCGCATTGCCTTCAAAATGCTCGTATTTCCGTTTTAACTCAGCACGTACTTCAGACTCGACCTTGGGAACTTTGGCGCTGCGGCTTTTTTTCATGATTTTCTTAGCCTCGGTGTTGATGAGGTCATCCAGAATACCATCTAATACTTCCTCACCTTTATGTCCAAACGGCGGGTGACCAAAATCATGTGCGATTGCAGCGCACTCCACCACTTCTGAATCAATAATAAGGCCGGGGTTATCCGCGCGGTCCCAGTCTACCTCAGGAAAACGGCGAATCAGACTTCGGGCAGCCTCTCGTGCAATCTGTGCCACCTCCAGGGAATGGGTCAAGCGAGTACGATAATAATCACCCGTCCCTGCGCCAAACACCTGCGATTTGCCCTGTAACCGACGGAAGGTCGGTGAATGAATGAGTCTCGAATAGTCCCGTTCATACGCTGCACGAGATCCATCCAATTTGGTTAATTCAGGATATTGTCTATGTTCTCTCAGATCGTTCCATTGCATGGGGATCACTCCTAGCCGACTGTCTCTATTTTGAGTGATTATACACAACATCTGTGGTTTCGAAAAGTAAAACCTGTCTGCGATTGTCATCTCTTCTTACATCAACTTGTAATGAACAGTCATCTTCTCTTATTATACCCTGCCAGACTATCATCCGTGCATCTAAATAACAATGATTCATATTGAACTCATTATTCACATATGCTCGCCCCCATAGCAGAACAACCATAAGTACTCACTGTGCCACCAGATGGCCGTTCCGGTTACGGATCGCTCTTATGATCGCTGTTGTCTCCAGGTTTTCTGAATTCCCTTTACTAGGGAAAAACCCGGAGACAAAGGCGAACGCTTCGCTTCTTCAGAATCTATTCCGTCCCCTTCACTACTTTTGCTGTCCTTTAAATACAATAATGGTATTCATCATTCAGCTCGCTAAAATCAAGTGAAAATCAAGTTCAATTTAGAAAATATCATCATTTGATTCAATGATAGTCTGTCTCCCCCGCGCCCTACCCGTTGTGGGTAAAAACAAAAAAACCGACAGGACTGAAACGCCCTGTCGGGGTGGAGATGGTGGGTGTAACGGTATTACACCATCACCTTACAGATATCGTTGGTGAACTCTACTGGATCTTGAATTGGCAATCCTTCGATTAACAATGCTTGGTGGTACAGGAGGCTAGTGTAGAGGTTCAGCTTTTCCTGATCCTGTGCGAAAGCGTCTTTCAACGATTTGAAGACATCGTGATTCACGTTGATTTCTAGCACTTTGTCGGCTTGTACGTTTTCGCTGTTCGGCATAGCTTTCAAGATTTTCTCCATTTCAATCGTCAGCTCACCTTCGGTGGACAAACATACCGGGTGGCTTCTGAGACGTTTGGAAGCTTTAACCGCTTTGACTTTACCCGCTAATTGAGCTTGCATCGCTTCAAACAACTCTTTGTTGTCGTTGTCCTGTGCGTTCGTTTCTTCTTTGTCTGCGCTATCTTCGATGCCCAGGTCACCACTGGAGATGGATTTGAATTCTTTCTCCTTGTAGTTCGTGATCATCTTGATTGCGAACTCGTCGATGTCATCGGTAAAGTACAATACTTCGTACCCTTTCTCAAGAACACCCTCGATCTGCGGCAGCTTCTCAATACGGCTAATGGACTCACCAGATGCATAGTAGATGTACTTCTGATCTTCCGGCATTCTGGAGACGTATTCGTCCAGGCTCACGAGTTTGCTCTCTTTGGAAGACGTGAACAACAGCAGATCCTGCAATGTATCCTTATTCACACCATAGTCGCTGTATACACCATATTTCAATTGACGACCAAACGCTTGGTAGAACTTCTCGTAGTTCTCACGCTCGTCCTTCAGCAGGCTTTGCAGTTGACTCTTGATTTTGTTCTTAATGTTCTTCGCGATCAGGCTAAGCTGACGGTCATGTTGCAACATCTCACGAGAGATGTTTAGGGAAAGATCTTCGGAATCCACCATACCTTTAACAAATCCAAAGTAATCTGGCAACAGATCCCCGCATTTATCCATGATCAATACACCGTTGGAGTAGAGTTCAAGGCCTTTTTCATACTCTTTGGTGTAGTAGTCAAACGGCGTGTTCTCCGGGATAAACAGGATTGCATTGTATACCACTGCGCCATCTGCGCTGATGTGCAAGTGTTTGAGCGGTTTGTCAAAACCGTAGCGTTTTTCCATATAGAAGTTATTGTAGTCTTCTTCGGTCAACTCGCTTTTATTTTTACGCCAGATCGGCACCATGCTGTTCACGGTTTGTTCTTCTTGGTATTCCTCGAACTCGTTCTCCGTGCCCTCTTTCGGACGTTGACCCGTTACATCCATCTTGATCGGGTAGCGAATGAAGTCGGAGTATTTCTTGATGATGGATCTCAGGCGGTACTCTTCCAAAAATTCGTCATACGAATCTTCTTCGGTATTTTCTTTGATCGTCAGGACGATCTCTGTACCTACGGAATCTTTTTCAGCTGGTGTGATTGTGTAACCATCCGCGCCTTCGGACTCCCATTTCCAAGCCTCGTCGCTGCCCAGCGTTTTACTCGTTACGGTCAGCTTGTCCGCCACCATGAATGCCGAGTAGAAACCAACCCCGAATTGTCCAATGATGTTGTGGCCGTCTTTAGCCTCATTTTCCTTCTTGAACGCCAGGGAACCACTCTTCGCGATAACCCCCAGATTATTCTCTAGCTCTTCCTGCGTCATACCAATACCGGTATCTGTCAGTGTGAGCGTGCGGTTTTCTTTGTCAATCGTAAGCTTGATGAAGTAGTCCTCTTTGTTGAAAACGAGCGCATCGTCCGTAAGTGCTCTGTAATAAATTTTATCAATGGCGTCACTGGAGTTGGAGATCAATTCTCTCAAAAAGATTTCTCTTTGGGTGTAAATGGAGTTGATCATCATATCCAGCAAACGTTTGGATTCTGCCTGGAATTCTTTTTTAGCCATGAATGGTTGGACTCCTTTCAAATTGGATATCGAATGATTTGATTAAAATAGAAAGTAAATCCTTGAGTTTTCCATGCAAAACATACGGGTGCCAGAAAATCATTCGAAGCTTAAACGCTTGATCATCATATCCAATAGATTGGCTAATCTTCAAAATGTATGACGTTCTGCAATGTAGCCGTTCCGGTTACGAATCGTTTTTCGGATCGCTGTTATCCCCGTATTTCTTTGATTCCCTTTTTAAAAGGGAGAAATCCGGCGATAAAGGCGAACGCTCTGCTTCCTACAAATCGATTTCGTCCCCTGCACTACTTTTGCATTTGATCAGGAACTTATTTAAGGATTAGAGCCTTCTATTAAAATGGATTCTGTTGATTAAGCAAACATTTCGCTTCTTCCGGTTCTGTTGCATACCTTGGCTTCGCATGTCCTACTCAGGTTCAATATCTATTTTCGAAAACAGAATCATTCCATATGTAGTCGTGTAGTAAAAACATCATCTGTTAGCACTCTAATGATCGGAGTGCTAAACCCTTCCTTTTATATAACATATGGGAAAATTGGGTGTCAATACGTAGGCGGTTATTTTAACTAAAAGATCAAATAACTCTTTAACTTTTGCACATTACCAATTATTTTAACGTAATCCCGCGGGTAAAACAAAAGCCGCCTCGAACCAAAGTTCGAACCGGCATGGGGAAAGATTGTGATGTGTCTGTGCTTTAGTAGATAGCGTTAAAACATATCCATCTAATGTACCTTGGAGTATCCTCGGCCTTACTGTGTTGAGACTGATGTATTAGCATGTTCGCATGTTGGTATTGTGGTTGCTTGAATGTCTTGAGCAGCATGACAGTCATGCGCTAACGAATCTCAGAGGCGTTATTTAGCCTTTTTGGGATGACTTCATAAACTAAGAATCGTAATCACGCTATTTCTCGACTTTAGCCAACCTTTTGAGACTTTCCGCAGGTTTTCGCAAAATAGCGCGTGTGAGGTTCGTTAGAATGGGGAATTGAGTGGAAATCGTAAAATAAGGTCTCCCGAGTTCGTTAGAGTTGAAGCAAATGTTGGCGTTACAGCTTCAGATAGGATTGTGATAATAATTAGTGCTTACGGTTAGTGTTAACGTTAGCTTTGGCACGCATGCTGCGTTACAGAAGAAGTTAGGCTTGCAGAGCTAGAGTTTCAAATCAAAGTTGCAGTTTGAGTTCGAGCTTGGGTTACAAGTTACGGTTACGGTTACGGTTACGGTTACGGTTACGGTTACGGTTACGGTTACGGTTACGGTTACGGTTACGGTTACGGTTACGGTTACGGTTACGGTTACGGTTTGAGTTTGAGTTTGAGTTTGAGTTTGAGTTTGAGTTTGAGTTTGAGTTTTGATAATTCTACTTTTTCGCCATTTTAGGATCAAGGGTGTCACGCAGGCCATCGCCCATTAGGTTGAAGCCGAGAACGGTCAACATAATGGAAACGCCGGGGAAGATCAGTGTCCACGGTGCTTTTTGTATAAACTGACGGGAGTCTGACAGCATTTTACCCCATTCGGGATCGGGTGGTTGTGCGCCCATGCCTAGAAATCCGAGCGCAGCAGCTTCGATGATCGCAGTCCCAATTCCAAGTGTACCCTGCACAATCAGCGGAGTAAGGCTGTTGGGCAAGATGTGGCGAAACAAGATTCGCCCATTGCCCGCTCCAAGTGTCCGTGCCGACGTAATGAATTCCTCCTGTCTCAAGCTGAGTACCCGTGAACGCACCAATCTTCCGTAGGTCGGGATGTTCACGATGGCGATGGCGAGCAGTGCATTTTGCAACGACGGGCCCAATATCGCCACAATGGCGATGGCTAGCAAAATCCCCGGAAAGGCGAGCAAGATATCAAATAGACGCGAGATAAGCATGTCCGCCCATTTTCCATAAAATCCGGCAATCAGACCAAGCAGCGTACCCGCAATAATGGAACCAATGACGGAGAAAAAGCCCACCCACAAGGAAATACGCGCCCCATGCAGCACTCTGGAAAACACGTCACGCCCCAGATCATCAGTACCAAACCAATGCTCTGCCGAAGGGGCCTGAAGCCGATCCACCAGCACCTGTTCCTTGTAATCGTAAGGTGCGATGTATGGCGCGAGGAAGGCCAACAGGATAAAAAATACGATAATAATCAGACCTGCAAGCGCAAGCCGATTTCTCCGAAACGTTCTCCACGCTTCCCGCCATGGACCGGATGTGCTCGCCGACGCAGCGTCAATGGATGGTCCGGTATTGGTCGATAATTTGGCCATGCGGTGTCTCCTTTCTTGGATATGAATATAACAAAAGATCAGCGCGTTCTATTACACTCAAGCACTACGATTGGCAGTATCATCTTCTGATTGCTGTTATCCCCCAGATTATATTGATCCACCTATTTAAAGGTGAAAATCCGGTGATACATGCACAGCCTATGCTTCCGATGTAGCTTTCTTTTAGAAAGCTTTTAGCTTCGATTCTGCAGATTGGTTCTTGATGGAGTTCCTATTTATAACTAATACGAGGATCAAACACGGCGTAGAGCAAGTCCACAATCAGGTTGATTACCACGAAAAAGAACGCCACGATCAGAATGCCACTCTGGATCACCGGATAGTCCCGCGAACTAATTGCTTCATATATATAACGTCCCACGCCCGGCCAGGCAAAGATCGTTTCGGTCAACACCGCACCCCCGAGCAATGACCCAGTCTGGATGCCGATAACCGTGAGGACGGGAATAAACGCATTTTTGAGCGCATGTCCATATACGACAAAAAACGGACCCAGTCCCTTCGCCTTTGCTGTACGAATGTAATCGGAACTCATCACTTCCAGCATGCTGGAACGGGTCATCCGGGCAATAACAGCCATTGGAATCGTTCCCAGTGCAACACTTGGCAGAATCAAATGTTTCGTTACGGTCCACAACTGATTCCATTGTCCAGCAATCATCGTATCCAGCACATACAAGCCCGTAATGGCTTCCACCGGATCACGTGCATTCATGCGCCCAATGGACGGCAGCCACTGCAACTTGTTCGCAAACAGCCATTGTTCCATCAGACCGAGCCAGAAGATCGGCATGGATACACCCACCAAAGCAATGACCATACAGCAATAATCAAACCAGGAGTTGTGCTTCCATGCACTGACAATACCGGCATTCACCCCAATAATGACAGCAAACAACATACTTGCCATCGTTAATTCAAGGGTTGCTGTCAGATAAGGCACAATTTCCTGGGCAATAGGCACCTTGGTTCGGATGGATGTTCCAAGGTCGCCTTTGAGCAAATCGCCCAAGTAGGCGAAATATTGCTGGAACCAGGGTTTATCCAGACCGAGCTGGTCACGGAGGGCCTGCTTGGATTGTTCGGTTGCCTTTTGCCCAAGTATGGTCTCGGCCGGGTCACCCGGGATGGCGTGGATGATGGAAAAGACAATCAGAGTCATGCCCAGCAGTACGGGCAGCAACACAAGCACACGTTTGACAATATAGCTGTTCAATCCTGTTCACCTGCCTTCGACATATCGTGCAAAAATAAAAAGCGCCGGCAGACACGTATGCTTTGGATAGTTACGTCCGGATGTGGGTTCTGCCAAGCATTGCGTCTCACCAGCGCTTTGAGAGAAAGAATTAAAACGTAACTACTCCGAACTGTAGTGCCATCTTCAGATCGCAGTTATCCTGAAATGGATAAGTTCAGCTTACAGCTTACTCAAAATAAGCACCGGCATAGGATTCGGTGCCCAGTGGAGAAGGGACGAAACCTTTCAGGTTGGCTTTACCCGCCAGAATTGGCGTCGTGTGTACCAGAGGAATCCATGGTGCGTCTTCCTTGATCATCGCCTGCGCTTGTTTGTACAGTTCAGCACGCTTGTCCTGATCGGTTTCTTTCTGTGCACCCGTCAGCAATGTGTGTAATTCTTCGTTTACATAATAACTGCGGTTATTGCTTGGAATGGCATCTTTATCCAGCAGTGTATACAGGAAGTTATCTGGGTCACCATTGTCACCTGTCCAGCCGAGCATGTAAATGTCGTCCTTCTCCCCGGCCTTTGTATCTTCGAGATACGTTGCCCACTCCGGTGATTCGATGGTGACGGTCACTCCGATTTTCTCAAAATCAGCCTGGATTGCTTCCGCAACCTTCTTGCCATCAGGCATATACGGACGGGATACCGGCATCGCATAGAAGGTTACCGGATCAGGCAATCCGTCAGGGAAGCCAGCTTCGGCGAGTAGAGCTTTTGCTTTTTCCAGATCATATGGGTAATCCTCAATGGTATCGTTGTATCCCCACAGCGTTGGAGGCATCGGGTTCACAGCAGGCTCTGCTTGTCCAGCAAAAAACGCATCAATGAGGGCCTGTTTGTTCACCGCATGGTTGAGGGCTTGTCTGACTTTGACATTATCAAATGGTTTCTTCTTGAAGTTAAAGCCGATGTACGCCACGTTGAACGGTGGACGCTCGATCTTCTGTAACTCGCTGTTGCCCTCAAGAATGGACAGATCGTCCGGGTTCAGGTCTTCCATGACATCAATCTCGCCGTTTTGCAGGGCATTGAAGCGAGCTGTATTATCCGGAATGGAACGAACGATTACTTTGTTCAGCTTTGGGAGTCCTTCTTTCCAATAGTCCGCGTTTTTCTCCAGGGTGATGGAGTCGTTACGCTTCCACTCTTTGAATACAAATGGGCCGGTGCCCACAGGCTCGCTCTTGAAGTTTTCTTTCTTCTCCTGAATCGCGGTTGGGCTGGCAATGCCAAATGGCGTCATCGCAATATTTTGCAGGAAAGGCGCTTGTGGCTGGTTCAAAGTGAACTCCACCGTAGTCTCGTCCGTCGCCTTCACTTCCTTGATCACACGTCCGTCCTCTGGACCAAACATGGAGTCGTAATAATCGAAGGAATCTCCCTCGAATTTATATTCACTCGCCGGATCGCCCCAGCGGTTGAAGTTGAACACAACAGCCTCTGCGTTGAAGTCAGTTCCATCATGGAATTTCACACCGGACTTCAGCTTAAACACATACTTGAGCCCATCCGCCGAAATCTCCCAGCTCTCTGCTAGTCCAGGAATGACCTCTGTTCCGCCTTCCTTGTAGTCCAGCAATGAATCAAACACCTGATGCCCAATCTTCAGCGACTCCCCATCGGTTACAATCGCCGGGTCGAGTGCTACGGAATCCCCACCACGCCCCATAATCATCGTATCCTGCGCTACCGTTTCGGTTGGAGGGTCGGTTCCTTCTGCCGGAGCAGGCGTAGTCTCTCCACTCTCGTTACTGGAGCAACCAGACAACACCAATACGGTACTTAAGGCCATCGTTAGAACACCGGACATCCATTTTTTTCTCATTCGCATACGTACAACACCCTTCCCTGTCTCATAATGTGTGTGATGCTGGCATGAAAGATCTCCAATGTTGGCAATCGGTTTGGTGCTATGTATCATATAAAAGGCTTTAGATGCCTGCGATACCTGTGTTAAGGTTCTGGGAAAAGTAAGGCATGTATATGAAATGTAAAAATAGCATGGGATACGTATGGAATACAGGTAAATATCAGATCAACGTGCACTGGATTAAGAACATGAATTGATTACTTTTATAGAAAAAGAAAAGGTTCAACAACGTATCTTGTGAGATGAATCTATGAAATTGAATGAAATTGTTGCGTTTTATTTGAACTAAGGTCAATAAGCAACAGCGAATGGGTACGGACCGATAAAAGCAAGTTTAAGTTGGTAGATTAAAAATACTGATGGGCATATGGATACTACGCTGCTGGCTATGCTATAAAGTCTGCTCCTTGAGCGGGTCGCGGATCATTTTGAGTATGGAGTATGGAGTATGGGAGCTGGACTAGGTATCGTTTGCAATACGGACGAAAGAAACTCAACATAGGCTAGGTTGTTTGATGAATCGTGTAAGTTGTTTAAGGTGGTGGCTTTCTCTTGCAGATTGGATGTGTAAAATGTATGAACGAGTCATCTTGAGATGTTGGATTGTACAACAGGGAGACATTACAATAACGTCATATGTTATGGTTTTGTCATGATGAGGAGGATTGTGTAAATAAACTGTGGTGAAAAACAATTTCGTGTAACTTACTTTACATCACATTAATCAATTAGACAAGAGATTTACAGACATAAGTCTTCAACTTTATTATATGTGTTAATATCACTTACACAAAACACAAAAAAGGAACACAGTTCGACAAAAAAGCGTCTCGTGTTCCTTCTCCACTCAATCCACATTCAGATAAAATCAACATATTAATTTGCTGAGAATCAGCTCACTTTTTAAACAAACCTCTGCGATGCATCACGGTAATAAAACGGTAAAAATCATAACTCGCCCCATTATCGATACTGAACAATGGATTTTTGGTGTCATATGCCAGTGCTGCATCCACAGCTGCCTTTGCCCATACTGGAACTTCCATTTGCTGACGCGCCTGCAGTTTGTCGACCTGGGATTTGAGCGCATCAAACGCTGCTTTCTCTTCGGCTGTCATCGGTTCGCCCCCTTTCGGTGGTTCGGTTGGTGGATTCGGATGACTTGGATTCGTTGGATTGGATGGCTCCGGTGGTTTCGGAGTGGCTGCTGCGTATCTTGCTCTGAGCTGTGCCGCTGTTCCCTCGAATTCATTCATATCCACGTTGCCACTAATACCATTCACCTTGCCCGAATCCGTATACTGCCAGAACGTCCAACGCTTCCATGCCGGCTGGTCTTCCGGTACACGGGTGTTGCTGTAACGTGCGATCCACAGATCGTATGAGCTGAGTGATGTATCAAAATTCCCGGCAAATGAATTGCCCGTGTATATGATCGGTTTCACACCTGTCAGACGTTGTAATTCGGTTAAAAAAGCTTTGGCAACTGTATTCATCTGCGCTTTGCTCAGGTTGCCGGGGTTGTTCTCGTAGTCCATGACGGGTGCAAGTTGTAACGCTTTGGCCCCTCCAACTTTGTTAAGTGTGTTGGCATAATGCGCCGCTTCGGCCTTGGCACCATCGGTAGATGTCGCACGGAAGAAGTGATACGTTCCGACCAGCATGCCCGCCGCCAGTGCACCGGTTACATTTTTCTGGTAATTTGGATCGGTATATGTCTGTCCCTCGGTTGCCTTGATGAATACAAATGTCATGCCACTCGCCTTCACCTTCGCCCAGTCAATATTGTCCTGGTAACGAGAGACGTCAATGCCCTGTGTGTTGCCCGAACTTCTCGTTTGCATGTTTCTCACACCCTTTATGCGGCAAATTGCCGTTTGTATCAGCATTTTACATCATTCGATTCAAGCGTTCCTAAGTACAAGTATAGACAGATTAGAGCATTCTGATCTATACATTGCTGATTGGATGTCACTCTCTGGATTGATACAAAATGTTCCTATAGTTAATGCGGTTGGATCAGGGGTTGCTTGTGTGCGTGTCCTTGATGTGTTTTATATATGTGTAGTTTCACGTGCTAGCTTGCTATAGTCGCATTACTTCTTACTATCCCCAGCCTGTGAATCTATGTCATCCGGATCTTCCTGTGAAAAAGAGTCTTTGGCACTTGGGGAGAAGTTACCGGGGAGCTCCCCGGTTCCCCCTTTGCCCTTTAGCACTTCAATGGCTTGCCGAATCACAGGCGGAATGGGAGCGCCCAACTTGCCTCCATTCTCGATAATGGACAATAACTCATTTGCGATATAAAAAAAGGCGACCGCATCCCTGAACAAATGTCCGTCTCCCAGAACACCGTCCACCAGATGAGCCACCGATACCATTGCAAATATAAATACCTTTCGTGCGATGCCGAACATCCCAACGTTACTTTCTAACTTGCCACTCATACCCGCCGCTGCGATGCCCGTTAGGTAATCGAGGATGACGAATACGAGTAGTACACCGAGCACGCCTGACCAGCCTCCGAAGAAGTAGGTTACTGAGCTGCTCATGAGTGCAATTCCCCATTTCCATAGGGTATCCCATCTTTCCATGGTTTCACCTCCATTAAGTTACTTCTATTGCTTAAATTACATAATAGTATAGTTTCAATCCACTTTAGAAATCTTAATCCTGAACAACATCTCACTTTAATGACCATATTCGATGGGGCGCTGCTATTCTGTTGCGAAATAATTGTATGTTCTTTGATTTGTTATTCCTGTACCACTGACATTAAATCCATCTACAGTAGGTACTATTTTATCATCAACTGACAAGCCGTTATCCAGACCTGCTATTCTGTTAAAAAAACTTGTACCTCCTAAACTGTAATTATTTCTTGGTGATTCTTCACTATAAATACCAAAATAAATATACATTGGTGTATTAGTAGCATTTGCAAACGTAATGTGCCGCGGTTTAAATCCCAATCCAGTTACTGATCCGGCTCCATTCGACCCTATAACAAATTGTCCTGTAGCAAATCGCTTACCAGTCTTAATTAACTGCACCTTGCTTGCAAGCGTTGACCATGTGTCATTCATGGATGCACTACCTCCCATGGCGTTAACGGCATCCACGATCCCATTTTTAGCGTTAACGCCAGATTGAAAAACATCAGGACTCCATGCGCTCCATATATTATCCATACATGTTCGCATGTACAACGTTGGTGTATTATGCGTATCCAATCTTGATGCACGTTGAATTACATGAGTTGGTGCGTTTGAATGCACAAGGACTTCGACGTAAAACCAAGCGTTAGCCACACCACCCGGTCCATTTATAGCGTTGAAACAATCGTACTGTCCACCAGTCTTTATATTATTCAAGTTAGAACTGTGGGCGAGTTGAATAACGCTACCGTTATCCTGTGTAATTTTGTACTTCTGCCATGGCTTATTGTCTACGTAGTTTTTAAGTGTATCTCCACTTGGAATAGCAATTTTTAACATGGATAAGGCTGCCACATTCTGCTGCACGGTATCAGTCAGATTCATAAGCAACGCCTTTTCGTTGTCTGCGATTGAGCCAATAAATGACACTACCGGAGATGTGTCCATCATCAGGTATGTGAAGCTGTAACCCGCGGATGGATCATATAAAGCTTGAGGTATTTGGGATGTTATCCCATTACTTCCTCCATCCACATAATCTAACCATTTCGGTTTGTCTGGTTTGCTGTCACGGAAAATACTGTTGATCTTACGCGGCGTGTGTTTTGTAAGGCTACCAGATAGTACCTTGGAGTTAATGTAATACTTATCGCCGCTTAATTGGGGCTTAACGCTTTCCCGCAACACAATCCCTGTACCAACCTCAACCTGATTATCGCCCTCTACAAACGTCAATTGCCCCTCTGACGTGATAGGCTCGACTACAGGTGTTGCAAGTTTGTATAGGAGTTGGTATGGTGCGTAATTAGGTACTTTTGATGTTGGTAAAGTACTCGTGGCAGATCCGTCTACAGTGTTTGCATCTCCTACTGGTATATTTATATATCTCCAGTACTTTGATCCACTACCCGTATAAGCAGAGTCAGATGCATCCCCAGTGTACATCTTCCATCCCATGAAATACGCCTTAATCTCATCTGCTGTCGGTGTGTATGAGTCTCCCCATCCACTGTCGGTGTTGGCTATAGAAATTTGAAAGTTATCGAATACGTCATTAGCACCGGATGATCCTATGTTCAGATTATCAGCTTGACTACTAACGGTTGCATAATCTGTTTCCTTAATAATTTTCCCATGGTATTTAGTCAGTAAACCTGATCCATCTGCGGCTGGAGACCCAGGTAAAAGTGCATTGACAACCTTAAAACCTGTACCTGATCCAAAAAAGGAATGCGTTAATGTTCCATCCAGGGCAATCCGCTTCCATTTCATCAATTTGAAATATTGACCGTCCTTCTCAAATACTTCGTCTGCATCCGTATCTGTTAATGGATTAGCGTATAACTCCGTTTGCAATGCGAGCATAACGTCTTCACGTGGTTTGAATGGTTTGGCTGTTGTTCCAATCGAGAGCATTGGATTACTGAAGAAGTATGATCCATCTTTTGGGATATTGTAGATGTTTGAAAAGTAAATACGGACGGTTAATGCTTCTGTTGTGGTGAAAGTTAGTGATTGGTTAGGAGTATTCTCCACAATAACTTTATTATTAATTGGATCGGTTACGGACAAATAGCCATTATGCTCCGCGCTATAAGTGTAAGAAACCCCTCCCGAAAGGACTAAGTCTAAATAATAATAGGCGTTCTGAGAATTTGTAACTGTGTACGTAGATTTGTAAGCACCCTTTATAGATGCAGGATTGATCCCAACAGTGTTCCAATCATAAAGTGGCGACAACAAATTCTCTCCATATCGAATTGCATATGGATTCTTTACTGGTTGCAAGCTGTCAACGTAAGGGTATTTAGCTGCGACTTGATCATCTGTCAACGATAAATCAGCTTCTGATATTTTATAAATTGCTGCCTGAGAGTATTGCACTTGTGACCCATTTGAAGCCGCCACTGTAGCATATGTTGCCGCTAATTTTAATCCTAAGCTTGAATCCCACCCATCTACGATTGCTTGCGTTACTGTGATAGATCCAAACATGTCATAAGTTGTTCCGTTTAGCGGATTACTAATGTTTTTGGCAGTGACTCTGCTAAGATTGGCCGAATAAAGGTAGAGCTGCAATTGTTGAACAGTTCCAACAACAGGTGTTGCTCGAACACGTAAGAACAATTTATCCCCAACTTTTGGAGTTAAAGAGGAAATAAATTTATTGTTGGACACTTGAGGATTAATATCAGATCCGTTACCTGTTACAGTGATTACGTTATTTGCTACTGCCTTTGTACCAGCGAATTCACTCCAATTATTAGCTACTCCGAAATTACCATCCCGTCCCAACAAATTCACCAGCGTGCGACCCTTCAATCCTTCCAACTTAAATGCCGAGGCACGCTCAGCATTAATGATTTGCAATCCTGGCTCCAACGTCACTGATCTACGCTTCTCCGTATCCAGCCGCTCTTGAATACTACTCACCTGTGCCGCGGTTTCCTCAGCCTTTTCTTCCACTTGCCCTACACCCTCATCAACCTTCTCCCAGTTCTGATCCAGATACTTATCCAGATCAAAATAGGTCGTCGATGGCGAGGAACGGTCAATCTTGTTCAATCCCAAATTCGGTGTTTTTGGTTCATTCATTTAAGCTCCACCTCCTGCAAATTTATCCTGTCGGGTCTGTTCGATCTCATCCAGCGTCATGCTTTCAACCTCCGCAATCGTCAAATACCGCAGACGATAGTCCACGGTCATATGTGCTGGTTTAATATCCTCAATCGCTGCCTTCAGATCGTCCAGATTGGGCGGTAAGCCCCATGTGTCGATGAAGCGGATTCGGATCAAGTATTCCTCAGGCGTAACGGATACATCGATCCCGCCACTTTCGTAGGCCTGCGCCACGTTCTTGAGCATGGAGCCAGAGACTTTGCCGCTGCCGCGCATTTTGGAAATGATTACGGATCTCCGCTGGTCTTCTGGCTTGGCTTGATTCGTCGGAATCTGCAAATCCCGCTCATAACGTTCCAATGCCCAGGTCGCAGACTCCGGGTAGAATTGATCCAGCACACTTTCCAAACCCACCGTAAGCTTGTCCAGCTCTACACCTTCTGTCTCCGTGAGAAGCTGCATCTCAAGCACATTTTCATACAACGGGGGCAAAAGAGTCATTAACGCCTCTGCTTTACTCATGTCACCTTCACCGTCCCAAGAACAGCTACTGCGCCGGGAGCGATCTCCAGATTGGACATACCACCATTCACCAGCAGATCGCTATAATCGATCACAGGCGGGATATCCAGAATGACATTGGCAATACGTGTCCAACGAACCAACGGATCGGCAAAAGCCAGTTCTTTCAGATACGCCGTAACACCCGTTTCAATCAGTGTCTTCACGCCCTCATACGTTGAACCAGAAGCAAGCGTGACCTGCACCTCCACATCAATAGGTATCTCTTGCGCTCCCACTACTGTGACCACGGGTCCGATTGGAGCAGCACCTTCGCCCATTCCATCCTGGGTTGGATCGATATACTCCTGCACCGCCTTAATGACCGCATCAGCAGGTGTTTGCATTTCATTATTCAGCAATGCCACTTTGACTGTACCGGGACCGTCCCACAGTGGAAAAGCCTTTGCTTTGCCCACACCGGAGTTTTCCCGTGCCCATAGCTCATACTGATATTTGTTCGCACTCGTGACCGGACGGGAAACTTTGTCCTGATAGCGATCATATAAGGCCTGATCCGTTTCCTCGTCTTCGCCAGGAACCAGCAACTGTGTCAATTCAGCTGTCGTCAGGCCGGCAATATAATCGATGGGTAGCAGTGCCCCCGTATATTCATTACCTTCCGCTCCCGCGACTTCACACTCCAACACATATTGTCCTGCCGCGATGCGCTCCACAATAACGTACACCCGATCCCCCGTGGAAAAACGACTCTCTAAAGGAACCTCAACAGGCTTACCTTCGTTATCCCGAAAACTTCCAACCCAACGTGCCTTCGTGGCCGCTTTCCGACTAATGCCAGACCAAGCCACCGCACGATCCAGATACTCTCCAGATGCTGTATCCGCAAACTTCAGGTTGGCGTTCACATCCAGCTCGATATACATCTGAGCCATTTCCACTGCCGCTGGCGCAAGCGCATCATAGATAATGCTGCCTTCACGTTTATCCACACCATCCGGTACCCTGTCCAGCATTCGGTTTAAAATAACTTCAAACGTCTGCTCTTCATACATCCATGTTCACCTCCGTCTCTTCCCTAAAGCTGCCAAAATCCGTTTCCACGGTAAAAGACACACGCACTCCATCGGCCTCGTGGACAAAATCGAACTCGGTTACATCCGAAATGCGATCATCCGGAAGCAATGCTTCGCGAATCCAGCGTTCCAGTTCCGATTCAACCATGGATCTCCCGGCCATTCCTTCCCAGGACCATTCCATACCATAATCCGAAGAATAGATTAGATGCTCGTAGCGGCGTGTGGACAACGCTTTATACACCGCCTGTTTTACCGCATCTTTTCCATCCAGTTGCAATCTTCCAATTCGTTGTCCCGAAGCTTGAAACACATAGGTCAGACTTGGAAGCACAGCGGCTTCTTCCTGATCTTCTGCGCTAATCTGCGCCCCCTGTGGAATCATGGATTCACCAGCCGATCCAGTACGACAAAGCTGTCTCCACCTTGAACACGTAACAACAAGACATGGTCACCCACGGTCCAAGCTTTGTTCACTACGGATTCCGGCAGTACCAGAAAAGGTTCAGCCAATGCCAACCGTTGTTCAACGGTGATCTCCAGAGGCTGTGTGTTTGTCACGCTTCCGTACATTATCTGAACGGGAGACTTGGCATCTACAGCGGCCACCGCCGCCTTTTTAATCACGTCCAGCATCATTTATCGTTACACCACCTTCAAATCCAGTGACATCGTATGCACGCCCCCCTGTACCTTATGCGTACATTCGTCTACCAGAAAATATTGATTAATCTTGAGTTCATTGATCTGGATGTTGACAAAACTGCCTGCCCTTACCTTGAAATCGCCAAGCGCGTCCACTTTCATTGTCTGCGTCTCGCGGTTACGGAGGGTCATCAGCGTCTTCAACATGGCATCAATCTGACCTTCGTTCAGGCCATCATCCGCTTTTTGGTACAAAAAAAGCAGCCCCCATTGACGGATGCTGCCTGAATCCTGATGAACATAGGTTTCTCTTTTTCCCGTATCCTTGTTATCCCGATACAGCTTGATCTTGTTATATGTCTGGTCGTCAATCGACCGCGTATAACTGTAATCCGTGAGCAGACTGTTATCCCCGATGACAAAGCCGTAAGGCATCTCTTCCACATCCCGAAGCACAAGTTTGCCGAAATCATCGTAGAAGATATAGTTTTTACCGCCATAGATCAGCGTTCGGTCCAACGCCTCACAGATCATGTCAATCAGCTTTTTGTTATCGAATAACATACGCGGAATAACATATTTCGGCTGAATCAGATCACCAGTCTTCAACAGGAAATCCTTTGAAATTCGTTTAATTACATCCGCAGCAGTGGCATTAACGAACTTGTACGTCTGATTCGCGGTTAGATAACGAGTCTGGTCGTAGGCCTTGATTTTGACACTTTCGTCCTTACCGCTATCCACCGAGAAGATATATCCGTAAAATATGCCTACCTCGTTGCTGATATATTTCACGACATATCCATTCTCATATGTGAATTTCTTATTCTGGTACAGACTGCCCTTGATCAACGTGAATTCCAGAGAGGAAGGTTTGCCGATGCGGGAGGTTTTGTACGTAATGTCACCGGCAATTTCGCTAATGTCCCAGATGTTGCCCTGCTTGTCATCCAGTAATAACCGTTCCTTCATGTTTGCCAGCTTATCATCCAGCCTGATCTGCTCTTGCATATTCCCTCTCCTTTCACGGAAGCTTGATCACAAGTCCAATCGGCAGCTTCTTCAGTTGTGCATCTTTGATGCTATTCAGCTTTTGCAACTCTTTCCAGCGAGATCCATCTCCCAGATGGGCTTTAGCTACAGACCACAAGGAGTCTCCGGCTTTGAGTGTGACGGTCTTTGGCTGAATTTTTTCATTGGGCCGAGAGGCTTTGGTTTTTGTTTTCGAAGCAGCCGTATCCTTGCTGTCCTTGAGTGGCACTACTTTTTTGGCGGCATAAAAAATGAACTGCTTCAGCTTGATATCGTACTGGATATCGCCCACCGTACCCGCTGTCTCCTTCCAGTCGAAGCTCTCAATGGAAACCGCCATATTAATGGTGTACCTTGCACTGGAAAAGAACAGTCTGACGGGTCTGCCCGTCTGCATCCAGCGGATGATCTTTTTCACATATTCATAGGGATCACGGTAAAACTGCTTCTGAATTGCCGGATGTCCTGCATCGTAGTTCAGATGATAAGGGCTGTAATCTGCCGGAAAAATCCCGCTGAAACTGACTTCGCGCAGCTTCGGCGACTTGATCACGTTAATTTCACCCAAAGCGCTAACGTTAAACGTACTGCCGTCTCCCGAATCCGAAAACTCAATGCTCTCTGGTGTGACCGGGAAAAACATGTATTCGGAGCGGTTATTGAAGCTTAGTTGAATATAATATTCCACTTATCCATACACCCCCTGAGCACTGGAGACGATCTGACTGTTCAGTCCATCGGTGATTTTGCTGATGATGCTGTCCACATCATGTCCGCTGTTGATATCCCCTGTGGTGACCTGAACGGTTGGCGTCAGACTGACGAATCGTTGAATCGCCTGCATCTCGGCAAGCTCACGCATCAGCTTCAGATCCTCGCTCGTCACATCCACTGTGCCGTCCACGTCACCAATCTTGTCCACCTGTCCGATATTGTTGATTTTGTTGATGTTACTCATGTTGCTATTGGGAACAACGGCGGGAGTAGGTGCAGTTGGTATCGATGGCATGGAAGGTGTTTTTGGAGTTGAGCCGCCGAATTTTCCGGGTAATTTATCAGAGCCGTTGGGAAATAGGCCTTTGGTGGTATCCATCAAATCATTCCCCTGGCCAAATCCCTTATCAAATGCATCCTTATAATCCGCAGAAGCATCCATTCTCCACAGGCTAACAACGTCCTTTTGGCTCTCAGGAGCACTCGCTTCAAGGTCACTCATTAAACCCTGTATCTTACCGCTCATTGAATGAATGTTAGCATCATCCACTAGTTTAATACCGCCCCAATCGGTACCGAAAATTTTATTCAGATAGGGTATTAATTTATTTATACCCCCGATCATCCAGTTGATCTGATCTTTGAAACCACCTGCGAAATCCTCAATTCCCTTTGTAATGTTGAACAGAATTTGGAGTACAATGAGTCCCATGTCAACAAACAACTTTTGGAATGCATATGCTGGATCTCTGAATACATTGATGACAAATTCAGCCCAAGACATGAAATAATTCAGAATGGATGCAAAAATTGATTTCATATGCTCGTAAACCATATAAAAATAACCTATAATCGCTCCCACCATATCCCCAGCTGTAACTCCACATAATTGCAAAATAAAGATGAGTCCTGCAATGGCAACAATTACAAGCAAGATAGGCCAGTTAGCTACCAACCATGCCGCTGCCAGTAAATAAACCTGAGCGATTACAACTCCGAGCGTAATAATTATATTGGCTAGTAGCACTAAAGCAATGGCTGTTAATATAGGCCCGATGATAGCCCAATTTTCTTGCACAACTGTAGCAAAATTGATGAACCCATCCACGATAAATGCCACCACTTGAGCAATAATTGCGAAGGCCCCACCAATCCATTCGATGAAAGCACTGAACTGACCTGAGCTTATGGCTTCGTTTAATCGGTCAAGCACAGGAGATAAAACTTCCAAAGCTCTTGTCCCGATTTCAGATAGTATTCCATTGAACTGATTCACGAGAGCCGTCCATTTTTGCAATGGAGAATCCAGCATCGTATCAAAGGCTTCTTGTGTGTAACCTTGCATTTCAAGAACCGTCTGCAAACCTTGTATAAAACCGTCAAGATCTTTAGTCTGAATAAATTCACCTAATCCAGCCCCGGTCAATGCACTCTCCGGGATGTTAAATTGACTAGCCAAGTCTGTATTTTTTCCATTCATGGCACTAACAATAGCCTTGGATGCATCGGTCAGACTTTTATTATCCGGTGACAACATACTCAGTCGTTGAGTCATTTCATTTAACTGATCTACCTGCCCTGTATTCTGTGCCAATGGCACGAAGCCTAGAGAAGATTTAAGCGAATCATTGACATCCTGACCACTCTTGGAGGCTTGATCTCGATACTTATTATAGATGCTTTCCCCGAGCCCCGGATCTTCTGCGGCAACCATGTAACGATATTTGAAGTCTTCTTGTTCAGCAGCCGCTTTTAACACGACACTTCCAGCGGACTTTACCATTTGAACCCACTTGGAGAGTTTGCTCAGATTATCACCCAAAGCATTGCTTGTATCATCAGCCGTATCCTCCAACTTTTCCATCAGATTAATCGTTACATTCATTTGCTGGTTTATTTGATTAAAGTGGTTGGATATGTTCGTTTGGTTAAATTGATTCAAATTAACATGGTTAATCTGATTGAAGTTGTTCAAAATTTCGGTTGTTTTTACCTGAATTAGATTTAAGTTATTGATCAGATTATTTACGGATGGAGGATTAATTACATTGATACTTGTATCGGACATCTATTTCTCCCTCCTTTCCTCTTTATTTCTTCCGGGCTCGGCTCTTGGATCGTTCTTTCTTCTCTTCCTCTACCCGGATGGAGATCATCGCATAGATGGCCGCTCGTTCTCGCATGGAGAAGGCCATTAGCTCATGCGGCAAAATGTTTAATTCATGGAGAGCGTAATAAGCCAGATTGGCTTCGGAATCGCCCTCTTTAATTAGTTTTTTACGTCATCCACCAGTTCGTTCATGTCCTGATTGAAGCCGTTCAGCTTCTGAACCTGTTCACCGAGCGAAGCAAATTCCCCAGGCAACAACATTTTCCGCAAAAGCGATTCCGCCCCCATTACGCCATACGAACGTTGGAGTTCAGCATTTTTCAGATCGGGATACACGACACTTGCGCTCATCAGACGAGCCATATAATCATTGGCATCAATGTCGGGTGTGTAGACACCGTTCTTACCCTTAATTTTGCGGGTAGCTGCCTTGCGGCATTCCTGGTTTTCGTCCTCGGTCATGCTGCGCAGTTTCCAGGCAACCGGCTCGCCTTTCTCATCTTTAAAACGGGGGGATACGATAAACTCTTCCGTTGTATCCATTGCTGCATTTTGTGCAAAAAACATACTCAATCCACTCATGTATTGTTCCTCCTCTAAAGTTAGGCTCCCCGCCGCAAAAAGCGGCGAAGAGCAGAATTTTGACACGCCAAATAGCCCGTAACACAGGCAAGTTGAACAGGTTTCTTTTACAAACCCGCTGCTAATTTATACTCTTTATTAATTCTCAAATCATTATGCTTTCCACGCTACATTACTTCGGCAGATTGAACGATACAGGCATATCGACATCTTCAAAGGTAAAGCTTACTTCTTCCTCTAACGCCTCGGCCTCGGTATCCAGGGATGCCATGATCACACTGTCGAGGTTGACGCCTTTGAGGGTTACCGTCTGTTTGCCAATCGTAGAGGAAGGATCTTCGTTGGTCACTTCAATGTCGAAGTACGTGTCCACACCATTCTGCATGTACTGGAGCATCAGCTCACGGAAACGGGATGTGGTATAAAAGATTGTCATGGAACCCGAGCCAGACCAACCGGTTGCTTTGTGCTGTACACCGCGGCGACCCAACGTTTTGACTTCTGCTTTTTGCTTCTCCACCGTTGCTTCCAGCGTCTTCACATAGAACATTTCTTCCGTCTGTCCGTTAATCGTTGCGTATGCGCGGCCTTCCTGGCCGGAGATCGTGTCGCTTGCTTTCAAAAATGCCATCTTAAACCACCTTCACTTTCATATATACTTTTTCAACGGAATCCACAGGTTGGACCTGAATCTCGATCAGAATACTGTCAGTTTCATTGCCCGGAGCAACAGTGATATCTGTTTTTGAATCAAAATTTTGAATCGCCCCAATATCCTGAAGCTGCTTCAGGTAAGTGACACATTGGGAACGGAACAGGCTGCGCCCATCATCGTTGTTGTTCACTTTGCCGATATAGTAGGACTCGAAAATCCGTTTCATATCGTTAGCGATGCCATCGAGTACGCGGACAACACGGTTTTTGGCAAAATGACGTGCCTTATCCGGTGTCACGGAACGGAACGTATTAACATCCTGCTCCACCACCGCGCGGTTGCTGCTAGCCGTAAACACAAACTCGCCATTACGCAAGGCTGCTTCTGTCTCGGTATGTGTCAATCTGCCATTCACATCCACGGCATCGTCATAAGCACGGAACGTCAGGGATTCATTCAGGTTAGCTCCCGCTGTTGCGCCTGCTGTCCATGTTACGGTTTGTTTTGGTGACAGGACCGTACCATCTGCGAGCACAACACCATTTTTGACACTGATAATGCCTTCATGATCTGCAGCAGGATAATCGGACAGAACGAGTTGCACTTTCTTGCCCTCGGTATCACGCAAACGCTTGATGTAAGCTGTGTAGACTGACTTGAGTGTGGCATCGTCTGAGACCAGACCGACCGTGTTAAAATCCAGTACTTCCAGCTTGGTCAGGAAATCAGCATGCTCTTGGTTCGTTGCTGTACCATCTAATCCACCCGTTAGTGGAAGTGACGCTGTAGCTGTGAGTGCACCTTCACCAGTAAATGTGACGTATGCGTTGGATTCCAGAGCTTCGATGGTAGACGCGGTTTGTTTGTCAACTTCTTTACCCGCAAGCAAAGTGGAGACATCCAATTGTTCCGGTTCGTTGATATTCGCGGAGATTACAACAGCCAGATCATTACCACGTACACCACCGTGTTGGGCTGTCACTGTCAGTTTGTCCAAGGTTGCCTTGGCTTTGGTACCTGCATTGAGTCGGTAAAGAAGCAAGGTCTGCGCCCGTTTCAATGCCTCGCGGATCAGCAGCATTTGCGGTGCTGTCCAGTCATAGCCTAATTTGGCTTGTACATCTTCACCTGCTTGTATTGTCAGAATTGTGCCAGCTTGTCCCCATGACAACGGAAGTGCCAATGCCACCGTTCCCCGCTCCCCTACCGTACCCGGCAATGAGCCCTCTGATGCAAAATTCATATATACGCCGGGGCGTACCTTGTTTTGTGTTGTCCATGTTCCTCCAGCCATTATTGTGCCTCCCCATTCATAAATTGTTGGATATGTTGCTGTGCTTCTTGCAAAGTGTATGTTTGTTTTTCCAGCAGAACTGCTGCCAAAATATCTTTCTCCATCCGGCTGAGTTGCCGGGATTCGGCGAACTGTGCTTTGCTGTATTTTTGATTGTTTTTCTGTTGAGCTTCCGGTGTTTTAGGATCCGGTTCTTTTTTCGTAAACATTGCCAAAGCGCCTCCTATTCCTTTCATGTAGATCCCCTCATTTTGGTTATTTAAGTTCAATAAAGAATAGTTACACTAGCAAGTCCAAAAGCAGAGCAACCTTCGTTATGTGGAACTCATATCGTTATTCTCTCGTAGCTTTAAGTGCGGTGGGTCGCTGTTCCAGTTGTTGCATAGTAGCGGCGGGCTCCGACACTTTGGTGGTTCGCATGGTGTAGTACACCAGCATGCGCGGAGTATCGTTCTCCGTCTCCCAACGTAGCTCTGTTGCGCGATAGGGTGTGCCCTCCACGTCGATGGTTTCCAGCGCTTCGAAGAGCTCATCCGGCAGGGTGGCTGGGATATCGTTTGGATCGAGCCACCGGATTTCAAAGGCGTGAGATTGCACGAAGCGATCGCTGCGTTCCCGGGTGAGTTGAGCGGACAGCAAGCGGTAGGAGATGCCTTTTTCGGCAGGAGTCGAGTTACCACCTACTGATGCTGGGTGGATCGGGATGTTAGGGAAATGCTGCGTCAGAGCATCAGCAATGGCAGTGGTTAGTTGGTTTGTGGTCATGGTTCACCTCCCATTTTTGATTAGAATTGATTGAAGTATGATTTTGTATTTAACAAGCGGTAGCTTACGATCTTAAGTGTTCTAAATATAAGTTCAGAACTAGTCTTAAGACACAAGCGATTCACCTGTTGTCATATCCAGTATTAGATAGAATTTCATTGAAAATATAAACCATACGACTGCACCCTAAATATGGTGACCATCACCTAGGAGGACATCCATCAGTTGATCTATAGCCAACATTATGAAAATAAACGTCTTACCTTCAAATTTTAAACAATCCCATATTGTCTTGAGCTGCCGGCGTCAACAATGACACTACCATTTGGCTACTTTCTCCAACTCAGTTGCTCAAAAAAGTCTCCTAATTACTCCAGAGGACTTAATAATCCGCACCACTTTAGCACATCTTTTACATTGATTCGACTATTAATGCACTATTGTTACCTGGGAAATTCACAGATCCCTCACTAACTACAATTAAACTAAAGTTACGACTATTATCAAAACCACCGTTAGGTTTCGTGGTTGAGTTGCTATAACCGTAACCACCTTGATGCACATTATTCCACGACACATACGAATCAACTCGTGCAACCACCATCGCAACTCCCGATAGCAGGTTTACATGTATTTGTGCAATTGACCAAAATGAATTTACGCTATCGTTTGTAGTACCGTTACTTCCAATGTAATTATGAGTTGATAGGATCCAGTCAACCCCGTTAGCATCTCTTAATCGAAGTTCAAACTTATCAGACGCTTTACTCTGAACAGACCATCTGTCATTGAATATACTTGATCCAATAGGCGTACGCCCATAAGCCGATATAATACTTGTACCACCTGGAAATGTTGCAAGTACAAACGGGACACCCGACCCTGAATTAATAAAACCTGTGGGTGAAGTTGTTGACTGATAATACGCTTGTTTAACTTTAGTTACATTACTCGCCATCGTTGCGAAAGAAGCATTTGCCGCTGTTAGTACTCCCTTGCCAGTAATCGCAGCAGCAATTGATGCTTTACCGTTACTGACAGATTGCTTTAAATCAGAAAGTGCTGTCACTCCGTTCTTATCTCTGAATAACAATTCTCCTCCGTATTCGTTTGCGATTGTAAAGTCCTTCCCACCGGGAGTACCAAATCCGACGTATCCCTTTCTACCTGAGTTCTGGCCTTCTGGCAAGAAACCTTGATAAACATGAGTTGAACCCACGAGGTGTAATACTCCTGCATCGCCAACTATAGATCCCCCGGACCTTGGCAGGCTAGCATTCTTCGCATTTGTCTCAGCCGCCACCCTCGCATCCCTTATCGCCTTCTCCGTTGCCGCCACCGTCTCAGATGTCCCATCCGTCTTACTTGACAACTGCACCTTCCCTTTTTGCGTCAACGACGCATCAGGAATATCCATATGACTCACCGCTTCACGGAGCGCATCCAAATCCTCTTGCGTTGCAACACCAGCATCAATCTTTTCGAAAATCATACTAATACTATCCCGGGTCACTCTTTCGTTCCCCAAGGGAAGAGGTAATTTCAATCGATCGGTTTCTTGTGGCATTACGCCCACACCTCCAGTTCATTCCACGTCAAAGACGCGGCGTCCAGTTCATCCCATGTTTTCTGCTTCTTATCCAGATCGTCCCAGATCAGATAACGATACTCATATTCCACGACCATATGGGCCGGTTTCAACTCTTCAATTGCCCGTTTGAGATCATCGATATTGGGCGGAATGCCCATCGTGTCCACAAAACTCACCGTAAAACTCCACGCTTCCGGTTGAAATGTTACATCCACTTTTCCCCCGGCATATGCCTCAGCCACATTCGCAACCAACCTGCCAGAGAACTTCCCGGCACCACGCAGCTTCGATTCCACCACGGCGCGCCTTTGTTCCACGGGTTTGAGACGATCTGTCTCAATGCCGAGCTCCTGCTCCCAGAAGTCCAGCCCCCATGTCGCTGTACGGACAAAAAACTGCTCCAACGTCTCATCCAGCGCCTGGTACAGCAGATCCATCTCGACGCCTTTGGCCTGCATATCGGCCTGCATGACGCGCGAAGTCTCGTAATACCTTGGCAAATACGAGAACAACTCCCGCCCTTTCTCACTCGTCAGTCCAACATCTACAGTAGAAGGAGCACTCATGCCCTGTCCCCTCCCTTCCTTGCATATCATCATGGAGCGTCTCGCTCACTAGCTCTAACCCGGAACGGAGTATTTCTCCCAATCTTCCTTGGTCTCCGCACTCCAAAACTACTTCCTCGTCCACCATCTGCCCAATGTTACTCATGAACATCCACCGTCCCCAGCACGGCCACCTGGCTCGCGGTCATCTCGATATTCTGGTCACTTACACCGTTTACGGTAAGCTCCGAATAGTCGATAATGGGCGGAATGTCCAGCAGAATCGCGGCAATGCGAGTGTAACGAACGAGTGGATCGGCAAAAGCCAACTGCTTCAAATACGCGGTCACCCCGCGTTCGATCAATGCTCGTACATCGGCCAACGTTGCATCACTGGCAAGAGTCAGCTTCACCTGAATGTTCATCGGCACTTCCACCGCTGGCATCACGGACACCACTGGCCCCGCCGGCGCAACGCCTTCACCCTGTCCATCTTGCGTTGGATCTACGTACTTCTGCACCGCCGCCACCAAATCCGTACCCGCAGCACGTTTGTCCGTGTCCAGCAGATACAATCCAACCGTACCTGGCCCTTGCCACAACGGAATAACACGCGTTGCACCAACACCTGGTACTTCACTGGCCCATTGCACATATTGCGATTTGTTGCCGCTTGTCCCTTGGTTGCGGACTTTGGCATAAAAGCGTTCCAACAACGCCGTATCGGCCTCAATATCCGCACCGCCTTTGATCACATCAACGTTCGTGACAGAATTCACGCCACTTACAGGTGTAGAAAGCACAGTTACCGTGCCAGCAGGCACATTGCTTTCTTTTCCGGCAACAAGCGCTCGCACGCCTACCACCCCGGACCCCTCTGCATCCAGTTCCAAACGTCCCACTGTCTCATATTCGAGCGAAGCTTCAGCAGATACTTCATCCGCGAGCGTTGCCACGACCGTGCCCACAGGCACAACTTTCCCCGGCGTACCCATGAACCTCACTGCACCTTGTGCCGCCACAGCAGCCCGCCGCGTGATGCCGTGCTCTCCTGCCCGCAGATCCAGCTCTTCCGAACGAAAATTCGGATCACTGCTCGCCGCAGTACTAGCAAACCCTCGCCGAAGTAATTCCTGCGCCCACAATGCCGCTTCAGACAGCATAAACGCAACCGGAGCCTCCGCATCCCACAGAAACGATCCTTCCGACTTATCCAGATCTGCGGGCAGACGATCCAGCATACGCTGCATAATCTGTTCCTCCGTCTGGTCCTCCAAATAACGCGGAATCTCAGCCATCCCGTCAGATCACCTCACTTTCCAGAATAAACATCTCTTCCTGCACACTCGCCACCCGGCACGAGAACATGCACTGCTCCCGATTCCAATCAAACGTGAACTGGTCTACCGATTCCGTGCGTGGATCAGCCAGCAACGTTTCCGGCACCATCCGGGTAATCTCACTTTCCATCACACCTCGGCTATCACCCTGACCCACCAGATCCTCCAGCTCCGAACCATAGTTTCGGGAATAGATCACATGTCTGTAACGTGGCGTTTTCACTGCCTTAATGCACCATTGCACCCAGGCTTCATGTGCATCCGCTGCGGCTACTTTACCACTTGGGGTCAATACAAAATCCCCTACATCGTAATCGAATCGCCAGCTCCGCCCAAAGCGCACCTCTTCCGAAGCTGCCCCCGACAGATCCTCCTCATCTCCCCAGACCACACCCGTTTCCGGGAACAAACTAGGCATGCGCACTCACCACCTTACACAGCACCACAATGTCGTTACCGCCATTCACCCGCATCACCAGCACGCGATCTCCCGCTTTTAATCCCTTACCAAGAGACCACACCGCTTCTTCAACTTCCTCTTCTTGCAAAAGAAACCGTCCCGTGCCCGTTGTTCCGCCGTTTGCCACGTCAGGTATACCGGAAATCGCGCCAGCAGTCTCGCGCTCCGGCAGTCCAAGCGTGCCCGGCAACTCGGCCACGAGATAATCCTGCACTTCGTGCTTGAAATCATCCAGCTTCACGCCGGACGAGGTCATCGTACCCAGTACTGCTCCCAGCCCGCTCACAGCCTGACGAGAATGTGTACTCATCGCACCCCGCATGACGTCGGCAAAATGCCCATACGGATCATCTTTATTCAAGGTAATACCTCCTTTTCACCAGCTCAGTCGTCCCCAGCTCTAACGTCATCGTTCCAGGTCCGGCAGACAGATCACGGCTGACCGACATGACGATTAGCTTCAGTCCTTTCAACAACACTGCGTCCCCGGAGCGAATCGTATTGATATCCGGTGCCGATATCGTAAAGGTCTCCTGAATACCCGTCAGATGACTTTTCGCCAGTTTTTTCGCGGCAGTTGTCGATTTCACCTGATCGTCCTCTACCAGCTTTTGCAATGTGCCCAGTTCTTCCACACCATTCTGCTCAATTGCAAGCACTTTGGAAGGAACTTCTTTGCCACTCGGTGACTCCGACGCTGCCATCACTTTAACTTTGGTAACCGCCCCTTCGAGCGTACGCATCTGGGTCAGATCAATCAGTCGATCCAGCTCATAAACCTTCGCATTACTGCCGACCTGGAAGAGTTGCAACCCGCCGGGTGTCATCCGTGGATGGTACATTTCCCCGCCGGACTTCGCCGTTTCTTTCAGATCGGCAAACATCATCGAAAAGATCGTCTGTGACCGATACACGGCTTTTCCCAGCTTTGTCTTGGTTTCCGGCAGCGTAGCATATGGAATCTTCCACTCTTTGGCGTAGGTTTTGAGTCGTTGCGTAGCGGTCTGATCCTTAGGCAACAGGAACTCGTCCTCTGATTTTTCCAGATATATCATTCGGTCGTACACCGTGAGAGACAACCGCTTGGTGCCGCTGTTCGAGCTTTCCACCTCCCAGATGACCGCAGGATGCAACAGATGAACCATGGATTTTTCGCCAAAAGGAACCCCGCTAATCCGCACCGCCATGCCCGGTGAGATCGAAGGCAGACCGGAAGATGCAGACACCGCCAGCCGGATGTTAGCCTGATAGGCAATCTGGTCAAGCGAGTCCTTCAGCGTAATCGTCTCCACCAACTTGGTGATGTCGTATTTGTCGTCGACAATGACCTTGTAGGTCATGGCATCACCAGCTTTTGTCCGGGCTTGATCCGGTTCGGATCACTCCCGATGATCTTTGCGTTGAGCTTGTAGATCTCGTTCCATTTGGAACTGCTACCCAGCTCAAGCTTTGCTATTTTGGACAGGGAGTCGCCAGATTTGACGGTGTAGGTCTTGCTACTCTTTTTCAAATCGGTACGAGAACCTGACTTGCCCCCGGATGCCGCAGAGCCCACCTTTTCCACCTTGGAATCCCGCCATGTGCGTAGGGTCAGGTCGAAATAAATATCCCCTGTCTCCCCCCCACGAAAGCTCGAATTAAGCGAAACAATAAAAACAGGCACGTTCACGCCCGTCTCTGAAATGATGAAACGCAGCGGCTTTTTCGATACCAGAAACGTATTCAGCATATTCATCGCTACCCGCGGATCTGGAAAATCTTCTTTGTCCATGCAATAGAAGGCATCATACTCTTTGGGAAAAAAAGAAGAGAAGGTGATCTCCTTCACCTTCTCCCCTTGCGCAAAATCAAACTCGCCATGCTCCAGCATATTAATCGTTTCATACCCTTTGGACCTGGAAATACTCACCTCTTCCGGGTTCACCGGGAATTGAAATGAAGTGCCGCCATCCTTCAGCGTAAATGCCATTTTGTTAGGACCTACTTCATCTTTAAGTACAGACATACACGGCCTCCTTTCTGCTTAGGCCATAATCGTTTTTCGGTTTTCCATCGCACGGCGGAACTCGCCCGTAATCCGTTGTCCGACCTGCTTGGTAACAGCATCGTAATCAATCGCATTTTCGCGCACAGTCACCTGCACCGCACCTGGTGGAATATTTATTGCAATCTGATTGGTAGTTTCTGTTTTGAAATCCTTCAAGTATCCGGACAGACTGCTCATCTGGTCTTCGGATATCTGTACCGTCATCGTGGACGATTTTCCATTCGTCTGCGCACCGTTACCAAGCGCCATCGCTTGGTTCTGCATCATGCTTGTTCCCATGAATCCAGCAGAGGTAGGCTGGCCGACCTTGCTGTTCATATATGCGGCTGGGCCTGTCATAGTCAGTGCCGGTGGCATATATGCAGGGGCCATCTGGGGGCCTGTTGCAACTGGAGACGGTGCGGCCACCGTTGCTGCCGAGACCGTCTTCTCTTCTTTTTTGGAACCAAAACCAAAGAAGTTGGATATGCCATCGGTGATTTTTTTTGTTTTCTCAGAGACGTAATCGGCTGCACCCGACAATGCATCACCTACACCTTCGGTAGCACTAGACATAAAGTTTCCAATATCCTTCGCTTTGTCTCCAATCCAACCGCCTGCTGTACTTCCGGCCCAACCACCTACTGCACCACCGACCCATGTCCCGATGCCAGGCAAAAGAACGCTACCGATGGCGCTACCAATCGCAGTACCTGCTGTGCCGCCAATCATGGAACCCACCGCTCGGCCACGCTCTTCCGGGGGTGCTGTCGCTACATTCGCCACATCAGCAAGCATGCTGATGGGCCCAAGCAACCTTTTAGCTCCTTTGGCAAAGCCACTACTTAAATTATCCATCAATCCATTACCAGCCAGCATGTCGGTTAATGATCCCAATCCACCATCCGCAAACCCTAATCTACCGCTTCCTCGTATTCTTCTACCCCCTCCCCTATTACGGTTGCGATCGGCCGGAGGAGTTGGAGTATCAGGTACAGGATTGGGTACTGGTGATGGGCCCCGGTTCGAACGATTACTAGACCTTCTACCACTTCGGTAATTTCGTCTTCCACGATCTGATCCACCACCATCCGCATTCGGTGAACGAACTCTACGGTTTTTGCCCATCTTTCCACCTGTGCAACAGCAGCATTTGGATGCTGGACTTCTGGTTGGATCAGATGCAGGACTTTCTTCTTTTTTCTTTTTGAACAAATTTATAAATTTACCAACTTTATCAATGATGTTATCAAAAATATCATTGAGGTTATTAAAAAATTCCATCCAAGTGTTAGCCTTATCAATCCAGCTATCTTCTTCTTTCGCATTGTTAGTGATATTTTTATTATTTTGAATCACGACAGCCATAGTTGGACTCGAAGCCCCTCCTTTACCCATCGCCACTTCAATCTTCTGCCGAACTTCAAGGGATACTGTTCCCGAAGCCGTAACCATCTGGTCCCTGAATCTATTCAGTTTAACCCATGCGCGATCCAGTGCCGGACTCAGCTTATCAATCAACCCAATCGTCGGTGTAATTCGCAGCCTGCTGATTCGCACAGCCATACTATAAATATGCTCCAACCTGCGTCCAGTCGTTCTCAGCTCATTATTCACCTTGATCAGACTCTGATATCGAACTCTACCCAGACGTTCCGTCGAGCGTTGGATCTGATCCAGATAACGAAGGGTCGTCCGCATTTCCGCATTGGATTTGGATAAACCTACAATCATTTCTGCCATTTTTTCACCTCCTGCCCTATTTCGTTATCGATTCATTTGCGAAGTTATCGCTGACATTTCCTCTTCCGAGAACGCAATTAACAGCGAGCGCTCTCCACGTGGCAAAGACCAGAACTCTCCGGGCCGGAGATGATGACGCACCCACATGTGATACAGGAACGTAGTCATCCCGCCGGAGTGAATCAGTTTTTTAGGTCTTCAATCTCCACACCAAAGCCAGACAGCTCCAGCACTTTATCACCTACGGCATCCAATTCACCAGCCAGCAGCATGCGGCGAACTGCCTGTTCTCCACCAGACAGCTTCATGCGGCCTGTAATGCGGGTGTCTCCCCAGCCAGACAGTTCCAGGCTGCGGACTTTCAATTTCACCGTTGCTTCGGAAATGAGCAGCGCGTTAAACGTTTCGGTGTCCACCTTTTCCTCGGTGCGGCCTTTGGTCGTTTTTCGAATGGTACAGCGTTCGCGAATGTGATCCACTTTGGAGGACGTCAGCCCACGCAAGGTCAACAGCAGATCCAGACGCTGAATGCGCACATTCTCCTCTGGCAAACGTTCTGCTGCTTCAAACAACTGATCCAAAATCTGTTCTTCGGACATATTTTCATTCATACTCATCGGGTGTTATCTCCTTCTTATTTCATAAATGGGTTTATCTATGCCAGCTTCCAAGCCTGTAGCGACAACAAAGAGACCGAGATCATCTCGGCCTGCATTGGTGTCCATATTATACGAAGTAACCACGCAATCACGCTTGAGCAAACCAGCTCAATAACGTGCCTATTCCAAAGCTTAGTTCGCCACAATCGGATTCAGCAATTCAAATCCTTCAAACGTAAAGCCCGTTTCCTCCGGTACTTCTTCGCCGGCTGTCCAGTTGGCAAGCTGGATTTTGTCCACCATGCAACCTCTCAGCAATACACTCTCATGTCCATACGATTCTGGGTCGTTCAGCTTGGAAATAATCTCGAATTTGGTGAAGCCGCGCTGGATCATATCGGAAGTGACTTTGTAGCCCGTCATCGTGCCTGTTCCTTTTTTCGCGCCGTTTTTGTGCACCTTCCAGTCGTTACCGACCAGGTTCAGCTCACGCTTTTCAATCTCCACACTCGCTTCCAACTTGTTAATGTTTGTCTGCCACACACCATCGATATGCAACTGACCATGGGTACCGAGAATTACTCTTGACGCATCCAACATATATTTTCCTCCTTAAAATTAAAAAATCACGTTTTCCTTTCACACAACCTTATTGCACGTAAAATGTACCAAACAACTGCTCCATTACATCCGTCAGCTTCACATTCCATTGCAGGAATACCTGATCTGCTTCCGGTTTGAGAACTGGTGCCGCACCGTAATAAGCCGGGTCGAGAATGACATCATAACCGTCAGCTTCAATCACATTACTCTGTGCGAGCAACGCCAAATAGGCCTTCATGGCACTAATCAGTGCCTGACGACCCTCTTCGGTATTGTTCACTTTACCGATATACGTATCTTCCGCGGAGCGCTGCAAATCCGTGTTGATCGCGTCCAACACACGAATGGAACGGATTTTTTTCCACGCATTATTCTGTCCAGCGGCTGGCGTTACCAGTGTGTTTACACCGCGAAGTGCTTTCACCTGACGACCATCATGGAAGAAAATAAATACACCATTCTGTACCGCCTGCTCCTGTTCTGCACGCGTCCAGCGACGTGTCACATCATCGAACGGAGTAGCCGCATAGGTTGTGGATTGGCTCAGACGTTGTCCGGCAATCAGTCCCGCAACATAGGCGGACGTTTCCGCCGAGCTGTAGAATGCATCTCCAAGGCGTACGCCTGTACCGACATTAATCACACCTTCATGGTTGAGCGTAAGCGAACGTGCTGCCGCTTTTTGTGCTGCTGTAGCAGAAGTGTCATCCGCTGCGGAACCGCCAAATACAGCCACCACCGGTTTACCTTCACTACGCACACGTTTCACCCATGCCGCAAAACTCGCAAGCAGAGGTGCATCTGCCGCCTGATCCAAAGCCAAGACGTCGAATTGCTCCCCTTCCAGCGCGCCCTGTACAGCAATGTACTCAGCATTGGTCCGGTCATCGTTGCCACTTACGCCGCCTTTGAATGCCGCCCCCGCAATTGTTGCAACTACAGCTGCACCATCGCCAATCGCCTGAGCCGTTACCCAGACATTTTGTTCATCCGCGTTAATCTCTTTTGCCAGAGAAGCTGCTGTAATATCCGCTGTCAGGAGCGCATACAACATCCGGTTACCTTCGAAGAGACGCACTTCATGTTTCGTATTATCAATCACACCTGGCTGGATGGTGACGTAGAATCCATTTGCACGATCCCCCGGATACTTCGCGTCCAGTTGCAGCACATTGGCATCACTGCTGTCCTTCAAGGTAAGCGTGGCTACTTTGGCCGCAGCACTTGCTACCCGATAAGCGAGCAACTTCTTCGGCCCACCCAACAGGGCGAGCTTCAAGGACGTATAAGCCGTACCGTTGTCCAGCACATTCG